>JAEYOJ010000111.1 GCA_023411815.1 Pseudomonadota bacterium | reverse complement strand
GGGATATGGCAGGAAGGGTAAGGTCGTGCAGGGGGACGGCTCGGGACAGATCCCTCAAAAACCCGATCTCACTCGATCTTATACCGCAGGAGCGCCGCGGCGCCGCCGATGGCATCAAGCCGTTCTCCCGGCTCGAACTCGGTGCTCAGCACCACGACCGCTGCGTTGACGTGCTCGGCCTGCTCGACGACGCCCGTAGCCTCCTCGTCGCGGAGCAGGGTGTCGGCGACCAGCACCGTCTCCGCCGCCCCGTAGGCAACCGCTCTCTGGACTTCGTCGATACCGTAGACGACGGCGCCCTCGGTCGCGATCCGGAGCAGGACCTCGTCCATCAGCGCGACCTCCCGTGCAAGGTGCAGGTCGCCGAGCAGCCGGTCAAGGATCCCCTGCCCGATGACTTCCTGCACGGCGCCCCGTCCGATGCGCCGGGTCTCGACGGCGACCATCCGGCCGGCGAGGTCGGGGGCACGGGCCTTCACGTACTCCGCGAACTCGTCCTTCACGAACCCCGGGCCCGCGACGACGAGAGGGCCGGTGACCGCGGCGACCGCCTCAAGCGTCTTCTCAAAGAGCGCCGACCGGGTGCCGGTCTCGGCACCCTTGCTGCTCCCGATCGTGATGGTCGTCACCCACTCCGGGCCGAACTGGCGCAGCCGGTAGACCTGCGCCTCCCCCTCCTCGACGCTCACGACGTGAACCACGCCGTATGCGGAGGCATCGACGGCACGCCGGATCCGTTCGCAGTCGACGGCCCGCCAGCGTTTGACGACCGAGATCTCGAACCCGGCATCGACGT
Source organism: Pseudomonadota bacterium (assembly GCA_023411815.1). GTDB lineage: Bacteria > Desulfobacterota > Desulfovibrionia > Desulfovibrionales > Desulfovibrionaceae > Desulfocurvibacter. The sequence continues at coordinate 2,378 of JAEYOJ010000111.1, read as the reverse complement.
TCAGGGTGTGGTGTGCAGAGACATCCACCCCGCTCTCGATGACGCCGGCGATCCGGAGACGGTTCGTGTGCTGGTGGAACTCCACCTTCTCGACCCGGATCCCGAGCCGCACCGGCCGCTTCTCGACCTTCTCCGGCCGGAGTTTGTCGGTCGCCGCCTCCACGCTCCGGAAGGTCGTCGCAAAGACGAGATCCCCCGGCCCGACAAGATGGGAGAGGTGCCAGAGGTCGTCGAGCGTCTCGGGGAAGAGACGTATCTCACCGAACTGCCTCTTCATCTCCCGGACTTCGGCCTTCATGATTCCACGATATCGGAGCCTCCCGGCGGGACGAAAGCGGCGACCGCTTCGGTGTTCAAGGCGTTTTTGAGCCCTTTCCACTCGTCCTCCGAGAGTTTCTCCCTGAGTGCCCGGACTACCTTCCTTGCGGTGTCGTTCGGTTCGAACTGGCCGGGACGGAGTTCCACCCACACTTTCGTACGCCCGGTGACGGCACCGGGGGGACCGCCGATGACGGCGACCTCGGGTGCTGTCGCAAGACCGATCGCCACCCCGAGCGGCACGTTCCTGAAATACTGCCGCTCGCCGCGGACGATGAAGGCGCCTCTCGCCACATACTCGCCGGATTCGGCCGTCTTGCTCACCTGGTCGGGCCGGGCGGCATAGACGTCCGCCGTGAAGTGCCCGACCTTCCAGGCGTTTGAGTAGGAGGCGGCGAACTGCACGGCCTCGTCAAGGTGCTCGGTCGTGCCCTTCACGATGACGACGCTCCCGCCGTGGACGTCGGCGTGGACGAAGAGGTCCCCCCCCTCCATATACTTCTTGACGAGTTCCTCGTTCTGGGAGGCGTCGCGGCCGCCGATGACAAGAATGCCGTCGCTGGTGGTGAACCAGCGAAAGCGGTGATACCACCGCTTTTTCAGGAGGGCAAGGTTCCGTTTCGTCCGGGGCTTCTCGGGAACTGTCCGTTCCATCGCCACAAGCGCGCCTGCCTTCTTCTTCTTGAACTTCTTGATCTGGTCGTAGTAGCGGCCGAGGTTCTGCTCGATCGTCTCGTGGATGTGGATCTTCACCCGCTCCCCCGAGAGATCGAGGTCCACCGCCGCATCGGCAGGATGAACTGCCCTGACCATCTTTACCGCAGGGTTATCGCCGTTCGCTTTCAGGATCTGCTCGATCTCCTGCCACGACCGGTTTTTGCTCGCCTCATCAAGCGTCGCTATGATCCCGGCAACGTCCGTGTAGTTCTCGTAGATCACCTCCACGATCCGCCCATAGCGCTCGATCTTCTTCTCGAACCCCTTGATCGCCTCCGCCTGCCGCAGGCGGATCACCTCCGCCTGGGAGAGGCGGGGCTTCTCGGCCGCGGGCCCCTGCTTCTCGCCCGCCGTCTTCGGGTAGAACGCATCCAGGGCCTCACTGAAGGTCGCAAACCGCTCGCGAACCTCTTCGCCGGCAAGCACCACCGGCCAGCATCCGGACGCCGTTATCACCGGCTCACGGCGTCCTCCTACATCGGCCATCAGCCGTTCGAACGCATCCCGGACAGCCTCCGCGTCCACTTCCGCGGCGGCGGCGCTCTTCTCGACGCCGGCCACCCGGCAGACCTCTTCGGCATACGCGCCGCCGAGCATGCACCCGACGGCAAGCGTCCTGACGATATCGCGGTCGGACTCTGCAAGCATCGCCCCGAACGCCTCCGGCGATTGAGACGAACAGTCGGATCCCTCGAAGGCGTAGACCGCGCCGGGAACCACTTCACGGGTCTTGAAACGGTGGTGCCAGAGGGGCTTGACTATCGTATATTTTTCATCGCAGAGAACGGCGTTCCCCTCGTCGAAGAGCTCGAAGATGAGGTGATAGGTCGTATCCCGCTTCCCGATATCGAGGCTTACCGTGCGCTCGAGCCCGAGCTGGCGGATGCCGAGCACCTTCCCGCCTTCGAGGTGCTTTCTAAGCAGCATCGCGAAACTCGGCGGGTTCTTTGGAGGCACAGGAAACTCCGCGGTGAAGTGGGCGCGCCGTCCCGTCTCGACGAGGAGAAAGTACTTCGCCCGGTCTTCACCATTCAGCCTGATGCCGAGGGTCTTCGCATCGAACTGGTAGATCTTGCCGACCCAGAGCGGAAGGCGATCGGCAGCCTCCGCTGTCAGCGCCCGAAGATCGACCCCGCTCATTCCCTGTAGTGTCGCCATTGATTCAGAATACATTCGGCCCGGTACCTAAAGAAGGGTACGGGCCGTTCTGATATTGGAGGGGAGCGGGCGGGGGGCAGTCAGAGTCACCACACTGGAAAACCCACAAGCAACTCATTGGACATCATAAATTCCCGGTCGGCAGTGAGGTCAAAGCCCCGTACACTGGACCGTGGGGATATCGC
>JAEYOJ010000102.1 GCA_023411815.1 Pseudomonadota bacterium | reverse complement strand
AATTTTTTCTGCAAGCTCAAGCAGTTCCGAGCCATCGCCACTCGCTACGACAAGACCGCGAGAAACTTCCTGGCAGCAATATATCTCGCCTCAACGGCCATCTGGCTCATTTGAGGACACGCCTTAGTATTTTCACTTTGAAAATGCTCGGCAAGCCAGGCCTTGGCCTGGCTTGCCGCTAGCTTCGGCGTAGGCGCAATTCACTTGCGCCTACGCCGAAGCGGACGTCTTAAGGTCGATCTGCTCTACAGGCCTGTGCTCCAAGAGGCATATCCAGCATGTGGCCGGTGACAAATGATGGTCGTGCGCTTTGCAAGTCGCCTGGCTTGCAGCTTCATGGGCAAAGGCCGCGTGGATTCACTGCTCGCGCCCAAGGTGTTACGGGACTAAAATATTTTAGTGTATTGATTAATTTTGCAGGGTATGGCAAAAGGCTCCCGCTTTTCATCAATTTGTTGAATGTACATAAAAATTGGAGGGCGTCTGGGGAGGCGCCTGGAACCGAGCGGAGGCATCTTATGACCCGTTTATGCATGCTGCTGGCCTTTTTCCTGCTGGCAGCTCCAAGCGCTTTGCTGTAAGCACCGTTTCCAGCGGCCGGCGGACTATCATATCCTCCCGGCGGCCGCTGGAGCATCCATGATCCGCATCGACCAGCTCAAGCTTTCACCCGAACATAGCGACGAGGATCTGGCCCAGGCCGCCTGCGCCCGCCTGGGGATCCAGCGCCGGGACCTCCTGGCCCTGCACGTGCGCAAACGCTCCGTTGACTCGCGCAAGCGCGGGCAGGTCGTGTTCATCTATTCCGTGGACTGCGAGGTGCGCGGCGAGGATGGCGTACTGGCACGCGCCGGATCGCGCGACGTTTCGCGTGCCGAATCCCCGCGCTACGAGTTCCCGGCCCGCGCGCCCGAGGGCGATTTCGCGCGGCCGGTCATCGTGGGCGCTGGGCCGTGCGGCTTGTTCGCCGGTCTCATGCTGGCACGCGCGGGCTTCCGGCCGCTACTTCTGGAACGCGGCAAGCCCGCCCGCGAGCGCGCCCGCGACGTGTACTCCTTCTGGCGGGGCGGCGTCTTCGATCCGGGCTCCAACGTGCAGTTCGGGGAGGGCGGGGCAGGAACTTTCTCCGACGGCAAGCTGACCACGCAGATCAAGGACCGCGAGGGCCGCATCGCCACGGTCCTGCGGGAGCTGACCCTGGCTGGCGCGCCCGAGGAGATCCTGTGGCAGGCCAAACCCCATGTGGGCACGGACAAGCTGGTCGGCGTCGTGGAAACCTTGCGCAAGACCATCATCGACCTGGGCGGCGAGGTGCGCTTTCAGGCGCAGGTCACCGGCCTGATCCGGGAGGGCGAACGGGTTCGCGGCGTAAGACTCGCCTCGGGCGATGAATTTGACGCCGGGGCCGTGGTCCTGGCCATCGGCCATAGCGCCCGCGACACCTTCGCCATGCTGCACGGCCTGGGCTTGGCCATGTCCCAGAAACCATTCTCCATCGGCTGCCGCATGGAGCATCCCCAGTTCCTGGTGGACGCCGCCCAGTATGGCCGCCTGGCGGGCCATCCGCGCCTGCCCCCGGCCGAGTACAAGCTCGTGCATCACGGCCGGGATGGACGTTCGGCCTATACCTTCTGCATGTGCCCAGGCGGCGAGGTCATCGCCGCGGCCTCGGAGGCCGGCGGCGTGGTCACCAACGGCATGAGCCGCCACGCCCGCGCCGGCGCCAACGCCAATTCCGCGCTGCTGGTGGGCGTGGAGCCGTCCGATCTCGGCTCGGCGCATCCCCTGGCCGGGGTGGAGTTCCAGCGCCGCTGGGAACGCCGGGCCTTCGAGTTGGGCGGCGGCGACTATCGCGCGCCGGCCCAGCTGGTCGAGGATTTCCTAGTCGGCCGTCCATCCAGGCGTCTTGGCGACGTCCAGCCGACCTACAGGCCGGGTGTTACGCCAGCGGACTTGGCCGGATGCCTGCCCGCCTATGTCGCAGCAACCATGCGCGAGGCCATTGTCGGCCTGGACCGCAAGCTGCGCGGCTTTGCCCGGCCCGACGCAGTGCTGACCGGCGTGGAGACGCGCAGTTCGTCGCCCGTTCGCCTGGTGCGGGGCGAGGACCTGCAAAGCGCAACGTTGCGTGGCGTGTATCCGGCGGGCGAGGGCGCGGGCTATGCCGGCGGCATCGTGTCCGCGGCCGTGGACGGAATGCGCGTCGCCGAGGCCGTGGCCGTGGAATTGACCGGTCTGTCCCGGACGTAATCTGCGTTCGCGGTTCTCCGGCATGCGATCGCTCTCCATGCCCTGGCTGTGGAGAATGTTCCTTTCTCATCTATCCATCCGGCATATGTAGGCATTTGTCCGACAAGACGTTAGGAATTGCGCTGATGGCAAATAACCCGGCTTGTTCTATTGGACTGCGTAGAACAGGCCGGAGTCCCGGCCAGGATTCGCGAGACAAGGAGCTGGGGAATGAGCCAAGGCTGCGCATATGCCAATCAGTGCATGCTGTACAAGAACTTCCAGTGCGTATCTCCCACGCTGCGGAAGGCCTTCAAGGAGCGGCTGTGCTCGAACAAGGACAACGCCCAACGCTGCCGTAGGGCCCAGTACCATGCCGTGTACGGCGACGATCCGCCGTTATCCATGCTGCCTCTGCCCATCAATCCGGATGGTGGCCTATGGCTCCGGGGGTAGAGCCCAGACGGGAGGCGAAGGATAGGCCGCGAGGCGTTGTTGCCGGCAAGGGCATCGTTTGGGAACGCGACCTCGATTACGCACTGCGTCTGGCCAAGGCGGGCGGCAAGCCTGTGCTGCTCTATTTCCATGATCCCGGGTGCGTTGCCTGCCAAGCCTTGGAAAACGAGACTTTCGCCGACGGCTCCGTCGTAAGTGCGATCAAGGAGCATGCCGTGCCTGCCTGGCTGCCGCACGACCATATCCCGCTCTCTTTGGAGTATGGCGTGACATGGTCGCCGAGTCTGCTCGTGCTTGATCCCGAGGGCCGAGCCCACCGACGCGAGATCGGCTTTTTGCCTGCAGAGGAGCTAGCTCCCTTCCTTCTCCTGGGCTGCGCAGGGGTCTACTTCGACGGGGACAAGTTCGACCATGCCGCGTCCGTGCTGGACCGGTTGCTGGCGCAGCACAGTTCCAGCGCCTATGCACCCGAAGCGCGTTTTCTGCTCGGGGCCGCGGCCTGGAAGGCCGACAGCGACCCGAGCCACCTCCGCCGTACCTACGAGGACCTTCAGCGCGCCTGGCCCGACAGCCTGTGGGCCAAGAAAGCCCGGCCGTATGCACGGCTTTAAGGCTGCTCTCGGTTGAACTGAAAACACATTGAATGGACCCGTCGGAGTATCGTCTGACGGGCCCCTCTTCGGTATCCCTGGGCGGCGCCTTTCCATATTGGAGCAGGGGAGAGCCGACAGACGCTCTATCCGCTTCCTCACCATGCCCTTTGTTGATAGAATCCATGTAATGACAGCCACTTCAGAAATGGAGAAGACACAATGAACATGGCGGACCTCGTGGCCCGCTGCCGGAGCTATCGGCGGTTTCGGCAGGGAGAGCGCATCGGCATGGACGTCCTGGAGCATCTGGCGGGCCTGGCCCGATTGACTGCCTCAGCGGCGAACATGCAGGCGCTCCGCTACGTGCTGGTGGCGGACTCGGCCAAGGCGGCCGAGATTTTCCCGACCCTGGGTTGGGCGGCCTATCTCAAGGAGTGGTCCGGCCCCGTGGAGGGAGAGAGACCTGCGGCGTACATCGTCATCCTGGGCGAGGAGAAGCACAAGAAGTTCACGGCCTGGGACATGGGCATCGCGGCGCAGACCATGCTGCTCGGCGTCGTGGAGCGCGGTCTGGGTGGGTGCATGATCGGCAATGTCGACAAGCCGCGCCTGGCCGGGATGATCCCGGTGCCCGACGGGTTCGAGATCCTGCTGGTCCTGGCCCTTGGAGTCCCGGCCGAGATCGTGGCCGTGGATCCCATGGGGCCCGAGGGAGATGTCCGCTACTGGCGCGACGAGGCGAACGTGCACCACGTGCCCAAGCGGAGCCTGGAAGAGCTTGTGGTCGGGAAGTATTAGCGCAGGCGTCTTGAAGGCAATCTGCCCAAAGAAAAAACCGAGGAGGGCAGGAGCCTTCCTCGGTTCTCGGTTTTCTGAAGTCGGGGCCTAGACCTCGAAGAGCATCTCCAGATCGTCGCGGGTGAGGGATTTCCAGGCCTCCTGGCCGGGAATGATGGCGTCCGCGATGCCTTTCTTCTGCTCCTGGAGCTTGAGGATCTTCTCTTCCACCGTGTTCTGGCAGATCATCTTGTAGGAGAAGACTTGCTGGGTCTGGCCGATGCGGTGCGCTCGGTCGGTGGCTTGGTTTTCGACGGCCGGGTTCCACCACGGGTCGTAATGGACGACATAGTCGGCGCTGGTCAGGTTGAGGCCCGTGCCGCCGGCCTTGAGCGAGATGAGGAAGATGGGAATGCTCGGGTCGGAATTGAAGCGCTCCACCTGCTCGAAGCGGTCCTTGCTCGCGCCGTCCAGGTAGGCGAAGGGCGTCTTGTTGATCTGCAGCCAGTTGCGGATGATGTGCAGCATCTGCACGAACTGGGAGAACACGAGCACCTTGTGGCCTTCCTCGATGACATCGGTGATCAGGTCCTGGAATGCGTCGAACTTGCCGGAGGGCAGGTTGGTGTTCAGGCCGGGCATGTCGAGCTTGAGCAGGCGCGGGTGGCAGCATATCTGGCGCAGCTTGAGCAGGGCGTCGAGGATGGACATCTGGCTCTTGGCGATGCCCTTCTCGTCCACGGTCTGCATGACCTGCTCCTTGAGCTTCTTGGCCAGGGCCGCGTACAGCTCCAACTGCTCGTCGGCTAGGTTGCAGTACTGTATGGTCTCGATCTTGGGCGGCAGGTCCTTGGCCACCTCGTTCTTGGTGCGGCGCAGGATGAACGGCCGCACGCGCCCGCGCAGGTAGCCGAGGGTCTCCTCGTCGCCGTCCTTGATCGGCTTGACGATGCCGCGCTGGAACGAATGCTGCGAGCCCAGGAAGCCGGGCATGAGGAACTCGAACAGGCTCCACAGCTCGAAGAGGTTGTTCTCGATGGGCGTGCCGGAAAGGCACAGACGCATGCTCGTGTTCAGCTTGCGCACGCTGCGGGCCGTGATGGTGTTCGGGTTCTTGATGTTCTGTGCTTCGTCCAGGATGACCGAGTTGAACTCGAACTTGAGCAGCTCGTCCAGATCCCTGCGCAGCAGGGCATACGTGGTGAGCACGATGTTCGAGTCCTTGATCTGCTTGAGCATGCCCTCCCGCCGCGCTCCGTATACGGTCAGGAGCTTGAGGCCCGGCACGAATTTCTGACACTCGCGCTCCCAGTTGGGCAGCACCGAGGTCGGCACGATGATGAGATTCGGCCCCGTGAGGCCCTTCTCGTGCATGTGCTGGATGAAGGACAGCGTCTGCACGGTCTTGCCCAGGCCCATTTCGTCGGCCAGGATGCCGCCGAATTCGTACTCGCGCAGGAAGTTGAGATAGGACAGGCCCTGCTGCTGATAGGGGCGCAACGTGGCGTTGAGTCCCTGGGGAACCTGGATGGGCGTGATCTCCTGGAAGCTGTGAATCTTCTGGCGCAGCTTCTTGTAGAACTCGTCCGTATGCACCTCTGGCAGGTCCTCGATGAGCTTGTCCAGGGCCGGCGCCTCGTACTGGCTGAACTGCTTCTTGGGTGGCTTCTCGGGATCGTAGCCCAGGGCGCGCAGCTTGTGGGCCAGCTTGTTGAGCCAGGACTCAGGCAGGCTCGTGTAGGAGCCGTCCTTGAGCTGCACGTAGCGCTTGCCCTGGGTCCAGGCCTTCCAGATGGCCTCTATGGGCACGCGCTGGCCGTCATATTCGACGTTGACCTCCAGGTTGAACCACTTGTCTTCCTCGTTCGTCTCAACCTCGGCCACGACTACGGGCTGCGAGAGCCTGACCTTGTAGCGGGTCAGGTTCTTCTCGCCGTAGACGCGGTAGGTCTCCACAAGCTTGGGATAGTAATCAAGCAGGAAGGTGATGGCCTCCTCGGGCTCCAGGAACCAGTTGGCGTTGTTGCGCGCCTGGAAATTCATGTCGTGGAGCTTTGTCTGCAGGTCGGCCTCGGCCTGCTGATCGCGGCGCAGAAGATAGGACTTTCCTTCGTACGTGTAGCTACCGGTCTGCAGGTCGGGGTTGGGGCCGGGCAGCATGACCTCCATGTGCTCGGTCTCGTAGACGTTCGAGATCTGCAGGGTAAGCAGGCTGCCTTCCTCGTCCAGGAACAGCTTGGGGCTGTACTTGGCCGGGACGAAGATCGGGGCCATGCGCGTCAGGAATTCCTCCTGGCCGTGCAGGTCGCTCGAAGGCAGCTTGGTCCACACGCGGTCGAGGAATTCGGATATTTCGTCCGAGGGGATGGACGGCGGCGCGTGCACGAGGTTCTGGATGAGCGAGGAATTCAGGCCTGTCTGCACCGGGTAGAAGGTGCCGCGCCAGAGAACCCACAGGGGCATCTGGCCGTAGAAGAAGGCATCCTCGCCCTTGATGGAGAAAGGCTGCTTGCCCTCGCGCGAGAGCATGATGTCGAAAGCCAGGCCGTCCTCGGACAGGGCCGGCGAAAGCTGCAGACGCATGGTCTTGCGCTCGACCCGCACCGGCTGGTCGGTGTCGCTCTGGAACAGGTAGTACTCGTCCTTGATCGCCCAGAAGAACCAGGTCAGCAGGCCGGGCGGCAGTTCCACGCGATGGCCCATGTAGTCCTGGTAGATGCCCAGCAGCCTGGCCACCTTGGGCAGCAGGGGAGTGGTTTCGGTCCAGTCCGGATTCTGCAGGATCTGCTCCAGGGTGACCTCGTTGTGCACCTGGGACAGGCCGGACTTGTTCTGCCGCGCGCGGAAGAAAGCTACCTGCAGGCGTTCCGGCTCGGGATAGAAGCGGTAGACGAGATAGTGCTTGCCGGCTTCGGGCTCATGCTCGGACGAGAAGTAGGAGCGGAAGGTCTGCCTCCACTCGGAGCGTCGCGGCACCGCCTCGACGATGGCCTGCTCGGCCTTCTTCTCGGTCAGGGACGCCAGGACCTTGAGGGCCACGGCGCCGACATGACGGCACGAGCCGGAAAAGCCCTCGTCGCAGTTGCAGTAGTAGTTGACCGCTTCCTTGTCGAGGTTGATGCTCATCTCGGTGGCGTAAACCTGGAAATCCTCGCCCTGGATCTGGGCTTCGGCATCCCACACACCTTCACGCCGGTTGACATTCAGCTTCTGGACTCCGCCATTGGAGACGATCCCCTGTGAGCCCTCAAGGATGTACTCCGGGATGGAGTCCTTGAGGAAGTCGGAGAGGATTTTTCTGACCTTGTTTTCCTCGGCCGCAGGCATATATGCGTAGTACTCCCGTACTAACCGTGTTGTTCGGTTTTCGGTTTACTCTAAAGGGGTTATGGGAAAAGTACCCAACAGCGGTGGAACTTAATAGGTTTTGTTAATCAAAAAACAAAAGCTAATCAAGCGCGACTTGGCTTTTGACCTGCTTTGCTTCATAATTTTTCTTTCGCGGAAAACTTGGTCCACTCCATCGGGCTGTCAACCCCTCGAGACTAAGGAAGTTGAGAAATGCATCCAAGGTACATCATTGGGGCCGTGCTGGCGATACTTGCATTACTGGCCCTTGCCTGCGGGCCCTCCGATAAGGACGAACAGGGCAAGCCCTCCGCCGTCGGCGTGAGGCCTGTTCCCGGAGTGACAGAAACCCCGGTGCGCGGAGGCCGCATCGTGGAGCCGTCCCTGGGCGAGCCCTCCAACCTCATAGCGGCCCTGTCCACGGACTCGGCCTCGCACGAGGTGGCGGATCTCATCTATGTGGCGCCGTTGCGTTACAACAAGGACATCGAGCTGGAGCCCTGGGCCGCCGAGTCCTTCGAGGTGCTGGAAGACGGCAAGCTCCTGCGCTTCAAGCTGCGCGAGGACATCCGCTGGTTCGACGGCGCGCCCTTCACGGCCGAGGACGTGAAGTTCACCGTGGACCTCATGCGCGACCCCAAGACTCCCACCGCCTACAGCGATGACTTCCTGGCCATCAAGGAATTCACGGTAACTGGACCTTACTCTTTCGAAGTGCGCTACGACAAGCCTTTTGCGCGTTCGCTGGTGACCTGGGCCCTGGATGTCCTGCCTAAGCACGTGCTGGAGAAAGAGAATCTCCTGGAGACGAAATACAGCCGCAAGCCCATGGGCGCAGGCCCCTACAAGCTCAAGGAGTGGGTGCCCGGCCGGCGCATCGTGCTGGAGGCCAACGACGACTACTTCCTGGGCCGGCCTTATCTGGATCAGGTCATCTACGAGATCATCCCCGACCTCTCCACGCAGTTCCTCGAGTTGAAGGCGGGCAATCTGGACATCATGAGCCTTACCGCCCAGCAGTTCCTGTTCCAGACCAAGGGCCCCGAATGGGAGCGCAACTGGAACAAGTTCGAGTATCTTTCCTTCGGCTACGCGTTTCTCGGTTACAACCTGAAGCACCCGCTGTTCCAAAGCAAGAAGGTGCGCCAGGCCCTGAGCCACGCCATCGACACGCAGGAGATCGTCAAGGGCGTGCTGTTCGGCCTGGGACAGCCGGCCATCGGCCCATACAAGCCGGGAACCTGGGTCTACAACGACAAGCTCGCGCCCTATGCCTACGACCCGGACAAGGCCAGGCGCCTGCTGGCCGAGGAGGGCTGGACCGACGGCAACGGCGACGGCCTGCTGGACAGGAACGGCCAGACCTTCAAGTTCACCATCCTGACCAACCAGGGCAACGAACAGCGCATCAAGACCGCGACCATCATACAGCAGCGGCTGAAGCAGATCGGCGTGGCCGTGGACATCCGCACCGTGGAGTGGGCCGCCTTCGCCAACGAGTTCCTCAACAAGGGCAATTTCGAGGCCACTATTCTGGGCTGGAACATCCTGCAGGACCCTGATATCTTTACGGTCTGGCACTCCTCGCAGTTCCCGCCCGCCGGCCTGAACCTGACCTACTACAAGAACGAGGAACTGGACCGCCTGCTGGAAGAAGGTCGCAGGACCCTGGATCAGGAGAAGCGCAAGCGCATATACGACCGGGTGCAGGAGATCCTTTACGAGGACCAACCGTACACGTTCCTGTACGTGCCCATGGCCCTGCCCATTGTGCATGCGCGTTTCCGCGACGTGGAGGTCGCGCCGGCAGGCATCACGCACAACTTCACCAAGTGGTGGGTCCCCACGCAACTGCAGCGCTGACAGGAACCCGGCCCAAGGGAGGCCGGGGCATATGATCCGCATACATGAAATAATCGAAAAGGTTCTGTCCTACCACCCGGAACCCAACGTGGCCCTCATCCAGAAGGCCTACGTTTTCGCGGCCGCGGCTCATGCGGGGCAGACCCGGCTCTCGGGCGAGCCGTACATGTCCCATCCCCTGGAAGTGGCCAACATCCTGGCCGACATGCGCCTGGACGAGTTCGCCATCGTGGCCGCGCTGCTGCACGACACGGTGGAGGACACCAAGGCCACGGTGGACGAGATCGGGAGCAAGTTCGGCAAGGAGGTCGCGCACATAGTCGACGGCGTGACCAAGATCAGCAAGATGACCTTCGAGACCAAGGCCCAGGCCCAGGCCGAGAACATCCGCAAGATGATCGTGGCCATGGCCGAGGACATCCGGGTCATCATGATCAAGCTCGCCGACCGGCTGCACAACATGCGTACGCTGGATTTCCAAAAGCCCGAGAAGCAGAAGCGCATCGCCCAGGAGACCCTGGACATCTACGCGCCGCTGGCCAACCGGCTGGGCCTGCATTTCATCAAGACCGAGCTGGAAGACCTGTGCTTCATGTACACGCGGCCCGATGCCCATGCCCAGCTCAGGAAGGGCGTGGAGCACTACCAGGACATCGGTCACGAGTACATCGCCAAGGTCATCGGGCTCCTGGACGACATGCTCGGCCGCAACAAGATCAAGGGCCGCGTGGTGGGCCGCACTAAGCATCTGTACTCCATCCACAACAAGATGTTGCAGCAGAGCCTGACCCTGGATCAGGTCTACGACATCATGGCCTTCCGCGTCATCGTGTCCACCATCCGCGACTGCTACGCCGTATTGGGAGAGGTGCACTCCATTTGGAAGCCCGTGCCGGGCAGGTTCAAGGATTACATCTCCATGCCCAAGCCGAACATGTACCAGTCCCTGCACACCACGGTCATCGGGCCGGACGGCGAGCGCATAGAAATCCAGATCCGCACCGAGGAGATGCACCGCCTGGCCGAATACGGCGTGGCCGCGCACTGGCAGTACAAGGAGGGCGGAGGCGGCAGGCCCAAGGATGTCGAGCGTTTCTCCTGGCTGCGAGAAATTTTGGACTGGCAGAAGGAGGCCCGCGATCCGCGCGAGTTCATGCGCTCCCTGCGCGTGGACCTCTCCGAGGATCAGGTCTACGTGTTCACGCCCCGGGGCGACGTGAAGTCCCTGCCCGAGGGCGCCACGCCCGTGGACTTCGCCTACATGGTCCATTCGGAGGTGGGCGACCACTGCGCCGGGGCCAAGGTCAACGGCCGGCTCGTGCCTCTGACCACCAAGCTCAGGAACGGCGACACGGTCGAGGTCATCACCGACGCCCAGCGCCATCCGAGCCGCGACTGGCTCAAGTACGTCAAGAGCGGCAAGGCCATCCAGCGCATCAAGTATTTTATCCGCACGGAGGAGCGCCAGCGTTCCATCGTGCTGGCCAAGGAGATCCTGGAGAAGGAAGGCCGCAAGCTGGGGGTCAACTTCCCCAGGGCCCTGCAGGAGGGCAAGTTCGAGCCCCTGGCCGCGGAGTTCTCCTTCAACTCCGTCGAGGACCTGCTCGTGTCCGTGGGCTACGGCCGGATCACCCCGCGCAAGGTGCTGCACAGGCTCGTGCCCGCCAAGACGGAGGAGGACAAGGCCCAGGCGGCCGCGGCCGAGTCCCAGGTCGAGGAGGCTCCCAGGCCCAAGACCACGGACAAGGTGCGCATCAAGGGTGTGGACGACATGCTCGTGCGCTACGCCGGCTGTTGCGATCCGCTGCCGGGCGAGCCCATCGTGGGCTACATCACGCGCGGCCGCGGCGTGACCGTGCACACGGCCGACTGTCCCAACGTGCAGGCCCTGGAGCCGGAACGGCTGCTGGACATCTACTGGGAGGGTGAGGAAAACGTGCCTCATCCGGCCAAGATCAGCATACGGGCCAAGAACGTGAAGGGCGCCCTGGCCCAGATCAGCGAGATGCTGGCCGCGGAGGGGGTGAACATCGACTCGGGATCGTTCCTGTCCAGCGAGGACGGCATCTCGGAACTGGTCTTCAAGGTCGAGGTGCGGAGTTCGGCCCACCTCTACGCAACTCTGGACAAGCTCAGCAAGCTGCCCATCGTCATCGACGCAGGGCGCATCGCCCTGGCTTAGGAGGTCCATGCTCGCGCACAGAAGCGCTCCGCCCGTGAAGACCCGCGACAAGATCGTGCGCTCGTTCCTGGTGGCCGTGCTTGTCCTGAGCCTGGGCCTGGCCCTGTACGTCGTCTGGCCTTTCGCCGATCCGCTCATCATGGGCGCGGTCATGGCCACGCTCTTCTATCCGACCCAGCGCTGGATCCTGCGCAAGCTGCCTGGCAAGCGCAACCTGGCCGCCCTGATTACCGTGCTCCTCATCACCCTGGTCATCGTCATCCCGGTGCTGGTCTTCCTGGCTGCGCTCATCAGCCAGGGCATGGAGATGGCCACGCGCGTCAGCGACTGGCTCGGCCACGTGGATTTGGCCCGCCTGCAGGAGAACCCCCGCATAGCCCAGCTGCTGGCCGGCATGCGCAGATACCTGCCTTTCGTGCACCTTGAAGGCGAGGAACTGCGCACGCAACTCGTGGCCGCGAGCACCGGCCTGGGACAAGCCCTGCTCAAGAGCGGTACGAGCATTCTGGGCAATGCCGTCGATTTCGTGGTGGATTTCGCCATCATGCTCTTCCTGACCTTCTATTTCCTGCGTGACGGCAAGGCCATGGTCAACACGGTCAAGCATCTCTCTCCCTTGCGTTCGGGACAGGAGGAGCGCATCCTGGCGCGCATCAAGGCCGTGACCCGCTCGGTATTCCTGGGCAGCTTCCTGACGGCCGTATGCCAGGGCCTCGCCGGCGGCATCGCCATGGCCGTCGTGGGCATACCGGCCTTGTTCTGGGGCACCGTGCTGGGCCTGGCCTCGCTGGTGCCGGTCGTGGGCACGGCCCTGGTCTGGGTTCCGGCCACAGCCTATCTGGTCTTCCTCGGCAGCTACAAGTCCGCGGTGTTCTTCGCGGCCTGGTGCGCGATCATCGTGGGCTCCATAGACAACTTCCTACGGCCCTTCCTCATGCAGGGCCAGGCCCAGATGTCGCCCTTCTACATCTTCCTGGCCATCATCGGCGGCCTGCAGGTTTTCGGCCTGGCCGGGCTCCTGTACGGCCCGCTTATCATCGCCTTCGCCACGGTCATGCTGTACATCTACCGGAGCGAATACCACGAAGTGCTGGACGAAGTGCACGAGGACACGACGCTTCCACCGCCGGAGAACGTCTGAGGCGGGCAGGCATAGGGGGAGATGCATGCGCAAGCTGGCGCGTGAGCTGTGGGCTCTGCTGCTGAAAACGGTTTACGGCTTTTCGGACGACAACTGCTTCACCCTGGCCGCGGCCCTGTCCTACTATGCCCTGTTCTCCCTGGCTCCGCTGCTGGTAATCCTCATATCGGCCTTGAGCCTGGTGGCCGGCAGCCAGGATGTCGTGAACCTCGTCTACGGATATGTCGCCGAATACCTGGGCTCGCAGGCCGCGGAAACCATACGCCGCCTGATGGAGAAGGCCTACCAGCCCTCCAGCAGCCTCATCGCCAGCCTCATCGGCCTGGGCACCCTGGTCGTGACAGCCACGACGATGCTGGCTAACCTGCAAAACTCCCTGAACATCGTCTGGGGCGTGGCCCAAACCAAGAAGACCGGCGTGCTGCGCATGCTCCTCGACAGGCTCAACTCGCTGGTGCTCATCCTGCTCATGGGCGGGCTTTTACTCCTGCTGACCATTGTCCAGGCGGTCATGACAGGGGCCTACGGCTACCTGACCCAGTGGTTGCCCGTGGCCACGCTGAACCTCCTCGATTTTCTGCAGCAGATATTGTCATTTACAGGCTTGGCCTTGCTTATCGGCGTGATTTTCAAATTCCTGCCCGATGCGCGCATCGCCTGGCGCGACGTGGCCGTGGGCTCGCTGGTCACGGCCCTGCTCCTGTTCCTGGGCAAGACGGCCATCGGCTACTACCTTGGCCGCAGCGCCACGGCTTCCATGTACGGTCCGGCCAGCGCGATCATACTCATGCTCCTGTGGATCAACTATTCCGCACTCATCCTTTTCATGGGAGCCGAATTCACCCAGGCCTGGTCCGAGCTGTACGGCACCTCCATCCGCTCGCATTGGGAGCGTCAGGCCAAGGTGGATGAGACCATCGAAGGGGGCAAGCGTCGCAAGAAAGAGAAGGGTAGGGCCAGGGAGGAAAGCTCGCGGGATGCGGAGCGGGACGAGGCGGATCAGACTAGGGCCGGAAGGGAGTAGAGGATGCCACGGGCAGCCGAAGACGCGCCGCCCGAGTGGAATCCTTGTCAGAGAAGAGGACCCCCTTGGACTCGCGATAAGGGGGGCGACGGATGGAAGAATGCCGGCAAAGTCCGGCATTTTTCATTCTGGCGGCGATTCCTGCGCCTCCGCCGCCTGTCGGGCCAGGGGTTTGTAGGATATGCTCACCACACCCCGGCCTTCGGTCGGCATGAACGCCACCGCCATGCCCAAATCGGGCCAGTCCCAGGTCAGGGCTTCGCCGGGCCGCGGCGGCCCGTAGCGTCCCACCAGCCTGGTCACGACCCTCTCGTAGGCATCCTGCGAACCCAGCCACAAGGTCACGCCGGCCAGCTTGTCGTCATAGAGCATGAGCAGCACGTCCTGTAGCGGCTCGTCCTCGAAGCTCGTCTCGCCCATGGGGCGGCGATGCTCGAAGGGGCCGACTCCGGGCAGCAGCTCCGTGCCGCTCAGGCTCGGCAGGGACCGGCCCCAAGGCGTGCCGCCGAAACCGTAGGGCGGGACGAACAGTTCCACGGGCAGCGCGTCGCTGGAGGCCTGGCCGACCCAGACAGGATGCGCGGTCGGCATGGGCTCCGGAGGGGCCGTCCGCGCCTGTTCCGTAGACGGCCCGGTTTCCGTGGCGCGCTCCCGTTCCGGGGCCGGTGCGGTTGACGGGGCCGGTGCGGCGCTGACGGCAGGCTTGGCCGGGCGTGTCCTGGCTGTCGGCGGCGTCGGTTCGTCTGGACCGCTCAAGGGGAAGGCGAGGAAGAAGGTCAAAGCAAAGATGCTGAATGCGCCGAGCAGCAGCATGCCCATGGCCGTGAGGCCCAGCGTGCGCCAGCGGCCGGGCCTGCTTTTTCGCTTGGATGGTTTTGCGCGGCCCCGCGTGGCCTTGGCGCCGGAGGACTTGCCGCGCGAAGTCTTGGCCTCCCTCCCGGACTTGGCCTGCGAGGTTCTTCTTGCGCCCATGCGATTAACCCTTTGAAGGCTTGTCGCGCAAAGTCGGTCGCAGATGCGCCAGGACGCGCGCCTCGGCCTCGGCGGCTTCAGGCGTGACGGTTTCGGCCAGCCTGCCGCGCTCCACGTACAGTATCGCCCCGGCCGGACAAGCTTCGGCGCAGGCCGGGCCGAGGCCCACGGCCCGGCGGGTTATGCACATGTCGCACTTGGTCACGGCCACGCCCGTGTCGGTCAGCAGCATGGCCGAGTAGGGGCAGGCCACGACGCAGTTGCGCGTCTCGCAACCGCGGCAGAGCATCTGCTGCAGGATGACCGCGCCCTGGGCGTCCTTGGTCAGGGCCCCGCGCGGGCAGGCGTTGGCGCATTTCGGATTGTCGCAGTGACGACAGTAGAGCGGCACGGCGATGCCTTCGGTGGTGCAGGTCATCTGGATGCGCGGCCTGTCGTAGACGAAGCGGCAGACCGCCTCGCAGGTCTCGCAGCCGATGCACACGGAATAGTCGATGTACAGCGTTTTGCGTTCGTCGGTCATTGCCGACGCGAGTCCGCAGGGCGCGGCGTGGGTCTTGGTCACGGCTGCCTCCCGCCGTTGTCTGCCTGGCCGTTCGCGTGCATCAGGCCGGCGCTGAACTCGGCCTCGCGGCCGCCGGCCTTGAGGTCCAGCCAGTTGGCAAGGGCGCGCGCGGCCCGCAGGCCGCTGTACACGGCCTTGCCGATCTTGCTCGGGCCGGTCAGGGCGTCCCCGGCCACGAATACGTTGGGAACGCGCGTCATGTGCAGCCAGCGCACGTCGCCCTTCTTTACGTCCTCCAGGCCGAGCTCCTTGGGGAAGGGCGGCGTGGGAACCTCGCCGATGGCCGCCACGACCATGTCGCAGGGGATGATCTCGGTCTTTCCCTTCTCCGGGATGGGGCAGCGCCGGCCGTGCTCGTCCGGGTCGCCCAGACGGCACTGCAGGATTTCCAGCCCTTCCACGCCGCGTGCTCCTAGCACGCGCACGGGCGTGGCCAATTCGCGCCACTCGGCTCCCAGCGAGCGCACCTTGTCGATCTCGAAGGCTCCGCAGGGCGCCTCGCGCACCGTGCGGCGGTAGAGCAGGGTGACCTTGGCCGCGCCGAGCTTGAGGGCGCTCTGCACCACGTCGATGGCCGAATGGCCCGCGCCGACCACGGCCACGTTCTTGCCGGCCACGTCGGGAATCCTGACTCCGGGAGCGCCGAAGCGGGCCGCGCGGATGGGAAAGAGGAACTCCAGTCCCGAAAGCACGCCGCGCAGGTTCTCGCCCGGAACATTCATGCGCCGCGAGCGCCAGGAGCCCGTGCAGACCATGACCGCGTCGTGCTTTTCCACCAGCTCGCCCAGGCTGCGCATGTCGGCCGAGAAGTGGTCGCCGGCCTCCTCGTGCAGGGGCGCGCTGCAGCAGACCTTGGTGCGCAGGTTGAAGTTCACGCCGAACTGGCGCTCGAGCCTGCGCACGCCTGCCTCGATGCGCTCGGCGGGCAGGCGGAAACTGGGGATGCCAAAGACCATGAGTCCGCCTGCCCTGGGCAGCTTGTCGTAGACATCGACCTGATAGCCCAGGCAGGCCAGATAGCCGGCAGCGAACAGGCCGCTTGGCCCGGCGCCGAGGATGGCCACGCTCCGGCCGTTGGGAGGAGCGGGCTCGGACCTGAGAAAGGCGAAATTGAGCGGAGTGGTCATGCTCCCTCGTCCGCGTCGCGGGGACGCTCCGGGAAGCCTTCGGGGGCGTTCCGGGCTGAAGTGGTGGTCAAGCCCCGGCTGTCGCCGACATGACGACAGCCGGGGGATGAAATCCTACACTGTTTGGCCCTAAGCGGACAAGACCTTGGTTACGGCGGCCAGCACGGCTTCGACAGTGAAGCCGAAGTGCGGGAAGAGCACTCCGCCGGGCGCGGACTCGCCAAAGCGGTCCATGCCCACGACCACGGGAGCGTAGGCGTGCCACGACGCGCTCACGCCGGCCTCCACAGCCACGCGGGCGCGGACCTTGGGCGGCAGCACCAGCTCGCGGTATTCGGCCGGCTGGCGCTCGAACAGCTCCACGCAGGGCATGGACACCACGCGCGCTTTGCGTCCTTGGGCCTCCAGGGCCTTGGCCGCGTCCATGACCAGTCCAACCTCGGAGCCGGTGGCCAGCAGGATGACCTCGGGCGTGCCCTGGCAATCCTTGAGGATGTAGCCGCCGCGGGCGATGGCACCCATGGTCAGGCTGTCGCGCTCCTGGTGCGGCAGGTCCTGGCGCGAGAGGATCATGGCGCTGGGGCCGTCGCGGCGCTCCAGGGCGAGCTTCCAGGCTACGGACGTCTCCACTGCATCGCAGGGCCTCCACACGTCCAAGTCCGGGATGAGCCGCAGGGAGGCGGTGTGCTCCACGGGCTGGTGCGTGGGGCCGTCCTCGCCCACGCCGATGGAGTCGTGGGTCAGCACGAAGATTGAGCGGGTCTTCATGAGCGCGGCTAGGCGGATGGCGTTGCGCATGTAGTCCGAGAAGACCAGGAACGTGCCGCCGTAGGGGATGAAGCCGCCGTGCAGGGCCATCCCGTTCTGCAACGCGGCCATGGCGAACTCGCGCACGCCGCAGTGCAGGTAGTTGCCCGTGAAGTCGAAATCCTGGCCGCCCTTGGCGTTGATGGCCCTGGAGCCGGCATGGAAGGTGCCGTTGGAGGGGGTCAGGTCGGCCGAAGCGCCGAACAGCTCGGGCAGCAGAGCGCCGAAGCCGTCCAGGGCCTTCTTGGAGGATACGCGCGTGGCCAGCTTTTCGGCCTTGGCCGCGGAGCCCGCGACGAGCTCCTCGGACTTGAGGTCGAAGTTGACGGGCAGGTCGCCGTCCATGCGCCGGATGAACTCGGCGGCCAGCTCGGGGTACTTGGCCTTGTAGGCGTCGAACATGGCGGCCCAGGCGGATTCGAGCTGCGAACCCTTCTTCTTCGCGTCCCAGCCGGTGTAGACGTCCTGGGGAATTTCGAAGGGCGGGTGATTCCAGCCCAGAAACTCGCGGGCCGCGGCGATTTCCTTCTCGCCCAGGGGCGAGCCGTGGCAGCCCGAGGTGCCGCAGACATTGGGCGCGCCGAAGCCGATGATCGTCTTGCAGCACACCAGGGAGGGCTTGTCGGTCACGGATCTGGCTTCATCCAGAGCCTTGCGCACGGCCTCGGCGTCGTGGCCGTCCACGCCGCGCACCACATGCCAGCCGTAGGCCTCGAAGCGCGCGGGCGTATCGTCGCCGAACCAGCCGCCCAGCCGGCCGTCGATGGAAATTCCGTTGTCGTCATAGACAGCGATGAGCTTGCCCAGCCCCAGAGTGCCGGCCAGGGAGCAGGTCTCGTGCGAGATGCCCTCCATCATGCAGCCGTCGCCCATAAACACGTAAGTGTAGTGGTCCACCACGGGGAAGCCGTCGCGGTTGAATATCGCTGCGAGCATGCGCTCGGCCATGGCCATGCCTACGGCCATGGCGATGCCCTGGCCCAACGGTCCGGATGTGGACTCCACGCCGGGCGTCACGCCGCGCTCAGGGTGGCCGGGCGTGCGGGAGCCGAGCTGGCGGAAGCGCTTGAGGTCCTCCATGGTCAGGTCGTAGCCCGACAAATGCAGCAGGGCGTACTGGAGCATTGATCCGTGGCCGTTGGAGAACACGAAACGGTCGCGGTCGTACCAGTTCGGGTTGGCCGGGTTGTGGCGCAGGAAATCGTTCCACAAGACTTCGGCGATATCAGCCATGCCCAGCGGGGCGCCGGGGTGGCCGGATTTGGCCTTCTGGATGGCGTCCATGGACAGGGCGCGTACGGCGTTGGCCAGTTCTCTGCGGGTAGGCATGCGGGAATTCCTCCAATCGTGTCGTGCCGGAGTTGCCGCAGCGTGGCGGCCAGGCCGTATCATTGACGGCCGGATACGGCGTGCGGCTGGTTCGGCGGGAGTCAGGCCGGGTCTTTGTAGCCGGGGAGACGGAGTTTGTCTAGAAATTGCAAGGAAGCGGCCCTGGTCCAAATTCAGAGCAAGCCCGTAGGGATTGCGCGGTTGAAACTGCGTGCTTATTGGATTCAATTAACCAACCTCGCGGCCCTGCCGTGACATGGAGACCCCATGAGGCTTTGCCGGGTCCTGATTCTGAATCTCGTATTTCTCCTGACCCTCGTCTCGTCCGCCCTCGGCGGAGAAGGCGGACGTCTTACCCAGGATGGCTTGGAGGACCTGCTGGCTCAGGCCCGGGGAAAGATCGTGGTCGTGAACTACTGGGCCAGCTGGTGCGGGCCCTGCCTGACCGAGATGCCCACGCTCAAGGCCATGCGCGCGGCCTATCCGTCCCAGGAGCTGACCCTCTTCGCCGTGTCCTTCGACTACGATCCCAAGGCGCATGACCGGGCCAGGGAGCGTCTGGCCCTCACTTTCCCGAGCTATCTGGCCCAGGAGGACATGATGAGCGTACTGGGCGTCACCTCCGTGCCGCGCACGGATTTTTATGACAGCCGGCGCAGGCTGGTGCACAGCCACGAAGGCCTCCTGTCGCCCGAGGAGTTCCGCGCCATCGTCGGGAAGATCGCCATCACCAAGGGCGGCTGAAAGCCCGTTCGGCCAAGGCCGTCATCCGGCATTTCCCGTCACCTTTCCGCGACACTTCCGGCAATGAATCTGCTATACTCGCTGCAAGTCACGCCGGCTCCGGCAGCCGGCCACAGGAAACAGGCATGATCGACCATGGCCAGGCCCCGGGTCTGCCGCGAGAGACCATCCATCACCATCTGGCCAGCCCGGAGGGCGCGGCCTTGGAGGTGGACCGATTCTGTCTCTGGTACGGGGACAAGCAGGCGCTTTTCGACAACGGCCTGGACCTGCAGAAAGGACTGGTCACGGCGCTCATCGGCCCGTCGGGCTGCGGCAAGTCCACGCTCATCCGGGCCATGAACCGCATGAACGATCTCGTCAGGGGCGTGCGCGTGCGCGGGGAGATCCGCCTGGCGGGCAAGAACGTGTACGACCAGGACGTGGACGTGACCGAACTGCGCAGGCGCATGGGCATGGTCTTCCAGAAACCCAACCCCTTTCCGCGTTCCATCCTGGCCAACGTGACCTATCCCCTGGAACTGACCGCGCGGCCCGGAAAACGAGCGTTGCTGGAGGCGGCCGAGCGGGCCTTGCGGGACGCCGGTTTATGGGCGGAGGTCAGGGACAGGCTGAAGGCCGATGCGCTGAGCCTGTCCGGCGGACAGCAGCAGCGCCTGTGCATCGCCAGGGCCATCGTCACGCGGCCCGAGATCCTGCTCATGGACGAGCCCTGCTCGGCTCTGGACCCGAGGGCCACGGCCGCGATAGAAGACCTCATCGGCGCCTTGCGCGGCAGGTACACCGTGGTCATAGTCACGCATAACATGCAGCAGGCCGCGCGCGTTTCGGACAACACGGCCTTCATGTACCTGGGCAGGATCATTGAGCACGGGCGTACGGACGTCGTGTTCACCAGTCCCAGGGCGGCCCTGACCCAGGACTATATTACCGGCAGGTTCGGATAGGAGATTTGGTCATGCCCGGCAAGACTGAGACGCCCGGCCGAGAGCGCAAGGGGCACACGGTCAAGGAATTCGATCGTGAACTGGACAAATTATCGCATCTGGTCCTGACCATGGGCTGCAAGGTCGGCGAGCAGCTCAAGCTGGCGACCAGGGCCGTCAAGGAGCGGGACGCCGACGCCGCGGCCGCCGCGCGGGCCATGGACGACGAGGTGAACGCCCTGGAGGACAGCATCGACGAGAACACGCTCCGTCTGCTGGCCCTGCGCAACCCCATGGCCCAGGACCTGCGCGCTGTCATCGTCGCGGGCAAGCTCGCCACGGACCTGGAACGCATGGGCGACTACTGCTCCAACCTGGCCAAGATGACCCAGCGCCTAGACGGCCGGGCCCTGGATCTTTTCCGCGCGCATCTCGGGCTCATGGCCGACGAGGTCGGGAGCATGCTGACCCAGATCCTGGAGGCCGTCGCGCGTGAGGATGTCGAGCTGGCCCTGCGCGTCTGGCATCGCGACAAGGCCGTGAACACCTTGTACAAGGAGTTCATCGCCCTGCTTACCCGGCACATGTGCGAGGACCAGAGCCTGAGCGAGTCCCTTTCGCGGCTGTTGAACGCGGCGCGCGGCCTGGAGCGCATGGGCGACCATATCACCAACCTCGCCGAGCACGTCTATTTCCTGGTCCACGGCTCCAAGTACCGGGAAGAATCGTAGCGGATTTGCCAGCGGGGTTGCCGGCAAGCTACAAGAACAGCGGCAGGCTCAGCGCTTTCCCAGGGACCGGCCGTTGTGGCCATGTGTGGCTGGCGCGTCTGAATGCCGCCGGTGGGCCGATACATGGAAGCCAGGATCAATCTCCAGATCGGGGCCCAGCCCGACGACTCGACCTGCGGTCCCACCAGCCTGCAGGCGGTCTACGACTACTACGGCGACGACATCGGCCTGGAACGGGTCATCCGGGAGGTGCCACGCCTGGAAAACGGCGGCACGCTGGCTGTCATGCTCGGCTGCCATGCCCTGGAGCGCGGCTACAAGGCCGTGACGTACTGCTACGACCTGCGCGTCTTCGACCCGACCTGGTTCATGCTCGGCAAGGACCTGCTCCTGGAGAAGCTGGCCATGCAGCTCACCTACAAGCCGAGCCCGCGCATGGCCGAGGCCACCGAAGCCTACCAGCGCTACCTGCGACTGGGCGGCGAGATCCGCTACCAGGACCTGCACGGCGGCCTGCTGCGCAAGTTCCTGAAACGCGGAATACCCGTGCTGGCGGGCCTATCCTCCACCTACCTGTATGGTTCGGCCCGCGAAGTCGATTTCGGCGACCGCCTGGTGCACGACGACGTGCGCGGCCAGCCGTCGGGCCATTTTGTGGTCCTGGCCGGCTACGACATCAAGGCGCGCAGCGTGACCGTGGCCGATCCGCTCAGCCCCAATCCCATGGGCCAGAGCCAGTTCTACGAGGTGGGCATAAGCCATCTCATCAACGCCATCATGCTCGGCATCGTGACCTACGACGCCAACCTGCTGGTCATTCTCCCCCGCGACGACAGTAGGCTTCGTGAGCCAGGCCCCAGCGCGCTGACGCCGCGCAGGCGCAAGACGGACATCTCTCCGGTGGGGGACAGAGCGCCGTGGGAGCAGGTCTCGCCCCGCGTTCGGCGGGAGCAATCGCTCATCCAGGCGGGACAGGCTGATCAGGCGAATCAGGCCGGTAGGAAAAAGAGTAAGAAACGCGCTTCCGGCAAGACCAGGCCGCGAGGCGGGAGCGGAGGACGCCAAAAGGCCTGAGGTAGTCTGTGCGCGCGGACGAGCCATTTTGTCCCGACCTGCCGTCGGACGGTTTAGGGATACGGCTTGCCTGATTCGCATGGCTCCTCGGGGTCCATACAGAGGAGGCATTTTTGTCGAATCTCGTGGTCATCGAGAATCCCGAGGAGTCCCCGCTACGCTTCGACGGCGTGGACACGGTTTCGGCCAGGACCTACCTGACGGGCAAGGAGTGCGGTCGACGCGGGGCCTTCAAGGTCTTCAACCTCTGCCGCTCCTACCGCTACCAGTCGATGGGCTACTACGTCTCCCTGCTGGCCGAGGCCCGCGGGCACAAAGCCTTCCCTTCCATCCTGACCATCCAGGACATGAAATCCTCCGGGCTCATCCGCCTGACTTCCGAAGAGCTGGAAGACGGCATCAACAAGGCCCTGAACGGGCTGGATCAGCAGCAGAAGCCCAGCTTCAACATCTACTTCGGCAAATCTCCAGGCGGCCTGCATGCGGCCGTGGCCATGGACCTGTACCGGCGCTTCCCCACGCCGTTCCTGCAGGCGGTCTTCTCCTGGGACAAGGGCTGGCGTCTGCAGAACGTCTCGTCTCTGGCCGTGCGCGAGATACCCGAGAGTGAACGGGCCTTCGCCGAGGAGACGGCCAACACCTTTTTCGCGGCCAAGCGCCACGTGCTGCCCAGGAAACATGTTTCACGCTTCGACATGGCCATCCTGCACAATCCCGAGGAGAAGCTGCCGCCTTCCAACGAGCGGGCCCTGCAGCGCTTCGTCAAGGCCGCCGCCGGTCTGGGCATCGCGGCCGAGCTCATCACGCGCGACGACGCCGACCGCATCTTCGAGTTCGACGCCCTGTTCATCCGCGAGACCACAAGCGTGGACCACCACACCTACCGCATAGCGCGCAAGGCCGCTTCGGAAGGGCTGGTGGTCATCGACGACCCGGTGTCTATCCTGCGCTGCACCAACAAGGTCTACCTGGCCGAGGTCCTGCGCCAGAACAACGTGCCCGCGCCCAAGACGCTCATCGTGCACAGCCGCAACATCGACGAGGCCCTGTGCGAGTTCACTCTGCCGGTGATCCTCAAGCAGCCAGACAGCTCATTTTCCCAGGGCGTGAGCATGGCCCGCGACGGAAAGGAGTTCCTGGCCACGCTCAAGCGGCTGCTGGACAAGTCCGACCTGGTCATCGTGCAGGAGTTCCTGC
Source organism: Pseudomonadota bacterium (assembly GCA_023411815.1). Taxonomy (GTDB): domain Bacteria; phylum Desulfobacterota; class Desulfovibrionia; order Desulfovibrionales; family Desulfovibrionaceae; genus Desulfocurvibacter. The sequence continues at coordinate 140,404 of JAEYOJ010000102.1, read as the reverse complement.
CCTCGGAGTTCGACTGGCGCATCGGCGTGCTGGACCGCCAGCCGCTCTACGCTTGCAAGTACTACATGGCGGGGAGGCATTGGCAGATCATCCAGCGCGACGGCGCGGGGCGGATCAAGGAGGGCAGGGTGGAGACCGTGCCCGTGGAATTCGTGCCCCACCATGTGCTCAAGGCGGCCCTGCGCGCTGCCAACCTCATGGGCGACGGCCTGTACGGGGTGGACCTCAAGCAGAAGGACAAGCAGGCCTACGTCATCGAGGTCAACGACAATCCGAGCATCGAACAGGGCTTCGAGGACCTCGTGCTCAAGGAGGAGTTGTACGACCGCATCATGCGCGTGTTCCTGACGCGCATCCAGGCGAGTAAAAGGGGGAACTGGCCGTTATGAGCGCGTTGCGGCTGTTCGAGGCCTACGGCATAGAGATCGAGAACATGATCGTGGACAACCGGAGCCTGGACCTGCGCCCGCTGGCCGACCGGCTGCTGGAAGCCGAGGCAGGTGCCCAGGTCGCCGATGTGGAGCGCGGGGACATGGCCTGGTCCAACGAACTGGTTCTGCATGTCCTCGAGTTCAAGACCAACGGCCCGGCCCCCGGTTTGCACGGCCTTGCCCGCAAGTTCCACGCCGAGGCCCTGCGGGCGAACGAGCTGCTCGCGGCCATGGGCTGCCGGCTCATGCCCACGGGCGCGCACCCCTGGATGGACCCGCTGACCGAGACGCACCTGTGGCCCCACGAGTGCGGCGTCATCTACCAGGCCTATGACCGCATCTTTTCCTGCAAGGGCCACGGCTGGTCCAACCTGCAGAGCATGCACATAAACCTGCCTTTCGCCGGGGACGAGGAGTTCGCACGCCTGCATGCGGCCATCCGCCTGCTGCTGCCGCTCATGCCGGCCCTCACGGCCAGCACGCCCGTGCTGGATGGCAGGGCAACGGGCTTCCTGGACACGCGCCTGGACTACTACGCGCGCAACTCGGCCCGCGTGCCCAGCGTGACCGGCCTGATTGTTCCAGAGCAGGTCGCCAGCCGCGAGGAGTACGACCGGATCATCATGCAGCCCATGTTCGCGGAAATGGCTGCCCTGGACCCGCAAGGCGTGTTGCGCGAGGAGTTCCTGAACGCGCGCGGGGCCATCGCCCGTTTCGGCCGGGGCTCCATCGAGATCCGCGTGCTCGATGCCCAGGAGTGCCCGCAGGCCGACCTGGCCGCGGCAGGGCTCATCTGCGCCGCCTTGGAGTCTCTGTGCGACGGCCGCCTTGGCGATCTGCCTGCCCAGGCCGGGCTGACCACCGAGTCCCTGGCCGCCATCCTGGCCCGTGTCACGCGTGACGCCGATGCGGCGGTCGTGGAGGACGCGGGCTATATGAAGATTCTCGGCTATCCCGGAGCGCCTGGAGCGCAGTGCGGCGAGATTTGGTCCTGGCTGGCCGAGACCTGTCTGCCGGCGGCCATGCGCGACCCGGACTGGGAGGAACCCTTGGCGGTCATCCTCGGCCAGGGCAGTCTGGCCCGGCGTATCCTCGCCGCCTTGGGGCCGAGGTTCGGTCGTGGTCGTCTGCTGGAAGTCTATGCCGAATTGTGCGATTGCTTGAAACATGGCAGGCCCTTTGCTCCTTGAGATCGTTTGCGTTCGAGGAGCCTTGGCCTCCTGAAACTGGTGACGAAGGGCTCAGAGCGTCGGCGGATGATCATGACCGCCGCGCAGCGTGCGGCGGTTGTTTCAATGCAGTCCGCAAATGAACTGCGCTGGTCCAGGGCACGCCTTGCTTCGGATAAGACACTGGTGGGATGGGTCTGGAAAGGGCGATGCCCTCTCCAGCTTTTGTGCAAGATACTTAAGGCGATTCGTCCGCAGGAGCGAGAATGCGCTCGTCGATGCCAAAAAAATGGGTTCTAGGGCCAAGCGCGGCCCGGCAGAGGCGCAGACGCTTGCGAGGACGGGTATTTCCCTGGCGCGCGGCCACGGCGACGAGACCCGCGCGGACGGATATCGCCTGCATAGTGACATGCGAGCACGGCGGCAACCGCGTGCCGCCCGAGCACGCGCACCGTTTCGTGGGGCTGGGCGACGAATTGGCCGGCCACTTGGGTTGGGATCCCGGTGCGCTGGAGATCGCCGGCGACCTGGCGCATGCCCTGGAGGCGGAAATGGTCGCCGCCACCGTCACCCGGCTGCTGGTGGACCTGAACCGCTCGCCCGGTCATCCGCGTCTTTTTTCCGAGGCCACGCGCTGCTTGCCGCCCGAGGAGCGCGAGGAAATCTTGCGCCGCCATTATCATCCCCATCGAAACCGTGTGCGCGACATCGTGTCCGGAAATCTGTCCTCCGGCGGTCTCGTGCTGCATATCGCCGCGCACAGTTTCACGCCCGTGCTGTCCGGTGTGGAGCGCATGGCCGACGTCGGGCTGCTCTACGACCCCGCGCGCGAGGCCGAGGCCCGCTTCTGCCGCCTGTGGCAGGAGGTCCTGCGGGAACGGGACGCGGCTCTGCGCGTACGGCGCAATTACCCGTACAAGGGCGTGTCCGACGGTCTGGCCACGAGCCTGCGTCGGGAGTTCGGCCCGCGCTACATGGGCGTGGAACTGGAAGTCAATCAGAAGTGCGTGGCCATGGACAGCGCTTCGGGCAGTGCGGCCTGGAAGCGCCTGTGCGAGATGCTGGCCGGTTCGGCCCGAGGGGCACTGGAGCGGCTGGCTCAAGGCTGAACCGGCTCGCGCGGGGAAGGCTTTTCAAGTCCGTCAGGGCCGTCAGGGGGGAGGGGAGCGAAAGGGGATGCGCACGTGGAAAACCGTGCCCTTGCCCGCTTCGCTTTCGACCTCGACGCGCCCGCCATGGCCTGTGACGATGGTGTGGCAGATGGCCAATCCGAGTCCCATGCCTTCGCCGGGCGCCTTGGTCGAGAAGAACGGGTCGAATATCCTGGGCAGTATGTCGGCCGGGATGCCGTGGCCGGTGTCGGCCACGGCGATTTCCAGGCGGTTGTCCAGAACGCGGGCGGAAACGTTCAGCCTGCCTTGTCCCGGAGGCGCGGCGTTCATGGCATCCAGGGCGTTTTCCACGAGAACGCGCAGAACGTCTTCCAGATCGGCAGGTGGCCAGAGCAACGGAGGAAGGCCGGTCGGCAGCGTCACCGCCGTCCGCACTCCCATGGCCCCGATCCTTTCCGCAAAAACTTCGAGTATCTTGCCCAGCGTTGCCGCGAGGTCGTTCTCGCGAATTCTTGCGTCGCGCTGCCCGCAATATTTCAGGAGCTTGAGGGTCAGTTCCTTGCAGCGCCGTCCGTGCACGATGATGCGCTCGGCCGAGTCCTTCAGCTCCCCGTATTCGGGGCAAGTACCCGAGACTTCCCCCAGAAGGTCGAGCATCCATCCTGCCGAGGTGACCATGACGTTCACCGGGTTGTTCAGCTCGTGGGCCACGCCGCGGGCGAGCCCGCCCAGCGTGGCGAGCCTGGCTGTCTCGCGCAGGCGGCGGCTTTCGATGGATTGCTCCCGCCGCCGATCGGCCAGGCGGATGGCCTCCGCAAGGGTTTCGATATCCACGGGCTTTAGCAGGTAGTCGGCCGCCCCCCGTTTCATCCCCTCCACGGCCGTGCGCACATCCGCCTGGCCCGTAAGCATCAGCACCTCCGCCAGGGAGGAGCGCTCCTTGATGGCGTCAAGAACGTCCAGCCCGCTTTGCCCGGGCAGGTTCACGTCCAGGACGACCACGCGCACATCGTCCGAAAGCCGCGCCAGGGCCGTCTCCCCGTCGTAGGCCGTGTCGACCTCGATGCCGCGCGCTTCCAGCCGCAGGGCCAGCGCGTCAACGAAGGCCGCTTCGTCATCGACGAGCAAAACCTGCCTGCTCATGACGGCCGGCCTCCCTGATGCTACTTCTGCTTGTCTTCCTTGAGGATCTCGTCGGCGCCATCGAAGTCGCCGGCCTGGGCGAAGGTCGCCGCGACCATGGCGTCCTCGATGCGCTCACGGTACGCCTTCTTCACCGTGCCAAGGAGCTCGTCGATGTCGATGGGCTTCTTGTGGTAGTGGAAGGCTCCGAGGCGCTTGGCCTCCTCTTCGTCCAGGGTCGTGCCGTGTCCGGTAAGGATGATGACCTGAACCTGCGGGTGGGTCTTGCGCACCTTGCGCAAGACTTCCATGCCGTCGATGCCGGGCATGCGCAGGTCGAGGACCATGACGTCCGGGGTTTCGGTCTTCACGGCTTCCAGGGCCTGTTCGCCGGTGTAAACCACCTTGGAGGGCACATCGCGCATCTTCATGCGCTCGGACAGGGTGTTGACGAAGTTCTCCTCGTCGTCCACCAGCAGAAGCTTGATCTTCTTCAGGGGCATGTTCGCTCTCCTTGTTTGATATCCACGTCGGGTATGCCGATCCGTTCCATTGCTCGGATAATGCCGTATATCAAGCGCGGTTCCCCGCAGGCGGGAGCACAAGCGCCAAACCGTTTCCCGTCGGCTCCAGGCGGGCGGTCAGCCCGCAAAGGGTGATTTCCCCGGCCGTCACGTCGAGTCCGGCCGACTCCGTCACGAAGCGCACGACGGGTCCCGCGGAGCCGTCATCGATCATGACCTCGACGTCGGTCCCCTTGACCACGGCCAGGAGTGTTTCCATGGCTTCGTGGATGCCCATCATGGCCCATAGCCGCCCCAGGCCGGTCAGGACAGGAGCTTGCGGCTTGCGCAGCAAGAACCGCACGCGGCGCTTGCGGGACTGCCGCTCGGCAAGGCACAGGGTCGCTCTGGCGGCCTCCCACAGCTCGCATTGCCCCTGCGGACCCTGCTCCGGGGCATGGCCGAGAGTGTTCAATGCCTCGGACAAGGCCATGCCGCGTTCCACCTGCTGGCCGATGCTCGCGATGATGGACTGGAATTTGTCCTGGTGCATGAATTCCGTTTTCATGCCGAGGCCGAGAAAGCTCTTCCGGGCTCCGGCGCCCATGAGGTCGTCCATGAGTCCCGAAGACTGGTGGATTGTCGCCAGGACGTTGAGCAGCTCGTGGGAGACGGAAGAGATGAGCGCCCCCATGAAAACGTCTTCACGCATATGGGCCTACTCCGAGTTTCGCGCCTGGAGCGCGACGTTATAAGCCTCTTCCATTTTTTCCACGAGCGCCTCGATGTCCAGGGGCTTGATCATGTAGTCGAAGGCTCCCAGGCGCATGCCTTCGATGCCGTCGCGCGTGGCGCCCTGGCCTGTGAGCAGGATGACCTGCACCTCGGGGTGCTTGGCCTTGACGTGCCGGAGCACTTCCAGTCCCTTCATGCCGGGCATGATCACATCGAGCACCATGATGTCCGGTGCGTCGATCTCGACGGCCTCCAAGGCCTGATCGCCGTTATAGGCCACGCGCGCCGCGATTCCGCGCAGATCCAGACGCTCGGCCAAGGTCGAGACGAACTGCTGCTCGTCGTCAACCAGCAGGACCTTCCAAGGTGATCTGTCCATTAATCCCTCTCTTCCAGCTTGCCCTGCTTGGGCAATATCACCGTGAATGTCGTGCCCTGGCCCGGTGTGCTCCTGACATCGATATCGCCGTCCAGGCGTTTGATGATGCCGTAGGTGATGGACAGTCCCAGGCCGGTGCCTCTGCCTTTCTTCGTCGTGAAGAACGGCTCGAAAATGTGCTCCAAGGTTTCCTTGGGCATGCCGCAGCCGTTATCCTCGATGGAAATCATGATATTAGGGCCGCTGTCCCTGCTGGAAACTTGAATGCGCCCATTGTCGCTCACCGCGGCCAAGGCGTTGTTGAAGATGTTCAGGAAGACCTGCTGCAGCTGCCCGCGGTCCGAATGTATGGCCGGCAGGTTAGGATCGAGATCGAGGTTGATGGCGACGTCGCGCGACTCGGCCTCCTTGCGCAGGAAGCCGAGAGTCTCGGTGAGTACCTCGTTGATGTTCAGGGGCTCGATGGCGAGCTCCATGCGCCGGGCGAAGCCGAGCATCCGGTGGGTGATGTCCCGGCAACGCTTTACCGCGGCGAGGATGGAGTCCGCCAGCCTGGCGTAGCGTTCCTTCTCCGGCCCCTCGGCCTGCCTGCTCAGGAGATCCTTAAGCAGGCCTGCCTGCTCGTTGATGATCGCCAGCGGGTTGTTCACCTCGTGGGCCAGACCTGCGGCCAGCCGCCCGATGGACGAGAGGCGCTGGTTGTGCTCGACCTCGCGGAAGGCCAGCTCCCGGCGTTCGTCGCTCTCCTTGAGGCGCTGCACAAGACCGTTGGTCAGGCGATTGGCCACCAGGAAGATGAGGACCGTACCCACCACGAAAGTCAGGATGAATTCACTCCGGACCGCGGACCATGTCTGCAGCGCGCCCACGCGGGACTTGACGGCCATGAGCACGAAGTTCACGTCAGCGAGATATGTGTAGGCCATGTAGACGTCCCGGCCCGCCGGGTCGGTGGTGTCCTGAAGATTGATCTCGTAGCTCCGCGGCGGAAGCGCAAACGGAACTTCCTTCAGGACATCCCCGTAGTAGCGCGAGCTGGTCTGCAGCACGCCCTGCTTGTTGAGCAGGAATGCGTCCGAATCGGGCTCAAGGCCCATGGCGGCGATGATCTTGTTGAACTGACTCGTGTCGAGGGTGGCCCTGACGATCCAGAAGCGCCCGTCGTCGCTCAGGTGGCGGACTGCGATGACCATGTGCGGAAAGCGCCTGAAGCCCATGAAGACATCGGAAATATAGAGGCCCTTGACCTGGACAAGTTGGAACCAGGGTTCGTCGGAGTAATTGACTCCCTGGAGCGAGTAGGGGCCGGTGTAGGCCACCTGGACTCCGTCCTCGCCGATCAGGCCGAGATCGACGAAGCCTTCGGACGTGGAGGACAGCACCTTGAAGATGCGCCTCAAGGTGGTTTCGTCCGCCAGTTCGTCGAAGGCATAGGCCTGCGCGATGAAGCTCACCGTCGAGGCCCGTTCGGCGAGGTACAGCTCGATGGTGTTCTTGGTCTTGTAAAGCAGCGCGCGCAACGGGCTTTGGACTTCCCGGCTCAGGGCGGCCTGGAATTCCAGATAGTTGATGACTCCCATGGTGAGGAGCGGGACAATGGCGACCAGGGCCATGATGGCCACGAACTTGCGGCGCAAGACTTTGTAGCGCCTGGGCGCGATGTCCCTGGTGCCGTGGAGGTCGGGAGGCGGGGAAGCCTTGAGACCCAGCTTGGCGGCCGCCTTATTCATGGGCATCCTTGCGCTCGAAGAGCACGTCGCCGGGCTTGACTTCTCCCCGGATGAACCGCGCAAGCAATTCCTCTATGGGGCCGGCCACGAAATCGAGCACGTCGATGCGCTTCCAGCGCAGGTAGTGGTAGTATTCCTCCTCGATGGCGCCGCAGATGACGTGCGTGATGCGCTCACGCAGGACATGGTTGCATATCTCGTCCGCCGAGGGATGGGCCAGCAGGAGTATCTTCCGCTCCAAAGGCAGGCCGTCCTCGGTGAACGCGGCGATGAGAATCTCCCCGGCGCGGTCGAAGCGCGGGTGGACTTCGTCGCGATAAATAGGAATCAGGACTCGCTTTTCGCGCATGCTCTCCCCCGGCCCGGCTACTTGCCGCCCTTTCCGGCGGCATGGGCCCGCCCGCTTTTGCGCGGGTGCGATTTTTCGGCCCGAGCCTTGTGGTGATCGCGGCGTTCGGCGCGGCTGGAGGCAAGCACGTGGCTTGGAAGCTCATCCGGGCCTATGGCCTCCGCACTGGCGATCATGACCGAGAACTCGACAATGTTCTTAAGCTCTCGGACGTTACCTGGGAAGGGGTATGTGGACAGAATGCGCCGGGCTTCGGGCGTGAAGCCCCGTACGGCCTTTTTGAGACGTGAGGCGAAGAGGTCGAGAAAGTGAGCCAGGAGGAAATCCATGTCCTCGCTGCGTTCGCGCAAGGGCGGCAGGTGAATGCGGGCGACGCCCAGCCGGTGATACAGATCCTCGCGCAGGGCTTTGGCCCGCAGCAGCGCCTCGGGATCGCGGTTCGTCGATATGATGAGCCGTACATCCACCTTTTGCCCGGAAGTCGAGCCGACCGGATGCACGACGCCCTCATCGAGAAACCGGACCAGCCGGGCCTGCTGCGTCAAAGGGAGATCGCCGATTTCCGCGATATAGAGCGTCCCGGTGTGGGCGAGCTGGAACTTGCCCTGCAGTTCGGTTTTCCCGGCCTGGCCGAACAGTTCGCTTTCCAGGACGTGCTCGGGCAGGGGGCCGCAGGTGACGGTTATGAAAGGGCCGCGGGAGCGTGACGAGGCCCGGTGAATGGCCAGGGCCACGAGGTCCTTGCCCGTGCCGGTTTCGCCCGTGACGAGCGTGGGCACGCTTGTCTCGGCTATGGCATGCACGAGGCGCTTGACTCCCTCCATTACCGCACTGCGCGAAAGGATATCACCCCCGGCCAGCACGTTGCGGGCGCGCTCCTCGATCTCCTTGAGGGCGCTCAGGTCTTCCACCACCAGCAGGCGTCGCGCGTCGTCCTTTCCCGTGCCAGAAACAGGCAGAAGCTTGACTCGCACGGGCAGCTTGCGGCGGTAGCGATCGATGAGATCCGTGACCGTCTCGCCCTGGGGCATGTCGCGCAGGAGCAGCCCCAGGTGGAGCACGTGACGGGCCGGCAGGCCGGCGACCTCGTCACAGCGGTACCCCGTCAGGAGCTCGAGGCTCCTGTTGAGGAAGAGAACGATCTCCTGCCCATCAATGACCGCCAACCCCAGGGGCAGCTCGTCGAACAGTTCGGCGAGGTCGATCCTGCACGGGTCGATTCCGGTCAGCCTGCGCATCGGTCCCTTCACAAATCCTCCTGCTCCGTCTTGCAAGCCTAGTGTGCTCCGCCGCCGACGATGCCGGATGCCGCCACCGTCAGGACAAGGATCTCGGCGACAGCAATGCTGAGGTAGATCACGTCCTTCTTCTTTGCATAAGTTATCGCAAGCGGGATGTAGCAAATGATGGTCATGCCCGCCAGGATGGCGATGCCGATGAAGTTGAGGAAGTCGCCCTGGCCGATGAGAGCGGCCCAGCCCCAACCCTGAGGGACGTTGCCCTCGCGAAGGTATGTGCCCACGGGCTGCGACCAGAGCTCCGTGACTTGCGTGATGGGCACGTGGGGCTCGAAGATGCCGGAGATGTAGACCAGATAAGTCAAGGCCATGAGGGCGAGCGAGCCCCAGCAGCCCCAGAAGAGCAGGTTGGCGTAGGTCACCTGCTCGGGCGTGGCCTTGGTGTTGTCGATCATGGCGACCGTCCTTCCTTTGGTATCGATATCGTTTTGCTTGGTAGTCATGGTTTGTGGCTCCTTGCGGTTCTAGATTCCGAGTCCCTTCATGAGCGCCCTGGCTCCGGAGAAGAAGAGCACGCCGATGACCAGATAACGAATCATTTTCGGCTTAGCCACGGCCAGGATGCGCACGCCGACGAACGAGCCGAGCATGAGTCCGACGATGGACGGGATGGCCATGAGCGGGATGACGCAACCTTGGTTCAGGTAGACCCAGGCCGCGGAGGTGTCGGTGATCGACAGGAGGAACTTGGAGGAGCCCACCGCGATCTTGAGGGGCACGCCCATAAGCAGGTTGAGCACCGGCACGTTGGCCCAGCCGGCGCCCAGGCCGAACATGCCGGCCATGACACCGATGATGATGAACAGGAACAGGCCCGGCAGGGTGCGGTGCGTCTTCCAGTCGATGTTCTCGCCGGTGGATGCGTCGTGGTACATGCCGTTGAGGCCCAGGGCCGCGCCGATGGCGTCCTGCTTGGTGACCACGGGGCGAACGACGTTCTTGGAGGTCAAAAGGAGCACGGCGATGAACAGGATCGTGCCTCCAAGGGCCATCTGCACGACGTTGGTCGGCAGGGCCAGACCGACCATGGCGCCGACGATGGCGCAGCTCGATGCGATGAGTGCCACGGGCAGGGCCAAACGCAGGCTGGCCAGGTTGCGCTTGAGCAGACCGGGGCCGGCGGCCAGGGCGCCGGCCAGGGCCACGAGCAGGCCTGCGCCGCGCACGAAGTCGAGGTGGAAGGGGAAGAAGCCGCTCACGAGCGGCACGAAGAGCACGCCGCCACCCACGCCGGCGAGCACGGCGATGATGCCCAGGCCGAAGCAGAAGAACACGAGGATGCTCGGCCATTTCCACCAGGGGCCGCCAGCCGGGGCGCCAGCGGCCACGGCCGCGTCGGCTACCGCCTGCTGGTTCTCGGGCGACGAGGCGAAGGCCACAAACGCCAGGGCCATGACGAGGCCGCCGGCAATTGCCAGGAAGAGCGTGAGCCTCTTGGCTGAGGGTGGGGATACGCGCATCTTGATCAATACTCCTTGCCGTTGAATTTCGTTCACGCGCCTTTAGCGCCAGAACGGCAAAAACATGCCGCCCATGCGCTCGCCAAATCCGTCTCCGCCGAGCGCAAGCGGTCGGAAACACCAGGCGCTTGCGCCAGTTTGGTTCGCATAGAACAAGATGCGTGCCATCGTGAAAATCTGCACAAACCGGGAGTTGACGAAAAAAGAGGGCAGGACTATAGGCAAGTCCATGCCGCTTTGCGGCAAGTTTTTGCCGCAATGGCGGAAAGGTCTGGGCGCCTGTGGTATTTCGCCATTATCGTCCGGTTCAAATTGCAACGCCGGGTTGCGTCTGTCACCCAGGCCCATGCAGCCCGTTTCGAGACATTATGCTGATTAAGAAGGTGCTTGGAGAGTCATCGGACGACAGGGTCGACATTTCGGACAGCGGCAATTTTTTGCCAAGCGACGAAATGGAAGATGTCACGGACCTGTCCGGCGGGCGTATAGCCTTCCTGTTCCGCTCGCCATCCATGCGCGCCCTGCGGAGCATCGCCGCCCAGGTTGCCGGTTCCGACGCGCCCGTGCTCATCTATGGCGAGTCAGGCACCGGCAAGGAACTGTTCGCGCGCTTCATTCACGAACTGTCCGGCCGCAAGGAGCGGCCTTTCGTCCCGGTGAACTGCGGCGTGCTCAAAGGCGAGCTTTTCGCCGACAAGTTCTTTGGCCACGAGGCCGGGGCCTATACCGGAGCCAACCGGCCGAAGAAGGGGAGCTTCGAGCTTGCCGAAAACGGCACGCTCTTCCTGGACGAAGTCGGGGAGATCCCGTCCACCAACCAGGTGGACTTCCTGCGCGTGCTGGAGGAGAAGCGTTTCAAGCGCCTGGGCGGGGAGCGGGACATTCCTTTCAGCGCGCGCATCGTGGCGGCCACCAACCGGTTTCTCCCGGACATGCTGCGCGAGGGGCACTTTCGGGCCGACCTCTACTACCGGCTCAACGTCGTACCCATCGAACTGCCACCCCTGCGCGAGCGGCGCGAGGATGTCGGTTTGCTGGCCGAGCATTTTCTGGGATTCTTCGGCCACCGCTACCACAAGAAGGACCTCTCGCTGGCCCCGGATACGCGCAAGGTCCTCGAAAACTACTCCTGGCCGGGCAATGTCCGCGAACTCAAGAACCTCATCGAGCGGCTCGTGCTTCTGACCCAGGGTGGAACGATCCATCCGCGGAACCTGCCCCTGCACATGGAGATGGAAGTCGCCTGCGTTCCGGAGCCGAACGCGCCAGCCTGCCTGTCTCTCGACGCAGCGGTCAAGGAGGCCGAAATCCGCGCCATTCACCGTGCTTACCGCGCGGCCGACGGCAGCAAAGCCCGCACCGCCGAAATCCTCCAGATAAGCCCGCGAACCCTGCGCCACAAACTGGCCCTTTACGGCCTGCGCCTGTCCTCTCACCTGGGGTAGGCGACGCGGCATCAGGGCGTATGGCCGTACCTCCTCCGGGTCAGGCGTTCATCGGGTTTCCTTCCTCATCACAGCGGCTTGCAATTCAACCGAGAGGGGGGGGGCAGCCCTCTCTCGGGCTCTCACCCGCCAGGGAGCGGCGCTCCCTGGACCCCCATTAGTGCATTTTGCTTTTCAAAATGCTCTGCAAGCCATGCGTCGGCATGGCTTGTCGCTAGCTTCGGCGTAGGCGCAATTCACTTGCGCCGCAGGCGCCGGAGCGGGCGTCTTAAAAACAGTCTGCTCTAATTTGAATGATTCGCAATGTGCCATAGCCGCGGGTCGCAAGAGTCGGGCCGAGAAAAGCGGACTCGCATGCGAAGGCTATCCACGACCGAATCGAAGTGAGCAAGCACGGACGGCGGCTCTTGTTCAAGCCCATGCGCATGCGTTGGCATGTCCGGGAACCGCACCAATGCGGCGGTGTAAGCGTTGAACCTTGATCTGGCGAGGAAATGAAAGCCGGTTTTTATCCAATGTAGGATAAATATATTCTTTCGATCTGTTCAGTCTGGAGAAAAATATAAGGCAATGCTTCCCTAACGGGCAGCTTTGTGTTACGCAGCAATCCGTAAACTGAGAGATGGTGCATAGAGTAACAATAACCTATCAGGCCGTGAATGACAGCCTCCCAGGAGCCACTGTGTGCGCTATCAAGCCCTGTCCCGTCTGCAGCTCCACGAACATCGACGCATGCCCGAACCAGATCATCTGTCGGGCCTGCCTGTTCGTCACCTCGCCGGAATACTGGGAGCGTCTGCCCAGGTGGAGCGATACGCTGAGCACATCTCTTTCAGGGCGTAGGAAAAAAGGCCAGGAAAAGGAATCTCTTTCGCTTTGATGGCGCGCCGGGCCTGTATCGCCGCTCCAGCCGGATACAGCCCATGCGTTCACGCTCCGGATTGCGCGGCCCATGGCTGATGCTCGTGGCGCGCATCACCGTCTTTTCCGACAACGGGGCTTACGGCGTCCATGCTCGAATCAATACGGAGCGGCCAATGACCGCTCCGTAGCAAAATACTCTATTCTCCCTTCTTCCCGAAATACAGATTGATAAGGGCCAGGCAGGACGTGCCCACGATAAGCAAGAGCGACACGGCGTTTATCATGGGCGTGCTGCCGTCGCGCACCTGCAGGTAGAGGGTCACGGGCAGGGTCGGCTCGGAGCCCACCAGGAAGATGGTCGTGTTGAAGTTCTCGAAACTCATGAGGAAGGCCACGGCAGCCGCGCCGATGATGGACGGGCGCAGGTAGCGCAGGGTGATGTGCCGGATGACCTGGAAGCGGTTTGCTCCGAGGTTCATGGCCGCCTCTTCCAGGGATCGGTCGAACTTGCGCAAACGGGCCGAGATAACCAGCGTCACAAGGGTGGTGATGAAGGAGAACTGGCCGGTGACCACAAGCCAGAAGCTGGGGCGGAACAGGGCGAAGTCCCAGTCCAGGGAATTCTCGAAAAAGGTGCCGGCGCTGTTGGAGGCAAGCAGGAGGGATATGCCCAGGATGACGCCGGGGATGACCAGGGGCGCGAGCATGAGGAAGTACAGCAGCCCCTTGAAGCGGAACTGTTCCTCCTCGAACAGCAGGCTGGCGCAGGTGCCTACGGCCACACTGAGGATGGAGACGAAGAAGGCGGTCTTGAAGCTGGTCGACAGGGCGCGCAGGGTCTGGGAGTCGTGGAATATGCCCACGCGCTCGGGGCCGGGCGAGATGAACCAGTCCAGGCTGAAGCCGTTCCACGGCAGGGACGGGAAGTTCGAATCGTTGAAGGCCAGCACGCAGGTGACCACCAGCGGCGCGAACAGGAACGTGAAATAGAGGATGATGAACAGGCTGAAGGACCAGTCGTAGGTCCTGGAGGTCGGCAGCGAGCGGATCACGAGGCCATCTCCCCGAGCTTCTGACGCGTGAGCTTGAGACCCAGCCAGATGATGAGCGAGCTGAGCAGCAGGAGCAGGAAGCCGAAGGCCGCGCCTTGGTTCCAGTTGAAGCTGGCGATGAACTGGTTGTAGATCTGCTCCGTGAACCACAGGGAATTCTTGCCGCCCATGAGGTTGGGCGTCAGGTAGTTCCCCAGGGTAAGCATGAAGACCACGATGGAGCCCGAGACCAGGCCCGGTTTGCAGTGCGGGATGATGATGGTCCGCCAGATGGTCAGCTTGCGCGCGCCCAGGTCGTGGGCCGCCTCGATGAGGCTGTCGTCAAGGCTGTCCATAACCGACACGAGCGGCACGACCATGAACAGCATGGACGTGTAGACTAGGCCCATGATCATGCTGGCGTCGTTGTAGAGCATCTCCACCGGCCTTTGCACAAGTCCCAGCGCGAGCATGAAGTGGTTGAGAACGCCCGATTCGCGCAGCAGGATCATCCAGCCGTACACGCGCACCAGTTCGCTGACCCAGAAGGGTAGGAGCAGCAGGATCAGCAGCGCGCCCTTGGCCCGCCGCCGGGCCAGCTTGGTGATGTAGAAGGCCACGGGCAAGGCCAGCACGGCGGTGATGGCCGTGGTAATGACGGCGTAGAGGGCCGTGCGCGCGAAGGTCAGCCAGTAGACGGGCTCGGAGAAGAAATTGGCGTAGTTGGCCAAGGTCCAGACCGGCTCGCCCCAGTCGTTCTCGCCCCGGAAGCTCATGAGCAGCAGGTCGATGTGCGGCAGCACGATGAGCAGCACGAGCCATAGCAGCACGGGCGTCAGCAGCAGCCAAAGCCCCAGGCGCGAGCGCATCACAGTGATCCTCCGGCCACCTCGCCGGTCGTTTCCTCGGCCGGGAAGCACAGGCCGGACTCGGGATGCCAGCCCACGGTGATCTCCCGGCCGGGCCCGATATGGTCGAACCTGCGGTTCTGCGGCAGGCACACCAGCAACTCGTGCTCCCTGGGCGTGGCCGTGAGCAGGCGGCTGTTGGCCCCGTCGAAGAGAACGGCCTTGACCGTGACCTTGAACAGGTTCAGGCCGCTCGTCTCGCGCGGCTCGATGAGCATTGCCTCGGGCCGCAGAAAAAGCTGCACGCGCGCGCCGGGCGGGCAATCGCCCCGCAAACGGGCGCGGAAGACCAGCCCCTCGTCCGTGCGCACATTGGCGCAGTCGGCCAGGCGTTCCACCACCTGCCCGGCCCAGCGGTTGTTCTCGCCCACGAACTGGGCCACGAAGGGCGTGCGGGGATCGCCGTACAACTCCTGGGGCGCGCCCACCTGCTCAAAGCGTCCCTGGTTCATGACCGCCACGCGGTCGGACATGACCAGGGCCTCGGACTGGTCGTGGGTGATGTAGATGAACGTGGTGCCGACCTTGGCCTGCAGCTTCTTGAGCTCCACCTTCATCTGCTCGCGCAGTTTGAGGTCCAGCGCGCCCAGCGGTTCGTCGAGCAGCAGCACGGACGGCTCCAGCACCAGGCAGCGGGCGATGGCCACGCGCTGCTTCTGGCCGCCCGAGAGCTGGCTGATCTTCTTGGTCCCGAAGCCGGGTAGGCCCACGCGCTCCAACATGGCCTCGGTGCGGCGCCTGATGTCGGCGCCGCTCATGCCCCGGCGCTTGAGGCCGAAGGCGATGTTCTCGGCCACGTCCATCATGGGAAAGAGCGCCAGATGCTGGAAGACTAGGTTCACGGGCCGCCGGTTGGGCGGAACGCCGCGCATGTCCTGGCCGCGGATGGCGATGGTGCCCTCGCTCGGCTCCTCGAAGCCGGCCAGCATGCGCAGCAGCGTGGTCTTGCCGCAGCCCGAGGGACCGAGAATGGAGAAGAAGGTTCCCGCGGGCACATCGAAGCTGATGCCGTCCACGGCGGTGAACGTGCCGAACCGTTTGCTCAGGTTGAGCACCGAGAGATCATTGCTCATGGTCTTCCGCTGGTTTGTACTCCGCATGCAGGCGCGGGGCGGCTGAGGACGCCGCCCCGCGCGCTGCCTGATTCACGAACGCGCCTGGGCGCTACTTGGCGGCCTTGATTTTGTCGAGCACCTTGCCTTCCATGGCCTCGAGCTTGGCAGGCACGGGCGGATACCACTTGATGTTGTCGATGGCCGCCTGCGGGAAGCAGCGATCGAAGTGGGCCTGCACTTCGGGAGCCACGAACTTGCCCGCGCCTGCGGAGGCCGTGGGCGTCTTCTCCTGTGTGGTGAAGTAGCCGGCGTTCTCGGGACGCAGCATGAAGTTGATCCACTTGTAGGCCGCTTCGGTGTTCACGGCCTTGGCCGGAATGGCGTAAGTGTCGATCCAGCCCAGGGCGCCTTCCTTGGGAGCCACGAAGTCGATATCCTTGTTTTCCTCGTGCAGCTTCCAGCCGCCGTTGTCCCATGCCTCGGCCACGTAGACCTCGCCCGAGCGCACCGACTCCAGCAGGGCGTCGCCGTTGGCCCAGTAGTTCTTGACGCTGGGCTTGGCCGCGATGAGGGTCGACTCGATCTTGTCCAGCATGGCCTTGTAGCCCTTCGGGTCACTGTACAGCGCGAAGGGATCGTAGCCCAGGGCGAAGCCCATGGCCACGAGCACGGGCCGCTTGAGGCGGTAGCTCACGCGTCCTTTGTACTGTGGATCGATCAGGGCTTTGTAGCTGTCGGCGTCCGAGGCCTTGGCCTTGTTGACCACCAGGCCCGAGGTGCCCCAGCAGAAGGGCGCGGCGTAGGATTTGCCGGCGACCTGGGTGTTCTTCCTAACGGCCTCCAGCATGGAGGGGATGATCTGGCCGGCGTCGATCTTGGAGTAGTCCATGGGCTGGTAGATCTTGAATTCATCCTGCACCGAGGAAATGCGGTCCTGGCTGGGCTGAGCCAGGTCGAAGCCCGCGCCGCGCGTGGCGCGCAGTTTGGCGATCATCTCCTCGTTGTTGGAGTAGGTCACCTCGACCTTGATGCCGGTTTCCTTTTCGAATTTGGCCACCAGCTCCTCCGGGGCGTAGCCTTTCCAGGTCAGGAGCTTGAGGGTTTCGGCCTGGGCCGCCGAGGAAAGGGTCGCCAGCATGAGAGCGACCAGCACGATAATTCTCTTCATTGCGAAACTCCGTTTTTGGCGTGAACAGATATTGCGGAAGAGCAAGCTGCACGGGATCATCTATGCATTTATAGAGAGGCCTGGTGACGATTCAGATACGGTTCGACCGGAAAGAACGATTCCGAGTGGCGCCTGATTCGCGCGGGTACAGGCCCGCTGTCACCATTCAAGAGGTTGAAACAGCTTAACAAGGCATATGCGTGATCAATATCTTTGTCTATACCGGAATGCCATGCACTGGACAATCGTCGATACGCGCGACGGCGCTACCCGCCGCGATCGGGACGATGGGCCGCCCGGTGCTTGCGCCTTGCCCCAGGAGCGGTATGTTTGGTGGAGGACCCCGGCTGACCTGAGACGGGCAATTCCGTGTCAGGTGTCGCAACACCTAAGCCAAGGAGAATCCGATGCGTCTGGCACGACTCGCAATGTCGACGGTTTTAGGCTTGCTGATCCTGTCGGCCCCGATGTACGCGGCCGCGCAGGCTCGGGACCACTCGGCCCACGGCGGCGGAGCCGGCAAGGCCGTGGCCGCGAAGCCATTCGGGCTTACGCCAGAACAGACCCAGGCCGCGCAGAAGATCTACGCCAGCCAGGGCAAGAACGTCTGGATGCTGAAGCAGCAGATCAAGGCCAAGCAGTTGGAGCTGAAGGCCCTGAGCGTTGCCGATAGCCCGGATCAGGGCAGGATCAAGACCCTGGCCCGCGACATCGCGGGACTAACCGAGCGCAAGGTGTTGGCTGAAGTCGAAATGCGCCAGCAGCTCATGAAGACAGGCGTTCCGGTCTGGGGCATGGGCCGCATGGGCGGCATGGGAGGAGGAATGGGAGGAGGCATGGGCGGCGGCTGCCCCATGATGAGCGGAGGCCATGGCGGCGGCTCCGGTGGCGGGCCGAGCCCTGACGACCTGGACAGCGAGTAGATGCGGGGTCCGCTCGTTGGCGGATCGTTACAGTCAGCCTTGTACTTGTTTTCGAGCCGGGAGAGGTTTCGCCTCTCCCGGCCCAAAACGGCCCAAAATGATCCTATGTTTCGGAGCCCGGCGGCTCTGGCAGCGGGCTCGCATGCATCCTTTGATGCTCAAATGATTCTCAAAGCTAAAACCGCTTGAATTCCAAATCCCGCGCATCCGCCCCCTTGGCCGCACTGACTGCGACTGCGGAACGGGAAGCCGCGTTGGCGATTTTTACGGGTGCCGCACCCATGATCATCCCGGCAGGCTGCTTCCCGTGTCGCGGGGCGGCCAGCGTTTCCCTGGACTTGGAGCGGTGCTGATCGCGAGCGGCCGAGAACTTGAAGAAGGCGATGGTCTGCAGCAGCTGCTCGGACTGGCTGGAGAGCTCCTCGGCTGTCGAAGCCATCTCTTCGGCCGCGGCGGCGTTCTGCTGCACGACGATGTCCAGTTGCTGCACCGCGCGGTTGACCTGATCGGCGCCGACATCCTGCTCTTTGCTGGTTGCCGCGATTTCCTGGATCAGATCGGCTGTCTTGCGGATGTCGGGCACGATCTTGCGCAGCATCTCGCCAGCGTGAACGGCTACGTCCACGCTGTGGGTGGACAGCTCGCTGATTTCCGCTGCCGCCGCGCCGCTACGTTCGGCCAGCTTGCGGACTTCCGCCGCGACGACGGCGAATCCGCGGCCAGCCTCGCCGGCACGAGCCGCCTCGATGGCCGCGTTCAAGGCCAGCAGATTCGTCTGGCGGGCGATCTCCTCGATGATGGTGATTTTATGGGCGATATCCTTCATGGCCTGCACCGTCCGGTCCACGGCCTCGCCACCCTGTTCGGCCTCCTCGGCCACCCGCAGGGCGGTCTTCTCGGTCTGGACGGCGTTCTCGGCATTCTGGCGGATGCTCGCGGCCATCTCCTCCATGGAGGCGGTAATTTCCTCCACACTGGCGGCCTGTTCCGACGTGGATTGCGACATGGACTCGGAGGAGGCGGAAAGCTCCTGGCTGCCGGAAGCCACGTTGTCTGCCGCGGAGGTCACCTCGCCCACCACGTCGCGCAGCTTGGCGACCATGTCTCGCAGGGCATCGATCATTACGCCGATCTCGTCGCGCTGGTGGATGTCCAGACTCGCATCGAGATTGCCGCTGGCGATGTTTCCGGCCAGCTCCGAGCTTTGACGCATGGGCCCCATGATGCCGCGGGCGATTACCATGGCCAGGAGCACGCCGAGGGGCAGGGCGACGGCGGCCGCCACCAGCACGCCTATGCGCGTGGTGTGGGCGTCCGCGAGCATGCGTTCGTCGGTCATGATGTTCTCGTCCACGACTGCGCGAATATCCGTCAACATCTCCTGGACGGCCCGAAGGTTGGGCAGCGTCTGGGTGGCATAGACGGCCCGGGCCTCCTCTAGGCTTTGCAGTCGGGTGTCATGCAGGCCGATAACCTTATCCAAGGCCTCCAAGGTGGCGTGGGCGGCGGGTATTGTTTCATTGCGGTAGACGGCCATGGCCTGATCGAGCCGGCGGGACGCGATGTTGGCGTTGACTGTCAGCACGCTGCCGTGCAGGGCCTCGTGCGGAGCGAATATCAGGGCCAGGACTGCGTCCAGGGCCGGATCGGCGGCGCGCAGCTTGGCCGTCTGTTCGGAATAGAGCCACTGGCCGAGGCTGCATTGCCTGGGATCGGTCTGAACCTGGGCCCTGGTGCCGTTTCCAGCCGTAAGGGCTTCATTGACATGACTTACCCAAAGGAGGTGATCGACCTTCTTTTCGCGCAGGAAGTTGCCCAGGGCTGGATCGACCTGGACCCGCTTGGCGTTGATCTGCGCGGCCGATTCGTGCAGCAGCCTGTGGGGTTGCTCGATGCGCTGGAGCAAGGGCTTGATTGCGGGAATGAGCGTCTCGGCCTTGATGCGCTCGTCGCCATAGTACCACTTGCCGAATCCGCAATGGCGCGGGTCGGTCTGGGCATTCAATTCAGCCACGCTCGTATCGTTGAGATAGTTGGACACGGTGTTGGCCCAATTGAGGTGATCGACTATTTTCTGCACGAACTCAGCACGCAGCCTGTTTCCTCCGATGACTTCCTCGGCATCTTCGACTGTGCCGCCTATGCCCAGCAGACACCATGCACCAAGGGCCAGGAGTAAAGCCAGTACAGAGCCAAAGCCAATAGTGAACTTCCACTTTAGTCCGAGATCGCTCCAGCGCATGGTTGAACCCTTTTCATTTGATTGCCTGTGGGCGTTAATCATGGATCATGAAAGCTTTGCGGTGGCATGGTGTGTGCCGAAATAGGCCAATAGCTATTTTTAAGCCAAACATGGTATGCTTGGTCAATAATATCAGAAGCATTGAATAACGTTGTTGTGATGGAAGATGCCTTCACCGATATCAAATCATGTGAAAGAAGTAAACAAGAGTCGGTAATGTTACGTGGGCGGTTGTGAAGAAAAGGGCAATTCGATCAGGCAAGACTACCCAGGAGCCTGAAAGTCCCATTGAGGGCGGTGTTGATTTCTTTACTTTTGCAGGCCGGCTCGGGTGAAGTGCAGTGCCGAGTCCTTGAGGGTCGTGCAGCTGTCGCCGAAGACGAGTTTGAGCTGGGCTGAGCCGAAAAGAGTGGCTGAGATTGACCTAGCCAAGTCCGCGGGCTGGCCGTCGCGTATGCTGCCATCGACCTGACCGCGCTTGATGGCGTCCACGAGGAGGTTCAGATAACCATCGAAGATCAATCTGATGTCGGCGTTGGGGTGCTCTTTGTGGTTGATGACTTCGAAGGGGTTGGTTTTGAGCAGGACCATGAAATCATTTTCGCGTTCCTCCATGAAGGAGAAGAACGCGCCGATATACCCTTCGACGGCCTTCAACCCGTTCGATGCGGTGCTGGTTTCGCTCTGGGATTGGCGAAAGAGTGAATAGAGGATCTGGCGGATGAGAATGAAGAGCAGGTTTTCCTTGCTCTTGAAATGGTAGATGATTGTTCCGCCCGCAACCCCGGCTTTCTTGGCGATCTCGGCAATGGGAGTCTGATCGAAGCCTTTTTCGGCGAACAGATCGCGTGCGGCGTTCAGTATGGGAGTGATCTTTTCCATAAAGTATACTGCTGCTGATTATTCCTCTTACAAGTATCCGTACGGATCAATATTGTCAATGACATTAAAAGGATAATGCGCGATTGCATCAGGCTCTTGATCGCCGGTGAAAGGCATGTGGCGCGGTCCTGGATGGGCCGCAGGACGCGAAGCTTCAGTGAACAATGCTTGGGAGTCACTTGGGGGTTGCGGAGCTGATAAGGTCAGGGTTGCTTTTCAACTGTCGATTGAGGCTCTGCTGCGGCTCGGCGCACTCGCCGCTTCCAGGCTCAAACAGTGCATCCTTGCCGCTGTTCGCTTCGCGGGCGATTCGGCCATTCTCGCGATCTCCCGCAAGCGCGTCCGGGAGACCTTGCGGGGCGTGATGACGGGAATCCGTTTTGGCCTTGTAATTGAATGCGGAAGTAGCCAATGGATACCTTGATCATCAATCTTACTCGCTTCGGGGATCTGCTGCAGACTCAGCCCGTCCTGAGCGGCCTTGCGGCTCAGGGCAGAACCGGCCTGGTCTGTCTGGACAACTTTCGGCCCGCCGCGGAGGTCCTGTCCGGCCTGGATGGTGTCTATCCGCTACCGGGCGCGGCCCTGCTGGCTTCCCTGGATCGTGATTGGCGCGAAGGGCTGGCGGTTCTCACACGCTATCTCGCGCAAGTGACCACGGAATATACCGACTGCCGAGTTGTAAATCTGACGCCCACCGTCACGGCCAAGCTGCTGGCCTCGTGCCTGGGGCGGCATCGCGTGGGCTTCGGACTGGACGGCCATGGTTTCACCACCCATTCCAACCCGTGGGCCATATTCCTGCAGACTGCCTCCTCCAGCCGCGGTTGCAGCCCCTTCAATGTGGTCGATGTCTTCCGCCGCGTGGCCGAGCTGCCTCCGGCAGATGGCTGTTTCAGCCTTGCCCGGCCCGGCGAGGAGGACATCTCCGCGACAGGGTCGGCCTTGGCTGGAGACGCGCCGCAAGGGAGCAAGGGTTTCGTGGCCTTGCAGCTTGGGGCAAGCGAGGATCGCAGACGGTGGCCCCTGGAACATTTTGCCCGCCTGGGGCGCCTGCTGTGGGAAAAACTGTCCCTGACGCCGGTGCTTCTGGGCAGCCCCGGCGAGCGGGCGCTGGCCGACAGGTTTTCCGCGCTGGCCGACTATCCCCATGTGGACCGGATAGGCCGCACGAGCCTGCCGGGCCTTGCCGCGACATTGACCTGCTGCAGGCTGCTGGTCACCAACGACACGGGAACCATGCACTTGGCCGCGGGGCTGGACGTGCCGATTGTCGCCATCTTCCTGGCCACGGCACAGCCCTGGGACACGGGGCCCTACCGCCAAGGCAGTCTGAGCCTGGAACCGGACCTGGCCTGCCACCCCTGCGGGTTCGGCACGGCCTGCCGAAATGGTTTGGCCTGCCGTCAGGCAATCAAGCCGGAAGTGGTGTTCGACCTGGTCCGCTCCAGGCTGGAACAAGGCGCATGGAGCAGGGAGCAGACCCCCGGGGCTCGGGCCTGGCTGGCGCAGGTGGAGCCATCCGGTTTCATGGGCCTGCGCGCGCTCACGGATGCGCCGGACGATGCGCGGACAGCCTGGGTCAGATTGCAGCGTCGCTTTCTGTGCCGTTTTCTGGATGATCTTGGCGTGGAGCCGTCGACCCAAGGCTCCGACGCTGCCTTGGAGGATTCAGCCCTGGCCGGGGAGCTGCAAGCCGCTTGCGATCTCCTGACCCTGCTGGCCAGCCAGGCCGCGCTGTTGGCCAGGGAGCCAAGGCCCGCCCTCAAGGCCAAGTTTCTTGGGTATTGGCAGCGCCTGCAGGCCTTGCTGGCCCAGAGTGATCGCCTCAAGGTGCTGGGAGGCATGCTCCTGTTCGAGATGGAGGAACGCTCGGCGGACATGCCTGGGCTGCTGGCGTGTCTGCGTAGGTATCATGAGCTGTTACAGGGGCTTCGGACCGCTGCCCGATAGTCTGGCATGAAAGTTGATATGTCTCGTGCAAAGGCATTTATGCAGAAAAAAATGCAGGAGGGACTCTGATGATAGTCATTGACGGCCAGCAGTCCGGTCATAGCATCGGCAACTTCGCCAACCTCGAGCAGCTGCTCGTCAAGGTGATGGATAACGAAACCATGGGCAACAGGATCGTCACGGACGTCCTGGTGAACGAGGAGGCCTTCTCCGAGATATACCCGCACCAGGCCGAGGATATCGGCACCCGCGACATCAAGAGCGTCGAGATCCGCACCGTCGGCGTGACCGAGATGGCCGCCAACATCGTTGAGGAGCTGTTCAAGGTCCAAAAGGTCATGTACGCCGGATCGCGCCAGATCGCGGAACTTTTCCGCCAGGCCGACGATGCCGAAGCCCTGGAACTGTACCAGGACCTCATCGACGTGACCCGCGATTTCCTGACCATGGTCGGCGTGCTGCGCGACGAGTTCAGCATGGCGGATGGCGAGTACCTGGGCCAGCGCATGGAAGAGCTCTCGGAGCTGTTTTCCGAAATCATGGAAGTCGTCGAGAATCAGGACTGGATCCTGCTCTCCGACCTGCTGGAGTATGAGTTCGTGCCCGCGCTGGAGAAGTGGCAGGCCGTGCTGACCGGCATTCGTTCGGACATCGACACGCGGACCAAGGGCTAGCCATGAGCGAGTCCCTGCGGATGCTTGATCGGGCCCTGGATGTAGGCCTCAAGGAGCTTGAGTTCCTCCTGTCGGGCGAGGTCGAGCAGGCCGAGGAGCTGGCGCATGAGCGGGGCGATCTGATTCGCGCCGCCCTTGCCGGGGAATCGGCCGGCCGTGATCAGCAGGTCCTGCGGGACAAGCTTGGCGAACTCCTTGAGCTTCAGAACCGCATCACCAGTCAGGCCACGCGGATGCGTGACGAGGCCAGGGCCGATCTGCTCAGGGCCAGGCAGGAAGGCAAGCGCCTGGACGGCTACAGGTCCGGGGTATGCGGTGGAGCCGGGGTTCAGAGCCGCTTCATCAGCAAGCACGGCTGAGCGGATCATCCATCGCCGATATAGGAACTCGAACCGTCCTCTGATTTGCGGACGGCGACTGAGGCCCGTCGTGGGAATACCGCGACGGGCGCTCGTTTCATGTCCCGCCCGGGTTCATTCCCGGGGCCAGGGGGTGAGCAGCTCCGGGCTGTCCGGCCCAGGCTTGTTGACCCGGGGCGAGACCCGCCGCGCCGTGAATTCCTCGGCCCTGCGCGGCAAGGCCAGGGACGAGGCCAGTTCCGGTTCGGGCGCGGCCAGCGCCAGCCAAGCCTCATAGTCCTCGGGCCGCAGCACGACGGGCATGCGCTCATGCACCTGGGCCACCAGCTCATTGGCCGGGCAGGTCAGTATCGTGCACGTGTGCAGCGCGTCGCCCTGCGGCGGGCGCCACGATTCCCACATACCGGCCAGGCCCATGGGCTCGTCCGAGGCCAGCTCATAGAAGTACGGGATCGATTCCCGGCCTTTTCTGAACCACTCATAGAAGCCCTGGGCCGGAATGATGCAGCGCCTGCGGGCAAAGGCGCCGCGGAAGGCCGGCTTGTCCGCGGCGCTCTCGATCCGTGCATTGACCAGCTTGTATCCGATCTTGGCATCCTTGGCCCAGAAGGGCACCAATCCCCAGCGGAACAGGCGGCCCACCCGTCGGCCGGAGCCGTCCGGCTCGGCGATGACGGCCAGGATGTCCTGGCCGGGAGCTATGTTGTAGCGGCCCGGCAAATCGGGCAATGCGACGCCGAAGTGCTCCTCCAGCCGCTTTTTGGGAATGCCCAGGGCGAAACGTCCACACATGCGCGCCTCCGGCAGCCTCCGGTCGGGACGAATAAGATGGATGACCATCGGGACTGCACATGCTATCCCGCCCCGCGGAGGTCCTATGCTGCAACACAGCTTCTGTCACATTCCGGGCATCGGGCTCAAGAGCGAGCGCAAGCTCTGGAGGCAAGGCATTCATCGCTGGGAGGACTGGCTCGCCTGCGAGACTCCCATCCTTTCCGAGGCCAAGCGCAACCTGGCCAGGCAGAGCCTGGAGGAGTCCACGCAGGCTCTGTCGCGCCGCGACGCCGAGCATTTCGCGGTGGCCCTGCCGGCCGGCGAGCAGTGGCGGCTCTTCCCCGACTTCCATGACTCCGTGGCCTACGTGGACATCGAAACCACGGGCCTCGGTTTCGGCGAGGACGCCATCACGAGCATAGCCCTCTACGACGGTCGCCGAGTGCGCACCTATGTCCAGGGCCGCAACCTGGAGGCCTTCGAAGTTGACATCGCGGAGTACGATCTGCTGGTGACTTTCAACGGCAAGTGCTTCGACGTGCCTTTTCTGGAAAGACACTTCCGCACCCGCCTGACCAGGGCGCACATCGACCTGCGCTACGTGCTGCGCCAGATCGGCTACCGGGGCGGGCTCAAGGCCTGCGAAAAGTCGCTCGGCCTCGGCCGCGACGAACTCGACGGCGTGGACGGCTACTTCGCCGTGCTGCTATGGAAGGAGTATCAGGATACCGGCGACGAGCGGTTCCTGGAGACGCTGCTGGCCTATAACGTGGCCGATGTGCTCAGCCTGGAGGCGCTCCTCGTGCATGCCTGCAACGCCCGACTCGAAGACACGCCGTTCTATTCCACACTGGCCCTGGAGCCGCCGACGGCTCCCGCCAACCCCCACCGGGCCGAAGCCGCGGTTATCGAGCACATCCGCATGCGCTACGGGCTGCACTGCTGAGGGCATGGAAGCGACTGGCGCGCCGCGCCGCGTAACGGCGGCCACATACAACATCCACGCCTGGGTCGGCACCGACGGGCGCTGGAATCCATCACGCGTGCTGGAGGTCATGCACACGCTGGATGTCGAAATCCTGGCCTTGCAGGAAGTGGATTTCCTGTGGAGCGCGGAAGCCACGGCCGAGGATGTCCTGTGCCGCGAACTGGACTGCCGCATCCTGCCCGGTCCGACCATGGTGCGGGGAGCGAGCCGTTACGGCAACATGCTGCTCACGCGCCTGCCCGTGCTGAGTTACGATCAGCGCGACTTGGCCGTGGACGGGCGCGAGCCGCGCTGCTGCATCGACACCCTGCTGGACGCCGGCGGAACGAAACTGCGCGTGCTGGCCACGCACCTGGGCCTGAAGCGCAACGAACGGCTCTGCCAGGTGCAGATGCTCCTGGCTGCCCTGGACGAGGACGAGGACCATCCCGCGATCCTGCTCGGCGATTTCAATTTCTGGATGCCGTTCTTCGGCGCGTCGGCCAGGCTGAAGCACAGGGTCAAGGCCTCGCCGCTCATGCGCACCTTCCCGGCCAACCGCCCGCTGCTGGCGTTGGACCGCATATACCTTTCCGGAGCCATGCGCTTCGGCCGGGTAAACGTGTTGGACACGCCGGCCACGCGTCTGGCTTCCGACCACCTGCCCCTGCGGGCCGAGATCGTCCTGCCCCCGCAGCGGGCCTGATGCCCTCGCGTTGCCCGAAGGCTGGGAAACTCAGGAGGTTTTGATCCATGGCTCCTTTCGGCAAGCTGCTCATCATCTTCGGCATGGTGCTCGTCGCCGTGGGTCTGATCCTGCTCTTTTCGGACAAGCTGCCTTTCCTGAACCGCCTCGGCCGCCTGCCGGGAGACATCGTCATCGAGCGGGAGCGCTTCCGCTTCTATTTCCCGATCGCGACATCCATCATCCTGTCCATCGTCCTGACAATTCTTCTGAACATCTTCAGAAAGTAGTCCCGCCAGCCGATAACCGACCGTCCTGCTCGACGTGGGCGAGTTCATTCCGGCCGTAGCTGATTCCTTCCATATGAAGGCTGTTCAGGTTGACGGTGGTTTAACTCTCGCAGCATCCGACTGGAACAGCGACTTGCCTGAGCTGACAAAAAGATCTCGGCTACAGCGTAAGCTCCATCAGGGTCGGATCTATGCGCGCTCTATTGCGAGGGCGTAAATATCACGGATCGTTTCCGTCCAATACGATAGCGTGGAACGCGAGCATCGGTTTGAAGGCGTTTGGTCGGAGTCCGGAGCTGATTCCGGTTGGGTGCACAGACTGCAAAAGGCAAAACGGATAGTGCAGTGCCGGGAATATGGAATTTGCTGGTCCAGGGGGTCGCGGTTTTCTACGTCGTATCCGCGGTTTTCCCTCTCCTCAAGTTCGATGCCTGGTGGATAAGGGGATGGGATTTCCCCCGGCTTCAGCTCGCCATGGTGGGCCTCGCCGCGGTGCTGCTTCTGGCGTTCACGACGCCGGGCTGGCCGTTGCCCAAGCTTGCGCTTTTGCTGCTTCTTGCCGGCAGCCTCGCGCAGGACGCATACAGGATCGTGCCCTACACGCCCCTTGTGCGTCCCGAGTCCCTGCCCGTCGCCAGCAATGATCCGGCCCGCAGGCTGAGCATCCTCGTCGCCAACGTTCTCCAGGATAACGAGAACCCAAAGCCGCTACGGCAATTGCTGGCGGAAACGTCGCCAGACCTGGTGCTTCTCCTGGAGATCAACGGGCGCTGGATGGACGACCTTGCCGATCTGCGGTCCGACTACCCGCACCATGCGGGGCTGGCCCTGGAGAATACCTACGGCATTGCGCTCTTCTCGCGGCTGGAACTGGCCGACGAACGCGTGCGCCATCTCGTGGAACCCGATGTGCCGTCCATCCATTGCCTTGTCAGGCTCGCATCGGGCGAATCCGTCCAGATACACGGCCTTCATCCCCGGCCGCCCAGGCCGCAGTCCGGGGATTCCACCGAACGCGACGCCGAGCTTGTCCTCATCGCCAGGGAGGTCCGCGACTCCGGGCGGCCCCTCATCGTCATGGGCGACCTGAACGATGTGGCCTGGTCGCACACGACCCGTCTGTTCCGGCGCATATCAGGGCTGCTCGACCCGCGCATCGGGCGTGGCCATTTCCCGACTTACCCCGTGGCGCTCCCTATGTTGCGTTTTCCGCTGGATCACATCTTCCACTCAAGGAGCCTGCGGCTCGCGGAATTCAGGCGCTTGCCCGACATCGGTTCGGACCATTTCCCGATGTACGCGGAGTTCAGCCTGGAGCCGGAAGGGAAGCTGAGACAGGAGCCGCCGGAGATGGAAGAGGGCGACCTGGAAGAGGCGCGGGACAAGGTGCGCAGTGTCAGGTAGCCGGGGCTGCGGAGTGCCGGCCTTCCCGGCCGCGGCGGCAAGCCATGCCGACGCATGGCTTGCCGAGCATTTTCAAAAGTAAATTGCTTAATCGCCCCAGAAGCTGTTGCGGTCGAACTTGACCTTGCCTTCGCTCTTCTTGCGTTTGCGCAGCAGCACGTAGATGGCCCCGGCCCCGCCGTGGCGCGGCTGGGCAGTGCAGAAGGCCAGCACCACGCGCTTGAGCGGATCGCGGGTCAGCCAGGTCTGCGTCTCCTGGCGGAGCACGCTCATGCCGCCGGGCGAGTTGAGACCCCGGCCGGTGACGATGAGCACCACGCGCCGGCCCATGAGGTAGGATTCGCGCACGAAGAAGA
Organism: Pseudomonadota bacterium; assembly: GCA_023411815.1. Taxonomy (GTDB): domain Bacteria; phylum Desulfobacterota; class Desulfovibrionia; order Desulfovibrionales; family Desulfovibrionaceae; genus Desulfocurvibacter. Next base: position 112,136 of record JAEYOJ010000102.1, on the reverse strand, counting down.
GAACCGAATCCATGGCCTGCTCGGCATTGCAGCCGTGCAGATCCAGGTGCGCCTCCACGGACAGCGCGCCGGCCATGAGCTGGCGCAGGGTGCGTTCGTCCAGGCCGCGCACGTGGCCTTGCAGGAACTCGTCGGTGAATTCCAGGTCGAACTCGACCTCGCCGGCCACGAGGCGGCGAAGCTGGTCCGCGGCGGCGTCGTCACCGGTCTGCTCGCCGGCGGGCTGGAGCGTCTCGGGAGGCGGCGGGGGAGCCTTGACCACATCGCGCCCGGAGCGGCCTTTGATCGGCTGCACTCCGCCCATGGCCGAACTGAACAGCGCGCTCTCATCCGGCTCGGCTTCGGGAGCCGGAGCGGGTTTGGCCTGCTTGGGCTGGGGAGCTGGCTTGGTCTGCTTGGGCGCGACCTTGATCTTCTTGAGCTTCTCGAAAGGCTTGTTGTCGTCCATTATGGTATTCCATGTGGCAGAGTCTAGGCGCGCAAGGTAGCCACTCGGAGGCCGGGTGGCAAGACGATCGGGGGTGATGTCCGATTGTCCCAGTTCAAGGCTGCAGGGTGGCTTGGTTTTTTGCGATGTCTTGCGTTACAGTTTGCGCGAATCCTGTATGGACGTTTTTGTCAGATCGTTGACAACGGCCCGAGCAGGATTATCTAGGCTTCCGGAATCGCTTCCGTTTCGGATTACCGCCAAGCAAGTCGAGCCCAGAGGAGAATCGAGCGACAATGAGCGTCAAATACAAGGACTACTACGAACTGCTGGGCGTGAAGCGCGACGCCTCCCAGGAAGACATCTCCAAGGCGTTCAAGAAGCTGGCCAGGAAGTACCATCCGGATCTCAACCCCGGCGACAAGTCGGCGGAGGAGAAGTTCAAGGAGATCAACGAAGCCTACGAGGTGCTCAAGGACCCCGAGAAGCGCAAGCTGTACGACTCCCTGGGGCCCAACTGGCAGCAGGGCCAGGACTTCCAACCGCCTCCGGGCTTCGAGAACATGAACTTCGGGTTTCAGGCCGGCGGCGGTCGCGGCGGAGCCGGATTCGACTTCAGCGACTTCTTTGAGACCATCTTCGGGGGCGGCGGAGGATTCCGCCAGGCTCGCGGAGGCTTCGGCGGAGCCGGCGCGGAGCAGGGCTTCTACGGCGGCGGCTTCGGCGGCCGCACGGCCCGGCCTCGCAGGGGACAGGATGCCGAGGCCGAGATCGAACTCACGCTGGAGGAGGCCTTTCGCGGAGGCTCCAAGGCCGTGACGGTCACGGACCAAGGGCCGGGCGGCATGCCCGTGCCGCGCACGCTGAACGTGAACATCCCTGCGGGCATCAAGGAAGGCCAGCGTATCAGGCTCTCGGGCCAGGGCGGGACCGGCATGGCCGGCGGCCCGGCCGGCGACCTGTACCTGCGCGTGAAGCTCGCTGCGCACCCGCTCTACAAGGTCGAGGAGGGCAATATCGTGCTCGACTTGCCCATGGCTCCCTGGGAGGCGGCCCTGGGCGCGACGGTCAACGTGCCCACCCTGGACGGCCAGGTGGAGCTCAAGGTCCCGGCGGGCATGGGCAGCGGCCGCAAGATGCGCCTGCGCGGCAAGGGACTCGGCCCGGCTGGCCGGCGCGGCGACATGTACGTGCGCATCATGGTGCAGGTGCCGCAGGCAGAGGATGAGGAGATTCGCCGGTTGTGGAGCGAGCTGGAGTCAAGGACGGGCTTCAAGGCCCGGAATTTTTAGGGCATTTTTTTTTGAAATGCTCTAGGCAAGCCATGCCGCGCATGGCTTGCCGCCCACGAGGAGTAGGCTGGCTTTGCCGGCCGTCAACGACGAGTGAGGCGTCTTAAAGTTAGTCTGATTTAGTCAAAGGGGAAGCACGGCATGACTCCCGACATCACAAGCGCGCGCAATCTGCCTTCCCGCTCCAGGCTCTACTCCCGGCGGCAGCTGCTGGAGATAACGGGCGTGGGCGAGGTGCGTCTGACCGAAATCCTGGAGCTGGGCTGGATCGACCCCATCGTGGCGGGCGGCGACGAACCGTTGTTTCTGCCCCGCGACGTGTACCGCATAGGCAAGCTGCAGCGCATCGCCGACGACTTCGAGGTCTGCCTGACCGGCGCAAGCATCATCGTGGACCTGCTGGAGCGCGTGGAGACGCTGGAAAAGCGAGTGGAGGAGTTGCGCAGGCTCCTGTAGCCCTTGCCGATTCCCCATCAGGACATAGATGTCATGTGCAAACGGCACCGGAAACGGACGCGACTCCCCGACATCGCAATCGAGAAAGGAGCCTGACATGGACATGAACAAGTTCACCCAGAAGTCCAGGGACGCCATAGCCGAGGCCCAGGCCGAGGCGGTGCGCCTTGGACATCAGCAGATAGACGCGGAACACCTCCTGCTGGCCCTGGTGCGGCAGGAGAACGGGCTTGTGCCCAACCTCCTGAGCAAGGCCGGCTACGATCCCGAGGCATACGCCAAGGCCGTGCAGGACGAGCTGGAGCGCATGCCCAGGGTGAGCGGCCCCGGCGCGCAGCCCGGGCAGGTTTTCGTGACCCAGCGCCTCAACCAGGTGCTGGTCAAGGCCCAGGACCTGGCTAGGCAGATGAACGACGAGTACGTCAGCGTCGAGCACATCTTCCTGACCCTGGCCGACGAGCCCAAGACCACGGGCGTGGGCAAGGTCAACGCCCGCTTCGGCCTGACCCGCGACAAGATCCTCGGGGTGCTCACGGAGGTGCGCGGCAAGCAGCGCGTGACCTCGGACAACCCCGAGGAGACCTACGACGCGCTCAAGAAGTACGGCCGCGACTTGGTGGAGGAAGCCCGCAAGGGCAAGCTCGACCCGGTCATCGGCCGCGACGCCGAAATCAGGCGGGCCATCCGCATCCTGTCCCGGCGCACCAAGAACAACCCGGTGCTCATCGGCGACGCGGGCGTGGGCAAGACGGCCATCGTGGAGGGCTTGGCCCAGCGCATCCTTAAACAGGACGTGCCCGAGGGGCTCAAGGACAAGATCATCTTCTCGCTCGACATGGGCGCGCTCATCGCCGGGGCCAAGTACCGCGGCGAGTTCGAGGAACGACTCAAGGCCGTGCTCAAGGAAGTCGGCCAGTCCGAGGGGCGCATCATCCTGTTCATCGACGAGATCCATACCATCGTGGGCGCGGGCAAGGCCGAGGGCGCCATGGACGCCGGCAACCTGCTCAAGCCCATGCTGGCGCGCGGCGAGCTGCACTGCATCGGCGCGACCACGGTGGACGAGTACCGCAAGAACATCGAGAAGGACCCGGCCCTGGAGCGCCGCTTCCAGCCCATTCTGGTGGACGAGCCGAGCGTGGAGGACACCATATCCATCCTGCGCGGCCTGCGCGAGCGCTTCGAGGTGCACCACGGCGTGCGCATCGCCGACGCGGCCCTGGTGGACGCGGCCGTGCTCTCCAACCGTTATCTGACCGACCGCCAGCTCCCGGACAAGGCCATCGACCTCATCGACGAGGCAGCGGCCATGATCCGCACGGAGATCGACTCCATGCCCACGGAGCTGGACGAGATCAACCGGCGCACCCTGCAGATGGAGATCGAGCGCGAAGCCCTGCGCCGCGAGACCGATCCCAAGTCGCGTGAGCGGCTGGAGGTCCTGGAGCGCGAGCTGGCCGACCTCAAGGAGCGGCAGTCCGGGCTCATGGCTCAGTGGGAGAAGGAGAAGGGCGCGGTGGAGCGCATGCGCCAGGTCAAGGAGGATATCGAGCGCACCCGCCGCGAGGTGGAGGAGGCCGAGCGCAGCCTTGACTACAACCGCGCGGCCGAGCTGCGCTACTCCAGGCTGCACGCCCTGGAGAAGCAGCTCGCGGCCATGGAGCAGGCCACGGACGGCGGCAAGGGGGCGCGCATGGTGCGCGAGGAGGTCGGGCCCGACGACGTGGCCGAGATCATCTCGCGCTGGACGAGCATCCCCGTGTCTCGGCTCCTGGAGGGCGAGCGCGAGAAGCTCATGCGCCTGCCCGAGGTGCTGCACGAACGGGTCATCGGCCAGGAAGAGGCCGTGGACGCCGTGGCCGACGCTGTGCTGCGCGCCCGCGCGGGCCTCAAGGATCCGGCCCGGCCCATCGGCTCTTTCATCTTCCTGGGCCCCACGGGCGTGGGCAAGACCGAGCTGTGCAAGACCCTGGCGGCAGCGCTCTTCGACAGCGAGGACAACATGGTGCGCATCGACATGTCCGAATACATGGAGAAGCACACCGTGGCGCGGCTCATCGGCGCGCCTCCGGGCTACGTGGGCTACGAGGAGGGCGGCCAGCTCACCGAGGCCGTGCGCCGCAAGCCCTACTCGGTCATCCTGTTCGACGAGATCGAGAAGGCGCACCACGACGTGTTCAACGTGCTCCTGCAGATCCTGGACGACGGCCGGCTGACCGATTCCAAGGGCCGCACCGTGGACTTCAAGAACACCATCGTCATCATGACTTCGAACCTCGGCGCGGAGTTCATGCTCGAAGGCATCACGCCCAAGGGCGAGTTCCGGGACGGCGTGCGCGACAAGGTCATGGACACCCTGCGCCGCAACTTCCGTCCCGAGTTCCTGAACCGCGTGGACGAGATCGTGCTGTTCAAGCCGCTTCTGCAGGAGCAGCTCAAGCAGATCATCGATCTGCAGCTCGCCGGCCTGCGCAGGCGGCTGGCCGACCGCAAGATCGAGCTTGCGATGACCGACGCGGCCAAGAGCTTCGTGGCCGAGGAGTCCTACGACCCGGTCTACGGCGCGCGGCCGCTCAAGCGCTTCCTCCAGTCGCGGCTGGAAACGCCCCTGGCCAGGGAGCTCATCTCCGGCCGCCTGGCCGACGGTCAGAAGGTCGTGGTGGATGTGCGCCTGGACAAGCTGGTCTTCCAGACCGAGGAGCAGGCCGCGGCGTAGGCGGGCAGACGCGCCGCTTCAGGGCTGCCGGGCCTCTCGGCGGCATGGAGCAGGCAACGGGCAAAACAAACCGAACGGAAGGCCTCGGCGAAAAAATGGCCGGGGCCTTTTTGCTGTCAGGCTGCTGGAGGCTTCGCGAGAGCGTTGCGCGGATTTAGGGAGCTGATCCATGAGGTCCGCCCTCGCGGCGAGTTCCGCTGGAGGAACTCGCCTTTCTTGCAGGCGATTCGTTTTCCCTGCTCGGGGATCTCGTCAGGCGGAAATGGGCCAGTCCTGACAGCGCAGAAGAAGGAAACTTGGGACTCGGACGGTTTTCTGGTATAATTTGAATTGTTGCCGAGGGAGTTCGGAGAGGATCTGGGCCTACATCGAACCCAAAATTACGAAACAAAGCCAATCGCCCGCAAGCCCTTGGGCATGAGGGGCTGGATGAGTATCGCCATAGTCTGCGTGCTGCACGCGCAAGTAGATTCAACGGCCGCTTTTCTGTTGAAATAAGTTCTGCGTTTGTGGGATGAAACAGGAGGCTCTGGAAATACTCAGAGCAAGGGGAACAGCATGCATGCAGTCTGTCTGGTGGGCAGCGCCCGCAGGAAGGGCAACACGGCGGCCATGGCTTCCAGGTTCTGTGATGGGCTGACGGCGGGTGGAGCCACTGTGTCGATGCACAGGCTCGGCGAGATGCGCTACACCGGGTGCATCGGCTGCTTCGGCTGCAAGACCAAGGCGGACCATTGCGTGCTCAAGGACGACCTCGCCCCGGTGCTGGAGGAAGTCCGCGCGGCGGATGTGCTGGTCATGGCCACGCCCGTGTATTTCGGCGAGGTTTCGGCCCAGCTCAAGGGCTTCATCGACCGCTGCTTCTCCTTCCTGCGGCCCGACTACGCCAAGCTCGTGAAGAAGGGGCGTCTGGCTCCAGGCAAGACCCTGGTCATGCTCATCGCCCAGGGCCATCCCAAGGCCGATCTCTTCACGGATATCTATCCCCGCTACGAGTATTTTTTCACCCGCTATATCGGCTATTCCCGTTCGCACATGCTGCGGGCCCTGGGCGTCTATCATCCGGGCGATGCCGAGGCGCGCGAGGATGTCCTGGCAGAGATCGACGCCTTGGCTCATCGGATTTTCGCGACTGAGTGAGAGCCTTGCTCCGGCGGGTGCAAACGCGGAAAACACGGTTTACAAACGGATGGATAGCGTCTAAATTGTCAATGGCATCTATTAGTCGATTTGCTTTTCCTTGAACCGTTTTTCAATCACCAATCAGTTACTGAACTCGCGACCGATCATGCACCGATGTGTCGACAACTGCTTCACCTGAGGGCAAAATCAAGCTGCCCGCGGGTCGGAGCATGGCACCTATGAAAAGATCGTCTTGTCCAGGCAGAAGCGCAAGGGATTGCAACGTTTCATGCAGGGCGAGGAGCGACTCTGTCTCGTGCGAAGCGAGTTGGGCATCTTTCCTCTGCTTCTGTCCTCCCTGTCGCCGGCCGGTGCGACCCTGGAGTTCAAGCGAACCGTCGACGGCATCCACTTCCAGCCCGAGCAGCGGGTGGAGCTCAGCGGCGTGGACAATCGCCTCGACCAGCTGCTGCGGGAGATCCCGGGTCGGGTGGTCTGGTTCGACATGAGCTACGTGGGGGTCGCCTTCGACACCGAGTTGGCTGTGGCCGATTTGGAGGCGGTGCGCGGGGATCTGGTGGCCTGAGCCCTGCCGGATCGGACCGCGCCACCCAACCGGCTTCGTGGGCTTTCGCCGACGGTCGGAATGAACAATCGTGCGGGCCAGCTTGCGCAAGGCTGCCTGACAGTACATTTTTTTGCCTGCCTGCCTGCCTGCCTGCCTGCCTGCCTGCCTGCCTGCCTGCCTGCCTGCCGCCACCGCCGGGCGTTGCGCCTGCGCTGAACAGGGCGGTCCTTTCGGGGCTTTTCTCGAGAACCCACCTCTGGTAAACGCCTGGGGGAATGAACCGTCAGGTTATCGAATGATGCTGCCGGTCCACGGTCTCCGCAGCGTATGTTTCCTGCCCGGACACTTTCGTCCGACTAGGCTGCGGCGCAACTTCCCGAGCATGTGGGAGCACGAAAGAACATGTCCGTACACAAGAATGTCCTCTCGCTGGTCGGCAATACGCCCCTGGTGGAGATCGGCCGGCTCAATCCGTATCCCGACGTCAGGATCCTGGCCAAGATCGAGTCCAAGTCCATCGGCGGCTCCATCAAGGACCGCGTGGCCCTGGCCATGATCGAGGCGGCCGAACGTTCCGGCGAGCTGACCCCGGACAAGACCGTCATCGAGGCCACCAGCGGCAACACGGGCATTGGGCTGGCCATGGTCTGCGCCGTGAAAGGCTACCGCATCAAGCTGCTCATGAGCGAGAGCGCGTCCGAAGAGCGCAAACGCATCCTGCGCGCCTACGGGGCCGAGATCGTGCTCACGCCCGGCCACATGGGCACCGACGGGGCCATCGAGGAGGCCTATCGCCTGGCTCGCGAGGAACCGGACAAGTACGTGCTGCTGGACCAGTACAACAACGAGGCCTGCGTCCGCGCCCATCACGAAGGCACGGCCAGGGAGATATGGGAGCAGACCGAGGGCCAAGTCACGCACGTGGTGGCTACTCTGGGCACCACGGGCACGGCCATGGGCCTGGCCAGCGGGCTCAAGTCCTTCAGCCCGGACATTTTCGTCGCGGCCGTGGAGCCCTTTGCCGGGCACAAGATCCAGGGCCTGAAGAACATGCAGGAGTCCTATCCTCCGGGCATCTACGACAAGAAGACCCTGGACGCGGTGCTCAACGTCGAGGACGACGCGGCCTTCGACATGTCCCGGCGCATGGCCCGCGAGGAAGGCCTGCTGGTGGGCATGAGCGCGGGAGCAGCCATGGCCGGCGCTTTGCGTCTGGCCAAGGATCTGTCCGGAAGCGGCCGGCTGTACACCATCGTATTCATCTGCCCGGACAGCGGCGAGCGCTACCTGAGCACGCCGCTCTTCGCCGCGCCGACCCAGCAGGGGCTGCGGGTGCGTGACTTGGCCAGCGGGCAGGCGCGCGTGCTCGAACCCGACAAGGCCGGCCTCGGCCTGTTCACTCCGGGCCCGAGCCTGGACCATGCGGGCGATCTGGAAGTCTGGCGGCGCGTGCTGCTCCTGGACGTGCTATGCCGGCATCTGCGCGCGAACGGGATTCAGGCCAAGGCCTGCGTCGGCCTTGCCGACCTGGATGACCGCGCCCTTGCCGCGGCGCGGGCCGCCAGAATGCCCAGGAGCGAGTTCGCCCGTCGCACGCGCGAGGAGATTCAAGGTCTGGCGGCCCAGCTCGGCGTGAGCGCGGATGTGCGTTTCGTCCTGGCCGGCGAGAGCACCGAGCGCGCCCTGGCCCTGTGCCGCAGGCTGCTGGGACGCGGCCTGGCTTACGAGAAGCTGCGCAGTGTCTATTACGATGTCCTGCGGGACAAGGCCTACGGCCAGACCGGCTCCATGGACCTGGAGCGCCTGAGCCTGGGCAAGACCGTGGATCTGCGGGATTACGTCAAGGACAATCCGCGCGACTTCACGCTGCTCAAGCGCGTCACCCTGCGGGACCTCAAGGCGGGCGACGCTCTGGAGACGGAATGGGGCAAGGTGCGGCCCAGCTGGTTCCTGCAGCAGGCGGCCGCGGCTCTGGACGGCCTGCCTGCCCTGAGCGTAGCCTTGGGCGCGGAGACGCACCGGTTCCCTCACCTGGAGAATTTCCGGGCCATATGGTCCCTGGGCGCGGGCGTCGCTCCCTCGGCCTGGCTCGTGTCCCAGCCCGTCATCGGCATTTTCGATGGCGGCGGGCCCGAGGTCTCGAATGCCCAGCAAACGACCTTCGGCCTGCGCGACGCGGTGGGCGTCGTGTCCTCCGGAGCGGCCCTGCGCATGTGGCTCTTGTCCACGTCGTATCACAAGCCGCTTTCTGTGCAGAGCCTTTCGATGTGGTCGAGGAACTGGCGCAAGATCCAGGAACTGTACGTCACCCTGAGCTTCGCGGACCGGGGGAAGGGCGAGCCGGGCCAGGCCGTGGCCCAGGCCGCATACGACCTGCGCCAGGGCTTGTCCGCGGCGGTGGAGGACGATCTGTCCCTGCACCGATTTTGGCCGGAACTGTTCAAGTTCGTGCGCACGGTCAACGCCCGCCTTGCCGCCGGCCGGCTCAGCGGGGCCGACGCCGAGCTGTGCCTGCACAGGCTGGCGGCTTGCGATCAGGTGTTGGGCATTCTGGACCACTCGCAGGCGCCCGTGACCCCGAGCATGCTCAGCGCTGAGCTTGCCGAACTGGTGCGCCTGCGCGAGGAGGCTCGTGAGCTCAAGGATTTTCCCCGGGCGGACGACTTGCGCGGCAGGTTGTGGGAGAAGGGCTACAGGCTTGAGGATACGCCCTCGGGGCCCAGGCTGTACGTCAGGGGATGACGAAATCAGGGGGTGACGGAATTCGCTGGCGCCCCGGCTGGAAACGGTCGCAATGGAACGACCTCGGCGGCCTTGGGGCCGCCCTTGTCGGACTTGAGAATGAAGGAGACCTGTTCGCCCTGGGCCAGGGTTTTGAATCCCGGACGCAGAATGTCAGGCCAGCTCACGAACACGTCTTCTCCGGCTTCGTCGCGAATGAAGCCATAGCCCCGGATCTCATGGAACCAGACCACCTCACCCCGGCGCTTGGATGCCTTCCCTGCGGTATTGGTCTGGCTCGAATGTTCGGGCATGGAATCTATTTCATCCGATAGGTGATGCGACCCCGGGTCAGGTCGTAGGGCGAAAGTTCCACCTTGACACTGTCACCGGGCAGGATGCGGATGTAGAACTTGCGCATCTTGCCGGATATGTGGGCCAACACGTCATGGCCGTTGCTCAGTTCAACGCGGAACATGGCGTTGGGCAGCGCTTCCTGCACCACACCATCCACTTCAATAGCGTCTTCCTTCGGCATTCCCTCGCGTCTCCTGTGGCCTGCCCCGTTTTCCACAGGGAGGCATTCATGAAGAAATGTTCATGTTCAGGCCAGTCCCGCCGGTAAGCGGAAACGCTTTCGCTGTCAACAGGAAAAAGCAGCGCGGCGCAACCCCGCCAGGCTTGGCTTACTGCTTCGTGCGGCTCAAGCTCACCATACGCAAGGCTTCCAGTTCGCTGTCCATCTCCGCCTGTCGCTCGCGGCAGAAGTCGAGATAGGCCACATAGAGCGCGGCTTGGGCCATCTGATCGTTTTCGCAGACAGCTTGCAAGCGTTCGCTGTGCATATCGTTCAAGGCCTTGTCCACAAAGGCGCCTATCCACTTAACGAAGAACTCGCGCGGCGGTGGCGCGATGCCTTGAGCAAGAGAGTCCAGGGCCTGGTCATCCGGGGACTGCCCCACAGGGAACATGCAATCCAGCATGTCCCGGCGTTCCTCGTGACCCATGCTGGGTGCGACCATGCGCATGAGAATCTCGAACAGGCTGTTTCTCAGTGTGTCTTTATCCATGCTGCCTCCGCATTGCGGCTTGAGATTGCGGCCATGCAGAAACATATGCGCTTTCACGCTGCATGGACAAGTCCGGTTGACGAAAAGGCCGCCCAGCATGAGCTGGGCGGCCTGATGTACCGGCTATGGACGGTTAATTCTTGGCCACCGAGGAGAAGGCCGTCTTGACCGTGGGTTCCATTCCTGCGTTGCCCCATACGCCTGGTATGAGGGCGCGCAGGTTGGTGTTGGCGGGCAGTTCGTAATCGTATCCGGCAATGACGGCCGAATCAGCGAGGCGAATGATGCGTGCATTGACGTAGAGCACGTCGTAAGCCGTGGTGTAGGACCCCACGAGCGTGGCCCTTTTCGGCGCCTCTCTTGCCGCGTCATCCACGGCGTGGCGCCTGGAGACTGGGTGGAAGCCTTCCTGGGCCAGCCTGGAGGATATCTGTTCCGGGATGAGCCTGCCCAGGGTCGATTCCATGCTGGGGTCGCCCAGGTAAATGAAGTCGGAGATGATGATGCCGTCTCCTTTCTCCAAAGCATCCTCCAAGGCGTCGGCCATGGTGTCTGCCGCGCGATAGTTGGCGTCCACCAGACAGGTCCGGGCCGAGCATTCGCCACCAGAGAAGGCTTCGCTGATAATCCTGGCCTGCTTTTGCGAGCAGGCGACGAGCGTCAGGGACATGGTCAATGTAAAACAAAGCAATACGCTGAACAGACGCATGCGGGCATCCTCGGTTGTCGAGTAAAATGGGACGCGGCACGAATGCGTCCACCTGTAGCTCTATTCGGCCATCCCGTGGAAATGTTTAGTCCCGCTTCCAGAAACCGCAGGAAAACGATGGCGTCCGTGTCTGCCGTCACAGGGCCGCAACGATGGCCGAAAGCAGGCGGCTCAGGGCTTCGCCGCTGCGAGCAGCCATGGCCAGGATTTCCTCCAGGCTGGTTTCGGCCATGCAATCCGGAAGATTTTTATTGGTCAGGCAGGAAATTCCCAGCAGACGAAGTCCCATATGACGGGCGGCGATGGCTTCCAGGACCGTGGACATGCCCACGGCATCGGCTCCGAGCATGCGGTAGGCCCGAGTCTCGGCCGGTGTCTCGAGCTGCGGGCCGGGCACCTGGATGTACACTCCGCGCTCCAGGCGGATGCCGAGCCGCAGGGCCTGTTCCAGAGCCAGTGCGCGCAAGTTCGGGTCCCATACGCTGCTCATGTCCGGGAAGCGCGGCCCCCAGGCTTCCACGTTGGGACCCGTGAGCGGGCTGACCCCCGTGGCGTTGATGTGGTCCGTGATGCACATGAGCGAGCCGGCGTCGCACTGGGGATTGATCGCCCCGGCGGCGTTGGTCAGCACGAGCGCGTCTACTCCCAGTCGGGCCAAGACCCGCACTCCGAAGCAGACATCGGCCGGCGAGTAGCCTTCGTACAGGTGGAAGCGGCCGGAGAGGGCGAGCACGCCGCGGCCCTCGATGGTTCCATAAACCAGAGATCCGGCATGGCCGGGGACCGTGGCCCTTGGGAAGCCGGGAATATCCGCATAGGGTATTGTGCATGTATCTTGCAAGGATTGTGTCCAGCTTCCCAACCCCGTACCCAGAACAACGCCTGCGCGGACAGGATGTTTCAGGGTCATGCTGGCGCGGAGAAATTCCGTTGCGGTTTCCACTAATTGTTGATTTTGCATGTCGATATCTTTGTATGTTAGAGTTTGGATATTTAAATCGGTCGTAGGGACAATCCAGCGCATCCGCATTGATAGCGGCCAATCGCAGGCAGTTCAACCAGCAAATGCAAGGGCGAAGAGCAGATGGACATCGCAACACTGGGCGGATTGATCATCGGCCTTACAATGGTCGGTGGCGCGATTTACATGGGAGGAGATTCATTTCTCTTCATCAACCTCCCCAGCATTCTCATCGTCATCGGCGGAACACTGGCGGCTATCTGCGTGGCTTTCCCCTTCGAGGAAGTGCGCCAGGCCATAGCCGCGGGTTTCAAGGCTTTCGCCTCGCGCAAGGTGCGTCCGCAGGAAGTGGTCGACATCATGATCCGCGTGGCCGATATCAGCCGGCGTGAAGGCTTGGTCGCCCTGGAGAACATTCAGACCGAGAACAAGGTGCTCAAGAAGGCCTGTCAGCTCATAGCCGACAACGCCGACCCTGATATCATCCGGGACACGTTGCGCATCGAGATATCATCCATGAAGCGCCGCCACCGGATAGGCCAGGAAGTGTTCCGCAAACTGGCCGGCTTCGCGCCCGCCTTCGGCATGATCGGAACGCTCATCGGTCTGGTGCAGATGCTCGCCCGCCTGGACGACCCCAAGAGCATCGGTCCGGCCATGGCCGTGGCCATCATCACCACGTTTTATGGTTCAGTCTTGGCCAACCTCCTCTTTCTGCCCATCGCCGGCAAGCTCAACGCCCGCACGCTGCAGGAAACCCTGCACATGGAGATCATTTTCGAAGGCGCCAAATCCATCCTGGAGAACAACAACCCCAGGCTGGTGTACGAAAAGCTGTCCTCCTTCATAGCCCCGCAGGAGCGCCGGTATGACCGATGAGGAACTGCAAAGCCAGATTGAAGAAGATAACGATGAGGACGATGGGGCGTCCAGCGCATGGCTGACGACCTTCGCCGACCTTTCGCTCCTGCTCCTGTGCTTCTTCATTCTGCTCTTTTCCATGTCCAACCTGGACCTGACCAAGTTCACCGATTCGTTCCAGGCGGTGCAGCTGGCGTTGCAAGGACAGAAAAAGGATTTGGCCAGCTCGCGCATCGCGCGTGATGAGCAGGCGGTTCTGGTGGACCAGGTCAAGCTGCAGCGCCAGATCATGGAAAACCAGCGCAAACTGTTCACCGAGGTGCAGTTCTATCAGAACACCAAGGGCCTCAAGGGCGTGGTGGGCGCGCATTTCGACAAGGGCATAATCACCTTGCGCATACCCTCGGACGTCATGTTCGCCCCCGGCCAGGTGGAGCTTACGCCGCAGGGCGCTGCCGTGTTGCGGGATCTGAAGGATCTGCTTATCAAGCACGCGGATCAGCGGATCAACATACGCGGCTTCACCGATGACGTGCAGCCTTCGGGTAGCGGCCGCTTCAAGGACAACTGGGAAATTTCGGCCATGCGTTCGGTGAATGTCCTGCGCGTGCTCATGTCCCTCGGCATGGAGCCGACCAGGCTGACGGCCACGGGCTTGGCCGACCTGGAGCCATTGTTCCCGAACAACAGCACAGAGAACCGCGCGCGCAACAGGCGGATCGAAATTACGCTGGAGAAGCGCGTCGGCGGATAATGACAGGGAGGTTTTATGGACTTCAAGATAGAAGTGCCTGACGGCGATAACCAGCGAGGAGCATTCAGAACAAGGATCCCCGGCCTCAAGGCCATGTTGCAGGAAACGGGCGTCAGCTTTGACGTCAAGGACCTGAGCGCGACGGGAATCGCGCTCCTGGCGACAGTGGAGTTCAGGCTCAAGGAAGGCACCACCGTCACCGCTGACCTGATGATCGGCGGCAAGCCCGTGATCGTCGGACTCAAATCCAAGATTGTGCGCCGGATCAATCAAGATGTGTTGGCCTGCCAGTTTGTCGAGTTGGACAGGCGCCAGGAGGCGAGACTCGATAAGCTGGTGCTGGAATTCCAGAAGCGCCTGATCGCCCAGCGCAAGGCCAAGCAACAGGCCAAATCCGAAGAGAAGCTGGGCTAGGCTTGGCCCGCTGAACCTGCCCGAGGCCGCATGTGCTTCGTGGTTGTTTCCGTCGCGTGCATGTTCTGAGCCGGCGATCGTCGTTTCCGGGATATCTCCGGGAGCATGCCGTTTCGCGGACTTCATCACAAACAGCTCCGGGGGGCCGAATTCCATCGGCCCTGGGGCTGTCTTCGTGCCGCTGGCAAGGATAGCCCGCGATTAAGCCGAATCCGGGGTAGCTGGCATGTGGACTATTTGCGTTTTGCGACATATAAGGGCCTCCTTGTTCGAGGTGTGAAATATCGGCCCGCATAAGAAAAGAGGAATATTTCGCGTGGTTGCGAACACTCATAAGGTTTTAATTGCTAATCGCGGCGAGATCGCCATCCGCATTGCCCAGGCCTGCATGAAGCTCGGGCACCGGTTTGTCTGCATCTATACCAAGGAAGACCACCAGTCGGGTCATGTGGCCCTGGCCAGGCGGCACGGCGGTCCCAAGTCCCTGTATCGCATCAACTCCTATCAGGATGCCAACGAGCTCATGGCCGTGGCTGACGACGCAAGCGCCACGGCGATCCATCCGGGCTATGGTTTCTTCGCCGAGGATTTCCGTTTTGCGCGCAGGGTGAGCGAGCGGGACAATCCGCTCCTGTTCCTGGGGCCGTCCTGGAGGGTCATCCGCGAGTTGGGCGATAAGATCAACACCAAGAGACTTGCCCGCCGCCTCGGCGTACCCACGGTCCCTGGTTCGGATCGACCCATCTACGACGAGATGGAGGCAGAGGAAATCGCCGAGAACCTGTTCGCCTTCCAGGCCGAGCAGGGCATCGAGCGGCCCGCGGTGCTCGTCAAGGCTTCGGCCGGAGGCGGAGGCATGGGCATCGAGGAATTGGATCGCATAGACCACTTCCGCAATGTTTTCAGACGAATCCGCAACTACTCCAAGCGTCAGTTCCACGACGAGGGTGTGCTCATCGAGCAGCGCGTCTTTCGATTCAACCACCTCGAGGTGCAGATTCTGGGCGACGGCAAGAGCGAGCCGGTGCACTTCGGCACGCGCAACTGCTCTGTGCAGTCAACCGGGCGTCAGAAACGCATCGAGGTCGCCCCGGGCTTCGCGCCCGGAGAACTGGGCTACTCCTTCGACGCAGGCAAGGTGCTCGCCGACATCACGCGCCATTCCCTGAACATGGCCCGGGAAGTGGGTTACGACAGCGTGGGAACGTGGGAGTGGATCGTGACCCCCAAGGGAGACCCCTTCCTCATGGAGGTCAACACGCGCATTCAGGTGGAGAATGGTGTCTCGGGTATCATCTCCAAGGTGCGTGGAGACGGACCCGTGGACCTCATCGCCGAGCAGTGCCGGGTCGGGCTCGGCCAGTCCATCGGCTATGCCCAGTCGGACATCGAGCCCAACGGCGTGGGCATCGAGTACCGCCTCATCGCCGAGGACCCGGACAACAAGTTCGCGCCCTGGGTCGGCCGCATCGACGAATTCAGCTGGCCCGAGCAGCCCTGGCTGAACGTCTACACCCAGGTGCCCAGAGACGAGCCTTATCAGATTCCCACTGAGTTCGATCCGAACCTTGCCCTGGCCATCATCAAGGGAGATGATCTGGCCCAGGCCAAGCAGCGCGGCCTTGAGTTCCTGGACCGTCTTGTGCTCAGAGGACAGGACCGCTCAGGCAACCCGCTCAAGTCCAATGTCGATTTCCTGCGCAAGAAGACCATGAACCTGCTTGAGTTCTAAGGTCTATTCGCGCCGGTTGAGAGGACGAAAACGGCACCCACAATGCAACTTTCGGCGTCCATCCCGATCGCCCGCCAGGGCGAATTCGTGATGGGGACGCCTCGACGCTACTATGGATATCGAAAAGAGAACACAGCAGCTTAGAGACCGCCTGGCCTACATACGGGATATCTTCGGGCCCAAGCAGAACGAAAACGTGGCCATGCTTGAATCCAAGCTTGGCGAGTTCCTGGCCAAGGAAAAAGACCTGACCATGGCGGAGCAGGTGCGCCAGATTCAGCAGCTCGAAGACATCTTCTCCTTCTTGGAGAACAAGCTCGACGCCGAACTTACTCCCATGGACAAGGTGCGCATCGTGCGGCATCCGCAGCGCATCTGCCTCAAGGACATCCTTGAGAACGTCTATGACAACTACACGGAGATCGGTGGCCAGGACGAGTATTCCATCGATCCGAGCATGCTCATCGCCCGGGCCTACATAACCCGCCGCGTGGGCAAGAAGGTGATCAACCAGCCGGTCATGGTCATCGGTCAGGAAAAGGGACACGGGCAGGAGTTCCGCAACGGCGGCTCCGTAAAGCCCTGGGGCAACGCCAAGGCCCTGCATTACATGAAGGTCGCGGAAACCGAGAACATCCCGATACACTCCTTCATTTTCACCCCCGGCTCCTACCCCGTCGAGGACTATCCGGGAGCGGCCCAGCAGATCGCGCGCAATCTCTATGAGATGGCCGCACTGCGCGTGCCCGTCGTGGCCGTGATCTCCGAGGGCGGCTCCGGCGGCGCCGAGGCCATCGGCCTGGCAGATATGCGGCTCATGCTCTCCCATGGCTACTACTCGGTCATCTCTCCCGAGGGCGCCGCTGCCATCGAAGGCAGACTGCGCCAAGGCCAGCGCGCCGAGCCCGAGCTCATCGAGCGTTGCGCCCGCCAGCTCAAGATGATGGCCGAGGACAACCTGGCCGCCGGCTATATCGATCAGGTCGTGCAGGAGCCGCCGCTGGGCACGCGTCCGGAGCACTACGACTTCTTCAAGAACCTGCGCGGCGAGCTTATCTGGGCCACCAACCAGTCCGTGCTCAAGGCCAAGAACCTTCAGCTCCTGCGCGCCAACGAACTCAAGCGCGTGGCCAACAAAAGGGGCGTGGAGGCAGAGTCCATCTTCGTGCGCTGGAGCTTGTCCTCCAAGGCCAGGGACAACCTGGTCTGGCGGCGCTATCAGAAGTTCCGCGGCATGGCCCAGAACGCCTACGAGGACAAGCGCACCCTGTCGCAAAAGACGGTATCCGTGGCCCTGGACATGCTCTGGGCCACACACTCCTTCTTCCGTTACGAGTTCCTCGGCAAACGGCACAAGAAGCTCAAGCGCTGGCTCGAGGACTTCCAGGCCGAGGCCCAGGTGCTCACGGACAAGGTTTCCGCGCCGCTCACCGGATTCATGAGGATCAACGGCAAGAGCGACTCCGAGGCGGTCAAGCAGCTCACGGAGCTGTCCTGCCCCGACAACGGTATCTGCCTGAACGACGACCAGTGGGTCTATCTGAGCCCCAAGGCCCGCGAGGATGTCACCATGACCTGTCCCCGCGCCGCTACCCATGGGTGTCTGGACCTATGGGCTCCCGACCTGTTCGGCGACTTCGCCGGAGTGTGCAGCTATTGCGGTTACCACTTCCCCATGGAACACCAGTGGTACCTGTATAACGTCTTCGATCAGGGCTCCATCTACGAGTTTAACGCGCGCATCGAGGCGGGTAACCCCCTGGGCTTCGAGGGCTTCGACGAGAAGCTGGAGGCGGCCAAGAAGAAGACGGGCCAGCGCAGCGCGTGCATGACCTTCGAGGCTAGCATCCAGGGCGTGCGCATGGTTTGCGCCATGCTCATGGGCGCTTTCCGCGGCGGCAGCGTCGGTGCGGCCGAGGGAGAGAAGTTCATCCGCGCCGTGGAGCGGGCCAAGAAGAAGCACTATCCGCTGCTGGCCTATGTGCACGGCACGGCTGGCATCCGCATCCAGGAGGGCACCAACGGCGTCATCCAGATGCCCCGTTGCACCATGGCCGTGCGCGACTATATCGACGAGGGCGGTTTGTACCTGGTGCTGTACGACACCAATTCCTATGCAGGCCCGTTGGCCAGTTTCCTCGGCTGTTCGCCCTACCAGTTCTCGGTGCGCTCGGCCAACATCGGCTTCGCCGGCCCCGGAGTCATCAAGGAAACCACGGGCGTGGACATCCCACCGGACTACCACCAGGCGCATCAGGCTTTGTCCCGCGGACACATCCAAGGCATATGGGACCGCCGCGAGGTGCGCAAGAACCTCTATCAGGCCCTCTTGACCATGGGCGGCCGCAATCTCTACTACAGGTAAGAAGGCGGAGAAGAAGTGATGGACGTCAAGGCGCTCCTGGAGGAGATCAAGGCATCTCCCTACGAGGAGATTGAAATTCGCGCCCCACATACGGGCGTTATCGAGTTCGCGGTCAAGACCACCGGCGGCAAGGTCTTCGGACCTGTAGGCACCTGGAAGGAAAAGCCGGGCACGCTGCTCGCTCATGTCACGCGCGAGCGCAACAAGAAGCCCATCCATGCGCCGCAGAAAGGCGAAATCAAGGACATTGCCCTGGACCTCTCGGGCAAGTTCGTGGAAGCCGGCACCAAGCTCATGACCCTGCGGCATTTCCTGTCGCGCGACGAGGTCATCGAGGCCATTCTTAAAAAGACCCTGCATCTGGTGACCGCGCCGGAAAAAGCCAAGTACTACTTCGTCCCGGAAGTGGACCAGAAGATAAAGGCCTCGGGCATCCGTTCGGTCAAGGTGACGGACGGCATGGACCTGTTCATCATGTCGCGCATGAAACGCGAGGCCCTGGTGAGCTACAATGGACCCGAAGGCCAGATATACTCGTCCTATTTCTCCTACGGCGAGAACATCGACAGCGGACAGCCGTTGATCGGCGTCTGCCCTGGCGATCAGTTTTCCATGATTCAGGAAGTGGTGGCCCAGGTGCGCAGCGAGTGGAAGGAAATCGACTGATGCGTGTCGCCTGACGGGCGGCCGGGAGGTGGACATGGGCGAGGTGCTCCAGGTGCGGGTCATGGCCCAGACGTACAAGCCCGAAAGCGTGGAACGCCGCTGGCCCGTGCTTTCCAAACTGGCTTGGCCGGCTCCTTCCCCCGCATGGCCACACAAGGGCGTCATGGAACTGCCCGAAGCCTTGTTCGAGCAGCTCTCCCTGGGCGAGTGGCCCAAGGAGAGGCAGGAGGCCCTGCGTGGACATATCTCCCGGCTGTTGGGCATCCGCGGCAAGCTGTCCACGGCTCTGGCCGACTGGAAGCCTCAGGAGGCCGACACCCTGAGCTATCAGCTGGAGGATGCCCTGGACGAGCTCGAGAAGCTTGCCGGCGAGTTGGTGCCGAGCGCCTGAGGGACCGAAAGGACTCATTCGAGCGCGCCCCGTCGGGAAAATAGGACTCTTTGGACGCAGGGCCGTCTTCGGTGCATCACGGACCGAGGGCGGCCCTGCGTGTTTTGGGCTGTGAGAGCAGCCTTCCGGATTGCCGGCATTCCACTGCCCGTCATGGGCTCACGTTCGCAGGAGGATGGCGCATATGACCAGGCGCATGGATTCCGGGGCCTCGGCAGAGGGCCCGCGCGGCATCATCCAGATCGAGGTCAGCTCGGCCTGCGACCTGCGCTGTCCCACCTGCCCGCACACGGCCTTCAGCGGCCACTGGCGCAGCGCGCATTTCCCCCTGCCTGCCCTGGACGGCCTGCTGCCTCATGCCGCCCGGGCCGAATTGACTTACCTTCAGGGCTGGGGAGAGCCTCTGCTGCACCCTGAGTTACCCCGCATCATTGCCCGGCTCACCAAGGCCGGAGCCAAGTGCGCCCTGACCAGCAACGGTACGCAACTCACGCCGGAGCTTGGACGGGAGCTGCTGGCCGCCGGGTTGGCCGCCATCACCGTGTCCGTGAGCGGCGCGCGCGAGGAGACCCACGCCAAGCTGAGGCCTCCGTCTTCCCTGGAGGACATCCTGGGTAAGCTGGCCCGGTTCCGCGAACTGGCGCGCGCATGCCCCAAGCCGCCCAGGATAGGCCTGTCCTTTCTCCAGCAGCCCGAGAATGTGGCCGAGCTGCCCGACTTCGTGGTCCTGGCCAGACGTCACGGCCTGGAGGAGTGTATTGCCGTGAATGCCACCTTTCTGCCCACGGACGAGCATGCCAGGCAGGTTCTCGTACCGGGCAAGGCCGCCGATCGCGCGAGCCGCAAGGCGCTGTTTGCCTCCATCCTGCGCCGCCAGTCCTTCCAGCAGGTCGGTTATCGCCGCGAGGAGCAGGCAGAGTGCCTCAACTTGCCCACGCGCAATGTCAGCATCGGCGTAGACGGCGATGTGTCCCCGTGCATCTTCCTGCGTCTCCCTTTGCGTTCCATGCCGCCGGGCTTCGACCGTGCGTTGCTCTGCTTCGGCAACATATTGGAGGAGGATCTGTCCACCATCTGGGCCAAGCCGGACTACCGGGCCTTCCGTAGGGCCTTCGAGCGTAGGCGGACCTTTTCCGACCATTGCCTGGATGGGGTGGAGCGGGGCTTCGGTGCCCTGGAGGCTCTGCGCAAGGCTGATGAGCGGGCGCGGGCCTTCTTCGCCGAGCAGCCTGCCCCGGCGGCCTGCCGCGGCTGTTTGAAGCTCCAGGGGCTCTGATGCGTCGGGTGAATTGACTTCAGCCACGGTAGGAAAGAGCCAGGCGTGGCCTGCCCGCCTACCTGACTACGCGCAGAAGCGATTTGGCCAGACGAACTCCTTCCACCTCTTCGGCCCTGGCTACCAGTGCAGCTTCCGTCTCCCTGCTGTCCACCTCGCCGGTGAGCACCACGACGTACTGAAAGACCGTCAGGTCGACATTGTTCGGCGAAGCTTGCTGATCCGCTTCCAGCCTCGTCAGCACTTGCCGCTGGATTCGCGCGCTATCCAGGGACGAACAGACGGGCTGCTCCGGCTTGGGCAGCACGTAGGTGGTCACGGAGCGCACGTCACGCACGGATTTCGCGAGGGTCACGGCCTGATTGAGTTCCTCCGGGCTAGCGGCCTCTCCGACAAGGTAGACGTGTCTGCCATAGGAGTACGGCTGAATGTCCAGGTAGGTGATTTTTTCGTTCTTGAGAAAGAGCGTGGATATCTCCGCCACGATGCGTTCATCCTCTGCGTGTGGCGAAGATAACTCAGTGCAGAAGGGCAGGGAGGACATGCCGCAACCCGTCAGGAGGAGCATTACGGCCGCGATGCATGGAGTGAAAAATTTGTACATATATTTTCCATAATCAGTAGATGCTTCAATCCTATGGCGGATTGAAATTGTGCCCAGGAAGCGCCTGCCAGCCAGTCTCGGGCGAGGATTAACCGTTTCCGTTTGGCGGCAAACGCATGATGTTATTTAAGAGCAAGATTCATGACAATCTGAAGGGGCGGAGATCAGCGTATTATGACAACACTTTAATGTTCCATGGCAAACAACCGGCCGCCGATACTGCAATGGACATCACGGGCGTCGTAAGTGCTTTGGCTTGTCAATCGTCGGCTGAGGATTTATCCTGATCTCTTTCCTTAAGGAATAAACCCGCGCCCTTTGCGCAGCCAATAGCCATGCCCAAGAAAGGTCCTCATATTTCCATCCCCGAGGAACGTCTTGTTCCCAGGGTTCTCGGTCTGAGCCTGGAACAGTTCGCCCAGTGGCCCGAAGTCGTGCGGGACCTGGCGGTGGAGCTCGCCGCGGAACTGTTCCTTGTGCGCTGCAATCCGTTCATCGATGAGAAGCTGGTGCGCCAGAGCGTGGGCGCCAGGCTGACCCGCAGCCTGCCAACGCTGTCGGGCGAATATCCGCGCGTGCTCGGTGAGGCCGTGAACGCCTTCTGGCGCGGCTACGACGAGGATCAGAGCTTCAAGGCCGAGATCGTGCGCCGCCTGGAGGCCATGTTGCCGGTGGCATCCATGGTCCACGAGCCGGGCAGCCTCATCGAGACCTCCACCGATGCGACGGACCTGCGCATGGAGCTGCCGCTGCTCATGGTGTCGCCACAGACCACGGCCGAGGTCCAGGCCATCGTGCGCCTGGCCGGCGAGATGGGCTTCTTTCTCGTGCCCCGCGGCGGCGGCACGGGCCTGACCGGAGGCGCGGTGCCCGCGCATCGGCGCACGGTCATTCTCAGCCTTTCGCGCATGAAGACCATCTATCCCGTGGACACAGAGAACAAGGTCCTCTGCGCGCAGGCCGGCGTGCTGACCCTCAACGCCATAAAGGCGGCCGAGAAGGCCGGTCTGTTGTTCACCGTGGACCCGGCATCCAAGGCCGGTTCGTCCATCGGCGGCAACATCTCCGAGAACTCCGGCGGGCCGTTCGCCTTCGAGTACGGCACCACCCTCGACAACATCCTCTCCTTCAAGCAGGTCATGCCCGACGGCAGCCTGGTGGAGGTGCGCCGCAAGGACCATCCCCGGCACAAGATCATGCCAGGCGAGTCGGCCGTATTCGAGGTGCTGGACGAGTCCGGCGGGCTCCTGCGTACCGTGGCCCTCAGCGGGGACGAGATCCGCGGGCCGGGCCTGGGCAAGGACGTAAGCAACAAGTTCCTGGGCGGCCTGCCCGGCGTGCAGAAGGAAGGCGTGGACGGCGTCATCGTCGAGGGCTGCTTCACGCTCTATCCCATGCAGAGGCTCTCGCGCGTCCTGTGCCTGGAGTTCTTCGGCCGCAGCATGCACAACGCCATGCTCGTCATCAAGGACGTGGTCGGCCTGCGCGACCGCATCCGCGAGGAAGGCGACCTGGTCAAGATCTCCTCCCTGGAGGAGTTCAACATCAAGTACGTGCAGGCTATCGGCTACCAGAAGAAATCCTCGCGCTACGAGGGCGAGCCCATTTCGGTGCTGCTGCTCCAGCTCGATTCCGACGACCAGCAGGCTCTGGATGGGGCCGTGCGCGCCATCGTGGACCTGGCCGAGCCCTATGAGGGCGTGGACATCTTCGTGGCCCGCGACGCCAAAGAGGCGGAGCACTTCTGGGAAGACCGCCACAAGCTCTCGGCCATCGCCAAGCGCACCTCGGGTTTCAAGGTCAACGAGGACATCGTCATCCCCCTGGAGGGCGTTCCGGCCTTTTCCGACTTCCTGGAGGACCTGAACCTCTACTACATGGCCTACGCCTACCGCCTGTCCCTGCAGGAAGCAGGCAAACTGCCCGGCCTGGATCTCAAGGACAAGTCCCTGGATCAGGAGATGATCACGTCCATGAGGATTCTGCGCGGGCAGCTCTCGGCCAAGGACATGACCGAGCAGGAGTTGGAGATCCGCGCTGCGCTCTTCTTCCAGGATCTGGAGAACCGTTATCCCAAGCTCAAGGAGCGGCTGGCCCAGATATTCCATGACATGCGCGCCACGCGTATCGTCCTGGCCAGCCACATGCATGCCGGCGACGGCAACTGCCACGTGAACATTCCGGTCAACTCCAATGATCCGCAGATGCTCACCCTGGCCTACGAGGCCGCCGGCAAGGTTTTCGAGAAAGTCCTGTCCATGGGCGGCGGCGTGTCCGGCGAGCACGGCATCGGCATCACCAAGATCGCCTACCTGCAGGAAGAAAAAATGGAGGCTCTGCGGCACTACAAGGCCGCAGTGGACCCCAAGGGTATCATCAACCCCGGCAAGCTCGTCACGCGCGACATGGCCGTGGAGCCCTACACGTTCTCCTTCAACCGGCTCATCCAGGATCTGGCCAAGACGGCCCTGCCCGACAAGGAGCGGCTCATCAAGCTCCTGTCCGACATCCAGGTTTGCACGCGCTGCGGCAAGTGCAAGCAGGTCTGCCCCATGTACTACCCGGAGAAGGGCCTGCTCTACCATCCGCGCAACAAGAACATGACCATCGGCGCCCTGGTGGAGGCCGTGTACTACAGCCAGATGCACGAAGGCCGGCCCGACCCGCGCCTGCTGGACAGCCTGCGCCGGCTCACGGAGCACTGCACGGCTTGCGGTCGCTGCGCAAGCTGCCCGGTCAAGATCAACAGCGCCGACGTGACCCTGTTCATGCGCGCGTTCCTGGACGAAAAGAAGGCCGGCGGCCATCCCATCAAGACCAACGTGCTGGGCTGGCTGGCCAAGGACCCCGAAGTCCGTGCGCCCATGGCCGCCAAGGCGGCGGCCGTGGGGCAGAGCATGCAGAACCGCATGGTCGGACTCCTGCCCCCGCGCTGGCGCGACCGGCTGGCCAATCCGCTCTTCTCGGGCAAGGGGCCGGAGGTCGGCTTCCGCAACCTGGCCGAGAGCCTGCACCTGAGCAAGGGCTCCATCTTCGCGCCCGAGTCCCTGGAGGACGGCCGGGATGTGCCCGAGACAGTCTTCTACTTCCCGGGCTGCGGCGCGTCGCTCTTTTCGCGCTCCATCGGCCTGGCCTCGCTCTACCTGCTCATCCGCTCGGGCGTGAGCGTCATCCTGCCGCCCAAGCATCTGTGCTGCGGCTACCCGCTGCTTTCCCAGGGCATGGAGGAAGCCTACCTGGTCAACCAGGACCGTAACCTGCCGGTCATCCGCTCGGCCTTGCGGGAGGCCAAGGAACTCGGCTTCTTCACCAACACCGTGCTGACCTCCTGCGGCACTTGCCGAGAATCCCTGCAGAAGTATGGCGTGGAGATGATCTTCGGGCTGAACGTCCGCCATCTGGATGTGACCCAGTACCTGCTGGGCAGACTGAGCCTGAAGGGCAAGGCGACCGGTCCGCTGCTCTACCATTCCGCCTGCCACGCCGAATGGAACGGCCTGGCTCCGGCCAAGTCCGGCGAGGCCTATCGCAAGGGCTTGGCCCAGCTTACCGGAACCGAAGTGCATCTCTCGCCTGGATGCTGCGGCGAGTCCGGCCTCGGGGCCATGACCTCGCCGGCCATCTACAACAAGCTGCGCGGGCGCAAGCAGGTCCAGTTGGCTCAGGATCTCACCGCCTGCTCGGAATGTCAGGTCGTGGTCGGCTGCCCCTCGTGCAAGATGGGCATCTCCCGCTGCCTGCTGGGCATGGACGAGAAGTTCGCCCGGCGCGAGGTTCTGCACGCGGTGGAATACCTGGCCAGGCTTGCCGGCGGGCCCGACTGGCGCACGCAGCTTTTGAAGAGCCTAGCCAAGGATCCGGAGCGGCGCGGTCTGCGCATCGTCAGGAATCTGGACTAATTCGTCTTGCAATTCAACCGAGAGAGGGCGCCGCCCTCTCTCGGACTTTCGCCCGGCAGGGAGCGGCGCTCCCTGCACTCCCCCATTTGCGATGTCCGTGTCATTTCATTTGCAAACTGCGTTGGCCGCCGCTCAGTACTCATCCTTCCGGTGACGTGAGGAGGACAAGGACCCTC
The DNA here is from genome assembly GCA_023411815.1 of Pseudomonadota bacterium. GTDB lineage: Bacteria > Desulfobacterota > Desulfovibrionia > Desulfovibrionales > Desulfovibrionaceae > Desulfocurvibacter. Next base: position 86,956 of record JAEYOJ010000102.1, on the reverse strand, counting down.
GCGCGCACTCCTGCCTATGGGGCACCGGCACCCGCGCGTTAGATTTTCTCGCCCCATTTACCATTACAGGTCCGGGAACCGGCCTGCATACTCGATGTGAGGTCCGCGGCAGGTCGCAGGCCGCAGGGGAGGGCAACGGAGGCTGATGATAGAGCCATGCCGCGCATGGAAGAAGGGCGGCCGGCAATGCCTCGCCGCACATTGTCCACCCTGGATGCCGTGGCCATCGTCGTCGGCGTGGTCGTGGGCGCGGGTATCTTCAAGACGCCCGCCATCGTGGCGGGTCTTGCCGGCAACGAGACCGCTTTTTTGGGCATATGGGTCGCGGGTGGCGCGGCCTCGTTCGTCGGCGCCCTGTGCTATGCCGAGCTCGCCTCGGCATTCCCGGACACCGGCGGCGAATATCATTACCTGACCCGCGCTTTCGGTCAGGCTCCGGGATTTCTCTTCGCCTGGGCGCGCCTGTCCGTCATTCAGTCCGGCTCCATCGCCATGCTCGCCTTCATGCTGGGTGACTATCTCACGGAGATACTCCCCCTGGGTCCGTATTCGTCTTCCCTGTACGCCGCCGCGACCATCATCCTGCTCTCGGTCGCCAACATGCTGGGCATCCGCCAGGGCAGCCGCATGCAGCTGGCTTTCACGTCCTGCATCGTGCTGGGGCTCCTGAGCGTGATCGTCATGGGCCTGGGCCTGTCCCAGGAGGCCGGGGCAGGGGGAAGGGGCCATGCCTCCGGAGAGACGCTCGGCGGGGCCATGGTCTTCGTCCTGCTGACATACGGCGGATGGAACGAGGCCGGCTATCTGTCGGCCGAAGTGCGCAACCCGCGCCGCGACATGGTCCGCATAATGATCCTGAGCATCGGGATCATCACCGCCATCTATCTGCTGGTCAACCTGGCCCTCCTCCACGGCCTGGGTCTGGCCGCCATGTCCAGGTCCGAGGCCGTTGCGGCCGATCTGGCGCGTACGGCCATGGGCGAGAACGGCGCCCGCTTCGTCAGCCTGATCGTGGCCGTGACCGCGTTGAGCACCATGAACGGCTCCATCATCACCGGCGCACGTTCCGGCCATGCCTTGGGGCGGGATTTCCCCTTGCTCGGCTTCTTGGGCCGCTGGCACCGGCGCGCCGACACGCCCGTGAACTCCCTGGCCGTACAGGGTCTGGCCTCGTTGCTGCTCGTGGTCGTGGGCACCGGCTCGCGCAGCGGATTCACGATGATGGTGGAGTACACGGCCCCGGTGTTCTGGTTTTTCCTTCTGCTGGTGGGCGCGGCGCTGTTCGCCCTGCGCCTGCGGGACCCCGGGGCGGAACGTCCTTTTCCCGTACCGTTGTACCCGCTTACGCCGCTCCTGTTCTGCGGCATATGCCTGGCCATGCTTGCTTCGAGCCTCGCGTTCACCGGGGCCGGGGCGCTCCTGGGCATGGCCGTCCTGGCCTCGGGTCTGCCGTTGTGGCTTCTGAACAACCACCTGAAAACCAAGACGAGGAGGACAACATGAAGCGCAGGATACGGTCATCTGCATTGGTCGTTCTGGCCAGTGTGTGCATTGGCCTTGCGCTGGCGGTCTCCGCCGGCTGGTCGCAGCCGTTCTGGTCGAATTGGCTCGGCAGCGAGAAAGACGTGCCCTATGTTCCGACCACGCCCGAGGTCGTGTCGCGCATGTTGGAGCTTGCCGATTTGGAGCAGGGCGACGTGCTGTATGACCTCGGCAGCGGGGACGGCCGCATCGTCATCGCCGCCGCCCAGGAATACGGAGTCCGCGCCGTGGGCATCGACATAGACCCGGCCCTGGTCAGCGAAAGCAGGGCCAATGCCAGGGAGGAAGGCGTGGACGGCAAGGTGGCGTTCAGGGAGGGCAACCTTTTCGAGGAAGACATCAGCGAGGCCACGGCCTTGACCATGTATCTGCTGCAAGACGTCAACCTCAGGCTGCGCCCAAGGCTGCTGCAGGAACTGCGGCCGGGCACGCGTATCGTGTCCCACGCCTTCGATCTGGGCGAATGGGAGCCGGACGAGACCGTGTACGAAGGCGCGAGCGTTCTCTACAAATGGGTCGTGCCAGCCAACGTCTCGGGCGTCTGGCGCTGGACAGGTCCGGGAGGCTCGGGAGGCGCGGAAAACAGCCATGAGATGCGCCTGGACCAGGAGTTCCAGAAAGTCTCGGGAGCGGTGCGCACTGGCGGGGCCGAGCGTACCCTGCATCTCGTGACGCTGGAGGGCGAGGAATTGTCGTTCCGCACGGAAACGTTGCATGAGGGCCGGCTGGAGACCATGAATTATCGCGGCACCGTGCGCGGAGATGCCATCGAGGGAACCGCCACGCCGGCCGAAGGCGGCCAGAGCCTGCCCTGGCGAGCGACGCGCGATTCAGGGACAGCCACGCCGCTTGATTCCGAAGCCGGGGAGTGACCAAGGTGAATCAGTCGGGCCTGAGCAAAACCGTGCGAAGAGCCTCTCCCGTAGTGCGGGCGGAAGGGATCTGCGCCGGCAATGATGGCAAAGCACAGCAAAAGAGAGGCTCCCCGGCGTTACGCCCAGGAGCCTCTCTTTAGGGCAGATTGCATTTGAAATAGCTGGTCCAGGGAATCATCCCCCTGGTGGGAGGGCCTGTGAGGGCCAAGCCCTTTCCAGTTCTTGTGCAAAACGCTCTAAAAGCTGCGTTCGGCAGGATCGAATCCAGGCTCCATGGCTCGCTGGCGGCGCGGTTTGTTTACACCGACCGCCTGCCGCGGGAGACCGGGCCCGATACCCGTTCTCAGCTTCTGGTCAGCTTACGGTACTTGATGCGGTGCGGGATTTCCGCTTCCTTGCCCAGCCGTTTTTTGCGGTCCTCTTCGTACTCGGTGAAGTTGCCGTCGAAGAAGGTCACGCGGCTGTCGCCCTCGAAGGCCATGATGTGCGTGGCGATACGGTCGAGGAACCAGCGATCGTGGCTGATGACCAGCACGCAGCCGGCGAAGTTGAGCAGGCCGTCCTCCAGGGCGCGCATGGTGTTCACGTCCAGGTCGTTGGTGGGTTCGTCCAGGAGCAGGACGTTGGCCCCTTCCGTGAGCATGCGGGCCAGGTGCACGCGGTTGCGCTCGCCGCCGGAGAGCGTCCCGATCTTCTTCTGCTGGTCCGCGCCCGTGATGTTGAACCGGCCCAGGTAGGCCCTGGCGTTGACCTCACGGTTGCCGAGCTTGAGGGTGTCCCGGCCTCCGCTGATGGTTTCGAAGACTGATTTGTCCGCCTCGAGGGTGTCCCTGTGCTGGTCCACATGGGCCAGCTTCACGGTGTCGCCCAGAGCCAAGCTGCCCTCGTCCGGCTTGTCCTGGCCGGTGATCATGCGGAACAGCGTGGTCTTGCCGGCGCCGTTGGGGCCGATGATGCCCACGATGGCTCCGGGCGGGATGAGGAAGCTGACCTTGTTCAGAAGCAGCCGGTCGCCGAAGGCCTTGCTCAGGTCCTTGGCCTCGATGACCTTCTGGCCCAGGCGTGGTCCCGCCGGGATGAAGATCTCCAGATCCCTAGCCTGCTTCTCCGAGTTCTGCGATAGGAGTTGCTCATAGGCCCCGATGCGGGCCTTGCTCTTGGCATGCCGCGCCTTGGGGGACATCTTGATCCACTCCAGTTCGCGCTGCAGGGTCTTCTGGCGCTCGGACTCGGCTTTCTCCTCCCGCCGCAGCCGCTCCTGCTTCTGGTCCAGCCAGGAGGAGTAGTTGCCCTTCCAGGGGATGCCCTGGCCGCGGTCAAGTTCCAGGATCCAGCCGGCCACGTTGTCCAGGAAGAAGCGGTCGTGGGTCACGGCGATGATCGTGCCCGGATACTGCTGCAGGTGGTGCTCCAGCCAGGCCACGGACTCCGCGTCCAGGTGGTTGGTGGGCTCGTCGAGCAGCAGGATGTCCGGCTTCTGCAGGAGCAGCCGGCAGAGGGCCACACGGCGGCGTTCACCGCCGGAGACGAGGTTCAGGGGCATGTCCGCGGGCGGGCAGCGCAAGGCGTCCATGGCCATTTCAAGACGGCTTTCCAGATCCCATGCCTCGGCTGCGTCCAGCTTCTCCTGGACCTGACCCTGGCGGGTAATCAGCGCATCCATCTCCTCGTCGCTCATGGGCTCGGCGAAACGGGCGTTTATCTCCTCGAATTCCTTCAGCAGGGCCACGGTCTCGGCCGCGCCTTCCTCCACGATCTCGCGCACGGTGCGCGTCTCGTTGGCCAGGGGCTCCTGCTCGAGGAAGCCGATGGTGAATCCGGGCGAGAGCACGGTCTGCCCCTGGAAGTCCGCGTCCACTCCCGCCAGGATGCGCAGCAGGCTTGATTTGCCCGAGCCGTTCATGCCCAGGACGCCGATCTTGGCGCCGTAGAAGTAGGAGAGCGAGATGTCCTTGAGGATGGGCTTCTTATCGTAGAACTTGCTCACCCGGACCATGGAATAGATAATCTTATTCGGTTCGTTGGTGCTCATGTCTGTCCGTGTTGGGGTTGTGGTTTGGGGCCGCGGTGCGGTTGCCCCCTGATAGCGGGATGGGATGGGGATGGCAACGTTGAAATGGCCTTGGCGATTGCCCGCCGTTTCCAGCTGCGATCACGCGGGCCGCTGACAGACCTCGCTGAGGATCTGCTGCATGTCCTGGCGGAATTTGGCGGCGAACTGGGCGGCCGAGCGGCCGTCGGCCATGACCATGTCCAGCTGGCGAGTGTGCATGATCACGTAGCCGAGGACCACGAGCCGCTCCTCCATCTCGCAGAGGGACAGCCCCTCCACGCGCGCGAAGCAGGCGTCCTCGCGCACTTCGCAGCGGAATCCGTACTCCTCCAGGAACTTGGCGATGAAGCGCACGCGCTGCACCTTGCGCTCGAAGTTGGCCGCTCCGCCCTTGAAGGAGAAGCTCGCGTAGTTCTCCTGGGCCCGTTCGCTGGCCAAGGCCTCCACGGTGCAGAAGTGGAAGCCGAAGCGCGACTGCAGGTTGGCGAAGTGCTTGGAGACCATGAAATAGTTGCGCGCGGCGTAGGCCGACTCCGCGGCGGGGTCCAGGTTGGGGTTGGCCGAGGCCTCCAGCAGCACGGACATGAAGCCGCGTGCGTTGATGGGCGGGGGACCGGCCCACTCCTTGGCCACCATGCCCTTCCACAAGGCCAGCATGGGCACGGAGACGATCTCGGAGAGCTTGATGAACTTGCCCGGCACGTCATGGGTGAAGCCGTCGTCCAGGTTGATGACCCAGAATTGCATGGGCACGCCGACCCACAGCTGTTTGGCAGCGCGTTCGGAAAAGTTGTGCTCGGTTCCGAAACGGAACATCTCCACCACGGCCTTCTCGTGGCAGAAGCGCGTGATGTCGTGCATGGTCTGGCAGTTCTCGGCCCGGAAGGACGGTGCGTCGGGGTCCAGCAGGGTGAGCGGGACGATGAGGCCGGCGACCTCGCGCAGGATGTCGTGCACCGGCGTTCCGGCCATGAAGGCGCGGGCCGGCTCGGTCCTGACCACGGAGCGCTGGCGCTCGCCCGCGAATATCTTGCGCGCCGTTGCGTCCACGGTAACGGTCGTGCCGTCCTGCAAGAGCTTGGTGGCATCGGGTACGTTGAACAGGGCCGGTACCCCGAACTCGCGGGCCACGTTGGCCAGGTGCCCGGCCAGGCTGCCGCTTTCGGCCACAACGGCCGAGGCCCTGGGCAACAGCGCGGCCCAGCGCGGCAGGGCCTGGGCCACCACGAGCACCGCGTGGTCGGAGAAACGCATGGCATCCATGCCGCCGCGCGCCACGAACACCGGTCCGATGCCTCCACCTGGGCTTGCGGCGATTCCGCCCGCCAGGAGCACTTCGTGCCCTTCGTCATCCGTTTCCATTGCCGGGGCGGGCGCGGTTTCGGTCTGGCGCAGGGGCCGGCACTGCAGGAGCACCAGCCTGCCGTCACGCTCCAAGGCCCACTCCATGTCCTGGGGGCCGCCGTAAAATTCCTCCAGGCGCACGGCCGTCGCCGCCAGTTCCAAGAGCTTGTCGTCGGGAATGGACTGCTGGCCGGCCTCGCCGTCGGTAAGGTCCTCCCTGCAGAGGCCTTCTTCGGGGAAGCACACGTACTTGCGGCTCTTGCTGGGTATGTCGCGCGAGCGCACGCGCAGGGGATCTCGGGCCACAATGAGCGTGTCCACCGGGGCCACACCGTCAACCACGGCACGCGGAAGGCCCCACACCGAGTTCACGAGCACAGCGTCGTCGGTCAGGTCCAGGGGGTTGCGCGAATAGGCCACCCCGCCGGAGGCTGCGTCGATCATGCGCATGCAGCCGACGCACATGGCCACGTCCTCGTCCGGGATGCCCTTGTTCAGGCGGTAGGCCATGGCCTGCGGCGTGTATTTGCCGGCCACGACCTCTCTGTAGGCCGACAGGAGGTTGCCCTCGCCCACGTTGAGCAGGGAGCGGTACTGGCCGGCGAAAGAGGCTCCAAGGGTGTCCTCGCCCAGGGCGCTGGAGCGCATGGCCACATGGCCAGGCCCGTGGCGTCGCTTGAGCTCCGCGAAGGAATCCAGGATGGCCTGCTCGACCTTGGCCGGCAGGGGAGCGTTCATGATGAGCTGCTGCACCTCGGCGGAAAGGGCAAAAATTTCGTCCAGGCGGCTGGCGTCAGCCCGCTGGATACGCCGGTCTATCTCGGCCTGCAGATCGCTTTCGGCCATGAAAGCGCCGTAAGCCGCGGCGGTGATGGCGAAGCCGTGGGGAATCGGCAGCCCGAGGCTACGGCCGGCCTCGGCCAGGGAGGCCATTTTGGCGCCGATGAGATCGGCGTGCTCGCGGCCGGCTTCGGACAGGAACAGGGTCAGGTCGCCCCGGTCCGAAAGCTGCGAGGATCGCCGAAGCTCCAGAGTCTGAGTTACGCCTGAATGGATGCGCTGATAGCTTGCATACAGCGCGTCGTACTTGCCCGGCGCAAGGTTCGTCATGTTCTGGATCATGCGGTAGACCTGGGCGGCCACGCGCGTGACGCGCGAGCGCACGAAGCGCATGCCGAAAGGCCGGGCGCCCGAAAGGACGGACTCCAGCTCGGCCATGACCTCCAGGGCGTTGTTGTTGGCCGTGAGCAGAAGCTTGAAATGATGGTAGCGGGCCCGGAAGTCGTCGCGCAGTTCCTCGGCCGAAACCTGAGGCTCTTCCGGCTCCTTGCGGAGCAGGTCGCGGATGAAGGATATCAGGCCCATGCTTTCCTGCCGGTCATAGAATCATGGGATGACAAGGCCGGGATGGCCGACAAGCTAGGCCTTGTCCTGACTCAGAGCCTGGAGCTTCTCTTTCTCGCGGGCGATGCGCCGCTCGGCCAGCCGCTTGCGGTTGAGGGCGTCCTCTATCTTGTAACGCAGATCGTCCATGTCGGCGGGCTTCATGAGGTAGTCGAAGGCGCCCAACTCCATGCCGTTGATGGCCACGTCAAGGCTGGCGTGGCCCGTGAGCAGGACCACCTCCACCAGGGGATAGCGCTCCTTGATCTTACGCAGGCAGTCGATGCCGTCCATGCCCGGCATCTTGACGTCCAGCACCACGACATCGACAGGGTGGTCCTCCAGGTAGTCCAGGGCCGTGCCACCGCTGTAGCGGGCGGCTGCATCCATTCCGCGTTTGCCCAACCGTTTGACCAGGGTGTCGGCGAAATCCGCCTCGTCGTCCACCAGAAGCACCTTGCACTGACCTTCCATAAACCGCCTCCTTGCTCACACAATGCTTTGCCGGCCGCCCGAGGCGTGAATCGGGCGGCCGGCATTGCTTCAGACTGTTAGGCTTCCTTCTTGGCGCCCTTCTTCATGACCAGGCCGAGGCCCTCGCACAGGTAGAAGATAGCGTATCCCCACCAGAGAGTATAGGCCACATAGAAGATCAGGGAGAAGGTCAGGATTCCCCAGTTGGAGGCGGCGCTGATCGGGCTGATGCCGTAGTAGTTGTAAGCCACCTCGATGCCTTTGTTCTTCACCTTGCCCAGCACGGCGGCGGGCGCGAAGACCGACTGGTGCTTGAGGTCCTTGTCCATGGCGCCGTAGATAAGCCACCAAGTATACATGGCCGAGCGCTCGGGGATGGAGTAGCGGGCCTGCACCTCTTCGCCCTTGTTGAAGAACATTGCGTCGGCGTCGCGCAAGGAGGCGGCCATCATCCGGCCCAGGTCGCCTTGAACAATGAGCTTGCCTTCGAGGTCCTCCACGGTCATGCCGGCGGAGGTCAGCATGGTCTTGGCATATTCGTTGAAGTTTTCTCCGCCCAGCGTGATATCGACTTGGACGATCGTGCCGTTCTGGGACTCGGCCAGTTTGAACATCTCGGGCATGTAGTAGGACGAATCCTTGGAGATGCGGTTGAACAGCCTGTCCGAAGCCTGGAAGGCGTTTTCGTTGTGCTCGAAGAACGGCACGAACATGGAGAACATGATGACCGCGAAGATTATGGCCATTGTCAGGCCCAGGGTGAAGTGTTTCTTGTCGGTTATAAGCATGACTGGCCTCCCGTATTAGGCGCCCTGTCTGAGGGTCTTGAGGTTGCCGAAGAACTTGCTGATGACGAACAGGGCGAAGATGGACACGACGATGAAGAAGCTCCAGTTGCCGATGATCTTGCTCATCTGCAAAGTGGCCGGGGAAAGGTGGATGTACTCCATGTCAACCAGCGTGGCCGGCAGGGCGAACAGGCGGTTGACGAAGCCGGCCAGGATGGCCGTGGCGTAGAAGCCGCGGATGTAGATGCCCTTGACCACCTTGGTGGTCAGCGCGCCGAGCTGGATGCCCAGCAGGGAGCCGATGAGCATGCCCATGGCCAGCGTGTAGAAGATGAAGCCGTAGATGGCGTACTGGGTGATAGCCGCGTAGCCGGCCGTGAAGATGATCTGCAGGATGTCCGTGCCCACGGTGGTGAAGGAGGAAACGCCCAGCACGTACACGAACATGGGGAAGGTCAGGAAGCCGCCGCCCACGCCCATGATGGCGGCCATGAAGCCCACGATGGCACCGCAGATGATCACGTACAGGGCCGGGATCTTCTTGCCGCCGGGAACCAGATCCTCGTCAAAGGTGATGTAGGGCGGGATCTTGGAAGCCTGCAGCGTCGCGGGCAGGCCTTTCTTGCCGGACGTCGCTTCGGCGCCGTGCTTGCTGGAGCCGTGGTGCGCGCCGACATCCTCGCCGCTCTTGCGCAGCTTGAGGAAGTCGAACAGGGCGTAGAAGCCCAGGAAGCCGAGGAGCACAACATAAACCACGCTGATGAAGGCGTCGGAGAGCACGGGGTTGATTTCATACAACGCGCGGTTGATGAGGCCGCCGCCCGTGACGCCTACGCCCGAGCCGACCAGGAACCAAATGGCCAGGGCCACGGATACGTTGCCAAGCTTCTTGTGCACGGCCGTGCCCATGATGGCCTTGGCGAAGATGTGGAACAGGTCCGTGCCCACGGCCAGGATGCCCTTGATGCCCGCGCTCATGAGCGCCGGAGTGATGATGAAGCCGCCGCCAGCGCCGATACAGCCGGTGATGAGGCCGGCGCACACACCGATGAGGATGGATACGGCGAAGGTCGTGGCGTCATAGAAGGCCGGCATGTAGGCGTGCTTGCCGCCGACCATGTCCGGCAGGGTGTCTGTGGCGAAGGCCACCGACAGAAGCACGGCCGGAATGGTCAGGATGGCCAGAATGGCCAGGCGCTTCTTGCTGCCCGTGATGATTCTGGCGTTCTCGATTTCCCATCGTGCATGGGCTTTGGCACCCTCAAGCAGGATTGCGTTCAGTTTCTTCAATGCGTTCATGTCAACCTCGTTTTGATGTCCGTTTCCCTTACATGAAATGTATCCGTTATGCGTTTCCGCTTTGTCCCCAAGATCTTGTGTGCTCACCACTTGCAGTGCCTGCCCCCCTATTATTCCCTGAGCGGGGTTACGCTTCGGGTTTCCTGGCTCTTCCGACCTTTTTTCTTCTCAGTGCGCGGGCTTCGCCGGCTTTGCGAATGAGTTCGTCCAGGTCGCAGGGTTTCATGAGATAGTCGAACGCTCCGAGCTTCATGCCCTGCATGGCGCTTTCCATCGTGGCGTGTCCCGTGAGCAGGATGACCTCCACCATCGGATGGCGGCCTTTGATCAGTGCCAGCGCCTGAATGCCGGTCATGCCCGGCATCCGGACATCGAGCACGACGACCTCCGGCAGTGTGCCTGCGGCAAGACGCTCCAGGGCTTCCTCACCGCTCATGGCCGTGCTGACCTCAATGCCGCGCTTGGCCAGACGCTTGGCCAGAGCCTCCAGAAACGGGGATTCGTCGTCCACAAGCATGAGCTTGAGATCGGCTACCTGCGTCCCAGCCGCTTCGCTCATGCCTGGCCCCTCCTGCGGCCATGGTCCAGCACCCTGTGCACCGCGGCCTTGAGGCCTTCCGTGTTGCCGCTCTTTTCCACCACGGCCGAGGCCAATCGCAAGGCGTCCGCCTCCAGAGCTTCCTCGGAGGAGAAGGCGTGCACAACCACGGGTATGTGGGGAGCGTTGAGCTTGAGCTGCTCCAGGAGTACGGAGCCATCCTGCCCGGCCTGGGAGGTCAGGTTCAGATCCATGACCACGCAATCCACCCCATTGCTCACTGCCCGGGCTATTTCGTTCCAGCCCGAGGCCGACAGGACCCGGAATCCCTCGCGTTCCAGTTCGCGGCATAGAAGCCGACGGACACGTGGGTTGCGGTCTGTGACAAGAATGCGCCATGGGATGCTTTGCTTCACGGTGTGTTCCTGCTCCTTTACGTTGACGCCTAACGCAAGCGCAATGCCAGATCTCGATAGGAGTTCTCTGTAAAAACACATCAATATTTTAAAGACTTAGATAATGTAGCGGGAGCGGCTAGCCAGTTTGGCGAAGGCGTGGTGTCCGTTTTTTTTACACTCTGTAAAAATGCAGAAATAGACAGAAGCAAAGGTTGATGCGTGTCCATGCGCGGCGAACAAGGGATAATTGGATTAACTTCCCGTAATGCTTCGTTCATGTTTATTTCATCCGGCCAACCTAGTGTGCACATCAACGCAGATCGGGAAACCCCAGCGACCCGTTCCTCGACACCCCTCCTCAGCCTGGGCTGGCCTGCCAGCCCAGGAAAACAACACCCCAGCCTCTCCCCTCCCCATATAGTGGTCCGGGCCTCGCCCGGACCACTTTTTCATAGGTCATGTCGTCGATAGCAGCAAAAGAGTGTCCACACTCTCCCCGAATGCGGCCGTGATCAGAGCTGACGCATGAAGGTCACCAGGGCTTACTTTTCTTGTGCGTTGAGCTTGTGGCCCTGCCCTAGCTTTAATAATAGCGGTTTAAAAGTGTCCTTGCTCGCTGATAAACAGCCTGGGTGGTTTTTCCGTGTTCGGCGCATATCGCGCATTGACGTTGACTGATTTTGCGGCTATCGACTTTCGAGGAAGTACGTCTAACCTTTTGCCCGGTATCTCCATGCGGCACGACACTACGATCACCCATTTCGCCTCTCTCGGCCTAGCCGGCCTAGTCGTAGTACGCGTAGTCGTAGGCGTCGTAGTAGACGCCGTCGCGCCGTTTGCGGGAGAGCAGGGCTAGGCACGGAACCACCAGAGCATCCACAACCCCCGTCGGCGCAGGCGCCGACGGGGGTTTTCCGTTTCATGGGCTCCCAAGGCGCAGGCCGGAGGCAACGCAAAGGAGAGAGCCCATGTGCGCAATGATCAGGTTGACCGGCGCGGAGATCATCGTCCGATTGCTGGAGCGCCAGGGGGTAGCCGTGGTCGCCGGCATCCCCGGCGGGTCGAACTTGCCCCTGTACGACGCCCTGTCGCGCAGCCCCATCCGCCACGTTCTTGCCCGGCATGAGCAGGGCGCCGGCTTCATCGCCCAAGGCATGGCCCGTACAACGGGGCGGCCGGCCGTGTGCCTGGCCACTTCGGGTCCCGGCGCCACCAACCTGCTCACGGCCATCGCCGACGCCAAACTCGATTCCGTGCCGCTGGTGTGCATCACCGGCCAGGTGCCGCGCGGGCTCCTGGGCACCGACGCTTTCCAGGAAGTGGACACCTACGGCCTGGCCATGCCCATCACCAAGCACGCCTGGCTGGCGCGCTCCGCCGCCGAACTGCTCACGATCATTCCCGAGGCCTTCCGCATAGCCTCGTCCGGCCGGCCGGGACCGGTGCTCGTCGATGTACCCAAGGACGTGCAGCAGGAGTACGCCGAGTTCGAGCAGTGGCCCGAACCGGGACTGCCCGAGCCTGCCCCGGCCCCCGACCTCCAGGCCCTGGAGCGCGCCGCCTCGCTGATCGACGCCGCACGCAGGCCGGCCATGGTCCTGGGCGGCGGAGTCATCGCCTCGGGCGCTTCGGAGCTTGCCGTGCGGCTGGCCGAGCGTTGCGCCATGCCCACGGCCATGACGCTCATGGGCCTGGGCGCCATGTCCGCCGACCATCCGTTGTGCCTGGGCATGCTCGGCATGCACGGCAAGCGCTGCACCAATGCGATCCTGCACGAATGCGACCTGCTGCTGGCCGTGGGCATGCGCTTCGACGACCGGGCCACGGGAGTGGCCAGTCGCTTCTGCCCAGATGCCGAGATCATCCACATCGACATCGACGCGAGCGAGATCGGCAAGATCAAGTCGGCAGGCGTGGGACTGGCCATGGACGCGGCCCAGGCCCTGGATGCTCTGCTCGACTTGACGCGGCAGCGGCCGCGCGTGGGCTGGCAGCATCGCGTGCGCCAGATCCGTAAGGCAGACGCCGGACTGGACGAAGCGGCCGATGGCATGCGCACTCCGCGCGGCATCCTTGCCAGCTTGGCCGCGCAGCTTCCCGAGGACGCCGTCATCGTCACCGACGTGGGCCAGCACCAGATGTGGACTGCCATGCACTATCCCTTCCGCCGGCCGCGAACCCTGCTGACCTCGGGCGGCCTGGGCACCATGGGCTTCGGCCTGCCCACGGCCATCGGAGCGGCCCTGGCTAGGCCCGAGGCCAGAGTCGTGCTCGTGACCGGCGACGGCAGCCTGCAGATGAATCTGCAGGAGCTGGCCACGGCCGCGGAGGAGGGCGCGAACATCACCATCGTGCTCATGGACAACTCGAGCCTCGGCCTCGTGCGCCAGCAGCAGGACCTCTTCTTCGGCAGCAGGAATTACGCCTCCATCTATTGCCACAGCGTTGACTTCTGCCAGGTGGCCCGAGGCTTCGGCATGCGCGCGGCCAACCTGCACGAAGCCCGCGATCCGCGCGCGGCCCTTTCCCGCGCCCTGAACGGCTCTGGTCCCAGCCTCATACGGGCGCGCGTCGATGCGACCGACCACGTGTTGCCCATGGTGCCTCCGGGAGCCGCCAACACCGAAACAATCGTGCCGCAACCGTGCCAGAAGGAGGAAATCCATGCCCGCGCCTGCGCGTGATAACGGGAAAGCCACGGCTTCGACTGATATGAATTGCGCCAAGGCGGTGCTGGAGTTGAGCGTGGCAGGCCATTCCGGCGCGTTGCCGCAAGTCTGCGGCCTGCTGGCGCGCAGGGCCTTCCGGGTGGAGGCCATGCTTTGCCTTCCCGCTTCCGGCGGCCGGCAGAGCATCTGGCTGCTGGTGCCCGAGGGCGGACGCCTGGAGCAGCTCATGCGCCAAATCGGCAAGCTCGGGGACGTGCTTGGCGTCGACAGGCGGGACGGCCTGGGGCCGTTCGCAGCGTTTATGGCGACTTAGCCTTTGCCGGGCGTCGCAAGAGGCCTGCCCTTTTGCGCAGACGCCGGAGCTGCACGAGATTGGAGCCCACGACTGCAAGGTAGGCTAGCACAAGCAGGACCAAGGCCATAAGCGCCTCCGGGTCCTGCGAGTCGCCGAGGACCCAGGCCCCGGCCATGGCGACAGCCATTTTGGGCATCCACCAGGGCAGCCAGGCCAGACGCCAGGCCGAACTCAGGCGCATGCACAAGCGCATGACCGGGTTCACCTCGCGGCCGCCGGCAGACAGGATTGCGTTGGTCGTCAGGATGTCCGGGATCTGCAGGAGCACGAGCAGCGCGGCGAGCGTCCAGTTGAGCATGGCCGCCTCATACCGTGCGCTCCCGCGCATGGGAAGCCTCCCGGATGCGTACGTCCAAGCCGCGCCGTGTCAGCGACATGAGCTGCCTTCGGAATTTCGCGTCAAACCAAGACGCGGCTGCAGGCGCGCTTGCCCATGCATGCCTTGCCAGAGATGTTGGAGGAGGGCGGGCCGACGCGGCTCCGGACCTATGCAGGCTCTTTTGCGCAGCGCCCTAAAGTTTCGTCTCGATCCGGCCGATTGCCTCTCTAGAGGGTTGAGGAATGCGTATCGAGTCTTCCTGCTTTTATCATGGCACGGGCAGCCTCCGGGGCTTGGATGATCGAGCCGTCGTGGGCCGTTACGGGAGGATTGCCGCCGGGGACGCCGAAACGGGCGATCCCGAGGCGGTTGGTCCCGGAGGCGATGCCCGGCGCGTGGAGGATCTGGTCCTGGACCAGTACCGGCCCGGCCGCATGGCCTTGACCCTGGAATTGCTTGAGCAGGCCTCGGCGGCCGTGTTCATGGAGCTTGCCGCTCCAAGCCGACCGCAGCCCGGCGACATTCTGGACCGTAAGGTCTGAGCAGCCAATTGGAATCACGATTGTAAATTCGGAAGACAGCGCGGACGACAAGGCTGTCTGGACAAGGCCAGGGCAAGCCGTGCCCTACCATGGCCGCCCGTCAGGGCTGTTCCGCATCAGGTTCAGCCCTTGGTTTTGCAGACCTGCTCGATTCGTTCGCGCGGTATTCGGATGGCCCGTAAGACACGGGCTGCGCGGGCCAAGACGGCTCGGCGGATGCGGAGCATCCACAGCGAAAAGGCCCGGAGCGATCCGGGCCTTTTAAGCGTTGCGCGCGGGGCGCCTAATCCGATCTACTTGACGCCGAGCGTCTTTGAATTCTCCCACAGCCCGTGGATATTGCAGTAGGAAGTTGCCAGCAGGGTGCCGGGCTTGCTCGTCTTGAACGAGCAGGTCACGCCATGGTGCGTGTACACGCTGCTGGTGTCCGGGCCCTCGGTGGATGCGCCGTGGGCAGAGAAGAAGAAACTGCCGATCTCGTAGGGGAACTTGCCCCCTTCGGGTTTGAAGTACAGCTTGATCCAGGCGATGTGGTGAGCCGTGGTATTGGGATGGGAGATTTCCTTGCCGATGGTCACCTTCACCTCGAACATCTGGTCGGCGGCCACGCTGTCGGGACACTCGATCACGGGCACATGCTTCTCGTTCTTCCAGTCCGCGGTCTGATACAGTTCTCCAGCCTTCATTTCGTCCTCCTTAAGGGAAGCTTTTCATTAGGGGAAACAGGGTGATCCTTGATTGAGTATGTGCCCCTTTCCGGGCGGGGGGTCAATAGCCTTGCGCATCCCGCCGTGCATGCGTGTCGGACTGCCGCCTACAGTAAAATCAGATAAAAGCCGAATGTCTTGCGGCGCGAATAGGATAGATTGGCGTATGAAGCGGCTTCGGCCGCCCAGGTTCGGCGGATCCTGGGATTCAATCAGGCATGAAGGAGGAGTCAAAAGCGGTGGCTGGAGCATGCACCTTTCTACGCACGTGTCCGTTCTACAAGTCCTTTGGTTCGGACAAGAGTCAATCCGTCCAGGCCATGGTCGGCGCCTATTGCATTCGCGGGGAACGCACGAGCGAGTGCTGGCGCCTGAAGTACTGCAGCAGGTTCGGGGACCAGCCTTCCCTGTACATCACGCCCCTGGGGAATGCTTTTCCGGCACTTTCATCCGATACGGACTGGCCGCGGGCAGGAGCATAACCTCACACCTACAACGCAAGGAGTGAGCCATGGCAGTCGTCAAAACCATAGAGATCATCGCCCAGTCGGAGAAGGGCTTCGAGGATGCGGTCCGCACGGCCGTATCCGAGGTTGCCAAGTCGGTTCGCAACATCATGTCCGTCTGGATCAAGGAATTCGAAGCCAAGGTGGAGAATAATCAGGTAACGGTGTTCCGGGTCACGACCAAGATATCCTTCCTGGTCGAGAAATAGCGTTTCCGCATCCCTCCAGCCAAGACTTCCTCAATGAAACGGCCGGAGATGACGGTTCCGGCCGCTTTCCGTCCAGCCTGACGGTTTGGGCCGTCAGGCCTGTTCATCCATGGATTCGATTTCCAAACTGCGCAGATAGCGGAAGAGCAGCCGTGAGGATTTTGGCGGGCGGCCCATCTCCTTTTCGGAAATGGCCTTGTTGGCGGTCTCGCGGATGCCGGGAATGTCTGCCTGGGGGAAGGCCTGGCGAATCTCGTCGAGCACGCTCTCGTCGCCTTCGAGCAGGGCGTCGCGCCAGCGTTCCAGGCGCTGGAAGGACTGGACTTCCTCCTGATGCCCGGTGTCGGTCGCGGCGAAGTGCGCGAGGAGCGGAGCGGGATCGATATCGCGCATGAGCCGGCCGATGAACTGGAGCTGACGGCGGTAGGAGTCGTTCTTCGCATCGCGCAGCTTGCGGGCCATGATGGCGGCCTGCACGATTTCGCTGTCGAGGCCGAGGGATTCAAGCACCGCCGGCGGCAGGTCCACCAGGCGTTCGCCCAGGTCCTGGAGCGCGTTCATTTCGCGCTTTTTCTGGGAGCGCGACTTGAGTTCCTGCAGGTAGTTGCCGTGTCGTTTCTTTGTCATGCGGCCTCCTTTGAGGCTTTGCGGCCAAGATGAGATGACCTTGCTTGTAGCAAGCGCAGTCGGGGGAATAAAGGGCGGCCGCCACCTGGTCAAGCGCTGCGAAACAAATCCGGCTTGCGGAGGCATAATGCGCCGAAGGCGGCGCTCGGGATTCGCTGGGGTGTACTGCAGCCCGAGGAAACCGCTGGGAGCGATATGTATGAGCGACAGCCGCGCGGTCGCGGCTTTTCTTTCCGTGGACCATGCTGTAGGCAGAAGGCCTGAGCTTGCCCCCAGTGCGGGAGATGGAAGCCATATTTTACAAGCAGAGCGGAGCGCAGCATGAGCGTCATCGTGGACCTGTCCCTTTTTCCCGTAGGCAAAGGTGAGAGCGTGGCCGATTACGTGGCCCGCGCGGTGAAGATCATCCGCGACAGCGGCCTGCCCCATCGCCTCGGCCCCATGGGCACCGCCATCGAGGGCGAGTACGACGAAGTCATGGCCGTGGTGGGCAGCTGCTTCAAGGCTTTACAGGCCGACTGCGACAGGGTCTACATGACACTCAAGGTCGACGGACGCGCCGGGCGCTCCGCCGGACTGGAGCAGAAGGTTGGCGACGTGGAGAAGCGGCTGGCCGGCTAAGCGCGCTTTTCGCCCTGGCGAACGGAAGACGTTTCCAGTCGGGCCCTGGGTCAGCCTCGGGCGGCCCTTGCGCTCTGCCCGGCGTTTTCATTCAGCACGAATCATTGGGGAAGATCGCATGAGCCGCTCTTTCGATCTGAGCGTTTACCTTGTCACGGACAGGCCCTTGTGTCAGGGCCGCGATCTGCTGGACATAGTCGGCCAGGCCGTGCGCGGCGGAGTCAGCGTGGTCCAGTTGCGCGAAAAGAAGGCCGATACCCGCGAATTCGTGGAATTGGCCAGGGCCCTCAAGGCCAAGCTGGCTTCCACGGGCGTTCCGCTGCTCATCAACGACCGGGTCGATGTCGCCCTGGCTGCTGGAGCGGACGGAGTGCACGTGGGGCAGGGCGACATGCACGTAGCGGACGTGCGGCGCATTCTCGGACCACAGGCCATCCTCGGCCTGTCCACGGATACGCTGGAACAGGTGCTTGAGGCCGAGGAACTGCCTGTCGATTACTACGGCGTCGGACCTGTATTCCCCACCTCGACCAAGACGGATTTCAGCCATCAGCCTTGGGGCATCGAAGGGCTGCGTCGCTTGCGCCCGCGCATCACACGGCCCATGGTGGGCATCGGCGGCGTCAATGCCGAGAATGCCGCCCGGATCGTTTCCGCCGGCGCTGACGGCATAGCCGTGGTTTCGGCAATCTGTTCCGCCCCTTCGCCGGAAGATGCCGCCCGCATATTGGCCAAGGCCGTGGCGGCCGGCAGACTTCCCTGAACGTATTTCCGGCGGCAATATATATAAAAAGAGGCCACTCGAACGCTCGGCGGTTTGGCAGTTTTTGTTCAGTCCGGTTTGTTCATCAAACCCCTGGGGCTTGCATTTTCAGGAATTTGCCCTAGTTTGGTATCATTCCTGATTGTTTTCTACCCAAGAAGGCGACAATGAGCCAACAGAGCACACTGCGCACGTCTCCCGCCGACGCATCCGGAGTCAAGGCCGATGTTCCCGAAGCCAAGGCGACCAGGTACGTCCAGGCCCAGGTCAAGGGCATGCATTGCGCCGCCTGCTCGTCACGCATCGAGCGCACCGTGGGAGCCATGGAGGGCGTCAGGGGAGTTTCCGTGAATCTCGCCGGCGAGACCATGGATGTGGATTTCGACCCCGAGGTCGTGAGTTTCGACTCCATAGGCGAACGCATCAAGAGGCTTGGCTTCGAGGCCATCCCGCCGCCGGAGCCTGCCGCCACGAGCGAGACGCTGCTGGAACTGGACATCGGCGGCATGCACTGCGCCTCGTGCTCGTCGCGCATTGAACGGGTGGTGGGCGGCATGGAAGGCGTGCGCAGGGCCGAGGTCAATCTGGCCACGGAGTCGGGCGTGTTCGAGTACGATCCGGACCAGCTCAGTCCCAGGGCTATCCGCGAGGCTATCGGCAAGCTCGGCTTCACGGCCAAGGCGCGTTCCAAGGTCGGCGAAGCCATGGCCGAACGCCAGCGCCTGGCCGAGGAGCGCTTGTCCGGCCTCAGGCGGCGGCTTGTCCCGGCCTTCGCCTTCGCCCTGCCTGTGCTCATCCTATCCATGGGCCACATGGTCGGCATGCCCCTGCCGCACTGGCTCGACCCCATGCATGCGCCGCTCAATTTCGCCCTGGCCCAGCTCTTGCTGACCCTGCCCGTGCTCTGGTCAGGCCGCGAGTTCTACACCATCGGCTTTCCCAACCTGCTGCGCGGCCAGCCCAACATGGATTCGCTCATCGCCGTGGGCACCGGTGCGGCCGTGGTCTATTCGCTCTGGAACACCATCGAGATCGCCCTGGGTGTGAATCCCATGGAGCGGGCCATGGACCTCTACTTCGAGGCCGCGGCAGTGCTCATCGCCCTGGTGTCGCTCGGCCGCTACTTCGAAGCCCGCGCCAAGCTGCGCACCTCGGACGCCATCCGCGCGCTCATGCAACTCGCGCCGGATACGGCCACCCTGATCACGGAGCAAGGCGCGCAACCCATCCCGGTGGACGAGGTCGAGCGCGGCGACGTGCTGCTGGTGCGGCCCGGCGAGCGCTTGCCCGTGGACGGAGTGGTGATCGAGGGTGAGTCGGGCGTGGACGAATCCATGCTCACGGGCGAGCCCCTGCCCGCGACCAAGCGGCCCGGCGACGCCGTGACCGGCGGCACGCTCAACACAACGGGCGCGCTGACCGTCAGGACCAGCCGCGTGGGCGCGGACACGACGCTTTCGCGCATCATCGACATGGTGCGCAAGGCTCAGGGCACCAAGGCCCCCATCGCCAACCTGGCCGACACCATCAGCTTCTATTTCGTGCCCGCGGTCATGAGCCTGGCCGTGCTGTCGGGCCTGGCCTGGTACTTCGCCGGCGGGGCCGATTTCACCTTCGCCCTGCGCATCTTCATCGCCGTGCTGGTCATCGCCTGCCCCTGCGCCATGGGCCTGGCCACGCCGACCTCCATCATGGTCGGCACAGGGCGCGGCGCGCAGCTGGGCGTGCTGGTCAAGGGCGGCGAGGCCTTGCAGACCGCCGAGTCCATCGATGCCGTTGTTTTCGACAAAACCGGCACCTTGACCCACGGCAAGCCCGAGCTGACCGACCTGGAACCGCTCACGGACGCCTTCGGCGACAGGCGACAATTGCTGGCTCTGGCCGCGGCGGCCGAATCGGTCAGCGAGCATCCCCTGGCCGCTGCCGTGGTGCGCGCGGCAGGGCGTGAAGGAATTCCGCTGGCCAAGCCAGAGAATTTTCAGGCGCTTGGCGGCCGAGGCATAACCGCCAGGGTGGACGGCCGGGCCGTGCTGCTCGGCAACCGCGAGCTCATGGCCGAGCAGGGCGTGAAGGATGCTGATCCTGGCCGCAGCGCGGCCCTGGCAGCGGACCTGTCCGCCCATGGCAAGACCGCTCTGTTCCTGGCCGTTGACGGAGCCCTTGCGGCCCTGCTGGCCGTGGCCGATACGCTCAAGGACGAGGCTCCGGCCGTCGTGGCCGAGTTGCACGCCATGGGCAAGCAGGTGGTCATGATCACCGGCGACAACGAGATCACGGCCAAGGCCGTCGCGGCGCAGGCCGGGGTGTCGGAGGTGCTGGCCCAGGTCCTGCCCGGCCGCAAGGCCGAGGAGGTGCGCAGGCTTCAGGAGCGCGGACTCAGGGTGGCCATGATCGGAGACGGGATCAACGACGCCCCAGCCCTGGCCCAGGCCGACCTCGGCCTGGCCATGGGCACGGGCATCGACGTGGCCGTGGAGTCGGGCGACATGGTGCTCATGACCGGCAACCTGCACGGCGTGCTCACGGCCTTGCGCCTGTCGCGGGCGGTCATGGCCAACATCCGCCAGAATCTTTTCTGGGCCTTCGCCTACAACGTGGTGGGCATTCCCGTGGCCGCGGGCCTGCTGTACGCCTTCGGCGGCCCGACACTTTCGCCCATGATCGCCGGCGCGGCCATGGCCATGAGTTCGGTATCCGTCGTCACCAATGCGCTGCGTCTGCGATTCTTCAGAGGCTAGCCGGGAAAACGCCATGGAAAACAGCCACAGATTCTTCCGCAACGCCGGATGCAAGTATTTCCCTTGTCATGCGGTGGAGGACGACAGCGATTTCAATTGCCTGTTCTGCTTCTGCCCCCTGTATTGTCTGGGCAAGGAGTGCGGAGGCGACTTCGTCATGCGCGGAGGCGTCAAGGATTGCAGCAAGTGCCTCGTACCCCACAGGCCGGAAGGCTACGATCACATCATGAAGAAACTCGGACCATGGTTCGCGGAGTGCAGGAGGCGCGCGGAACAGGAGGCCGGAAGCCAACGGGATGCCGAGGCCGAATGATTCTTCACAGCGGCTCGCCTTTGCTGCATAATGCAAACGCCTTGTTCAGCGAAGAACCGTGACCGGACCACAAGGCTCCCCATGCATATCCTGATTGCCGAAGACGATAAGGTCAATCTGCTCGTGGTTTCCAGGCTGCTCGACAAGCTTGGGCACAGCAGCGTTGGTGTCACTGATGGAAGCCAGGCTCTGGAGGCACTGGAAACGGGCCATTACGACCTGCTGTTTCTGGATGTGTCCATGCCCGTGCTGGATGGCCTGGAAACGGCCAAGACGGTCCGCGCCAAGCGTCTGGACCTCCCCATAGTCCTGCTGACTGCCTATTCCGATCCGGAGACGCGCGCCAAAGCCAAGGCCGTAGGCATCAATCACTTTCTCGACAAGCCTTTGGACAAGGAATCGCTGCGCGGGATCGTGGATCAGGTCCTAACCGGCACGGCTCAGGGGGCGAGAGGAGCGGCCGACTTGCAGCAGGATGACAGGCTCATCGATCTGGAACTGGTGCGTCGGCGCTTTTTTGACGACCTTACGCTCTTGGGCGAGGTCTATCGCATGTACATGGAGGATGCGCCCCAGCGGCTGCGCACGATCCAGGAAAGCTTGGCCGCCGGGGACGCGGCGACCATGGGCAAAGCCGCCCACTCCCTCAAGGGGATCAGCGGTTCGGTGGGATCGACGCGCCTGTCCGAAGCCGCGCTGGCCGTGGAGAAAGCCGGCCGGGCCGGCGACCTCGCAGCCGCCCGCGAGGCCCTTCCTCGACTTGAGACGCTCCTTGCGCAAACCATAAACGAGATCAGGGACATCCTATCCCGCTTGCCTGCCTGACATGCCAAACGCTCGCATCCTGATTGTGGAGGATGAGCCGATCACCCGCCTGGAGATTGCGGTTCGGCTCAAGCACTTGGGCTACACGGTGGCCGAGATGGCCTTCTCCGGCGAGGAGGCCGTGCACAAGGCCGGACAGGTCAAGCCGGACCTCGTGTTCATGGACATAACCCTGGCCAGCGATCTGGACGGCATCGATGCCGCCGCTGCCATCCGCGAGCGCTTCGCCATCCCCGTGGTATACCTGACCGCCGACAGCCAGCCCGAGACTCTGGAGAGGGCCAAGATCACCGGTCCCTTCGGTTACCTGGTCAAGCCGTTTGACAATCCGGATCTGCGTTCGGCCATCGAGATCGCACTCTACAAGCATCAGCTCGACATGCGGCTCCAGCAGAGCGAGGATCGCTACCGGACCATCTTTGAAAACGCCATGGTCGGCATCTACCGCAGCACGCCCGAAGGCCGCTTCGTGAGCGCCAACGCCGCCCTGGCGGGGATGCTCGGCTACGACTCGCCCGAACAGATGATGGAAGGCGTGCGCAGCATAGAGCTGCAGATATATGCCGAGGAAGGCCGCCGGGCAGAATTCCTGAAGCTGCTGCGGGAGCGCGGCAGCGTCGAGCATTTCGAGTCCAGGGTCTTCGGCCGGGACGGCGACGTCCTGTGGATATCCGAAAGCGCCAGGCTCATGCGCTCCAACGGCAGCTGGCACATCGACGGCACGGTCATCGACATCAGCGCGCGCAAGGAGGCGGAAAGCGCCTACAAATCCACCTTCGAGCTTCTGGGCCGGACCATCGACGCCATTCCCGACCTCGTGGCCGTGACGGACCTCGAAGGCCACATCATCCTGACCAACACGGCCTTCGCGCAATCCTTCGGGTTATCCAAGGACGAAGTGCGCGCGCATCGTTACCAGGACCTCGTGCATAGGGGCGAGACGCTCTCGCCGGTAAACGGGGAAGGCAGTGAGCGGATCATCTGGTCTGCCGGCCTGAAGATCCGCGTCCAGGAACATGTCTCCCCGTTCAAGGATATGCAGGGTTCCACCATCGGCGCCGTGCGCGTGCTGCGTAACGTGACCGACCTGGTCGAATGTCCCTGAGGCGGAAAACCATGCGCAAGCACCAGTTCATCAAGCAGGACTGCAACTGCACCAAGCGGGCGACCATCTGGGTCTGCAAGTTCTGCGAGACCAAGGAATACCGCAGCCTGCAGGAGATCAAGCGCCTGCCGCCGCATCAGGCCGAATGCCCCCACAAGGACGCGCCGCCGGCTTCCCCGGACGAGCGTTTCAAAGGGCTGTTGGGCGGGGCCTTCGATTGCCTTGCGCCCGAGGTGGGATGATCCGCATCAGGCTGGTCTTCCGTACCTCGACATCACAGGAATCATCCACTCCCGCCTTTCCCGATTCCGCGCGAACAGCCCTATTTCCCCACGATCGCAAAAGCCTCATCCACGCCCTTGTTCTCGTGCACGATGGCGTTCAGGGCGCGCACGAGGTTCACGGGATCCTCATGCTGGAACACGTTGCGGCCGATGGACAGACCCGAGCCGCCGGCGTCCAGGGAGTCGCGCACCATCTGCAGCAGGTCGCGGGTGCTGTCGAGCTTGGGGCCGCCAGCGATAAGCACCGGGATGCAGCAGCCTTCGATGGCTTGCGCGAAGGTCGTCTTGTCGCCGGTGTAGGGGACCTTGACCACGTCCGCGCCCAGTTCCATGCCTATACGCGCGCAGTGGGCCACCATTTCGGGGTCGAATTCACCCTTCACCTTGGGGCCGCGGGCATAGACCATGGCCAGGAGCGGCATGCCCCAGTTGGCGGCGCTGGATGCCACCTTGCCGAAGTCTGCCAGCATGTGGCGCTCGGTTTCGTCGCCCAGGTTCACGTGGATGGACACGGCGTCCGCACCCAGACGGATGGCGTCCTCCACTGTGGTGGTCAGGACCTTGGCGTGCGGGAAGGGCGACAGGCAGGTGGAGGCCGACAGGTGCACGATGAGGCCGAAGTCGCGACCCTGGGTGCGGTGGCCGCAAGCCACCAGCCCGCGATGGACCAGGCCGGCGTTGGCGCCGCCCTCTACGAGCCTGGTCACGGCGTCGCGAACGTGCACGAGTCCCTTGATGGGTCCGACGCTCACGCCGTGATCCATGGGCACGATGATGGTGCGGCCGGTGTTGCGGTTGAAGATGCGTTCGAGCCGAATGGCCTTGCCGACATGCATGGCGGTCCTCCTGCTGCGCCGCCCGCGCCGTCTGCACTGGAAGGGCTGGACCGGGCGCGACGATGCGGCGGTGGTTGGCTGGTGGGAGAAGAGAAAGGCCGTATCGCCGGGAGGTTATAAACGAGGAGCGGGGCGCTGGCAATTTGGGCCGGCGCGCCAGCCATGAAAAAAGCCCGGAGCTGCATGCTCCGGGCCTTTACGATCAGGTGAATCGGATCTGGATTACTTGCCCAGCCACTCGTTAACGAGCTTCGGGTTCTCGTTGATGAAGCGCACGGCGTTCTTGTAGGGATCCGCGCCGGGCTCCTGGTTCCAGGCCATGACCATCTGAAGTTGGTCCGGGTTCTGCCACTGGAAGCGGTCCATGAAGGCATACACCTCGGGCATGTCCTTCTTGAGGCCCTTGCGCACGATGGTGTCGATGTGCTCCTCGCCGCCCAGGGCGCCCTTGGGGTCGTCCAGGTACTTCAGCTCCCAGCGGCCGAACATCCAGTGCGGCGACCAGGCCGTGACCACCACCCACTGTTGGTTCTTGATGGCGTCGGCCAGGGCCGCGGTCATGGTCGCGCCGCTGCCTTCCATGAGTTCCAGCTTGTTCAGCTTGTACTCCTCCATGGCCTGTTCCGAGAGCTGCATGAGCCCAGAGCCGGGATCGATGCCGTACACGCGGCCGCCGAACTTGTCGGCGTGCTTGTTCAGGTCGGCGATGGAATCGATGGTGACGTACTTGGGCACGGCCCAGCCGAGCTTGGCTCCGCCCACGATGGGGCCCAGGTTCTCGTACTTGCCCTGGAGCCTGTCGGCGTAGGTCTTGTGCGTCACGGGCAGCCAAGCCGTGACCATGCCGTCCACGTCGCCCGTGGCCACGGCCTGCCACATGGCCGCGGCGGCCACGGGCAGTATCTCCACGTTGTAGCCGAGCTTTTCCTGCAGCACGGCGCGAGCCACGTTGGTGCTGGCCACGGCGCAGTCCCATTCGACATAGGCCAGGGTGACCTTTCTGGCGGCGAAAGCCGGGGGTGCGGAAAGCAGGAGCACGGCCAAGGCCGCGAGGAATACCTTCAGGGTGAAGCGCATGGAGCCTCCTTGTGATGATTGAGGTTGAGTCGGAGAGGGGAATCAGCCGCGCTTGCGCACGCCGATCCGCTGCATGATGCGGTCGAAGATCATGGCCACGATGACGATGCCCAGACCGGCCTCGAAACCACGCGCCGGGTCCAGGCGCTGGATGGCCTTCCAGACCTCGCCGCCCAGGCCCTTGGCGCCGATCATGGCCGCGATGACCACCATGGACAGGGCCAGCATGACCGTCTGGTTCACTCCGGCCATGATGGTGGAGGCGGCCATGGGCAGCTGCAGCTTGAAGAGCTTTTGCCCGCGCGTGGTGCCGAAGGCGTCGGCGGCCTCGACCAGCTCGCGGGGCACCTGGCGGATGCCAAGACAGGTCAGGCGGATGGCCGGCGGCATGGCGAAGATGACCGTGGAGAAGATGGCCGCCACTTTGCCCAGGCCGAAGAAGGGAATGGCCGGTATGAGGTAGACGAAGGCCGGCATGGTCTGCATGAAGTCCAGCACCGGCATGGTCACCCGGTATGCTCCCTGACTCAGGGCCGTGAGTATGCCTAGCGGCACTCCGATGAGGATAGCCAGGGCCGTGGCCACCAGCACCAGGGAGATGGTGGACACCGTGGGGCTCCAGAAGCCCAGATTCCAGATGAGGCCCAGGCCGAGCAGCGTGAACAGGGCCACGCCGCGGCTTTTGCTCAAGCGCCAGGAGATGGCGGCGAAAAGCATGATGAGCAGCCAGGGCGGCAGGAGCATCATGGCCCACACGAGCATGTCGATGCCGCTTTCCACCACCTTGGAGAAGGCCTTGGTGGCGAAGGACAGATGCTCGGCCAGGAAATCTATGGACGACTCGATGAAGGCTCCCAGGGGGAGCTTGGGGATATGGGGCATGGTCATCAGCCGTTGCCTCCTCTTTCGGCCAGGCCGGCTATGAGCGATCCGCGCACGACCACGCCGGCCAGGCGACCGCGATCATCCAATACCGGCAGGGGAGACTGGCCCGCGGCCATGAGCGGAATGATGTCCGCGGCCGGGGTTTCGGCCCGCACAGTGGAAACCTCGGTCTGCATGATCTCGTCGATGCGGCTGTTGCCGTCCTTGAGGGCCTTGTCCGTCATCTCGGCCGTGACCCAGCCCTTGAGCAGGCCGTCGCGCGAGACCACGAACAGGCTGGACAAACCGGCCTTCTGCATGCGCCGCAGAGCGGTGCGCGGACCGTCGCCGCCATAGGCCACGGCTTCGGTGCGCTTCATGACCTGGCCGGCGGTCACGGCCTTGGTCACGTCCACGTCCTCCACGAAGCGCCGCACATACTCGGTGGCCGGATTTCCCAGGATATCCTCGGCCGTGCCGCATTGCTCGATGCGGCCGTCGCGCATGAGCACGATGCGGTCGCCGAGCTTGAGGGCCTCATCCAAGTCGTGGCTGATGAATACGATGGTCTTGTGCATGGTTTCCTGCAGGGACAGCAGTTCGTCCTGCATGTCCTTGCGGATGAGCGGGTCCAAGGCGCTGAAGGCCTCGTCCATGAGCAGGATGTCCGGGCTCACTGCCAGGGCCCTGGCAAGGCCCACGCGTTGCTGCATGCCGCCCGAGAGCTGCGACGGATAGCTCTTTTCCCATCCGGCCAAGCCAACCAGCTCCAGCGCTTCGCGAGCCCGCTTGCTGCGCTCATCCTCGGCCACGCCCTGGATTTCCAGGCCGAAAGCCGCATTGTCGAGCACGCTACGGTGGGGAAACAGGGCGAAGGACTGGAAGACCATGCTCATCTTGTGCTGGCGGAGATTGCGCAGCTCTTCGTCGGCCATGGTCGTGATGTCCTGGCCGTGGATGAAGATGCTGCCGGCGGTGGGTTCGATGAGGCGGTTGATGCAGCGCACCAGGGTGGATTTGCCGCTGCCGGACAGGCCCATGACCACGACGATCTCGCCGGGCCTGGCCTCGAAGCTCACGTCGGCCACGCCCACGCCCTGTCTGGTGGTGCGGAAGATCTCGTCCTTGGAACGGCCATCCTGGAGCATGGCCATGGCTTTTTCAGGGTGGGAGCCGAATATCTTGTAAAGGTTCTGGATGCGGATGATCGCGTTCTCAGTCATGCTTCGGGAAACCCTCCAGAGCCGCACGGAGCGCGTGGGCGGCGGCTTCGGTTCCAAGGAAGCCGATTATGGGCGCGTGGCCGAAAGTTGAGGACATCATGTGTCAATCTCCGATGATGTTGTGTTTAGTTACAGTTAAAGCATCATAGCAACAAACGTGTCTTGCATGAATATGCAGAAATAATGCATGACGCATCAGCGTGTCTGGATGGTGAAATCCAGACACAATTGCTTTCTCAAGATGGGTTGGGTATGTATATATTATGCAAAAATTTTTGTCAAACATATGACGGGATTTATTTGATATGGCTCAATAGGCTCAAATGTGAATCGCAATTTAAAATAATTTTGGTGACATGAAGACCGGTGGTTACGGCGATTGCTTGTTTTAGAACGCGGGAAAACGAGCGGGGATGGCTCTCTCTGGCAGGCGTTTCATTCGTTTCAACCGGCAGTAGGTGCTTAGGAGGAGGGGCCAGGAATGCCGACCTTGTAGGGATTCGCCGACGTGGCGAGGGCGCCTGGATGGCGGTTGGGATAAAGAAAGCCGGCGTACGACGACGCGGGATGGCTGGTGGAGCCCGCCGAGCGCGGTTTAGAATTTAACGGAGAAGGTCAGGGAGCCGTATTCATGGAACCCGCTCTGCCCCTCGTATTCCGGGGTGCGGAATACGTGCGTGAAGGCTAGGCGGTAATCCCGCCAGGTCACGGCCGCCCCGGCGGTGAGGTCGGCGACGAAATACTCCTTGTCCACGCTGCGGCTGTCCCGGAACAGGGTGCCATCCAGGAACATGTTGCGGCCGACCGCTCGGCCCATGGCGCCGCCGAAAACATAAAAGCCGAGGTATGGGCTGGACAGGAAATAGCCCGAGCCGGGCGGGCTTGGTTGGATGCGCGGCGGGCCATAGTCCAGCAGCAAATTTCTGCCCAGGCGCAGCATGACTCCGGCTTCGATATGGTCGTATACCGTGCCCAGGGCAAGCCCGACCTGCGGCGTCAGGTCCGCGCCGAATCCCTGGCCGCCGATGGCCGCCAGGGCACGCCAACTTCGCAGGTAATTCAACTGGATGGTGGGTTCGTTGGGCAGTTGCGAGCTCCACCCCTGAGGCTCGTCGGAGTCGGTGATATACTTGTGCACGAACTTCTGCGTCGACTCGGCCAAGGAGGCAGGGCCCACCACGCCGATTTGCAGTTCGAGCTGGTGCAGACGCTTGCCGTTTTCCGAGATCAGGCCCACGGAGCCGTACAGCCAGCCGGCATAGGGTCGATCATCCTCCGACGGCGTTGTGAGCGTGATATCCGCTGGCGTGTACATGTTCTGACCAATGGAGAACTCCACGCGGGCGTCGCCTTCCTCGGGAAACAAGGGTGACTTTGCGGCCGCCTCGCGCAGGAATCCAGGCACGTCATTCAGGCCCGACAGCCAGGAGATGCGCACTCCGTTGGTGTAGTTCTGGTCCGTGTTGTAGAAGATGTCATTCTCGTAGACGATGCTCAGGGTGCGCTTGTCTTCATCGACCCGGGCGCTGGAAACGTCAGGACTGGCTAACGAGAGGAGCGCGCACAGCCACATGCTGCGGCGGATATGCAGAAGTGTTTTCGTAGACGTGGAAGATGGCGCCATAGGGTAGCCAGGATTTTCTCTACAGTAGTATTATGCCTGGGTCTCGCGGGGGCAACCGGTTGTCTGCGGAAGTCGCACTAATGTATGAGCTTGGGCATCCTTGCGGCCCAGGATCACTCGGATCTTCATTGCGCACAGGGATGGCGGCAACCAGTCGGAACATTCCGGCCCTGGAAGCCCGACTCTACATAAATCCGTGTAATGAATCAAATCTTGAGTTAAAATTTTAATTTATGAACAAGGCGGCTCGCGACACGCATGGGAATGCACGCTGGCGCCTGAGCGCCTGATGAATCTGATAGGGCGTTGTTGCCACCTGGAAAGGTGCAGGCAAAAGGGCAGATAAGGAACCTTGGCCTGGGCAAAGGACAGCCGTGCCTTCGCGCAGCCACCTGCGCGGAAGCACGGCTTGGAGGCGTGAATGGAATGACGGCCGGCGACCTGACTATGTGTGAGCCGGGTCGCTGGCGGTCAGCGCCCTGTGGATTGACTCCGCGAGCTGACGTTTGAGAATGGGCTTCATGACGATTTCCCGGATGCCCATCTCGCGGACCTTGCTGTAGGAGACGATCTCCGAAAAGCCCGTGCACAGGATGATCGGAATGTCAGGACGCGTCTGCAAGGCCTTCTCGGCGAGTTCCATGCCTGTCAGGTTGGGCATGTTCTGGTCCGTGAGGATGAGATCGAACTTGTCCGGCTGGAAGCGGAAGGCCTCAAGGGCCTCCACGGAACTCGTGCGGGCCACCACCTCGTAGCCCAGGCTTTCCAGGGTGTCGCGGCCGATGTCCACCAGGGCCTTCTCGTCATCCACAAAGAGGATGCGGCCCTTGCCGATGGGCAAAATCCGGGCGTCCTCATCGGTCACGGTTTCGTCCATCAGCCCGGTTTGCGGCAGGAGCACCTGGAAGGACGCTCCCTTGCCCTCTTCGCTCTGCACGTAGACCACGCCGCCGTGCTGCTTGACGATGCCGTGCACAACGGCCAGGCCCATGCCCGTGCCCTCGCCCGGTTTCTTGGTGGTGAAGAACGGGTCGAAAATCTTTTCCTGGATCACCTTTGGGATGCCGTGGCCGGAATCCGTGACGGTGATGACCACATAGGCCCCGGCGGACAGGCCCGGAGTCTTGGATACGGTGGCCTCGTCCAGATGCACCTCGGCCAGGCTGATCTCCAGCAGGCCGCCGCGTTCGCGCATGGCATGGGCCGCATTGGTACACAGGTTGAGCAGGATCTGGTGGATCTGGGAGGGGTCGGCCATGACCGTATCGTTGCAGGTCATGATGTTCTCGCGGATCTCCAGGCTGGCCGGCAGAGACGTGCGCAGGAGCTTGACCGTCTCCTTGATGAGCGGGGAGACTCGCAGGGCCTTCTTTTCCTGGGTGCCCTGGCGGCTGAAGTTGAGGATCTGGTTGATGAGATCCTTGGCCCGGCGGCAGGCGCCCAGAATTTCCTTGAGCCTGCGCTCGAGGGACGAGCCCTTGTCCGAATTCTCCAGGATGATCTCGGTGTAGCCGGTGATGACGCCCAGGATGTTGTTGAAGTCGTGAGCTATGCCGCCGGCCAGCGTGCCTATGGCTTCCATCTTCTGGGCGATGCGCAGCTGCTCCTCAAGACGCTTGCGCTCGGTCACGTCCAGCAGGTAGCCGCGTATTTCCACGATCTGGCCGCGCACGTTCAGGATGCCGATGATGGTTCCGATGACATGCACCGTGCGCAGGTCGCGCCGACGGAACACACCCTCGAAGTTCTCCAGCTTCTTGCGCGTGAGGATCAGGTCGCGCAGGGAGTCGTCCGAGCCGGTCAGCTGCAGGTCGAATATGTTGACGCTCATGGCGTCCTGCACGGTGCCGAAGCCGAAGATGCGCGCGAAAGCCTTATTGCAGGCCTTCAGAACGCCGTCCGGAGCGGCCACGAAGTCGCCGGTGATGTCCTCCTCGAAGAGCAGGCGGTAGCGTTCCTCGCTCTCCAGCAACTCCTGGAGCATGCGCATGCGTACCGCCATGTCGCGCTTGAGGCGCTTGTTCGCCTCGCTGAGCGCATTGGTGCGCATGTCCACCTGCTTCTGCAGCGTGGTGTTGAGCATGGTCAGGTCCCGGGCCGTCTTCCACTTAGCGCACAGGGATTTGGCGAGTTGGCGCAGTTCCTCGGGATGCAGCGGCTTCTGTATGTACAGCAGTCTCTCGGGCGGGGTCACGCGGCGGTTCAGTTCCCGCGTGTCCACATCGGAGTAGGCGCTGATGACGACGATTTCTATGTTGGGGTCCAGGGCGCGGATGTTCTCGGCGGTCCAGACTCCGTCGGGGCCGGGCGGCATGCGCACGTCGAGCAAGGCCACGCTGTAGGGGCGGCCCTTGGCCATGGCCGCGCGCACGGCTTCGACGGCCTGATCGCCCTGGCTGCACAGAGTCAGGTCGAATGCCGGCAGCAGGGGTTCCTCGTCGATGTCGTCGGCGAACTCCTCATCCGGCGCGAGAATTTCCTTATACAAACCGAGGATGCTCTCCTCGTCGTCCACGACGAGCAGGCGATAGCGGTTCATGGGAGTTTCGTTGACAGGAATAGTTTCGTTCATGTCTCATGAGGGCGCATCAGCCTGCCCGAAGGAGGATATGAATTGAGAACCCTTGTCCCGGACCGGGACTTTCGGCCCAGATGCGTCCACCCATCCCGCTGATGGCGTTGGAGCACCAGTGCAGTCCGAGACCTAACCGCTTTTCTTTGCTCGATGTGTATCCTCTCTGGAAGATGCGTGCAAGCTCGGCCGAGGCCAGTCCTGGACCGTTGTCGGTTAGGACCAAGTGCACCATGCCTTGGCTGCCACGTGTCTCCAGTTCGGCCCTGGCTTCGACCACTCCCGAGAGCTGCCCCGCTTTCCCGTATGCCTGGGCCGAGTTGTTCAGCACATTGGAGAGAACTTCGAGCAAGGTCACGCGATTGGCCATGACCGGCGGCATGGCGGCCAGGGACTCGTCGGTCTTCAGCTCCAGCATCTGGCGCAGCGGGTCGGGCACAAATATGAAGGAGTCGGCGAAAACGATGTTCAGGGCCAAGGGCTCGGTGGAACGCGCGCCCAAGCTGAAGCGTTGCAGGGAATCCAGATCCTTTTCCAGGGCCTGGGCCTGTGCGTACAATTCGGCGGTCTTGTTTTCGGCATTGCGCAGCCCCAGGGCAAGGCGTTCGTGGTTGGGGCAGGCGGATTCCTGAGTCAGGGCGGCCAGGACGGTTTCCCGGGCCAGCCGCTCGCGAAGCATGAAAAGACCGGCCTTGAGCGGACTGAAGGTGTTGCGCACATTGTGCAGCACCTCCGAGGCCATTTCCGCCATGCCCAGGCGGTAGGTCTGGCGCAATGCCTCGTGGCGCGAATCGGCAAGGCGGTCGAGCATGGCGTTGTATTCGCTGGACAGCAGGCCCACCTCATCCTTGCGCCGGGTGGGCAGCCTGCGGGACATGTCGCCCTCCTGACGCACGCCTGTCATGTGCTTGCGAATATCGCCGAGAGGCCTGAGCACGGCCTGATCCAGAAAAATCCACAGGCACAGGAGCACCACGATGCCCGCAAGCAGTTCGCCGGTAAGGCCAACGCGCAAGGCCGTCTTGCCCACATCGGAAATTGCGCGGGGCACTTCGGCCCAAAGCACAAAACCGGACCGGCCGAAGAGGTCGTGCTTGAGCATGGAGACTCGCTTGACCGCGGACGAGATGTTCTCCACCAGTAATTCCGGCTCGTCCGGCGTTGCGTGAGAGCGCAATGAAGCCTGCAATGCGGGCTGTTCATCAAGTCTGTCCAGGTGGAAGCCTGCCTGGACTTTGCTCCGCAGCTTTTCAAGCCTCTCCTGGTCCAGGTACAGGCCCATGGCCAGCCAGCCTCGGCTGGGGCCGTTCTTATGGCTGTCCAGGATGGGCGAGACGGCCAGCAGAAGGGGGGCCTTGTCCATCGAGCAGATGCCGGATAGCGGTTGCTCGTCGCTACGGGCTGTCAGCAGGTTCCTGATCTGGTAGTGGAGGGCGTCATCCTGATCCATGCTCTGGCCGCTGCGCCAATCCCAGGAAGCGCCAGCTACCAGTTCCGCCTTTGCGTCATATAGGTAAATCATATGCACGCGCAGCTCGGATAAGGACGTCTGCGTCAGGTTGGATTCGATGTAGCGGGCGTCGGGCGTTGACATGAAGGCGAAGGTATCGTCCCAGATGCCCCAGTCGGCCGCGGCGGATGCCAGATGGGAGAGTTCGTCATCCAGGGCATAGGCGCAGCGCAAGAGATCGTTCCTGGCAAATTCCAGTTCGAGCTTCTCGAACGCCGGGGAAACCCCCAGACGTTGCACGCTGAAGGTGGTCACGGCATAGACGACCGTGAGCGAGAGCAGTACCAGGACCGCCTTGATGCGAAGGGACATGGCTGTGCTTGAGCAGAAAAGCCAGCGAAAGTAAAGATGTGCGGCTATCGGGCCGCTTTAAAGGCAATACATGTTTTGTGGAGATGCGCTGGCCAAAAGTTCCCGGCGCGCATGCATGAATGCAAATCAAACGAGGGCGAAGCGTCCCGAATGGTCTGGGGCCGTTTATTGCGCTTCTGGTTCCGGCAGGAACAGGGAGGGGACTGGCGTGAAAAACTGGCTGGAGAATTCTCTCAGTAGTAATTTGCGATGGCTTGCGCTGAAACAAGATTTCCTGCGCCCGCCCAGGCAAAGAAACGCGGCATAATGCCTTTCGGCATAGATGGCCGGGTGGCCAAAAGAAAAAGAGGGGATTGAAGCGAATCAGGACGATTGTATTCCCCACAGCATATGCCCGGGGAAAAACGGCAGCGTCTTTTCGATTATGGGGCGGTCCCGTGAAACGCCCCTGAAACCATCCGCCTCTACTGCGCTTCGTACTCCTCGGCCCCTATGGAGTGCTTCTGGAGCTTGTTCCACAGGTTCTTGGGGCTGATGCCCAAAAGCTGCGCGGCCTTGGTCTGCACGCCACTGGATCTCTTGAGCGCACCGAGGATGAGATTCTTCTCCATCTGCTGCAAGGTCTCGCGCAGAGACATGGCTTCGCCGGGAGTGATGGTCAGGACTTCATTCTCCGTATGGGACTTCCTCTGCAAGGCTATGTTGACGTCCTGGGCCGTGATGACCGAGCCCTGGCAGAAGATGGCCGCCCGCTCCATGGCGTTGGCCAACTGACGCACGTTGCCGGGCCAGTCGTAGCGGAAGAGTATGTCCATGGCCTCGGATGATACGGAAGCTATGTCAGTTCCGATCTTGAGGTTCACCTGCTTGAGGACATGGTTGATGAGCAGGGGAATGTCCTCCTTGCGCTCGCGCAGGGGCGGCAGATGAATCGTGGCGATGTTCAGGCGGTAGTAGAGATCCTCGCGAAACTTCTTATCCTGTATGAGGGCGGGAAGATCCTGGTTGGTGGCGGCAATGATGCGTACATCGTAGGCCACGGGCTTGACCCCGCCCAGGCGCTCCATCTGCTTCTGCTCCACGGCGCGCAGCAGCTTGGGCTGCAGGTGCAATGGCATGTCGCCGATTTCGTCGAGCATGATGGTGCCGTTCTTGGCCATCTCGAACTTGCCTTTCTTGACCGCGCTTGCGCCCGTGAAGGCTCCTTTCTCGTGGCCGAAGAGCTCGCTTTCGATGAGAGTTTCGGGGATGGCCGCGCAATTGATCTTGACGCAGGGACCGTCGGCCCGCGAACTCAGGGCGTGCAGGGTATCGGTGATGAGTTCCTTGCCCGTGCCGGATTCGCCGGTTATGAGCACCGTGGTATCCAGCCTGGCCAGCCGTTCCACCAGAGCCACCACGCGTTTGGTAGCCTCGCTCTGGCCGATGATCCTGGAGGAGGGGCCTTCGCGGCGCAGGGTCTTTTGCAGGGCCTGGATACGTTCCTGCAAGCGGCGTTTTTCCATGGCCCGCTTGATGACGATCTCCATCTCGGCTAGGCTGAAAGGCTTGGTGAAGAAGTCGTAGGCCCCATTTCTGATGGCTTCCAGACCTGGATCCTTCTCGCTGTAGGCGGTCATGACGATTACATCGGCCTGGGGATCGGTGCGGCGGATGATGGGCAGGGCCTCCAAGCCGGACATGCCCGGTAGGCGCACGTCCAGGAGGATGATATCAAACTGGTCCTGCTCGATCTTGCCGATGCCTTCCTCGGCAGAGGTGGCGCGCTCGACCTCGTAGCCTCGCTCGACAATCGCCTCGCAAAGCATATTGCCGAACGCTACGTCATCATCCACGACAAGAATTCTGTCTGGCATCAGGCAAACTCCGCTGTTCTGCAAAAGTAATTGGCTGTCTTTAGTCAATTCTTCAGCCGGGAACAAGCCTCGTCTTCCCCGGGATACGGCGTTTTCGAGCGCAAGTGTCCAGCAATCGTGGATTATTGGCCGGCAGGAAATTTATTGCGAGGCAGCTACGGCATCCTATGCCATGGAGCGTACTATTTTTAATGATGACTGGTATGAAAGATGAAAATAATATATTGTCCGTAGTGTGTCAGGACTGGCGCTGGCGGTGTCTTAAATGTATCTCTTCGCCGGGGAGTGATGAGACGATATGACCGGAAACCCGACTTCAGACACGGCGCATAGGATGATCAACGACGATCAGTCGACTGTTGCGGATCTTTTCAGGCATGCCTGCATCAGCCATCCGGCCATGCAAGCGCTTCGCGCCATGGCGATGAGACGAGCGGAAGCCAAACCCGGACTCTTCACCCACCTCAAGCCGCGAACCAAAGGAGCATCCAGAACCGAGCGGGGCACCACGACCACTACGAAAACAGTCGACCCCATGGAGATCGTATCCAGGGAAATCAAGCTGCACTCCTTGCCGCGCGTCATCATCGAACTGCAAAGAGCCATCGACAATCCAGCCAGTTCGGCCGAGGATTTAGCCAGGATCATCAGCCTGGATCCCGGACTATCGGTTTATCTTCTGCGTATAGCCAACAGCGCGCTGTACAGCTTTCCTTCCCGCATCGACACCGTTTCACGGGCTGTGGCCCTGCTGGGTACGCGGCAGGTATCGGTGTTGGCCTTGGGCGTATCCGTGCTCAAGTCCTACAGCCAGCGGCCTGTACAGTCACTGGACATGGAGGGTTTCTGGCGGCACAGCATCGCGTGCGCCATATTGGCCCGGGCCATCGCCGCTCGCAGCGGCAGGAGCAATGGAGAGCGCTTTTTCGTCGCCGGCCTGTTGCACGACCTGGGGCGTTTGGCCATCTTCGAGGCCATCCCCGATCTGGCCCGCGAGGTTTTGGAGCGGATGCAGTCCGAAAACATGCAGTTCGTGCAGGCCGAGAACAAGGTGCTCGGTTTCGATCATGCCCGTCTCGGGGCGATTCTCCTGCGTAAATGGAATTTCCCTCTCAATTTGGCCATGGCCGTGCTGTATCATCATGAGCCGAGCAAGGGCGATCCGCATGGCGAAGCCGCCGTGGTGCACCTGGCGGATATCCTGAGCAAGGTCTTGGGTTATGGCGGCACGCCGGTCTTCTCCGTGCAGCCCCTGGACCTCGTCGCTTGGGAGTCCCTGGGCTTGGCCGCGCAGGATCTGGCCGGCCTGGAGACCGACCTCGACGCCCAGTTCGACGAGACTTTGGTCATGCTTGGTTGGCCGGCTTCCTGAAGCATTCCGCGCATGAGTCGCGGCGATGGATGCCGTTCCGGCACGCCGCTTCCGTGCGAAAGCTATGGCTGGCGAGAGGCCGGGGGCATAGTGCGTCCCTGCCCTGATGGACAAACGGGCGGTCTCAGCCAAGCAACCAACGGAACAGAAGCACGCTGCCCAGGCCCGCGGCCAGGGCGGGCACCAGACCGCCGAAGCGGAAGGCCACTGCCAGCGTGACAGCCGAGGCCAGGGCCTCGGCCGGACCGGCGGTGAAGACCGTGGGGGCCACCAGGGCCACGAGAATGGAGCCGGGCAGACCCTTGAGGAATGCCTCCATCCGGCCGCCCATGGGCAGGCGCGCGGCCAGGGCCGGACCGAGGGCTCGGGTCGCGTAAGTGGCCAGGGCCATGCCGAAGATGGTCAGGAAAGGCTTAAGCGCGGCGTCCATGCTTGATGGCCTCCGTGAAGCCGCCGGCCATGCCGCCGACGAGTATGTACCAC
The DNA here is from genome assembly GCA_023411815.1 of Pseudomonadota bacterium. Lineage (GTDB taxonomy): Bacteria > Desulfobacterota > Desulfovibrionia > Desulfovibrionales > Desulfovibrionaceae > Desulfocurvibacter. The sequence continues at coordinate 49,950 of JAEYOJ010000102.1, read as the reverse complement.
TTGCCCGGCAAGAACTCCGCCGCAGTCACCGCACACAGGGCCGCCACGGCCCAGGTCGGCAGGTCGCCGCGTCCACGGTACATGCCGGCCAGCAGGGCCAGGAAGGCCGCGCAAAACACGAAATCCAATCCCCAGCGCGCCGGGTCGTCCATCTCGGGAACCAGCAGAAAACCGGCCAGGGTCGCAAGATCCCAGCACAGGTATAGCATTATGCCGCTGCCGAGCAGAAAGGACGCCTTATCCCGCATGGGCACGCGCGAGGCCGCGGTCATGGCCCAGCTCTCGTCGATCATCACGAAGTAGGCCAACATGGCCTTGCCCCTGGAGCAGCCCTCGAACCAGCTGGCGGCCGATGCGCCCATGAGCACGTGGCGCAGGTTGACCACCAGCGTCGTGAGCACCACAACGCCCAGGGACATGGACGGCCCCCACATGTCCAGGGCCACGAACTGAGAGGCCCCGGCGAATACGAGCAGGCTCATGAGCCCGCCCTCGGCGAGGGACAGCCCGCCCTGGCGGGCAAGGATGCCGAAGGCCAGCCCGTAGACGGCCACGGCGATGCCGACTCCCACGCTGGCCCGAGCGCCGGCCGCGAAGGCCGCTCCGCGTCGGGCGGTCTCTGTCGATATGGTCGTGTGCATTACTTCCGCGTTCATGGCTTGGAATCAACCATGAAATCTGTTACCTGCACAGATGCAGTTTTTTAAAAAACCGACCAGGACAGATCGGCCATGAGCAGCGAGCAGTATCTCTATTCCCAGGTCGAACAAACCATTGTCGAACGTATCCGGCAAGGTGCCCTCTTGCCTGGTCAGCGCCTGCCCAGCCTGCGCTCCCTGAGCCAGCGCATGGGCCTGTCCCTGGCCACCGTGTCCCAGGCCTATGCCGAACTGGAACGCAAAGGCATGGTCGAGGCCAAGCCACGTTCAGGCTACTTCGTGCGCCGCTCCCTGCGCGAACCGCCGCCGCCCGTGTGCGCGCCTGCATTGGCCTCGCCGCCGCGCGAGGTCACGCGCGCCGCGCTCATCCGCAGCGTGCTCGATGCCCTGGGCCGCACCGAGCTTCTGCCGCTCAGCGCGGCTTTGCCCCAGCCGGATCTGCTGCCCACCAAGGCCCTGTCGCGCTGCCTGGCCGAGGTCATGCGCACCAGCGCGGGCCGCGCCCTGGATTACGAACCCGTGACCGGCTACCCCGAATTGCTGCGTCAGATCGCCATGCTCGACCTGGACAACGCGCCCGGCTCGCCCGGCGGACTGGTCATCACCAACGGCGCCATGGAGGCCCTGCACATCGCCCTGCGCTGCGTGACCAGGCCAGGCGACAACGTGATCATCCAGTCGCCCACTTACTTCTGCTTTCTCCAGCTCCTGGAGAGCCTGCAACTGCGCGCCATCGAGATACCGTCCTGTCCGCAGAGGGGCATCGACCCGGCAAGCCTGGATCAGGCACTGCGTTCCTTCTCCGTGGCCGCCTGCGTGTTCACGCCCAACTTCAACAATCCCGACGGCAGCCTGACGCCGGACGAGGCCAAGGCCGAGATCGTGGCCATGCTCGCCGCCCGTTCAATCCCATTGATCGAGGACGAAATCTACGGCGATCTGCACTTCGGCCCCACCAGGCCGCATTCCTGCGCCAGGTTCGACCGCCAGGGCCTTGTGCTGACCTGCTCGTCATTCTCCAAGACCCTGGCGCCAGGCTTTCGCGTGGGCTGGCTGCGGCCTGGCCGCTTCCACGAAAAGGCCCTGGCCGTGAAGATCACCACCAACGTGTGCACGGCCAGTCCCATGCAGATCGCCATCGCCGAGTACCTGCGCTCCGGGGCCTATACACGCCACCTGCGCCGCCTGCGCCAGCGCCTGGCCGAGCAGGCCGCCACAATGCGCCTGGCCATCGGCCGCCATTTTCCGGCCGGCACGCGCGTGACCAGCCCGCGCGGAGGCTTGCAGCTCTGGATCGAGCTGCCCGGCGGCGCGGACGGCACCGAATATTTCCGCCGCGCCCGGGCCGAGAAGATCGGGGTCTGCCCAGGCACGATCTTTTCCACCCGCGACGGCTTCAGGAACTTCGTGCGCATCTGTTGCGGCAACACCTGGTCCGATGAGATGGAGATTGGGCTGAAGACATTGGGGCGGCTTGCCGGTGAGCAGTGCGGAAAGCGAAATGATGGGCTGTGATGCCGCGTCCGCCTGACCAGCATATTGATTCCGACGCACCTTGTGATCGCAACAGTGAGGCCGGCCCATAGGAACAGCATTGTCGTGGGGCCTTTCCGACGTTGCACACTGAATCCATTCAGGGTAGATTTCTTTTTTCACGCATATGCAGCCGGGCTGCTTCGGTGACTCCGGCAATCCTCAACCATCTGGGATGCGCTATGATTGGAGCCGATGCGCGGCCCGAGTCGGTGCGAAACAGGGCGGCCAGGGTCGTTTCCGTGGCCAGCGGCAAGGGCGGCGCTGGCAAGACCAGCGTGGCGGTGAACCTGGCCTGGGCCCTGGCCCGGGCAGGCCGAAGGGTATGCCTGCTGGATGCCGACCTGGGCCTCTCCAACGTAGATATCTACTTGGGCATCCGACCGGAAAAGACGCTCGAAGATGTTCTCTTCGCGGGCCTGCCCATGGAGCAGGCCGTGGTCCGCGCCGGACGGAACGTGGACGTCATTTCCGGCAGTTCGGGCGTCACGCGCATGGCCGAACTGGACCGCGAGCGCCGCGCCGTGCTGACCCGCGAGTTCTCCAAGCTAAACAGCTATGATTACCTGATCATCGACAATTCGCCGGGCATAGCGGCGCAGGTCACGTCAATCTGCCTGTCCTCGGACGACATCGTCATGGTGGTCAATCCCGAGGCGGCTTCTGTCACCGACGCCTATGCCTTCATCAAGGTGCTCAAGGAGAATGGTCTTTGGCGGCAGCCCCTGGTCTTGCTCAACCGCTGCCGCGACCAGCGCCATGCTCGGACTGTGTTCGAACGCTTCAACGAGACCACGCGCCGTTACCTGTCGGTCGCCTGCCGGCTGCTGGGCGCCGTGCCACTGGACGGCAACCTTCCTCGTTCGGCGGCCTTGCGGCAGCCGGTGCTGGAAACGAGCCCGAATTCGCCAGCGGCTCAGGCTTTCCTGAACGCGGTCAGGATCCTTGACGCGGATTACGAGGAAGGCGGCGCAGGCCGCAGCGGGGTGCGCGACTTCTGGGATCAGTCCGTCATTCACCTGCAGCAGAAGCCGCTTATGAGCGAAGCGGCCATCGCCGAATCCCCGCCCACTCTGGGTGTGGTTGGGGTGGACCGCAAAAGGCTGACCCACGATCTGCGACTGTTGGAGGCGATGCTGGCCAGGGTGCGCGGATCGGCCCAGGCCGAGCCGCTCTCCGGGGATCTGGAAAAGGTCAGTCGCGCCTTGCGCATCATCGCCAACCGCTATGCGTTGCAGCCAGCGCCGATGGCCGAGTCCTCGGCGGTTACGGATGCCGCCATCGAGGCCCCACCGGTTTCACATGCGGAGCAGACCGCCGACGATCGTGCGTCCATGGAGCCGGCGTTCAGGGAAGAGCCCGTTCAGGCCGAAGCCTTAAAGAGTCTGCTGGTCATCTGCCCGGACCCGTACATGCGGGATGTGCTCACGGAGCTGGCCAGGGATGCCGGCTTTCGAGCCCTGGGCGGCTACGCCTCGCGGCAGGAGGCCGGGCGTGATGCCGAGGCGGCGGACCTTCTGCTCGTCTCGGATGGCGACAACGAACCGGCGGACCTGGTGGATGTCCTGGAGCACTCCGGCGGCAGGCCTGTGGTCTTGTTGGAGGGCTTCGAGGGCAGTCCGCAGGCCGAAGCTTTCAGTGAACGCCTGGCGGCCGTGGTGCATCGGCCATTCCGCATAGGCACGCTGTTGGACGTACTGCGCCGTTTCGCCTGAGAGGGACTGACAGACTGCTGAATATTCTGTCCTGGACTTTTCCTGCCCGGAATGGTGGCAAGGGTCCACCATTCCGACCGGCTGTTAATAGTCCTTTTTCCAGAACAGGCCCATGCCCATGCCCGAGGTGGTTCCGGCCTCGCTTTCCAGGTTGATGGAAGGCGTGAGCTCTATGACCACGCCCACCTTGTCCTCCTCACTGGTGATGCCCTTGTCCAGACGCAGGTAGACATCATCCGTGATGTACTTCCCAGCCTCGAGCGTGTAACCGCCGCCAGCCGCGGCGTCCGCTTCGCCCACGGTCAATTCGTCCAGGCCCAGGAAACGACGGAAGCCGCCCTGAATGTCCGGGCCTCCGCCACCGCCCCTGATCTGCTGCACGGCCTGAGCCAGCTGAATGGCCTGTAAGGGAGTGAGGTTGCCCACGGCACTGCCGAAGAGCAGCCTGGAGAGCACTTCGTCCTCGGGCAACGGCGGGTCGGAGGAAAAGGCGAGCTGAAGGTTGTCCGCCGAGCCGGTCAGGCGCACCCTGGCTTCGATGTCGTTGGCCGTGGAGGTGGCCAGCACGTTGAGCTGCGGGTCGGGCGGGGCAACGCCCGTGAAGGTGATCACGCCTTCGCGCAGGGTCAGGGTCGCACTTAGAATAGTGAAGCGACCGCGCACCAGATTCAGCGATCCGAGCAGCTTTGGACTCTCCGTGGTCCCGCCTACCTGCAAGTTGCCGCTGAACTCGGCGTCCAGTCCGCGGCCGCGCACGTAGAATTGGTTCGGGATGGCGATGGCCATGTTCAGATTCATGACCATGGCGCCGTCACCCGCGCCCTTGGGACCATTGGCTTCCAGCCGCTCTTGCAGCTTTTCGGGCACGTTGATGCGCTTTACTTCTATCTCCACGATATCGGGAGGCAGGCTCTCCGGCACGCTCACGCTGGTGCGCTCCAGCGTCAACCGGCCGCCAAGGGTCGTCTCGTCCAGGTTGCCGCGCAGGGAGACCTCGCCGCTGGCTGTGCTGGTCACCTCACGCATGCGCACCAGGGTCGCCTGACGCAGCTCGGCCTTCAGCTCGTAGCGGACCTGCTCCGAAAGATCGGCCGATCCGTTGACCTGGATGTGCCCTGCGCCGCCATCCGTGGCGGTGAACTGCTCCAGCGTGACGGTCTGACCGGAGGTCCTGGCCACAAGCCGCACCTGATTCAACACCGTGCCGCTGGTCAGGTTCTGGTAGCGTCCGTCCGGCACGCGCAACGTGCCGTCGAGCCTCGGTTCGTCCAGCGTTCCGGACAGATTCATGTTGGCTGTGGCCGTGCCCGACAGGAGTTGGTCGTCCCATTGGAGCAGGGCTGGCAACAGGGCAAGATCCAGCCTGGCGTCCACGGAGCCCGTGAGCGCCCCATCCTCGGGCGTTTCGAAAGCAAAGGGTTGCAGGGACAGGCGTACCGGCAAGGCCGCGCTGATGTTGCCTGACATTTCTTTGCCGCCCAGCAGGCGGGCCTGGGCCTGCAACTTGCCCTGGGCATAGGAGGCCTGGGCGTTCAGTCCGGTCGCCGCGACCTGCTCCAATCCCGCGAAGCGCACGTCGCGCACGCGCAGGTCCAGGTTCAGGCGCGGGTCCGCGGGAGTGCCTTCCAGGTTCACCTCGGCCTTGAGCCTGCCTGAGGCGGGCTTGGGCACCACGAAAGGCAACAGCTTCGCCGGGAAGGAATCGATGCGCAGCGTTCCGCTTACCCGGTCAGCGCCGAAAAAGCCTTGGGCCGAAATGGCGGCCTCGTCCACTCCCAGGCTGAGATTGCTCAGCGTGTAGCTTTGTTCCTTGCCCTGGCCGCGGCTGGAGACGCGCGCCGGAGCCTGCAGGACGATAGGCGTTTCGGCCACGCTGGCGCGCAGCGTTTGGAGGGTTGCGCTCCAGCCGTCGGGAAGCTGCTCGAACAAGCCTTGCAGGTTGGCCGCAAAGGGATGCACGAATTCGCCTTGCGTCCTGGCCGAGAAAACGAGGCGGTTCAGGTCGCCTTGCGCCGTAAGTCTGACTGAATCCACACGCATCTCGTCCTGCTCGATCTGACGAATGTCGATATTGGCCCGGCCCCGAGGCGTGCCGAACAGGTCGTCCATATGGGCCTGGATGTTCATCATTTGGGCCCGGACCTCACTCACACTGAGCGGGGCGAAGTCTCCCTGCAAGGTGGCGGCCTGCTTCCCCTGCTTGACGTCGAGGCGCAGCGAGAAGGCTCCCTTGGCGTCCATGGGCGTGTCCAGCAGGGCGGAGACGAAGCTCAGGGATTCCAGGTCGCCCCGCACGCTGCCGTGAATCAGGCCGGAGTCCGTGCGCATGACCAGTTCAGGGTTTGTCACGGCCAACCCGGGCAAGGTGACGCGGGTATCCCGCAGCCGGATCAGGTTCTGGCTCGAATCGTATGACGCCTGAGTAGCGGCATCCGTGCGTCCCAGGGGCGTGTCCGCGCCCAGGGTCAGACGCATTTGCGCCAGGTCTGGCAATCCGCCGGCATCTGCGCGCAGGCGCAGGTTGGAGATTGTTTGGCCTTGCAGCACGAGTTGCTGCGAACTCACGTCGAGCGCCGCCTCGAACTGCGAAAAGCGGCCCTTGAGCCGTCCGCTGGCGGCGAGGCTGCCCTGGGCTTCCAGCCCGGCGGCCTTGGCAGCGCCGGACAGCTCCGGCACGCGGGCCGAGAGGTCCAGGGCGAAGGTCTCGTCCTGCAGGTCCGTGCCGCCGTGCGCCTCCAGACGCAGCTCCTTGCCCGTCACGCGGAGCGCCTTCAGGCCGATCTCCTGGCCGCCGTAGGTCAAGGTGGCCTCCAGGCCGGGGCCGTGACCGAGCACTTCCTGCAAAGGTTCGGGCAACCCTGAAAGGTTGGCCGTTGATCCCCGGAGCGCGGCCGTGAGCACGCCGGTCCTGGCGAGATTCAGCTGGGTCGCAAGCCGGGCGCTGCCTTTGAGGGGCATGTCGGCTATCTTGGCGAAGCGTGACAGGTTCTCGACCGTGAGAGCCAGATCGGCCGCTGCCTGCGAGCCGTCCATACGGGCTTGGCCGGAACCGCGCAGGGTCAGGCCTGGGCTCTGCACTACGAGGCGGGAGATCCGGATTTGCTCGAAGTCGGGCGTGAATGCCTCGGTCTCCAGACGCAGGGGACGTAGGTCGACTCCCCCGGGCAGGGCAATGTCATCCACGGAAAGGGCCAGGCTTGCTGCAAGGCCCGCGGAGCCGGATGTCTGCTCCGGAAGGCTGGCCGAGAGCACGATGTTTGCGCCCTTGAGCCGGATATCGTCGGCCCGCAGGGATTGCACCTGTGTTTCCAGGCGGACTTCCGGTGTTTCCAGCGGTCCGTGGGCGTGTATTCGGATCGGGGCCGTCTGTTCCAGTTGCAGCCCTTGCCTCTGGGCCAGGCTGGCCAGTCCCGGCGCGAAGGCTTCGACCGTCAGATCCATGCTTTGCTTTTCCGGGTCCAGCCGGCCCTGCAACTCGGCGCGCAGTCCTTGGGCGCGGAAGCTGCTGCCCCTGAAGTCGACGATGCCGTCCTCGTTGCGGCCAATGAGCCGGAATTCGACATCGGTGCCCAGGATGTCCGTCGCTTCCACGGGCAGCAGGCCCTCGGCCAGGTGCAGTTGGCCCTGCAAGTCGATGCGGTAGGGTTCCTGCGCGGACAGGGTAAGCGTGCTCTCCAGCGTGAAAAGCTCGTCGGCCGATGCATCCAGGGCTCCGCTCCAGTCCCCCAGGGGGCCGTCACCGCGCAGGGCCAATCGCAGGCTTGTCTGTTCCGGCAAGTCCAGTAGGCTCCCCAGGAGGCCTCCGGCAGCCTCGTCCAGGTTGAGCGCGAGCGCCAACGTGTCGGCGGGCTGGTCGAAACGGCCGTCCAGGACGAGCGCGTCTCCAGCCCGCTCCAGGTTCCGGGCTTCCAGGGCGGCCGTGGTAACCCCATGGCTGGTGGCCAGTTTGCCGTGCAGGGAGTAGGCTGTGGCCTGGCCGGCCAGCTCGGGGCCGATGAGAACGCGGGCGACATCCAATGTCCGCACGCGGATTTCCGGCAGATCGGCAAGGGAGAACGGCTCCTCGTCCTCGGGCTGCTCCTCCGGGCTCTCCGGGATACGCTGCAACGCCAGTTCGTTGGCGGAGATAATCTCGAAGTGCAGGGCCTGCCGCAGAAGCTCTGCGGGCGAGAGGACCACGAGCAGGTTCTCGATGCGCAGCCAGACGCCTTGTCGATCGGCCACCAGCAGTTCGTCTACGGAAATACGCCAGGGCAGGCTCGGCCCCAGGCCGCGCACCGTCACTCGGGCCGTGTCCGAGTCCGCCGTGAGTTCTGCGACCTTGTCCGCCAGCCAGAGACGTCCGGCTTCGGAGCGCAGCCACAGCATGGCTCCGCCCAGGACCAGCGCCAGCAGAAAGGCCAGGCCCAGCAGCAGGCCTCCAGTCCAGATGGCGAAGCGTTTCAGCACAGCCGTGCGCATGGCTCAGAAGGCTTGTCCGATGCTGATGTAGAATTGGAAGTGTGAATCGAATTCCTCTCGCCGGTTGAGGGGGAAGGCCAGATCGGCGCGTATGGGACCGAAATTCGTGTAGTAGCGCACGCCAAGGCCCGTTCCCCAGAAATATGTCTCGTCGAAGTCGGGTACAACATCCGTATAGGCCCGGCCGCCGTCCAGGAAGGCAACCAAGCCCCAGTCATTGAGGAACCTCCAGCGCAGCTCGGCCGAGGTTTCCAGCAGGGAGCGGCCACCCGCCGGATCTCCATCAACAATGGCGCTCAAGGTCTTGTATTCGTAGCCGCGAACCGAACCGCCGCCGCCCGCGTAGAACCGGATGGTCGCCGGCACGGTCGACAGCTCCTGGCCGGGTATCTGGCCGAAACGAGCCCGGGTTGCCAGAACCAGCCGTTTTTCGTCCATGAGAGACCAGTAGAACTGGGCGTTGGTGGTGTACTTGAAGAACGTGTTGCTCTCGCCGAAAAGTTCGTAATATGGGGCACCGTCCGCGCTCAAGAGCGAGCCCCGGCCAGGGTCCAGGATATTGTCGCGCGAGTCGCGTGCGATGAGCAGCGGCAGGTAGAACAGGGCGTAGTTGTCCTGTTCGCTGATGGGATCGTCCACATTGAGCAGGGTGAGGCCGAGACCGCCGGCAATGCGTGTGCGCCGGAATATGTATCGCTCGACCACGCCCGAGAGGTCAAGGCTCTGGCTGCGATAAGCCTCTGGTTGCTCGTCCGCGGCCCGGGCCGTGAGGATCAGGCTCTGGTTCTCCCTGAACAGGAAAAAGGGCTCGCGGTAGGTCGATTCCAGAATCCGGTTGACGAAGTTGGCTTCCAGCCCGACGGACAGGCTCTCGCCCTCGCCCAGCAGGTTGCGGTGCTCCCAGCCCAGCTCCACGCCGGGCCCCAGGTCCGTGGAGTAGGTCACGCCGGCCCGCACGGTCCTCGGCGGACGCTCGCGCAGCTCCAGGCGAAGGGGAAGCGCGTCATCCTCGTCGACCTGCTCGGGGTAGGTGAATTGGGCGAAAGAGAACAGACCTGTGCCCAGCAGGCGGTTCCTGGCTTCGGCCAGGGCCTGCGCATCGAATGTGTCGCCGGGCTTCCAGGACAGTTTGCTGCGGACGAACTCGGGCGAGAGGTCGATGCCTTCGGGCAAGGCGATGTCCGTATCTCCGAAGCGGGCGAACTGTCCGGGCCTGGCCGTGAAGGTGATGTGCATGGTGTCCGAAGCGAAATCGGCCACGGCCTCGTAGGCCGTTTCGGCAAAGGGATACCCCTGGCTGGCCAAGGCCTGCCGGATGCGCCTCTGGGCCTCGGGCACCCATTCGCTCCGGAAGCCCTGGCCGATGTCCATGCCGAGCTCCTGCGGCGAAGGCACTCCTGCCTGGTACTCAGAACCGGCATCGACGAGTATGCGCGCCTGGGCAAGGGTGAAGCGAGGCCCGGGAGTGACGGTATACTGCACGTCGAGCGGTGGTTTCCCCTCCTGGACTTCCACTCGTATTTCCGCCTTATAGTAGCCGCGGGAATGCAAGGCCTTGAGCAGGTTGGGGATATCCTCCTCGGCGCGCCGACGGACAAGGCCTGGAGTGACCAGGGCCGGAGGGTCGTCCCCGGCCAGGGTCGAAACCTCGAGCAGAAGATCTTTCATGTCCCCGTCCAGCGCGCCGGCGATACTCACTTCATAGTCGATACCCTTGGGTCCCTCGGAACGCGCGAGACCTAGGTCCTGGGCCAAATCCTTGGCGCAGCCGGCCAGGACGAGGGCCATGAGCAGACCCGTGGTCGAGGCAAAAGCCAGAAAGACAGGAAGCGGCTTCCGCTGCCGCGGGTTTTTGTTGCAGATAATTGTCATGTCCTCCCGTCCGCAATGAACCATAAGCTATCCTACATGACAGAATCAGGGGGAGCTGGCAATCCGCGTCAGGATGAGAGCTGTTGGCCCGGAAGTGCAGGCGGCACGGGCCGTGCTTGCCCAGTATGCAAAACGTGCTATGTTGCAAGCGACCGCTCGTTTCAGGCGGCAAAATATGTCAGGAGGTGCATATGGCCCGCGTCGTTTATGTGGATATGGATGAGTGCATCGGTTGCGAATCATGCGTGGAGATTGCGCCGGCCGTGTTCAGTTTTGATGAGTCCAGCGGCAAGGCCTCGGTGGTCAATCCCGACGGAGCCCCGGAAGAGGTCATACAGGAAGCCATCGATATCTGCCCGGCGAGCTGCATACATTGGGAAGACGAATAGGTCTTGTTTGAGGCCTATCCCGGAGGCCGGGCGAGAGCCCGGCCGAGGCCGGTAGGCTCTCGGCGATTAATCCGATAGAGGGGCGGAGTGTTCAGGTTTCGCGGTTTTGATAATCATCATCGTGATACTGATTGACGCTACGCCCTTGACTCAGGCTGTTGGCTCGCGAAATGAAATGCGATAAGCAGCAAGTCATGCGCACAGAATTCATTTCGAGCCGGATAATCCTTTCCTTTCTTCTCGTTGCGGCGGTCTTGTTGGGTCGCCCTGGTCCCGCAATGGCCACCGTGCTCAGCGTACGTCACGAGATCGATGTGCGCCTGGACCTTGCTGCCAAGGTTCTGCGAGGCAGGGATGTCGTAACTGCCCAGATCCACGATGCGGAAGAGATCATCCTGCATATTGGCTCCAGAGTCGGTGTGACCCGGCTGGATCTGGGCGGCAGGCCGGCAGCCTACAGGAATGAGGACGGCGTGCTGCGCGTGGCCCTTCCGGCGGGAGTGCGCACCGGTGACGTGCGTCTCGACGTGGAGTACGCAGGGCGGTTTGACGATCCCTGGCCCGAGAATCCCCACGTATTCGACAACCCAGGCTATGGCGTCGGCGCTACCATAACATCGGAAGGAGCCTTTTTCCTAGCCGGCAGCGGCTGGTATCCGCGCCTGGAGGCCAAGGAGCGCAGTTTCATCGTCACGGTGCGCGCTCCGCGCGGCATCTACGCAGTGACCTCGGGCACGCTCATCGGCCATGGCGACCCTGACGGCGAAAGCGTATCCAAATGGATCTGCGCCTCCACCTCGGAGGAACTCGGGCTTTTCGCCGGTCCGTTCTTGCGGGGAATGCGCCAAGCCGGCCAAGTGCCCATATATACCTATTTTTATCCAGACAGCGTGCAGTTCTCGCCGATATACCTGGATGCCGCCGCGCGGCATCTGCAGTTCTTCTCCCGGCTGCACGGCGCCTACGCTTTTCCGAAATTCGCCATAGTGGAGAACTTCTTCCCCACGGGCTACGGTTTTCCGTCCTATACGCTGCTCGGTTCGCAGGTGCTCCGGCTGCCGTTCATTCCCGACACCAGCCTGCGTCACGAAGTGGCCCATTGCTGGTGGGGCAACGGCGTGCTCGTGGACCCGGCGGGCGGCAACTGGAGCGAAGGGCTCGCCACCTATGTGGCCGACTACCTGGCCAAGGAGCAGATCTCCAGCGAGGAGGCCACCGAGTACCGCCGTCAGATCCTGCGCGACTATGCCTTGCTGGCGGCGGAACGGGAGGACTTCCCCCTGCGCAAGTTCAGCTCGCGCATCAGTCCGGCCTCGCGCGCAGTGGGCTACGGCAAGGCCATGTTCCTTTTCCATATGGCCCGACGCAGGGTGGAGGATCAGGCCTTCTGGCAGGCCCTGCGCGACGTCTACGCCAAGCGGCTGTTCAAGCCCACCACCTGGGAGCATTTCCGTGACGCCTTTGTGGCGCAAGGTTGGGAGGCGGCCGAGGCCAGGGTCTTCTTCAACCAGTGGCTTGGCCGGGCCGGCGCGCCCCGGCTGCGTCTGGGCAAGGTCAGCCTCGACCGCATGGGCCGGCACTGGATCGTGCGGGGCGAGCTGTTGCAGTCCGAGCCGTACTATGACCTGCATGTGCCCGTGCGGCTGCAAACCACGGCCTTTGGCGAGAATCAGATGGTGCGCCTGAGCGGGCCGCGGGCTGTGTTCAACTTCTCCGTGCTCGCCCAGCCCGTGGGGCTGGACGTGGACCCCGAGGCTCACGTCTTCCGGCTGCTTGCGCCCGAGGAAGTCCCGGTCACGGTCAACAGCCTCAAATCGTCCAAGATATTGGCGGCGGTGCTCGGCGGCTCCATGGACGAGGCCTACCTGCCGCTGTTCCGCCTGCTTCTCGAAAGCCTGGGGCAAGGCGGGGTCGAAATCCTGCGCGAGAAGGATGTCAACGCGGCGGCCCTTGCCCGCCGCGACGTGCTTTTCCTGGGTTTTCCCGCCACGGATAGGGGCCGGGAGGCCGTGGCTTCGGTTCAGCGGAACAACTGGCAGGTGTTGGAGCAGCTGTCCCAGCAGGAGACTTTGGCTTTGGCCAGGAGCGACGCGCAGTTCCTGGCGTATTCCGATCCCGAACGGTCTGGCCGGGTTGTGGCTTTCTTCGTCCCGCGGCCGTCGATGGACCTGCAAGCCGCCGAGGAGGCCGCACGGAAGATCACGCATTATGGCAAGTACAGCTATCTCGGCTTCGAGAAGGGTGTTAACACGGTCAAAGGTGTTTGGGAGCCTCAAGACTCGCCGTTGTCCGTGGACTTCGAGGAGGAGTGATGCCTTGCCTGAAATGCCTTGCCGTGCTTGTGCTGACGCTGGTCCTGCAAATCCCCGCCACCGTCGGCGCCCAGGGGCCGTCCGGGAAATCGGAAGCCCTTGAGCTGATCCTGTGGGATGTGTTGCGTGCCAGCAGCGTGCCCTTGTCCAAGGCCGCGCACCAGCTGGCCGAGGCCAATGTGGTGCTGGTGGGCGAATCGCACGACGATCCCGGGCATCACACGGTCCAACTGCGGATAATAAAAAGCCTGCGCCTGTCCGGCTATCCCGTGGCCGTGGGGCTGGAGATGTTCCAACACCGCGAGCAGAAGGTGCTGGACGACTGGCTGGCGGGCAGCCTCTCCGAGAGCGGGATGGCCGAGGCCTTCGCCCGCAATTGGGATGCGAGCTGGCCACTCTACCGCTCCATTTTTGAATACTGCCGCCGGGAGCGGATACCCATGATCGGGCTCAACGTGCCGCGTGAGATCACCCGTCAGGTTGCCAGACAGGGGTTTTCATCGTTGAGCCCCGAGCAGCTCAAGGAACTTCCGCCCGTGGTGTGCATCGTCGATCCGGCCTACGAGGCCTTCTTGCGCCGGGTTCTGGGCGAGCACACCGGAGAGGGCGAGTTCGGCAGGTTTTGCGAAGCCCAGCTCGTTTGGGATACGGCCATGGCCTATTACGCCGGAAAGTACCATGCCAGCGATCCAGAGCGGACCCTGGTGGTGCTGACGGGATCGGTACACGCATGGAAGCCGGCCGTTCCGGCGCAGCTGCGCAAGCTTCACCCCGGACTGTCCAGCCTGAGCGTGCTGCCGGCCGGATCGAGCTTCGAGGCCGGCCGGATCACCTCGAAGGACGCAGACTATCTCTATCTTCTCGGGAGTTAAGTCGGTCTCCGGGGCGCATCCGGCCGCAAGCCCGCCTGTCACGAGACGCGCGCCGGGGCTTGGGCAGCGCCTGGGCTTGTGCTAGAGCATGGAGCAGACTGGAAAGCTAACCCGCAACAAGGACGTCAGACCATGCGCACAAAAATCATCGCCACCCTGGGGCCGGCCTCCATGGATTATGAGGTCATGAAGGTCCTTGCCCAGAACGGCGTAAGGGTCTTCCGCCTGAATTTTTCCCACTCCGACGCGGCCTTTTTCGAGCCCATCGTGCGTAACGTGCGCCGGCTGGAGAGTGAGTTGGGCATCCCGCTCACTGCCCTGGGCGACTTGTGCGGCCCCAAGGTTCGTATCGGCGATGTGCAGGGATCACCTCTGACCATTGAGCGCGGGTGCATGGTTTACCTGGGCCTGCCGGAGATGGAAGGCAAATCCGACGGCTGCGCGTTCATCAGCCTGGATATCCCGGAGTTGCTGGTCGGCCTGGAGTCCGGCATGCCCGTATCCCTTTCGGACGGCATGCTCCAGTTCACCATCACCCAGACCGCGGTGCACAACAAGCTCTATGTCATGGAGGCCCTGAACGACGGCATCCTGACCTCGCACAAAGGCATCGCCTTTCCCGGCAAGTTCCATCCGATGCCGGCCATGACCGCCAAGGACCGCAAGGATCTTCACGAGGGCCTGGAGATCGGGCTGGACGCCGTGGCCCTGTCCTTCGTGCAGCACGAGCAGGATGTCATCGACATCAAGGAAGAGATCCGCAAGCACGGCACCTGGATTCCAGTCATAGCCAAGCTGGAGCGCAAGAACGCCCTGGATCGCCTGGAGCCTATCCTGGAACTCACGGATGCGGTCATGGTCGCTCGCGGCGACCTGGGCCTGGAGTGCTCCATGGCCGAGCTGCCGGTCATCCAGAAGCGCGTGCTGCGCGCCTGCCGCCATGCCCACAAGGCCAGCATAGTGGCCACGCAGATGCTCCTGTCCATGGTCCAGAATCCCGTGCCCACGCGGGCCGAGGCCACGGACGTGGCCAACGCCATCATGGACGGCGCGGACTGCGTCATGCTCTCGGAGGAGACGGCCGTGGGCAAGTATCCCGAGCGCGTGGTGCGCTTCATCAACGAGATATCCATGAGCGCCGAGAAGTACTTCCTGGAGCGCATACAAGGGCCCTACATGCCCAAAAAGGAAAAGAACCCGGTCAAGTACCTGGCCTATGCCGCGGCTTTGTTGGCCGAGAACGCCGAGAGCAAGGCCATCATCAGCCACTCGGACAGCGGAAGCACCATGCGTTTCCTGTCCAGCCGACGGCCGGCCACGCCCATCTACTGCCTCACGCCCGACGAGCGCGTCATGCGCTACATGAACTTCTTCTGGGGTGTGAACCCCCGCAAGGCCGACACGACCATCGAACGGCACATGGCGCGCGTGGAGCGCTTCGTCCAGGACAATCCCGCCTTCTCGCCGGGCGACAACGTTGTGCTCACCTCTGGCCAGCCCACGCCGGGCCAGGGCGAGCGGCACACCAACGCCCTCAAGATCTACTACAAGTAATAATCTCCAATCTTCGGGCGCCGGAATTCGCCGGGCCGCACATGCATGGAGCCGGGAAAGATCATACTTTCCCGGCTCCATATGTTTTGAGTTTCCTCGGTCGGCAGGAAGCAAATCGTTGTTGGATTTCCAGTGAACGCTCCACGGCGGGGAGCCATGCAGTCAAGCCTGCCTAGTCTCTTGCTTGTCTTGCTCGCCGCCTTCCGCTCCCTATGATTTCAAGCGCATGCCGAGGAAAAGCATTGTTCGCTTTTTCGCGTTTCTGCTAAAGTGGGAGGGTTGGATATTCGCGCCAGGAGGCTCTATGAATGCCAAGACGCTTTTCCGTTCGAAGGATACGGATGGGGTGGGGAGTGGAACGCATGCCGGATGGCCTGCCTTGCTCCTGCCCGTGCTTGCCGCGCAAGCCCTGTACGCAAGACTGAAAACTCCGCGCCTGACTGCGGCCGCCGGTCCGGCTGAAGGCGAAATTTCCGGGCGGTATCCCGCGTTGCGTCTGCTGGCGATTGGCGAATCGACCGTGGCGGGTGCGGGCGCGGCCACGAATGATCAGGCCCTGACTTGCCAGTGCGCCCGCTGGTTGAGGGATATCACGGGCAGGGCCGTGTGCTGGAAGGCCGTGGGGGTGAGCGGCGGCACTGCCAGGAGCCTGCTGGCTCGCGTGCGTGCCATGGAGCGCCAGGAGGCCGACCTGGCTCTGGTGGCCCTGGGCGTCAGCGATGTGCTTGCGCTTCGTGCGCCCGACAAGTGGGCTCGGGATCTCGCTTCGCTCGTACTGGCGCTGCGCGAGCGTAACGGCGATATCCCGGTGCTCCTGGCCGGAGTGCCCCCGGTGGAGCGCTTCACGGCTTTGCCGCAGCCCTTGCGGAGTTGCCTTGGCCGGCGGGCGAGGAGCTTTGACCGCGAGGCGCGCAGGCTGGCCTCACGTCTGCCGAGTCTGTGCCACTGCTACACGCCTTTGCCGCGCGCGGAGCATCTAGCCGATGACGGTTTTCATCCGAGCCCCGCAGGCTACAGCGCCTGGGCCTGGACGCTGGCCCAAGCCCTGGCGGCCTTGGCGCGGCTCAGCCTCGATGAACTGGTGGCCGAACGCGCCGCAGTGACTTATTCCCCCATAAATCTGGGTGGTGTGCGCGCGGCATGAGCCGGCTTGAACCGGATGTGCCCACCTTATCAAAGAAAAGGCCGGTCGGCTTTTCACCTGACAGGCCGTGCAATCTGGACATGGACGCCGCCAGCATGTCTGCGGTGCCCTTGCCTGAACGGATTTACGTTCTTGTCTTCACCCAGTGACCGAGGCGCGCGAAAGCTTCCTCGATCTCGCTCTCTTCACCGCCGAAGGACAAACGCAGATGGCCTTCCCCGCCCGGCCCGAATGAGCCGCCGGGTATAGTGACGACGCGTGCCTCCTCGATGAGCCGTGTGGCGATTTCCATGGACGGCGCATCGGTGAATTCGTAGCGGGCCATGATGTAGAAGGCCCCTCCAGGAGCGACGTAGCCGAAGTGATCGCGCAGTTCGTCCAAGCGCCTGCAGCACAGGTCGCGGCGGCGTTCGAGGGCCTGGCGCATCTCGTCCACGATGTCCTGCGGGCCGGACAGCGCGGCCAGGGCCGCGTGCTGTGCGGGGGTTGGCGCGCAGATGGCCGAGGCGTCGTGGATCTTGAGCAGGTCGGCCATAAGAGGCTCGGCGGCGGCCATGTAGCCCACGCGCCAGCCTGTCAGGGCGTACTTCTTGGAGAAGGAGTTGATGACCACGCAGCGCTCGCGCATGCCCGGATATGTGGCCGGACTTGTGGGCATCGACCGGCCGTAGGTCACGTAATCGTATGTCTCGTCCGAGATCACGAGCAGGTCGTGGGCCAGGGCCAGCTCGCATACCGCGGCCATGCCCGCCTCGTCGAAGACCGCGCCCGTGGGGTTCCCCGGCGAGCAGAGCACGATGGCCCTGGTGCGCGGGGTGATGGCCCGCCGCACGGCCTCGGCGTCCAGGCTCCAGTCGGCCCGGTGCAGGGGCGCGAAGACAGGCACGCCCTCGGCCAGCTGCACCTGCTCGATGTGCGAGGCGTAGCAGGGCGCAGGCAGAATGACCTCGTCGCCGCGATCGACAAAGGCCAGAATGGCACAGAGCAGGGCTTCCATGGCTCCGACGGTCACGGCGATTTCGGAGTCCGGGGAATAGCGCAGCTCCTTGTCGCGGGCCAAGCCTTCGGCAATGGCCTTGCGCAAGGCCGGCACGCCCGGCTGCAGGGAGTACTTGCCGCTGGCCGGGTCCTCGCGCAGCGTGCGGCTCACGGCTTCGACGACATGCGGCGGCGTGGCGAAGGAGGGCACGCCCTGGCCCAGCGACACGCAGCCGCCGACGCGGGCGGCGATGATGGGCATGAGCTTGGTGGCCGAGGGCTCCACCAGATTCACGCGACGGCTTCCGCGGGTATTGCGTGCCTGTCCTGCCATGTGTCTGCTCATATGTCCTCGAAAAGCTTGCCCGGATTGAGGATGAGGTTCGGGTCGAACAGCCGCTTGATGCCTTTCTGCAGGCGCATGGAAGCGGGGACGATCTCCATGGGCACGAAGGGCATCTTGGCCTCGCCGATGCCGTGCTCGCCCGAGATGGTGCCGCCCAGCTCCAGCACGCGGGCCAGGATGGCGCGGGCTCCATCCATGGCGCGGGGCTTGTGGCTCTTGTCCGGAGCCGTGATGTTCAGGTGCATGTTGCCGTCGCCGGCATGGCCGAAGGCGTAGACCGTCAGGCCGAAGCGTTCCTCGAAGCCGGGTAGTTCGGCGGCAAGTTCGGCGATGCTGCCGAGGGGCACGACGATGTCCTCGGACATGTACAGCGGCGCGGAATCGTGAATGCGCAACGATACGGCACGCCGCGCGGCCCAGACCCGGCCTGCCTCGGCTTGGTCCCTGGCGCGCAGGATGCCGGTCGCGCCCAGTTCCGAGCACACGTCGGCCATGGCCTTGACTTCGGCCTCGACCTGTCCGGCCGCGCCGTCGGATTCGATGACCAGCATGGCGGCCTGGCCTTGGGGAGCGGGGAAGGGCAGCAGGTCGCGCACCAGCCCGATGCACTTGTGGTCCATGAACTCCAGGGCCGAAGGCAGGAAGCCGCGGCGCATGATCTCGCTCACGGCGCGCATGGCCATGGACATGGACGGGAACACGGCGGCCATGCCGGCCACGGCCTTGGGGTGCGGAATGAGCTTGAGGATCAGGCCGGTGATGACGCCCAGGGTGCCCTCGGAACCCACGATGAGCCTCGCCAGATCGTAGCCCACCACGCCCTTGCGCGTGCGCGTGCCTGCGCGGATGACATCGCCTGAAGGCAGCACTGCCTTGATGCCCAGCACGTAGTCGCGCGTTACGCCGTACTTGAGGCAGGCCGGACCTCCGGCATTGGTGGCCGCGTTGCCGCCGATGGTGGACTTGTCCATGCCTGCCGGGTCGGGCGGATAGAACAGTCCTTTTGCCTGGGCCGCTTCGCGCAGGTTCTGGGTGATGACGCCCGGCTCGACCTCGGCCACGAGGTTGTGCGTGTCGATGGTCAGGATGCGGTCCATGCGCTCGAGGGACAGCACCACGCCGCCGAACGGCGTCAGGCAGCCGCCTGACAGGCCCGTGCCGGCTCCGCGCGGCGTGACCGGAAAACGCAGCTCGTTGGCCAGCCGCAGGAGTCGGCTGACCTGTTCCGTCGTCGTGGGCAGGACGACCAGTTCGGGCGTATGGCAGAGTTCGGATGCGTCGCGCCCGTAGGGCGCCAGGTCATCGGGAGCGTGCAGCGCGCATTCGCTGCCGATTTCGGCGCAAATGCGCGCGCGGATCGCTTCGGTGATGGGTGAATAGTTCATAAGGGTCACGGTGTGCGGAAGCGTTTAAGTGCGGCCGAAGCCGGGAATGTGCAGACGGCGCTCCAGCGTGCGCAGTCCCCAGGTGGCCAGGCTGACCAAGGCCAGGTAGTAGGCGCCGACCACGAGGAATACTTCGGTGAATTCGAAATAGCGCGTGGCCAGGATCTTGGCTTCGCCGGTCAGCTCGATGAAGGTAATGATGTAGGCCAGGGACGAGTACTTGATGAGATAGATGATCTCGTTGCCGCAGCCGGGCAGGGCGCGGCGGAAGGCCTGGGGAATGATGATCGAACGCAGGGTCGCCGCGGTGGAGAAGCCCAGGGACTGCGCGGCCAGAAGCTGACCCCGGCGGATGGAGAGCAGTCCGCCGCGGATGTACTCCGAATGGTAGGCTCCGCTGCACAAACCGAAACCGACGACCGAGGCCCAGTAGGCCGAGAAATAGATGCCCAGGTTGGGCAGGCCGAAATACCAGATGAACAGCTGGACCACCAGCGGCGTGCCCCGGAACAGTGCTGCATACCAGGTCGCCAGCCGGCTGAGCACCGGCCCGCCGAAGGCCCGCGCCGTGCCGGCGAGTATGCCCAGGACCACACCAATGGCGGCGGACGGCACGATGAGCAGCATGCTGTTGACCAGCCCGCGATTGAAGGCCGGGATTATCTGCTCGGTCAGGAACGGCGCGAATTCCATCTAGCAGGCCTCCGCCGGACCGTCCGCCCCGATGGAGGCGGTGGAATGCTCGCGTTCGCTGACGTCCCAGAGCCGCGTGCAGAATGATTGCGTGCGTGTGCCCGCGCCGGGAGCGAGCAGCATCGCCGGCGAGCCCTGCTCGATGAGGCGTCCGCCCTCCATGAACAGGATCTCCTTGGCAAGGGCGCGGGCGAAGCTCATCTGGTGCGTGGCCATGAGCATGGTCATGCCGCCTGCAGCCAGCTTGCGGATGACTTCAAGCACTTCGCCCACCAGTTCAGGGTCCAGGGCCGAGGTCGGTTCGTCCAGCAGCAGCACCTTGGGGTCCATGGCCAGGGCGCGGGCGATGGATACGCGCTGCTTCTGACCGCCCGAGAGCTCGGCGGGGTACAGACCGGCCTTGTCGGCCAGACCCACGCGTTCCAGTTCGGCCATGGCCCGATCGGTGGCCTGGCGGCGACTCCAGCCGCGCACCTTGCGCAGGGCGATGGCCACGTTGTCGGCCGCGCGCAGGTGATCGAACAGGTTGAAATCCTGGAATATCATGCCCACCTGCTGGCGGAAGGCGTACAGGTCCCGCTTGCGCGAGACGTGCACCTCGCCGCCGTCGAGCCAGACGCGGCCATGGTCGGGTTGGATGAGCAGGTTGATGCATTGCAGAAGTGTGCTCTTGCCTCCGCCCGAGGGCCCTATGAGCACCTTGAGTTCGCCCTTGTGGAGCGTCAGGGAGACTAAATCGAGGATCTGCTTGCCTCCGAGGCTCTTGCTGATGCCCTCGATGCGCAGCACTGGCTGGTTCATATCCGGCATTGGCTATCCTTGGTGCACGGCGTAGCCCGGTATGCGCACCTTGCGCTCCAGGAGGAGCAGGGCGCGCACGCCGAGCCAGGTCAGGATGAAGTAGAGCACCGCGGCGGTCATGTACAGCGGCAGGTGCTCGTAGGTGCGTGAGGCCACGAAATGCGTGCGGGCCATGATTTCGGCCGTCCCCAGCACGAACGCCACGGCCGAGTCCTTCAGGATGATGGAGTACTCGTTGGACCAGCCGGGAATGGACAGGCGCAGGGCTTGGGGCAGGATGATGCTGGTGATGGCCTTGAAATCGCTCATGCCCAGGGCTTTGGCCGCCTTGAGCTGGCCGTGGGGCAGGGATTGGATGGCGCCGCGAAATATCTGCGACTGGTAGGCCGCGCTGGTAAGGCCCAGGACTATGGTGGCCGAGGTGAATGCGCTCAGGTTGAGGCCGATGAGGTTAAACAGGCCGAAATAGAACAGGAAGAGCAGCACGAGGATGGGCACGCCGCGGAAAAACCAGACGTAAATGCCGGCTATGCCGCGCGTCACCGGACCTCCGTAGGCTTGGGCCACGGCCAGAGGCACGCCGAAGGCCAAGCCAAGGATCATGGCGCCGATAACGATGCCGGCCGTGGTCAGGGAACCTTCAAGCAGATAGGGCAGGGCCTGAATGATGGCGCTTATGCTGTCGGGCATTGTCACTCTTGTTTCGGCCGGTTGCCGGCCGTGCGGATGAAAAACCCGGAAGGCGCTAGAGCACCTTCCGGGCGGCTTGCACTGCGACCGGAAAGGCTACTTCAGGCCGTACTTGACCTGCAGTTCCTCCCAGTAAGGATCGGCCATGAGCAGCTTGAGGCCCTCGTTGAGCTTTTCCAGCAGCTCGGTGTCTTCCTTGCGGGTGGCGTAGCCGAAGTCCTCTTCCTTCATGCCGAAGGTGCCCAGGATCGTGACTGGCTTCTTGGCTGCTGCATCGTGGGCCGGGGCGTCGTCCATGGCTGCTGCTGCAATGCGGCCGTTGACCACGTCCTCCACGGCCAGGGGCGCGGAGTCATAGTAGCGCAGCTCGAAATTCCAGCCTTCGGCGGCGGCCTTCTCCTTGAGCCATTCGGCCTCGGAGGTGCCGCGCTGCACGCCCAGGGTCTTTTTGCCCTTGAGCACGTCGTCCACGGTCAGGCCCGAATCGGCCTTGGCCACGAAGACCTGCTTGATGATCCAGTAAGGCATGCTGAAGTTGACCTTCTGGGCGCGCTCCTCGGTGATGGACATGCCCGAGGCGATGAAGTCGATTTTTTTGGTGAGCAGGGCCGGGATGATGCCGTCCCAGTCGATGGGCTGGTGGGTGACCTTGAAGCCCATCTTTTCGGCGATCCAGTTGGCGGAATCAACGTCGAAGCCGCTGGGCTTGCCACTCTCGTCCACGAAGGCGAAGGGCGGGAAGTTGGCGTCGATGCCGTTGATGTAGGTCTTGGCTTCGGTTTTAGCCGGAGCGGCCTCTTCGGTCTTCTTTTCCTGGGGCGCCTCGCCACAAGCGACCAGAAGCAGGGCGGCAAGCGAGCAGGCGAGCGTGAGCAGTTTCCTCATGGCGCAATCCTCCGCATCGGTGTCGATGGAACACTCCGCCGGCATGCACGTGCACAGCAATTTCCCGATCTGCCCGATCTGGAGAAAGCATGAGCCTGCAGCAGTGTTCGGTTCGGTCCGAGTGCTAGCAGACTTGTCCCGTGCCCGCAAGCGGTTGTGAAGGAGAGAACGTGCTAACGGGAAACGGCTGCACGGTATTCCCAGGAGCGCAACGCTGCTTTGCTTACCAGCACGTACATGCGGGCATCGTTCTGGAGATGGCCCGCCAGGTATTCGGCTTCCTCGCCGGAGCCGCAGAACAGGTCGCAACGTGTGCCTTTTATGGCTCCGCCCGTATCCTGGGCCAGCACAAGGGACTGGAAGCGCGACTGGGAGCCGTCGGGTTGCGGCAATGTGGTGTCCATGAACAGGACGGCTCCCAGCGGCACGAGCTTGCGATCCACGGCCACGCTGGCCATGGGCGTGATGATCTTGCCCATGGCCCCGTATGGGCCGCTGTCGTCAATCTTGAAGAAGACGTAGCTCGGGTTGGAGGACAGGAGTTCGGGCATGAGCTCCCTGTTCTCCTTGAGGAACTCGCGGATGCGCTGCATGCTCATGCCCTCTCTCTGCAAGTAGCCGCGTTCGATGAGCACCTTGCCCAGGGAGACGTACTTGTGGCCGTTCTGGCCGGCATAAAGGATGTGGCGCACCGTCCCGTCGGGGTATACGAGCCTGCCGGAGCCCTGTATCTGGAGCACGAAGATATCCACCAGGTCCTTGGCCCAGGCCACGGCCGCGCCCTGGCTCTGGAGCACGCCATCGAAATCGATTTCCTTGCGTGCGTAGTAGGGCCTCACCTCTCCGTTTTCCACGCGGTAGGTGATGCGCTCGCCCTTGAACTTTTCATTGAAGATGCCCAGGTCCACGGTCTTGAGACTCTCGGGCTTGCCGTAAAGGGGATAGGGATATTCCTCGCTCTGCTCGGTCGAAACTTCCATCCAGGGCTCGTAGTAGCCCGTGAGCAGCGTGCGGGGACGCACGGCCAGCCATTCGAAGCGCTCGGCAAGCAGCGCGGGGGAGTAGTCCAAGAGGGGCAGGAGGGCCAGAAGCTCCGCCGCCGAGGCGCGCAACTGCTGCCAGGTTATGCCCGTTTCCCCGGATCTGGCGGCTACCTCCTGCTGGGGCATGCGCCCAAGATAGTCCAGGCTCTGGCGCAAGGGCGCTTCGAGTTCCCGCCAACTGCTCAGGCCTGCGCTGCGTGGCGTCAGGGAAGAGGCCAGCGGAAAGGCCTCATGACTGCCGGCAAGCTCCAGCCGGGGAGTCTCGTCCACGTGAGGCTGCTTGCTGCAGCCTGCAAGCAACAGGAGCGTCAGCAGAAGAATCTGCGAAATGATCCAGAGGATGCGCGTGATGGGTGGGTACATGGGCTGGCCGTGATGGGCTTGTCTTTTCATTACGCCAAGGGACAGGTATACAAGGGCCGGTTCCGCCTAACGGATTCCACGAAAGCATATAATGATTGCAAAAAAATACAACGCAATCCTGCAAATTTGCGCTTTTACCGCTCTTCCAGGGGCTTGCGCGGCATTGTCCAAGGTCGTGCGGGGCAAGCGTGAAAGGGCGCGGCAGTAGGCTCGATCCAGGGGGGCGCATGATCATCCACCATACGCGTTTCGCCATGCGCTATGCGGACTACGGCATCGGGATTCCGGTCCGGGACGATCGGGCCGAAAAGACATTCCAGTCTTTGCGTGGACATCCCGATCTCGGCGCGGGCGCCGCCGGATGGCATTATGCCGGGCCCCTCCCGGAGATAAACGCCGAGGACCTGCTGCGTGCCCACGATGCGGCTTATGTGCAGGCCTTTCTATCGGATGCGCCCGAGGCAGCCCTCATGGAAACCTATGAGTTGCTGGACGAGCAGGGCCGTTACAACCGCTACGATCCGGCCAAGGCCGTGCGCCCCCTGCGCGAACTGGTGGCCACGGCGCTGGAGCATGTGGCTGGCACGGCGGCCTGCGCCGAGTTGGCCCTCGAACACGGCTTCTGCCACTTCCTGGGCGGGGGCATGCATCATGCCATGCGCGCCCTGGGTCGGGGCTTCTGCCCGATCAACGACGTTGTCGTGGCCGCTCGGCGTTTGCAAAGCCAGGACCGCTCCAGGCTCGTGTGGGTAATCGACACGGACGCGCACAAGGGCGACGGTACGGCCGAGATCACCTTGGGCGACGAGAGCATATTGTGCCTGTCCATCCACATGGCCAAAGGTTGGCCCCTGGATACGCAGCCTCTGGACGGTGCCGGCAACCTCAAACACCAGTTCTTCCCCAGCGACGTGGACATTCCCATTCCCCAGGGCGGCGAAGCGCACTATCTGCCTGCCCTGGAGCATGGCCTGCTTCTCCTGGAGCGACTTTCGGCCGGAAGACGGCCGGATCTGGCCTTGGTGGTGGGCGGTGCGGACCCCTACGAGTTGGACGAACTGCCAAGCAGCGCTCCCTTGCGCCTGACGCTTGAGCAGATGCGCGAGCGCGACCTGCTCGTGTACCGCTTCCTGGTCGGACAGGGTGTGCCCCAGGCCTGGGTCATGGCCGGCGGCTACGGCCGCGAGTCGTGGCGGGTCTATGCGCAGTTCCTGGCGCAGGTGCTCTTGGAGCGGTCCAGATAGGAATCGGGAAGGGCCTCCCTTCCCGATTCTCTTAAGCGTGCAGCTTCTTGAGCAGCCAGGCCATGTTCCGGCCCAGCTCCTCCATGGTGCGCAGGCCTTCCTCGTCTCCCTCGACCTGTCCGGGCTCGCGGCCGATGCCCATGTTCCAGTAGATGGAGCCGGGCACGATCATGCCTTCGATGCCGAAGAAGCGGTTCAGGGCGTCGTAGACGTTCGTGGCTCCGGCGCGGCGCACTGCCACCACGCCCGCGCCTACCTTGCGCTTGAGCATCCTGTCATTGGCGATGCTGGTCATGCCGGCGCGGTCGATGAGCGCCTTGATTTCCGTGGAGACGTTGGCGAAGTAGGTCGGCGAGCCGAGGATGATGCCGTCGGCCGCTACCATCTTCTCGATACAGGCGTTGATGTCGTCGTTTTTCACGGCGCAACGCTGATCCTTGTTCTCGAAGCACTTGTAGCAGGCGATGCAGCCGCGCACCTTCATGCCGGCCATCTGCACGAGTTCGGTCTCGATGCCTTCCTTCTCCAGTTCGGCCAGCACGCGGCGGATGAGGATGGCGGTGTTGCCGTCCTTGCGCGCGCTGCCGTTGAATGCCACGACCTTCATGTCTTCTCCTCGCTTTGACTGTGATCAATCCTGCTTGTGATACTTGAGGCCAAGGTTGTAGGCCTTGCCCACGACCTGCCCCACGCCGAAATAGCTGCGCTGGTCCACGGAGTAGAGCAGCGGCGAGACTTTGGACATATCCAGCTTGCCGTCCGTTAGGGCCTCCTCGTCGGCGAGCGTGCCCATGATCTCGCCCACGAACATGGAGTGCACGCCAAGCTCCACGGTCTGCAGCAGCCGGCATTCCAGGATCAGCGGGAATTCTCCCACATAAGGCGCGTCCACGACCTCGCTACGCGCCGGGGTCAATCCCGTGCGCGCGAACTTGTCCACGTTCAAGCCCGAGGAGATGCCGAAGTAGTCGGCTTCGGCAGCATGAGCCTTGCCCGGAATGCTGATGGTGAAGGCCTTGCGGGCCTGCACGTTCGCATGGGTGTAGCGCGAGGGGCGGACCGCGACCTGAATGCAGGGCGGTTCGGAGCAGCAAACGCCACCCCAGGCCGCGGTCATGGCATTGGGCTTGCCTTGGGAGTCATAGCTGCCGATGACCCATACAGGCGTGGGATAGGCCGCGATGCGCGGGCCGAGAGACTTCCTCATGGCTTACGTTCCTCTCCTGGATTTCTTCATTTGCTTGCCGATGCTCCAGCAGTCGCCCACTGTCGGTCCCAAGGACCAGTATTTCTTCAGCCCCATGTCGAAGAGCAGGGGCCGCAGCTTGCCTGGGTCGATGGCCCCGTCCGTCAGCACGGATTCATCGGCGTGGACCTGCCGTATTTCGCCCACGTAGACACTGTGAGTCTTGTAGTCGAGCACGTCCTGCAGCAGGCATTCCATGCATACCGGACAGGCCTTTATCATGGGCGCGGCCTGTGTGTCCCCATAGAAGAGTTCGAACAGGTCGGATTTATCCGTCTTCTTGCCGCTGACCAATCCGCAGTAGTCCGTCTCCACCACCAGGTTCTCGGATGGTATGTTCACGCTGAAGGCGCGGTTCTCGACGATGCCGCGATTCGTGTGATGAGCCTTGTTCACCCCGAAGGAGATGTATTGGGGCTGGCCGTGGTTCAGAATACCGACATGGGCGATGGCGGAGAAATTCGCCTTGCCGTCCACATGCGACCCGAGAAGCACCGTGAGCGAGGGGTAGAGAGCGTTAATGGGGCCGAGGGCCTTTTTCATAAACATTCTCCTTGAATTACCAATCGTTGAGGTGCACGCGCTCGGCCTTGTAGCGGTCCTCGCGGCGATGCTCCTGGGCCGGATGGCCTACCACGATGAAGGACATGGGCATGACGTGATCCGGAAGATTCAACAGCTTGCGGAAGCCGGCCACGCGGTCCTCCATCGGATGCACGCCGGTCCAGACGGTGCCCAGGCCCAGGCCGCGGGCTGCCAGCAGCAGGTTCTGCGTGGCGGCCGAGCAGTCCTGCACCCAGTAGCCGGGATATTTTTCCAGGCTCAGGTCGCCGCAGACCAGGATGCCCATGGGCGCCTGGCGGGCCATGGCCGCATACTGGCTGAACGCCGGCACCGCATCGAGCTTGTCCCTATCGGTGATGACGATGAACTGCCAAGGCTGGGCGTTGCCGGCGCTGGGCGCGGTCATGGCGGCCCCGAGAATGCTGCGCAACTGCTCCTGCGTGATCGCGTCGGGCAAGTACTTGCGGATGCTGCGACGCGTGTGAATTGCTTCGAACAGTTCCATGGGAAGCCCCCGCGGTTTGGTCGGATCAAAAGCAAGCGCTTTACATATACGCTTGATTTGAATAGTTAGGGAAAAAAAAGCAAGTAGGCACTTATAAGTAGAGTAGTTACTTACTGGAAACCAATGCCGGCGTCTCGATTGCGAACTTGCCGGGAATCAAAGTTCAATCGTGAAGCGGCTGGAGAGGACGGCGGGAGGAGCCTCATGACATGTGAATTGAAGACGTGCGGAGACAAGAGCTACTACTGCTCCATCGAACTATCTCTGCTGGTCATCGGCGGAAAATGGAAACCGATCATCCTCTGGCGGCTTGGACAGGACGGTACGCTGCGTTTCGGCGAGCTCAAGCGCATCATGCCGAACATCACCCAGAAAATGCTCACCCAGCAGTTGCGGGAACTGGAAGCCGACGGCCTGGTGCGGCGGCAGGTCTACCCCGAGGTCCCGCCGCGGGTGGAGTACTCGCTCACGGATTTCGGCCGGAGCGTTACGCCTGTATTGGAACAGTTGTGCAAGTGGGGGCACAGATTCGAGGAGGAGCACCGCCGCCGCGAGGCGGATAAGGCGGATAAGGCGGATGTCGGTCTCTCCGCCATGGCGGCCATGTCGGAGTAAATCCGCCGTGTGGAGACATGGCGTCCCGACTTCATGCAGCCGTGCAGGCCGCACGGAGGTTTCAGCTTCGGTTCTGGGGCTGGTCCTGGTCCTTGCGCATTCCTTCCAGCTCCTTCTGCAGCTTGTCCAGGAGCCGTTGAGTCTCCTCCTTGAGCCCCTCCCAGCCGCGGCGCAGGGATTCGCTCATGGTACCCTGGCGGTCCACGTTGTCCAGGGCGATGTCGAAGTAGCGCAGGATGCTGCGCATATCCTGTCGCATTGCTTCAATATCTTCCGCATGCTTCTTTTCCAGTTCAGCCACACGGTTTTCCAGGGCTTGCATCCGCGCCTGGACTTCTTCGCCATCCTGGGCCGTACCGTTGGAGCACGCGGCCAGAACCAGAAGGAAGCAGAGCAGGATTGCGGGGATTCTCATGCCGACCACCTCGGTATGGACTTTAGGGTGCGTTAGCTACGCGAGGCAGAATGCCCATTTTCAGTTGCGTGAGCAAGACTGCACCAGAGGATTCAAGCCGATCAGCTGCATGGGCTCCTCGTTGTTCCGTGCATCTGGATGCTGTGTATCGATGAAGACCAAGATGGTTCCCTGCTTTGTGACGCGACGGTGGGTTTAATGGCACGACCCACGGCTGCGTCTCCGTCGGTCGTGCCCGAATCGTCAATTCGAGCATGGTCCGCCAGGCTCAACAGCAACTTCGGAAACGGATCAGTGGCGACATGCTCTGCGGCGGAGTTGGATTATTCAGCCACCATTGAGCGTCAGGCCAGGCCCCGGCGCATGTCTTCGGCTTCGCAGCGCATGTTCTCGGCCACGTCAGGCGCCAATTCGACTATGAGTCGTTGACGTTCCAGATCGATGCCGCCCTCAAGCCAGGGGTTGGGCAGGTCGGCCAACTCCTCGGCGGCATGACGTCGGTCTTCGGCGATCTTCTCCCGCCAGCGGCCTTCTCCGTATGTCTGCACAAAGGCAATGGCCTCGGCGGTCTTCATCCTCCAAAAGCGCTTTTCCATACGTGCTCCTCCTTGGCTTGAATCCCGCATGCTAGCAGGCCGCGTCTTTCAGGCAAGCAGAAAGGCAGCGACTGAATAGCCTCAAGGACGGCGGAGGGAAGCCGCTGTCCATGCACACTTTTTTTGATTTTTGGGCAAAAGCGGGATACCTGATGGTTTCGCCGAACGATGCCTGGAAAATGGCTGTACCTGATCGGCGCGAACCTAGTAGGCGGACATGAACGTATTTTTGCGCAATCTGCTTGTAGGAGCCGTGTACTTTGGGCTTGGCCAACTCGGCATGGCCCTGGCCACGGCTTCTCCGCACATCGCCCCGATCTGGCCGGCATCGGGATTCGCCTTTGCCGCGATCCTGCGCTGGAACCTGTCCTGCCTTCCATATATCGCCCTGGCCGATTTGGCCCTGTCCATGACCACCGGGCCGTTCTCGGCTGGCGACATCCTCACCGCCCTGGCCAATTCCTTGTCCGCCGCGGCAGGCGTCGCCCTGCTGCAGCGCTTCAAGAGTCCAGGGAGCATCCACGAGCGCTCCTGGAACATGGTTCTTCTGCTGCTGTGCGGCACCGTGGTCACCGCCGGCCTGTCTTCGTCCATGTCCGTGCTTGGGCTGGTGAGGGGAGGGCAGTTGGCGCAGGCCGAAGCCTTGCCCGTCTGGTGGACATGGTTTCTCTCGGACGCCGCCGGCGTGGTCCTGCTGACGCCGCTGCTCGTGGTCTGGCAGGAGAAAGGTCTGGCCGGTCTGCGTCCGTGGCGTCCGGAGCCGCTGCTGCTGCTCGCAGGCCTGCTGTTCGCGGGATGGATCATGTTCGGCCAGCGGCGGCTTGAAATCGTCGAGCACTATCCCGTCGCCTTTGTGTTTGCCCCGCTGCTCGTGTGGGCCGGCTTTCGGCTGGATTCCCGCATACTGACCCTGGGCGTGCTGGCTTTTTCCGTGCAGGCCGTGGCGGGCACCTCCATGGGCTTGGGCCCTTTCGGCCATATGGGCCAGCCCGAGTCTTACCTACTGCTGCAGGTCTTCCTGATGGTCATGGCCTCCATGGTCTTCATTCTCTCGTCGGTCAATTCGCAGGGCTACCTGGCCGAATTGTCCTTGCGCCAGAGCCAAGCCGCCTTGCGCTACGCCAACGAACGGCTGGAGCAGCGCGTGCTGGAGCGCACCAAGGAACTGCGCCGGGCGCTCAAGGAATTGCGCCGTGCCGAGCGTAGCTACCGCACCCTGTACGAGAACGCCATCCAGGGCATGTTCCGCTCCAACCTCGACGGACGCATCAAGACCGCCAATCCGGCCTTCGCGCGCATGCTCGGCTATGCCTCGGCCGAGGAGCTGCTCCAGGAGAGCGACATGGATTCCGTCTATGTCTTTCCGGAGGACAGGCGAGAGTGGCTGGCCCGCATCAGGCGGCAGGGCTTTCTCAGAAACTACGAGCTGCGCCTGCGCCGCAAGGACGGCACTCCTTTGTGGGTGCTCGGCAATGTATTGCTGACGCGGGATGACGACGGCGAGGAGGTTTTGGAAGGCATCGAGATCGACGTGACTGAGAAGGCCCTGGCCGAGCAGGAGCTGGAGCGCAAGCGGCAGCGTCTCGATGAGGACCTGCGCGCCGCGGGAGAGATCCAGAAACGGCTCCTGCCGCGCGACGGTTCCGTGCTGCCTGGGGCGGCCATGGCCTGGACTTTCCTGCCCAGCGGCCAGGTGGGCGGCGACGCCTTCAATTCCATTCCGCTCGCCGACGGCCGCACGGCCTTCTACATGCTCGACGTGAGCGGCCACGGCGTTCCTTCCGCCCTGGTGGCGTTTTCAGCCTGCCAGGCCTTGCAGGACGCGAGCGGTCAGCAATGCGGCTCGCTGACCGGACCATCCAGGATCATGCCCAGCCCCGTCGAGGTCATGCGCCGTCTTGAGGCCGAGTTCCCCTTCAGCCGCTTCGGCCAGTTCTTCACACTTTGCTACATGGTGCTCGATGCGCGCCAGGGCCTGCTGACCTGGTCCTGCGCCGGCCACCCTCCGCCACTGCTGCTCAGGCCGGGCAGAATGCCCGCCTGGCTCGACGGCAGCGGCCCGGCCGTCGGCCTGGGGCATGCCGACGGCTTTCGGGAGGAGCAGATCGCGCTTGAGCCTGGCGACAGGCTGCTGCTCTATACCGACGGAGTCACGGAATATCGAGCCGACGGCGAACTGTTCGGCGAGGAGCGCTTGCGCGCGGTGCTCGACGAGGCCGCGGACTTGCCGCGCGAACAGGTGCTTGCGCGGGTGGCCGAACGGCTCAATGTTTTCGGTGGGGGCAAAAAACCCGGCGACGACGTGAGCATGCTGCTCGTGGAGTATCTGGGGCCGGAAGGTTCCGGGCGTTAGAGACGGGCTGGCCGCTTTGGATACGCTCCCTCGCTGATCAACTGGCGACGGATACAAAAAGGCCCGGCGGAAGCTCGCCGGGCCTTTCACGTGCGTGCGGAAGCCGCTTTTTTTACATCTGTAGCCTGGCGCGCTCCCGAAGGAAATTCTCCTTCGGAATGCTTCACAAACTACTTCATCGGTCGTCCTGCGTCGCGAGCCTTGCGGCCTGCATTGTCACGCCTGCTGTCCTGCGCACCCTGGGCGTGGCGGCCTGATGCTCCCAAGTGCTGCTTGGGCTGCACCTTGCCCCAGACCTGCATCCAGCGGTCACCGTCGACGGCTTCGGCCTGTTGGGGCTGGTTGCCCGTGCGGCCTTGGGGCTTGGCAGGCCTCGCGCCGGCTTTTTCGTGCGAGCCTGCGGCATGCTGCTGCCTGGGCTTGCCGGCGGACTCGGCGGCTTTGGGCCTGGGGGCGCCTGCCGCGTTGCCCGGCTGAGAGGCTCCGCGCGAGGTTTTGGCAGGCCTGACCGCAGTGGATTGGCCATCGGCGCGCTCAGCGGCACCGGCTCTGGAGCGCGCAGGCAGCAGGCTTTTATTCGCAGCCGAGTCGATGCCCCTGCGGGACGCGGAGTCGGGCCTGCGGCCCTGCTGCGTACGGGGCTGGGTGTCGGCCTGGGGAGCGCGGGCAGCGGTGTCGGCAAAGCCTTCCATGTGCCTGCGCTCGATGCGCATGTTCAGGCTGCGCTCGATGAACCTGACCTGGGACTCGTCTTCGTCCGTCACCAGGCTGACGGCCTGACCGCTGCGCTCGGCGCGGCCCGTGCGGCCGATGCGGTGCGTGTAGGCTTCGGCAGTGTCCGGCAGGTCGAAATTAACCACCAAGCTCACGCGTTCGCAGTCGATACCGCGGGCGGCGATGTCCGTGGCCACCATGACCCGGTATTTGCCGTTGCGGAATCCGTCCATGGCCTCCTGGCGTCGGTTCTGGGACAGGTTGCCCTGCAGCGAAGTGGCGGCGAAGCCTCTGCCGGCGAGTTTCTGGGCCAGGCCCTTGGCGCGGTGCTTGGTGCGCGTGAAGACCAGGGCCGAACTCTGGCCCAGCTCGGACAGGAGCTTTTCCAGCAGATCCTGCTTGCGGTTGCCGGCCACGGGATAAAGCTCGTGGCTCACGGTGGCGGCGGGTGCGGTGTTGGACACCTGGACCGTGACGGGATCGCGCAGCCCGGCTTCAGCCAGGGAGCGGATTTCCACGGGCATGGTGGCCGAGAAAAGCATGGTCTGGCGCTCGCGGGGCAGCTTGGCCATGACTTTGCGTACATCGGGCAGGAAGCCCATGTCCAGCATGCGGTCGGCTTCGTCCAGCACGAGGGCGGAAACCTTGGAGAGATCCACCGCGCCTTGGTTCATGAGGTCCACAAGGCGTCCGGGACAGGCCACGGCCACCGTAGCTTGGCGCAAGGCCTTGATCTGGGGCATGGCGCCCACGCCGCCTATGACCACGGCGCTGCGTATGCCGGTCTGCTTGCCCAGGCCGAAGAAGGTTTCATGTATCTGCACGGCCAGCTCGCGGGTCGGGGCGAGCACGAGCACGCGTATGGGGCCGCGAGTGGCGGCCTTTGCGTCCAGCAGGCGTTGCAGGAGCGGGAGCACGAAGGCTGCGGTCTTGCCGGTGCCGGTCTGGGCCAGGCCCATGACGTCCTTGCCGGCGAGGACAGCGGGGATTGCGCGGGTCTGGATAGGGGTCGGGGTCGTGTAGCCGGCGGCGACGATGCCGGCCATGATGCGCTGATCGAGGGAAAAGGAATCAAAACTCACGAATGGTCCTTGGGTTGGAGAAGAATAGATATGGGCTTACGCCAGTCACGGCATTCGCGCCGCGGACGGCGGCCTTTAGTCTGATCGTGACGATCGCAGGGATCGGCGGGGACTTGACGGATCGGGCCGGTGTTCCGGATACTTGTCCGGTCGCGGAGCAAACCAGAGGGACAATTAGCCATTCCCCGCAGGATGTAAAGTGAAATCATAACGGCGCGGAATGCACGACGGCCCCGGAGGCTTGCCTCCGGGGCCGTTTGCGTCAGCCGGAATGTGTCGGCCCTTGGCCTATGGTTGCTGCATTTGCAGTTGCGGGTTGGATTCGAACAGCTTGAGCAACTGGTCCGTGCGCAGTTCCAACCGCTCGTTGGCCAGCTGGAACATGTTGCGCAGGAAGATGTAGCCGCCGCTCGGGTTGGACTCCAGGATATTGCGCAGGTCTTCGGCCGGAACCTCGATGATCTCGGAATCCTCGGCGCAGACCACGCTGTGATGATGCTTGTGGCCGGGAATGACCGCCGACCAGCCGAAGATGTAACCGGGCCTGAGGGCCCCCAGGAAGACGGTCATGTTCTGCCCTGCAGCGGCCTGGAACAGCGCCTTGCCCGCCATCAGGAAGTAGATGGCATGGGCCACCTCGCCCTTCTGGAAGACGATCTCGTTGCGGGTGTACTTCTTGATTTTCGCCGCATCGTTGAGGGCCACGATAATGCGCTCCTCGACATCATGCAGCACGGGGAAACGCTTGGGGGTGAGTATGGAATTCATACGTTGGCTCCTTGCGAATGACGCCTAAAGGACAACGGCCACGGCCACCAGGCAGGCCAGGCCAAGGGTTATGACGAGGATGGTCGCGCCCGAGGGCATTGTGTCCGTCGCCAGAGCTTCCTGTGCCATGGCGCGCCATGCGTGACTAGTACGCCTCTCGGAGCCGCTCAGCCAATTGGCGGGGGCGGCCACTATCCCGGCCACGGCCAGGGGCAGGGCGGTGCAGAAGGCAGCCAAGGCCTTGACGACGCGGGAAACGAACCCTGCGCTGGCGGCGTTGATGCCGTTGAAGAGTATGTCTACGACCGAGTAGAACAGCCTTGCGATCCCGCGATACACGGCGTCGATCTCCAGACTGCGGCGGCGATCCAGACTGAGCCGGGGCAGGATCAGAACCGCGGCCAGGGCCGCAAAGAGCAGGATTTGCATCTGGAACATGAGCTTGCCGGGCTTATAAAGCGTCAGGTCTGCGAGGTCGGCTGGCAGAAGCGCATACAGCGGAGCGGGATAGAAACCCAGTCCGAGGCACAGCAGCGCGACCAGCCCCATGGCCAAAAGCATGTGCGGCTGTACCTCGCGCGCCTGCTGAACGGCTTGCGGCGCGTTTTCGTTGCGGGCGAAGAACACGAGCCAGGGCAGTTTGATGCCGGCGAAGACCACCACACCGGCGGAAGCCGCTTCCAGCGCCAGCCAGACCCATGTCAGATGCTCCTGGGCAGCGGCCTCGATGATGAGGGTCTTGGTGGTGAAGCCAGCCGTGAAGGGCATTGCCGAGATGGTCAGTGCTCCGATCACGCAGAAGGCCGTGGTCCACGGCATGGCGCGGGCCAGACCGCCCAGGTCGGCGAGCTTGCGCTTGCCCGTGGCTTCGATGACCGCGCCGGCGCACATCCACAACAGCGAAGTGTACAGCACGCTGGCAAAGGCGTGGGCCGCCGCGCCGCTGAGTGCTAGGGACGTGCCGATGCCGGCGCCCGTGACCATGAAGCCTACCTTGGCCGTGATTCCGTAGGCCAGCAGGCGGCGCATGTCGCTTTCCATGAGCGCGTAGACAACGCCGTACAGGACCATGACGCAACCGGCCAGCATGAGCACCTCCCAACCGGGGAACATGCGCAGGAGCACGAAGACCGCCGTCTTGGTGGTGTAGGCCGAGAGGATCACGCCACCGGTGGTGGTGGCCTCGGGGTATGCGTCGGTAAGCCAGCTGGAGAAAGGCACGGCCGAGACGTTGACCAGCACTCCGATGAGCATGAGCCAAGTGGCCGGAGTCTGTTGAGTCAGGACCTCGATGCCCATGGAGCCGGTCTGCGAGATGTGCAGGATGAGGCCGACCAGCAGGCACAGTCCGCCGAAGAGGTGCACGAGCACATAATGGAAGGCCGCGGCGTAGGAGCGCGTGGTCCTGCGTGCCAGGATCAGGAAGGTCGAGGCCACGGCCATGATCTCCCAGAATACGTACAGGGAGATGAGGTCGCCGGCGAACACCACGCCCAGGGACGCGCCGATGTAGAAGAGGGCGGCGACCTGCTGGATTAGGTCCTTCAGCTTGAAGGCGAACAGGAACGCGGCCAGGGCATTGATGGCGAAGATCAAGCCGAAGACCTTGTTCAGGCTGTCGACCTGCAGGGGAATGCTCGAAAGCGGGCCCAGGGGGAATTGGACCATTGAGCCGGGAACAGTCGCGGCCACCATATACAGGCCCAGCAAGCCGACGGCCAGCATGAACCATTTGCGCGTGCGCTCGCAGAGGAATGGTAGCAGCAAGGCTCCGCCGA
This sequence comes from Pseudomonadota bacterium, assembly GCA_023411815.1. Lineage (GTDB taxonomy): Bacteria > Desulfobacterota > Desulfovibrionia > Desulfovibrionales > Desulfovibrionaceae > Desulfocurvibacter. The sequence continues at coordinate 14,375 of JAEYOJ010000102.1, read as the reverse complement.
TGTAAGCGACCGCAGGCGAGAAGCTAGTCATCATGATCGTCCTCCCGGCGCTTCAGCAGCATTCCGAGCGCAACGGCGAGCAGCGTCAGCGCCCCTGCCGAGGCTAGGCCCAACAGGGCGTGGAAGCCGAAATACCCGTCGAAGCCGAAGTGGGGCGAACCAGGGATGGCCAGTTCCGCCAGCAGTGAAAGGGTGCAGACGGCCAGAAGAACGTATAGCGCCACTGATGGCAGGCCCGGAACCTTGCGGTTTGCGGCCGGACCGTCCTTTAATCTTGTGGTCGGTGCCATGGTAAGGCTCTCCTTACTGTGCCAAAGCCGTGTAGGCCAGTTGCAGGAATACGTCGGGGTAGAAGAAAACGGCTACGGAAATGCCCGCGGTTATGAGCAGAGGAACCACACACATCATGGGCGCTTCGCGTACCGGACCCGAGTGCAGGCACTGATCGGGCGGGCAGAAGAAAGCCCGGTAAACGATGGGCAGGAAGTACGCCGCGTTGAGCAACGAACTTGCGATGAGCACGCCCGCCAGAACCCAATGCTGGCCGTCCATGCAGCCCATGAGCAGATTCCACTTGCTCAGAAAGCCGCCGGTGGGCGGAATGCCGATGATGGACAGGCTGCCGATGAAGAAGGCCAGCATGGTCAAGGGCATGCGCCGGCCGATGCCGGACATCTTGCTGATGTATTTCTCCCCCGTGGCTACGAAAATGGCTCCAGCGCAGAAGAACAGGGTGATCTTGCCGAAGGCGTGCATGGCGATGTGCAGCAAGCCGCCGGTCATGCCCGCGGCGTTGAGCAGGCCGGCGCCGAGCACGATATACGAGAGCTGGCCGATGGTCGAAAAGGCCAGCCGGCGCTTGAGGCCGTCCTGACTCAGGGCGATGAGCGAAGCCACGGTCATGGTCACCGCGGCCACGGCGGTGATGAAGCCGCCGAGGCCCAAGCTGGTCAGGGTCTCGGGGCCGAACACGCCCGTGACCACGCGGAAGATGCAGAATACGCCGACCTTGACCACGGCCACGGCGTGCAGCAGCGAACTGACGGGCGTGGGCGCGACCATTGCCGCGGGCAGCCAGGAGTGCACGGGCATGAGCCCGGCCTTGGCAAAGCCGAACAGAAGCGCGGCCAGGAGCACGATCTGCAGCGTGGCCGAGGCATGACTGCCGATGGCCCCGGCGGCCTGGAAGTCCAGGGTGCCGGTCAGGTTGTAGACCAGGATCATGGCCGGCAGCACCAGACCGATGGAGGTGCCTACGATAAAGGTCAGGTACTTGCGGCCCGACTTCCTGCTCTCTTCGTCCTGGTGATGGGCGACCAGGGGATATGTGGCGAAGGAGAGCAATTCGTAGAAGAGGTACATGGTCAGCAGGTTGGCGGAGAAGGCCACGCCCACGGCCGCGAAGAGCGACAGGGCGAAGTAGGCGAAGAAGCGCGTCTGGGCGTGCTCGTTCAGGCCGCGCATGTAGCCGATGGAGTATGCCGAAGTGACCACCCACAGCGAGGAGGACACCAGGGCGAAGAGCATGCCCATGGCGTCCACGCGCAGGGCCAGCGGAGCGCCGGGAATGACCGGAGCGAGCAGGAAGTAGTATTCGCGCCCGTCTAGCACGGCCGGGGCCATGGAGGCCACCAGGCCGAACATGAGCAGGGCCGCGAAGAATGTCCAGGCCTCGCGTGCGTTGGGCGCGCGCGAAGCGGAGAGGATTCCCGGCACGGCCACCAGCGGCGCCAGCACGGCCAGGAAGGGCTGTATCGAATGGATTATCTGCATGTCTTGTTCACCCCACCTGTCAGGCGATGGAACCGGGGAGCGCGGCGGCGATGACCCGGTCGACGATGTAGCCCGTGGACAGGCCCACGGCGATGAGGATTAGGGCCGCGGCGGCCAGAGGCACCAGGCGTGTCCAGCGCACTTCGTCCAGACCGCTTTCCTCGTGATGGCCATGTCCGTGATGTCCGTGCTCATGACCGCCTTCGCCTTCGAAGAAGCAGATCTCGAAGATGCGGAAGAACAGGATCACGTTTATCAGGCTGGAGAAGATGAGCGCGCCGGCGAATACATACTGGCCGGCCTGCAGCGAACCCGAAACGAGGTACCATTTGCTGAAGAAGCCGCACAGGGGCGGCACGCCGATCATGGACATGGCGCCCAGGACGAACGCGGCCATGGTGAAGGGCATGCTGCGGAACAGCCCTTTCATGTCGGCCAGGGCTTCGCTGCCGCGCTTGCTGACGATATTGCTGACGGCCATGAACAGGGTCACGGTCATGAGCGCGTCGGCGATGATATGCAGCATGGTGCCGGTCATGGCCGTGCGGTTGCCGATGAACGAGCCTCCGACCATATAGCCGACTTCGGCCACGAGGATGAAGCAGAGCATGCGGCGCAGGCTGTTCTGCATCATGGCCAGCAAGGCTCCGGCCACGATGGCTCCGGTGGCCAGCCAGACGGCGATGGTCGAGAATGCAGGCAGGTTGGTCAGCAAGTCCCCGGGGAGAACCGTGATGATCATGCGCACCACCACGTAGGCCATCACCTTGGTGGTCATTGGCGCCAACAGGCCGGCGGCGATGGGGTTGGACTCGGAGTATGCTCCCGGCAGCCAGGCGTGGAACGGAAAAAGGGCCATCTTGACCCACAAACCGAGCATGAGGATGGCGAAGGCCGCGGCCAACGCCGGCGAATCGAGCAGGGAAGGCAGGATGGTGGCGATATCGGCCATGTTGAGGGAGCCGCTCTTGATATACAGATAGCCGATGCCGAACAGGTAGAACGATGCTCCCACGGAACCGATGAGCAGGTAGTTGAGGCTCGCCTGAAAGGCCCGTTTGCCGCCCATTGCGAGAAGCGCGTAGCCGCTCAGGGCCGCGACCTCGATGAGCACATAGAGGTTGAAGATGTCGCCGGTGGACAGGATGCCCAGATGGCCGGCCGTAGTGAGCAGGTACAGGCCATGAAAAACATGGGCCTTTTCCGGAAAGGCCTGTTCGATCTGGTCATGGTTGGCCAGGAGGTTGAGCAGGGCCAAACCCGACACGACACAGAGCATGGCGGCCGAGAACGGGTCCACGACAAAGACGATGCCCCACGGGGGGCTCCAGCCGCCCAGCAGGTACGTCGCCGGGCCATGGGCCACGGTTTGGGCCAAAAGCATGGCCGAGGCCCATACGGACGTGCCCAGGGCAGCCACGGACAGGGGCAGTTCCACGCGCCTGTCCATCCAGTGTGCGATGACGATGAAGAACGACGCAAAGAGCAGGGGAAGTATGGTCAGGACCGGGTAGTGCATGCCTTATGACCGCCTGATCTGGTCGAGGATTACGTTTTCCTCCAGCGTACCGTGAGCGCGGTAGATCTGCTGAAGAAGCGACAGCGCCACGCCCAATGTGGCCACGGACACGACGATGGCCGTAAGCATGAGCACGTGGGGCAGCGGGTTGATGTAGTCCATCGGAGAAACGGCGGGGCCTGCGCCGGAAGCCAGAATGGGAATGGTCGCCCCTTTCTTGGAGCCGATGGCCACATAGAAGAGCATGATGGAGGTCTGGAATATGCCCAGCCCGATGATCTTCTTCATGAGGTTACGCTTGGCGATCATGGCGTACATGCCGGTAAGCATGATGATGATGTATCCCCAGTAATTGAAGAGATCGACGAACTGGTTCAGGAATTCTTCCATGTTACAGTCCTTCGGTAATGGTCCCCTTGGAGGAGACGAGCTTAAAGATCATGATCAGGCCGGCGCATACGGTCATGGCCACGCCCGTTTCCACAAGCAGGATGCCCAGGGAGTGGCCCGAAGCCAGGCCCATGCGCAGCAGGCCGGCAAGCCCTCCGTAGTCCAGGAAATTCGCGCCCTCGACCATGCCGAGGACGCCCACGCCTGCATAGAGGATCACGCCCGTAGCGGCCAGAATGTGCGTGAAGCGTTCGCTGATGCGGGCGGTGACGGCGCGCAGGTCGTGGGAAATGGCCAACAGCAGATAGCTGGCCGCGAAAATGACGCCGGCCTGGAATCCACCGCCGGGGCTGTAGTGCCCATGAGCCAGAACGTAGAGCGCGAATATCTGGATGAAGGGGATAAGCAGACGGCAGACGGTGCCAACCACTATATCCTGAGGCGTCCAGTCCGAGTCGATCTGCTCGAACGCCCCGCCGCTCGGCGCGATGCAGGGCCCGTGCATGCGCACAACCAGGCCAGTGGCCAAGTGCCGGTAGTAGTAATGGCTCAGGGTGCATTCTTTACGGGGCCGGCGAAGAATGAAGAAGCAGGCCAGAGCCGCCGTGAAGACCACGATGGTTTCAAACATCGTGTCGAAACCGCGGTAGTCGGCCAGAACGGCGGTGACGATATTGGGCGTATGCGTCAGTTCATAGCTCTGCGAGATATAGTGCTCGGAGACATGCAGACTGGCCGGTGACTCGGGGTCGCCCCAGGAAGGGAAATCCCCCGTCGTGTAGACAAGAGCGATGCCGGCCAGGATCGTGGCTATGAGGGCTAGATTTTTCAATCCTTTGTCCTCCTCGTGGTACGAAACACGGCGGCGAACATGAGAGCCGAACTGATGCCGGCTCCGATGGCAGCCTCGGTGAAGGCCACGTCGACGGCGCCCATGGACAGCCACAGCAGGCACATCATGAAGCTGTATATGCCGAAGACGATGGACGCTCCCAGGAGGTCCTTGATCGTGATGGCGGCCACGGCGCAGCCGATGAGCATCAAAAGCACCAGAAACTGGATTTCCAAGATCATGGCTACCTCCGCTTATCGCCCTTGCGCCAGGGCAAGATTCCCGCGCGCATTCCCGCCTCGACCATGGTATGGGTCGCGGTGGGGCTGGCGAAGGAGACGAACACGATTATCAGAAGAATCTTGGCCGCCACGATCAGATGGGCGAGATCGAAATGGCGGGCCTGCCACAGGGCCAGCCCGAACAGCAGGCAGATGGAGCCCAGGGTGTCCAGCTTGCCGGCGGCGTGCAGGCGCGTGTAGGCGTCGGGCAGGCGCAGGATGCCCAGAGTGCCGGCCACGAACAGCACCAAGCCCAAGATGACAAAAGTGATGACCACGATATCGATGATCATGCTGGCGTTCTCCTAGTAGAAATCGGCTTCGCGGCCCTTCTTGTGGAAGTAGCGCGAGGCGGCGATGACCGCGATGAAGTTGAGCATGGCGTAGGACAAGGCGATGTCCACGAACATGTCCACGCGTTGAAAAATGATGCCGATGAAGATGATGAGCACCGTGGTCTTGGAGCCTATGGCATTGCCGCCCAGGATGCGGTCCAGAGGCGTGGGACCCGCGATGGCCCGATACAAGGACAGAGCCATAAGCAGCACGACGAAAAGGCTTGAGTAGAACAGGAAGCGTTCCATTATCCCTCCCCGAAGATCCTGGCGATCTTCTCTTCCATGACTCCGGGCAGGCCTTCGGCCGACTTGCGGTCAATGCCGTGCACCACGAAGAAGCCGCGTTCGTCCACGCTCACGGTAATCGTGCCGGGCGTAAGCGTTATGGAGTTCGCGAACAGCGTGAGCGCCAGCTTGGAGCGCAGCTTGGACCTGAAGCTCACCATGACCGGATCGATCTTCTGGCTCATGCGCGGGTGCATCACCAGATAGAACACCCACACGTTGGCCTTGATGATCTCAACAAGGAGCCAGGCGAGATAAGCCGCCATCCCGAGCACGGCCTTGATGCGGCGGAAGTGGCGCACCTCGGGCGGAAAGAGATCGGCCGAGATGACGGCTACGAAGACGCTGCAGGCAGCGCCGAGAGTCAGGTGGAAGATGTCGAAGAAACCGGAGAGGATCACCCATAAAGCGTAGATCGCCCCGAACCGCAAGGCCAGAGATAGGGCCTTGTCAAGACGCGGATGCTTGATCTCGGGGGCTGGCGGCTGTCCGCTATTGCGGTCATTCAGGACATCGGACGACAGGTTCATTTCGGGCTTTCTCCCGTGCGGGTTGCTTGGAACCGTATTAATACAGCCTGGCCGACCAAGAGGCCGGGTTGGCTTTACGTGGCTGATATGCGCTGGAAAGCGGCCGGACCTTGTGTCCGACTGGAGGCCAAAACGTACTCGGCTGTAAAAGCCGATCAATATCCGGGAGGGTCCTTGAGGGATAGATTGTACTTGAGCTCCAGTCCTCCACGGAGTCGCGAACGAAGCAAAGTCAAGCCTGCGTTATTTGCATGCATGTGTGTTTCTGGGCGGTTTTTGGGATTTGTGCCGTCCGGAATTGAGAAGCCCCTTCGCGCGTGGGTCTATTTCTAGCGGCGCGAGCCCTGCACGAACGACGCCACCTGAGCAAAGGTTGGCCTGCCGTTTCCGTACGGAGCAGTGCGACCGCAAGGCGCCGTGCCACAAAGGGATCATGTCACTTCAGGGCACGGTAAGGCGAGACCCGTTGAGGACATTGCAATCTGTTCAGACCTGTATAGACCACTCCATGGCCTAGTGCAAGCACGGACGGCCTGATCGAGCGGCGAATTTCTTTGAACGAAACAGTCTCAGGTAAAACGGGCAATACGCCGTTTCAGAAAGAACGGACAGATCCGCTGATTTCATTATATTTCCATACTGGCGTCTCGTGGTCGTTCGCTACTTCGGATTCTGGCTGCCAGGACCTGGCGATCCGGCCGAAGCACCGAGTCATGAAGCGACGTGAGCAGCTCCGGAAAATTATGCCATGGCTTGGGAACTCGGTATCGTCCGCGGCGGCGGCCGCCGAACACGCTCGCTGCCCGGCCAACTCGGTATGCACGTCTGTCAGATGATGCCCAGCCCGAGCAGCAAGGCGATGAACAGAAGCATGCTGGCCACGATGACTTGCAGCGCCCGGATGGTCACCTTGCGCACCATGCGGCTGCCGATGAAAGCGCCGAGGAATGCCGCCAGCGTCGCGGCCAGGATGAGGGGCAGATTGTCGCGCACCTCGGGCGAGGCAAGCAGGTCGGAATAGACCGTGAGCCTGGAGAAATCCACCAGCACGGCGATGACGACGCCTGTGCCGATGAAGGCTTCCTTGGTCAGGCCGCTCTTGATGAGGAATACGCTGCGGAAGGCTCCCTGGTTGCCTGACAGCCCGCCGAAAAAGCCGCTCAGCAGGCCGCCGGCCGGGATGTATTTGCGGTCGATGGATAGTGAGGCGAAGGCGGGCCAGAGTTCCAATATGGAGAAGCCGGCCATGAGCAAGGCGATGACGAGCTTGACCGGATGCAGAGCGAACTGTCTGCCGAAAGCCGTATAGGTCGCAAGCGGGGCGAGGTCCGCCAGCCAGAGCAGAAGCCAGGCGCCAAGGAAGCTGGCCAGGAAGGCCGGTCCGCCGAAGAGCAGGACCGTGCGCCAGTCGGCCTTGCGGCCGAACAGTCCGAGCTTGAAGAGGTTGTTGGCCAGGTGCACCACGGCTGTCTGGGCCACGGCCACCTCCACGGGGAAGAACAGGGCGAAAACCGGCATGAGCAGGGTGCCCAGGCCGAAGCCGGAGAACAGAGTCAGACCCGAGGCTGCCAAGGCCGTAAGGCAGATGAGCAGAAAGTCCATGGAACCATCCGTCGACAGGTGAAGGTGTAACAACTGGCTTCACTTATCCAAAGGGCCGTCTGAATGCACGTGCCAATAGCGTGTCATGCACGCAATCTCCTTGTCGAGCCGTCAGGCGCTCGATCAGGCAAGGCTGCTCCGCTGTGTTGGCCTCTCAGCGGCGCGTGGCCACGAGGATGCCGCCCAGAATGAGTAGGCCGCTGGCGAGATGCGTCCAGCCCACGGGTTCGCCCAGGAGCAGAAAGGCCTCAAGGCCGCTGAAGACCGGCAGGGAATAGTAGATGATGCCTGCGCGCGACGGCCCGATGGCGGCCACGGCCTTGTTCCACAGGAAGAACGCGGCCAGCGATGCGCCGATCCCGATATAAAGCACTGCGCCGACAAGCCGGGGGGCGGGTGCGGGCAGTCCGGTTTGCGCGACTTCCCAGGCTGCCCATGGGGCTAGGCAGAGCACACCCAGGCCGAACGTGGACAGCAGGAAGGAAGCCTGGCCGAGTTCCCTCGGCTTGCGCCGCACGAGAATGGAGTAGGCGGCGAAGAGCATTGCCGCCGACAGCATCCAGAGGTCGCCGGCCGCGAACTGCAGCGAAGCCAGCCTGGACAGGTCGCCGCGGGTGACCAGCAGGATTACGCCGCATATCGCCGTGGCCATTCCGACAAGCCGGACCGGCGTAATGGCCTCGCCAAGGAAGATCCGGGCTAGAAGGAGCATGAACATGGGCGAGGTGGTGGATATGAGCGCCAGATTCAGAGCGCTCGTGGAGCGCGCGGCCAAATAGATGAGCGTGTTGAAGAGGGTCACGCCGAGCAGGGCCGTGATCAGCAAGAAGACTACGTGACGACGTATGGCCTGCCGCTCGCGCCAGGCCGGGACGGCGGCCAGGGGAAGCAGGGCGGCGAAGGCTGTGCCCCAGCGCAGAAAGGCCAGCGTGGCTGGCTGCACGGTATCGAAGAGCCCGCGGGCCACTATGAAGTTGCCGGACCAGATGATCGTTGCGCCCAGGGCGTACAGAAAGCCGGCCCAGGGGAGCGTCTGTTTCTCATCAAACTGCATGGGTGTACTCGCTATTGGTTGGTCCGTTCGTATACACGAAGAACCAGGCGAGTTAAAGAAACACGTGGCGGCAGACTCGTCAGGTGTGCGCCATGCAAGCCTCGGCATGCTTTGTGGATCGGTTTGGTAGAGAAATGGATGCCGTTGAGCTGGCATGTTCCCCAATGGTACAAGCCTGGTACTGCACTACTTGTTATGTCTGAAATATCATAATTATAAGGCTGATTTTTGAACGTCTGAACTTGTTATTTATTTGGGTTTATGAAATAAGATTTACTTTCGTATTTTGTCAGAGTATTTTCAATCAAAAGACATCAAATATATTTGGTCCGTATCAGCCTCTTGACTTGAACGACTGCATTTGGAGGCTGAAGTCATGACCTGTCTCAAGGATCCCCAGATCATGAGCGTCCACTCTTGCACGTACTGGATAAGAGTCGGATTCTGACAATCTGGATCCGTTTGCCTGCGATTTTTGATGATGACTTGTTGCGAACAAATGGAATCGACTTGCTCTCACGTGGATCAAAGAATGACGAAAGCCGGGGGAGTGTGAAGCAACACGAAGCGAGGACCGCCTTATGCGTCGGGGGGCCATGGCGGGATCGCTTCCTTGTTTTGGCTGAGACCGCGGATCGTGGTCGTTGCTGCGCGCTTCTGGCGTGCCAGCCTCGCCCTGTCGGCCGGCCTCAGCCTATCCTCAAACGTCAGCGGCCTCCGGTGGCGCCCTGACCTATATGCTTGAGCAGGAGTCGATGCGTGCGGAACATTAAAATTGGTATAAAGCTAACGGTTTTTATCGTCGTCATCATCATGGTCGTCAGCATCGGTGTCGGCGTCGTTTCCTACAGGTACTCCAATACCGCCTTGCACAAGAGCATCGGGGAATCGTTTCCCCTCCTGGCAGGGAGTGCGTCCAAGCTCGTCATGAGCAGGGTCGATGCGCAGTTGCTGGCCTTGGAGGGCATCGCGGGCCGGAACGTCATCCGCGGCATGGATCTGGAGGCTCAGCTTGGGACCCTGGCCTCGGAGATGCAGCGGCTCGGCTACCTGGGTATGGGAGTCGTGGGTAAGGACGGTGTCGCGCACTACGTGGACGGCTCCACGGCTAAGCTTGGCGACCGGGATTACGTGAAGAAGGCCTTCGCCGGCGAGACCAACATGTCCGACGTGATCATCAGCCGGGTCATCAACGCACCGGTGGTCATGATCGCGGCGCCCATCCGCAGCCAGAGCGGCCAGGTCGAGGCCGTGCTCATCGCCAGGCAGAGCGGCACCATGCTCAGCGACATCACCGACGACATCGTCTATGGCAAGACCGGTTACGCCTACATCATCAATGCCAAGGGCGAGGTCATCGCGCACAAGAACCGGCAGTACGTGCTGGACCAGTTCAACATGATCGAGCAGGCCAAGAAGGATGACCAGCTGCAGCAGGTCGCCGTCATGCAGCGGCGCATGATCAGCGGCGAATCCGGCTATGACGAATACACGCACATGGGCGTCAGGCGCGTCTTCGGTTTTTCGCCCATCAAGGCCAACGGCTGGTCATTGGCCGTCGGGGCGGAATACGACGAGGTCTTCTCCGAACTCGCCAGTCTGCGCATGTCCAGCACTCTCGTGACCTTGGGCTTCCTGCTTGCGGGCGTCGTCGCGGCCCTGTTCATAAGCCGGAGCATAACGGCACCTCTGGGCCGGCTAATGCGTTCCGCTGTGGCTGTTTCTCAGGGCGACCTGCAGGCCAAGCCGCACCTGGACCGGAGAGACGAGATCGGCGTCCTGTCCAAGGCACTAGGCAGCATGGTCGAGACCTTGGTCGGCAAGATGAGCGAGGCCGAGGAGCAGACCGCCCTGGCCCTGGAGGAATCGCGTCGGGCGGTCAAGGCCACGGAGGAGGCCGAGCAGGCCAAGGCTAGGGCCGAGCAGGCCAAAACCGAAGGCATGAATCAGGCCGCGGGGCAGATCGAGGCCGTGGTCGAACGCCTGACGGCCTCCTCGGAGGAACTCGCCTCGCAGGTGGAGGAAGCCTCGCGTGGCGCGGATATCCAGCGCGATCGCACTTCCGAGACGGCGACCGCCATGGAGCAGATGAACGCCACGGTGTTGGAGGTGGCCCAAAACGCTTCCCGGGCGGCGGATGGTGCGGACAAGGCCAAGCAACAGGCCCAGGTCGGCGCCGAAGTGGTGCAGCAGGTCGTGGCTTCCGTGAGCCGGGTGCGCGAACAGGCGCTCTCCCTCAAGGATGACATGGGCCGCCTGGGCCAGCAGGCCGAGGCGATCGGAAAGATCATGACCGTGATCGAAGACATCGCGGACCAGACCAACCTGCTGGCCCTCAATGCGGCCATCGAGGCGGCCAGGGCTGGCGAGGCGGGCCGTGGATTCGCCGTGGTGGCCGACGAGGTGCGCAAGCTGGCCGAGAAGACCATGAGCGCGACCAAGGAAGTGGGACAGGCCATAGGTGCCATCCAGGAAGGCACCCGCCGGAACATGCGCGGCATGGAGCAGGCTGCCGGAGCCGTTGAAGAATCCACGACCTTGGCCGACAGGTCTGGAAAGGCCCTGCAGGAGATCGTGCAACTGGTGGAAAAGGCCACGGACCAGGTGCGCTCCATCGCCGCCGCGGCGGAAGAGCAATCCTCGGCCAGCGAGCAGATCAACCGGAGTGTCGAGGAGATCAATCGGATTTCCAGCGATACTTCCACTGTCATGCTCCAGTCGTCCCAGGCCATCGTGGAACTCGCCAAGCAGGCCCAGGACCTGCAGAACCTAGTCTTCACCCTCAAGCAGTCCTGATCACGCCTCCCATAGTCCAGGCAGATCGGGGCCGCTTCCGGAGCATTCCGGAGGCGGCCCCTTTGCTTGCTGCCGTCATCCGGGCTTCTTTCGGGGCATGAATCCAACGGGAAAAAGAACCGCCCTGCTTTCGCAGCGGGGAGGGCCGGCTCCAGCGGCCAGTCCCAGCAGGTAAGGAGACCGCCAAGATACGGCGGGCCAGAAAGAGCCCGTGGGGTGAGGCGTGGACGCTCAGCTTTGGCAAGATTCGAGGAGCCCTGCAGATAGCCCTGCCAAAAGGGTGTTCCCTGGTCGGCTGTGGTATGCTTCGGCAAGATCGCGCATATCCTGCGGGCAGGGCGCTGCATGGGCACGCAACATGCCGTCCATGGACACTGTCCAGCGGAATCCAGGGGCCTTGCGAAGCTTTAAACCGCCTTGAAAATAGACTTTTCTTTTGTCTAATTATATTGCAAGGTTTAAAAAATAGAAAAGAAAGCAGGTGATCGCGACAAGGGCAGAAATTTATCGTCCTCTCCGGGCTTTATTTCTGTCACGTCCGCTTGGCTGATACCCTGAGCGCTGTTTCGCTCCAGGCTCGGCGAGGATCATTGCCAAGCCTCCCGTGTCGTGTCCGCAGTCAGGAGAGTGAACGGTCCGGCGAGGGCTTCGGGCAGTGGATCGGTGCATGCCGGGCAATGGCAAACGGCAAGCTGGCCTTGAGCATCGATAATCACGCGCATGCATCCGGCCAAGGCGAGATGGCGTAAAACCGATGTAACGCCTTGAGTTATTATAGCGCTTGAGGAGTCACGAGACCTGTGGTCGGACGGCCTTCCGCAAGGGCTGGCCTTGCCCGGCAACAAGTGGAGACAGGAGTGCGCAGATGAGGAACATCAGGATCGGCATCAAGCTCACCGGGTTCATTGTCTTTATCATCGTGCTCGTCAGCATCGGCGTGGGATTCATTTCCTACAGGTACTCCAAGGACGCCATGGAGCAGACGGTCCATGAGAGCTTTCCCATGCTGGCGCGAAATGTGGCCGAACTGGTCAAGAGTCGCATCGATGCGCAGGTCCTCGCACTGGAAGGCGTGGCGGGCAGGCATGTGATTCGCTCCGGCGACTGGAATCGTCAGGTTGATGCCATGATTCATGAGACAAAGCGCCTCGGCTACATGGGCATGGGCATCGTCGGCAAGGATGGCACCGCGCGCTATCCGGACGGAAAGTCGGCCCAACTCGGCGACCGGGACTATGTGAAGAAAGCTTTCGCCGGCAAGGCCAACATGTCGGACGTGATCATCAGCCGGGTCATCAACGCTCCGGTGATCATGGTCGCAGCGCCCATCCGCGACGAGCGCGGCGAGGTGACCGCCGTGCTCATCGCCAGGCTGAACGGCACCGTGCTCAGCGAGATCACCGATACCTACACGTTCGGCAAGACCGGCTACGCCTACATGCTCAACGCCAAGGGCGAGGTCATCGCGCACAAGAACCGGCAGTATGTGCTGGACCAGCTCAACATGATCGAGAACGCGAAGGATGATCCGCAACTGCAGCCCATATCGGACATGATGCAGCGCATGGTCAAAGGCGAATTGGGCTATGACGTCTACTCATACCAGGACATCAGGCGGGTTTTCGGCTTCGCGCCCATCGCGGACACTGGCTGGTCCCTGGCCGTGGGGGCGGAATACGACGAAACCTTCGCCCACCTGGGCGATCTGCGCACGTCCATCGCCCTCGTCACCCTGGGCTTTCTGCTCGTGGGCACACTGCTGGCTCTGCTCATCAGCCGGAGCATAACGGCGCCTCTGAGTCGGCTCATGCGCTCCGCCGTGGCCATTTCCGAGGGCGATCTGCAGACCAAGCCGCACCTGGACCGGAAGGACGAGATCGGTGTTCTGTCCATGGCTCTCGGCACTATGGTCGATACGCTTGTCGGCAAGATGCGCGAGGCCGAGGAGCAGACCAAGCTGGCCTGGGAAGAGTCCCACCGGGCTCTCAAGGCCACCGAGGAAGCCGAACAGGCGAAGACCAGGGCCGAGCAGGCCAAGAGCGAAGGCATGAACCAGGCGGCGATGCAGATCGAGACGGTGGTGGAGCGCCTCACGACGGCTTCCGAACAGCTTGCTTCCCAGGTGGACGAGGCCAGCCGCGGAGCGGATTTGCAAAGCGAGCGCGCTTCCGAAACTTCCACGGCCATGGAGCAGATGAACGCCAGCGTGCTCGAGGTGGCCAGGAACGCTTCACAGGCGGCTCGGGGAGCCGAGCAGGCCAAGCTCAAGGCCCAGGCCGGCGCCGAGATCGTGCAGCAGGTGGTCGCGTCCATAACCCACGTTCGGACCAAGGCTTTGTCCTTGAAGGAAGACCTGGGTCAACTTGGACAGCAGGCCGAATCCATCGGCAAGATCATGAACGTCATCGAGGACATCGCCGACCAGACCAACCTGCTGGCCCTCAACGCGGCCATCGAGGCGGCCAGGGCCGGCGAGGCCGGCCGTGGATTCGCCGTGGTGGCCGACGAGGTGCGCAAGCTGGCAGAAAAGACCATGAACGCGACGAAGGAAGTCGGGCAGGCCATAAAGGCCATCCAGGAAGGCACGCACCTGAACATCCGCAACATGGATCAGGCCGCCGGGGCGGTGGAGGAGTCCACGACCCTGGCCGACAAGTCTGGCCATGCCCTGCGCGAAATCGTGCATCTTGTGGATACGGCCACGGATCAGGTTCGTTCCATCGCCACCTCGGCCGAGGAGCAATCCGCGGCCAGTGAGCAGATAAGCCACAGCGTCGAGGACATCAACCGTGTCACGGCCGAGACATCCTCCATCATGTCGCAATCGACCCAGGCGATCATCGAGCTTTCCAAGCAGGCCCAGAACCTGCAGAATTTGGTGGTTGCGCTCAAGCAATCCTGATTGCGCGTCCCACAGTGCACACAGAGAAGGGCGCGTGCGGGTGGTTAAGCCACCCGCCGAAGTTTTTTTTGAA
>JAEYOJ010000093.1 GCA_023411815.1 Pseudomonadota bacterium | reverse complement strand
ATCATCCCCGCGATGCGCCGCTGCATCACCGAGAGGGTGCTCGGCGAGAAGTTCTTCAGGTCGTTCGCTATCCGGGGGTGCCGGCCGGTGTAGGTCCCGGCGTCGAAGGTCGCGAAATCGGTGCTCTGGAAGAAGTCGATCACGTCGGAGCCGGGCGTGCTCTCGAGCATCTCCACGACCTCGCGCTGGGGCGGCGAGTGCTCGTAGAGGAGGAGGAGGTCGGGCGCCCTGAAGTCGTCGTGGTCCAGGTAGAGCTGGTTCAGGTGATACTTCCGCCTGTAATCCTCCGGCCGGGTGGAGAAGACCTCGAGCCCGTCCCGGCCGGCCTGGTAATGCAGGAGCCCCATGGTGGCCTCTCCGCTCGACGACCGGCCTCCCGCCACGTACTCGCCGTGCGGGTCGACGATGAGGAGCCCGAACTCGCGTGCCCTCATGCAGGAGGCGCAGAAGACCTTCATGAAGTTGCTCTTGCCCATGCCGGTCGTCGCGAAGACGCCCATGTGCTGGCGCATCACCTGTGCATGGAGCGCCACCCTGACGTCTTTTAAGACGCCCTGACCGGTCTTCATCACCCCGACCTCGATCTCGCCCATCACCTGCGCGAGGAACGCGAAGTCGCGCGAGTCCGGGCGCTCGACGCGGGAGAACTTCGCAGGGATCGTCCGGGGTTTGCGGAACGTGCCGTCGCCCCCGACGTATCCGAGCGGCGTCGCCTCCACGAGGATGAAGACGTCCTCCCCGATCCCGTAGAAGTGCTCGGTATGGGGTCGGGTATCCCACTTCGGGTCGGAGAAGTTGCAGTCGTGGAGGAGATCGTTCACCTTCGCAAAGAACGTCAGCCCTTTGATGTCGTCGGTGATCTTCAACACGTCCCCGAGATAGAGTTCCGCGTCGTGGGGGACGGCAAACCGGTAACCGAGCACCCGGTCACCGATCAGGCGGTATTTCGAGGCGTCGTCGCCGTCAATATCGGTCAAACTCATCATGATAGTCACCAAAGAGGCCGGTGTAATCGGAAAGGGTCATGCCGAGCCGATCCATGTCGCGGATGATGTCCTGGCGGACCTGCTCGACCGCATCCTTCCCTATCTTGGTGGTGAGGTGGGCGTCGAGGAGCGGGTACGGGTAGCCCGCGACCCTCCCGTCGTCGGCGTAGGCCGCGAGCGCCGAGAAGACCCGCTCGACCATCTCCGCGCTGTAGAACGCGGGGATCTCCACCTTGAACGCCCGCTCTGCCCGCGGGTGCAGCCGGGCGACATACTGCTCCCCCCGCTGCTTCCAGGAGTGCGTCTCCAGGCGGTCGATCAGGCCTTCGGCGGCGGAGACGCAGAGGTACCACGGTCCCGGGATGCCGAGATCGCGGGCGAGCCCTTCCGCCGCCGGGACGATCGGGTGTCCGCCGCCCCAGGTGAGCGACGTCCGTTTCGTCACCGCGGCGATCAGCACCCCCCGGAGGTTGCAGAGGTTCAGGAGGCTCTCGACGACCTCGTCGTGGCTCGCGTGGCGGACACGGAGCGTGCCGTCGAGGACGATGAGGTCGCCGGCATCGAGTTCCGCGGCCATCTCCATCGCCGCCCAGAACTCCAGGGTATCCCGTATGACGGCGGTATTCCTGACCGGGTCGTCGTGGTCGAGGTGCACCTTCGGGGTGCAGTGGAAGCAGTCATGATAGATCTCGTCGAAGTCCACGTTCCCCTTCCCCGGGTTGACCGTGACGATCTGGAGAGGCGTCGTCCGGTGGTGGAGGCGCGAACCGTCCGCGTACGAGCTGACCGATGCCCGGACGGCGGCAACGGCAAAACTGCCTGCATCGAGGATGACGGTGTTGCTCCCGTCCACCGCACAGACCGCCCCGTCGAACCGGGATGGGCAGCGGCGATACGACGAAGTGTCGAACCCCCCGGCGGCCGCGAACCGCCCGGCAAGGTCGGGCGGGGCGCACTCGCGGATCCGCCCTGCGATCCGACGGATCGCGTCCCGGTAAACGATATTCGGGTCGGTCATTCGAACTCCCTGACCCGGCTCGCCTGATCTCCACCCATCTCGACCATCAGCGTCGTCGAGAACTCGTCCTGAACCTCGGTGATATGGGATATCAGGAGGATCTGGGGGAAGTGAGCCTCCTGGGTCCGGAGCGCCCGGAGAAGGTTGTTGCGCCGTCCCTCATCCTGGCTCCCGAAGATCTCGTCGAAGATCAGGAACGTGGAGTCGTGCACCTCGTTCACCTCGGCGAGGAACCGGGAGAGCGCCACCCGGAGTGCGATGGCGATATCGTCCTGCTCGCCGCCGCTGAACCGGTCGGCCGGGTAGTCGTCGCCCATATCGTGGACGAGGACGGTGAAGTCGTCGTCGAGCATCACCGTGCCGTAGCGCCCGTCGGTGATCTCCGCGAGCACCCTCCCCGCCTCCTCCTCGATCCGGTCCCTGACCACCTGGAGGAGGTAGTCGGCATACTCTTTGATCAGCGACCGGGTCAGTTTCAGCCGCACGATCTCCTCGGTGAGCGCCTCCTGCTGCCGGATGAGGTCGTCCGCACGCGAGAGTCGCCCGGTCTCTTTCTCGAGATCCATCTTGAGACTGTTTATCCGGAAAGCAACGGCGGATCGCTGCTCGCGTGCCGCCGCAAGATCCCGTTCGCAGCCCGCGACCCGCTCCTCCGCCGCCGCGACAGCCTCCTCGGTGAACCCGAATTCTTCGACGGCCTCCCTGGCCCGGAGCAGCGCGCCCTCTCTCTCTGCGAGGAGCGTCCGCTTCGCCTCCAGCGCCTCGACCAGCCTCGGGACCTCTTCGAGGCGGACGCGGAGTTCGAACGCTCTCCGGTGCGCCGCTTCGGCACGGCCGCATTCCTCGTTGAGGCGTGCGTACCGGTCGGGGTCGAACGAGAGCCGGGCGAGTTCATCCCGGATAGCCTGCAACTTCTCCCCGAACTCGTCGATTCGTGCGGAGATGCCCTGCAGTTCCTCTGCCAGCGCCGGCCGCCGCGCGAGCCGGGCCTGTGCTTCCGCGTAAGCCCGGTAAGACGGCTCGAGCGCCTGCGCCTCGGC
>JAEYOJ010000088.1 GCA_023411815.1 Pseudomonadota bacterium | reverse complement strand
TCCTACAACTGGTGCTGGAACGACCTCAAGGATTTGGGCAAGGCCTTCAGGAGCTTTGCCGCCTCTTTGGCTCACAGGCCAAAGGAGGTGCTGCAGCGCTGCAAACCCGTTATGTCAATTTCCTGAGACGGGGGACTATAGTTGATTTGCGGAGCAGGTTGAACCAGGCAACTCCCTGCACCTGGTATTGAGACAAATCGAAGCCAGAATGCTCAAGACTTTGTGTGCCCCGGCGAGTTCAGTTCATGGATCCATCGAGCGGCCCAAGGGCATCAACAAAGTTCGGACCAATGTTATTGCTGGTTCCTGAAGGGGGCCGGACAGGCAATGATATCATTTTGCGGATCGTCCTGCCGACCCGAATCCGATCAAGGACGCACTATCAAGACTCAAGGTCTTGTTGGCCCTCCATGTTTTGAAGTACTCTATGCTGCCATAAGCTCAAAAAAACTCTCCAACCCCGGCTTACCCAAGCCGAAGCGCCGCTTCAGGCGGCAAGGAGCTGCACATGTCCCAAAAGCCGATAACAAGCGACTGCAGGCCCTGGATCAACGAAGTGGACTGGGATCTCATTCATGAGGACGCGGTGACCATGTATCTCGAGTGGGGTAACAACAATTTCATGGACGTTCTGCGCCGTCCGGTGACCATGAGCGGCGAGTATTCCATCTATTTCGTGGTGGACACCTGGGAGGAACCCAAGGTGGTGCTGACCAAGATGAACAATTACGGCTCCCAGGCCTTGTGCGAGAAGCGGCTTCCTCCCGAGTTGGCGGAGCCGTTCATGCGTTCCATCGGCGGCCTGCGCGGCATTCATGAACCCAGCGAGGAAATCAAGGACTGGCTGAAGACCGCCTACGACTGCAAGTAGACCGCTTGGCCATGGGCATGTGCTGGCGAAGTCGTCTAGCTGTTTCTTTTTTGACTTTTGGGGCTCCTTGGCTGATACAATGGATATTATTCGCGTCACTCAAGCCAGGAGGATTGCCATGGTCAAGCTGGAGTACGAAGGCGAATTCGGGGAAACCATCAATAGGCCCATGGACGATCCACGGAACGTCCGGGAGATGGATGCGAGCGTTCTGTTCAACAGGGTTGGTGAAGTAACCATTCTCGATGTGCGGGAAAAGGGCGATTACGAGGCCGAGCCCAGGATGATCGAAGGAGCTGTCCGGGTAAGCCCCGACGACTTGAGCTGGCTGGATGGGTACAGCAAGAATACGCTGTACGTGCTCTACTGCAAGCATCCTAATTGCGAAACCAGCAGGCGCATCGCCGCCCAGATGCGCGCACGGGGATTCAACAACGTCCAGATTCTTCGGGGGGGCATCGACGCCTGGACCAAAGCGGGCCATCCCGTATCATCCGAACAGTAGAAAAGGGGGGAGGGACTCCCCTCCCCATAAAGCATCAGTCCTTCAGTATCTCGCGCATCGCCTTGTCCACGGCGGCGAAATCCAAGTCACCCAGGCCGCGCTCGCGTGCCAAGAGGAACATGCTCAGCGCGACTTGCGCCGCAGGCACCTGGGCACCTGTTTCAAACGCCGTGTCCAGCACGAATTTGAGATCCTTGGCCATATGCTTGAGCGGGAAGCTCGTGGGGAAGTTCCCGCTGGCGAGCAAGGGTGCCTTGGCTTGAAACATCGGGCAGGCCATCGCTCCACTCTGGATCGCTTCCAGCATGGCATCCCTGGATAGTCCACCGCGCTCGCCGAAGAGCAGGGCCTCGGCAAAGGCGTGCATCATCACGCCCAGCAGATGGTTCACGGTCATCTTCATCATGGAGCCTTGTCCTGCCTGGCCGCAATAAACCACTTTTCGGCCCATGGCCAAGAACACGTCATCCAGGCCTCGCACTGTTTGCTCCGGTCCCGAAGCCAGGATGATCAAAGTGCCATCCTCGGCAGGTTTCTTGGTGCCGGACACAGGCGCATCAATCAGGACCACGCCCTCGGCTTCCAAGGACGCCGCCAATTCCCGGCTGTAAGCTGGAGAAACGCTGCTCGTGTTCACGCAGACCTTGCCGGCCAAGCCTTCTGCGGCGCCTTCGATCCCGAAGAGCAGCTCATCGATGGCCACCGGTCCGGTGACCATGAGCACGGCCACGTCACAATTATCGGCAAGCTGTCGAGGCGAATCGGCAACAAGTGCGCCCTCCTCCGCCAAAGACCGCGTCTTCTGCTTGTCGCGGTTGTAGACCGTGACCGGGAAGCCGGCCTTGAGTAGATTTGCAGCCATGGCCCTGCCCATGATTCCAAGGCCCATGAATCCGATGCGCTTCTTCATGTCGCCTCCGTTAGCGGCCTGCGGCAGACGATCTGCGCCGCGGCGCGGGTGGGTTGTTCAAGAATTCCCTCGAATGCGTGAATGATCTCGAAGCCGGTGAACGCCTCCCTGAGCTCTCCCGGCCGCAGCAGAAAGTCAGGATTTGTCGGCTTGCCGAAACGCGGTTGATCCAGAGTATAGGTTTCGTAAGCAAGCACTCCGCCCGGTTTCAGGGCTCGCCGAATCGAACCGAACAAGGGCCGATGCAGATAACGAAACACGATGATCCCGCCATAGGCCTTCGGGGGCAGGGGATCGCCGCCAGCTTCCAGATCGACCAGCCATGTAGCGATAGACAGGCCAAGATCTCGCGCTTGCCGTTGCGCATGCTCCAAAGCCTGCACATAACGGTCGCAAAGCACCACCTCCGCGCCCAGACTGGCTAGATACAACCCGTTGCGGCCGCTGCCGCAAGCCAAGTCGAGCACGGGGCCATCCAGATGGGAAAACAGTCCGCCGAATTCCAACAGAAGTGCGGCAGGCTCCAGGCCCATTTCATCACTCATGTGCCCTTTCCTCTTTATGCTATCGATTGTTATACGGGAGGCGCGAACAAGGGCAATGGGACTGTCTTGCCATGACACTCGAATTGCGCCAGGATTTGGATGTGCAGCTTCCCGTACTTCGACTGGAGAGATCATGAACAGATTATACCGCGCAGCCGCACTTATCACAATTATCACTACCTTCGCTCTGGCCTGGAGTCCTGTGGTCCTGGCCGAGGTCGTTTCCGTCACTCTCTACCCCGATGCGGCCCAAGTTGTGGAGCGCGCGTCCCCCCCGCTGAACGCCGAACCCGGAAACCAAGGCCGGATCACCGTCTTGCTGCCGCCGCAGGCAGACCCGCAGACCGTTTCCGTGCGGATGCTGCAGGATCAGGGCGTGATACGGGACATGACTTGGCGTCGGGTGCTGCGCGAGGACAAGGAGCGGGTCAAGGCATTGCAGGAGCAAATCGAATCTGCGACGGCGCGACGCAATGCCGTCGAGTCCCGTCGTCTCAGCCTGGATGCAGCCGTGGGTTTCTGGAGAGGTCTCGACATTGATGGTTCGCTTACACCCAAGGCCGCTTCGGAAATGGCCTCGGCTGTTGCGGCCAATGCGGAGCGGCTTTACAAGGACATATTCTCTCTGGCCAGACAGATCGAGGAACTCGACAGGCAGCTGGATCAGCTCAAGGAACAGCTGGAGCAGGCTCGAGGTGGCTCGCGCGAGGTATGGGAACTCACGATGCTGATTGCCGGCGTCGCCGGTCCCGGCTTGCCCATCGAATACGTGTACACCTTGGCCGGAAGCGGCTGGAGACCGGTCTACCGGGTCAATGCCCTGCCGGACTCCAAGCGCGTGGAGATAGCCATGGATGCCCGCATCTGGCAGCGCTCGGGTCAGGATTGGCGCAACGTCCAGGTTCATTTGGCCACCACGCGTCCGCACGGGCCCATCGCTCCTCCCGATTTGCCACCATGGGTCATCCAGCCCATGCCCCCAGTGCGTCCCCTGCCGGCTCCGCTCATGGGCAAGGCCATGAGCAGGGAAATGCAAGCCGCGGACATGATCCAGTCCGCACCAGTCATGACGGAGCGTGCAACCTACCGCGTCTGGGACATGGGCAGGCTCTCCCTGCAAACAGGCCCGGAGCAGCGCCTGCACATCCGCGATTACGCTCTGCAAGCGGCTTTTACCTACCTCGTACGGCCGTCCCAAGGCGAGAACGCATATCTGAGAGCGCAAGCCGTGAACAAGGATCCTCTTGACCTGCCGCCAGGCGAGGCGTTGCTCATGGTGGACGGCGGCATGTTGGCCAAAGCCGGTTTTTCCTACGCCGGCACGGAGCAGACCATCTTCTTCGGCAGCGACCCGCTGGTCACGGCCGAGGTTCGCCTTCTGGAACGCCAAGGCGGAGAGCAAGGCTTCATAGGCAAGAGCCGGACATATGCCTGGAAATGGCAGGTAATTGTCAAGAACGCCAAAGGCTATCCGGTCGAAGTGCGTATGGAAGAACCCAAGCCGCAAGCGCGCGACGAGCGCATCAAGCTAAACCTGCAGTACGAGCCCAAGGCCGAGGTTGATCCCGATGACCCTTGGTTGCTCGTCTGGCGCCTTGCAGTACCGGCGAGGACTGAGAAGACCGTGAACTGGGGGGTACGTTTGGAGGCTCCGGCCGATCTCGATTTGGACGTGGGCTGGCGCTAGCTGGCCAGAGGGGGAAATAATGGCCGAGCATCCTTCGAAGTGGCTCGACTGGGCACGCGAGCTCCAGGCCTTGGGACAGACCGGGCTGCACTATGCGTCGAACCATTATGAGCGACAGAACTATAAGCGCATACTGGAAATCGCGGCAGAAATAGTCCAACAGGCCACCGATCTTGATCAGCTGGAAGTCCTGGAGCACTTCCGCGTCCAGCCCGGCTACGCCACGGTCAAGGTGGATGTACGCGCGGCCGTGGTGCATGAGGGCAGAATTCTGCTCGTGCGTGAGCGTGCCGATGGTCGCTGGGCAATGCCCGGTGGCTGGGCGGATGTTGGCGAAACTCCTTCGGAGATGGTCGCAAGGGAAGTGCGCGAGGAGAGCGGCTATATCGTCAGGCCGACCAAGCTCCTGGCTGCTCTCGATGCCAACCGAGGAGGCGTGCCGCTAGAATTCTATCACGCCTACAAGCTCATATTCCTTTGCACGCTGCTGGGCGGAGAGCCGGCTGTCAGCGAAGAAACCAGCGAGGTCGGATTCTTCGATTTCGACGGGCTGCCTCCACTGTCCACGAATCGCACAAACCAGCAGCATCTAGATGAAGTAAGAGCGCATCTGCTAGATCCTAATCGCCCTCCTGCCTTCGACTGATACCTTTGTATGCTATACTCCATTTTTGAGCAAAAGAGCTTTTCGTTTTCGATAATATTCTGGAATCCTTAGATTGGCATGGCTTTCCACCCCGTAAGCGTTGGCGCAATTCACTTGCGCTATTAACGTTTGCGCAGGCATCCCTAAATGAAACTGATATAAAGAACGGCAAATTATCGCACATTTAACCTTGATAATGGTGCCTAAATGCATCTATTCAGCGCGATTTTTTCGTTCCAAAACATGAAAAACAGATTGAATCAGATTTGATACATTATCTTATGATCAATACAGTTACTAAAGAGCATTAATCAGATGTTAAAATCAAGACTTAGATCATAATTATACTGATACAAGTTCAATATGCACAAAAAAATTACACAAAAACTATTTTATGCATTTTTAAAAAGACGACAAACTTTAAAATTGTACCATCACATCGCTACTTATAGGTTTTTTTAAGATTTAATTTGACAGATCCATATATAACTTATCGAGAAAAAAACGAGAGGACGTAGTTTTTATGTCCACGAGCTGGATTATAAACCGAACTGAAAATTATAATGGTCATAATACGCAGTTTGTAGTTTTTTGGGTGCGTCGGTTCCAGCGAGGCGGACCTCCCTATCCCCCATATCACTCCCCCTCCGCCTCGCTTTTTTCATTCCCATACCGGTTTTATATCTGTTCCAGCCGCCATTCCACGGCTCAGCAATAATCGAAGACCATTTCAAGCTATTGCGCTTTCACCGAAAGATCTTAGTCTTCTTGACTTCATGTCCGGCTTGTTTCAATTCTCTCTTTTTGGCATTGCCAGATCCTCCCTCCGCGGAGAGTAGCCCAACACCGAGTGACGGAGGCCGATACCTCTCATGAGCGATTACAAGAAGACCTTGTGCCTGCCCGAAACGTCCTTTCCAATGAAGGCCAACCTCAAACAGCGTGAGCCTGAAACTCTCAGCCTGTGGGAGGAAATTGATGCCTTGGCCCTCATGACCAAGGCCAATGAGGGCAATGAGCGTTACACGCTGCACGACGGTCCACCCTATGCCAATGGCCATATCCATATGGGTACGGCCATGAACAAGGTGCTCAAGGACATAATCGTCAAGTTCAAAAACATGCACGGCTATAAGGCCGAGTATGTGCCAGGCTGGGACTGCCATGGCTTGCCCATTGAGCACAAAGTGGCTCAGGAGCTCAAGGAGAAGGGCAAGGAGAATCTGCCGGCCGTCACGGTACGCAAAATCTGTCGGGATTACGCCACCAAGTTCATGAAGATCCAGCGCGATGAATTCAAGCGCCTGGGAGTTTTCGGCACCTGGGGCAATCCTTATTTGACCATGCTGCCCACCTATGAGGCGGCCACGGCCAGGGAACTCGGCCGGTTCATGGCCAATGGCTCGGTGTATCGGGGCAAAAAGCCCATCCACTGGTGCATCTGCTGTGAGACGGCCTTGGCCGAGGCCGAGGTCGAGTACGCAGATCATGCCTCCCCATCCATATACGTGCGTTTCCCGGTGGATGATGCGGCCTTCAATCAAAGATTCTCCGCCGCATCCGGCAAAAAGGCCTATCTGGTCATCTGGACCACCACGCCCTGGACCATTCCATCCAACATGGCCGTGGCAGTGCACCCCGAATACGAGTACGTCCTCGCGCTCGTTCAGGGCGAAATACACGTGGTGGCACGAGAGCGCCTTGAGGCTCTGCAAAAGAAATTCAAATGGCAGGACGTTGAGGTGCTGGGGGTTGTCACAGGCATGGACCTAGAGGGCATCAAGGCTCGCCATCCCTTTATCGATCGCGCCTCGCCCGTGGTATTGGCCGACTATGTGACTCTGGATACGGGCACGGGCCTGGTGCATACAGCTCCCGGCCATGGCCGCGAAGACTATGAAACAGGCTTGCGCTACGGCATGGAGGTGCTCTCCCCCCTGGACGACAAGGGCCGCTTCCTGCCCGTGGTGAATGAACTGGCCGGCAAGACGGTCTTTGAAGCCAACCCCGAAGTGATTCGCATCCTGCGCGAACACGGCGCCTTGCAGGCCGAAGAGAAGCTGTCCCACTCCTATCCGCACTGTTGGCGCTGCAAGCAGCCGGTCATCTTCCGCGCCACGACGCAGTGGTTCATCTCCATGGAGAAGAACGACTTGCGCGCCAAGGCCTTGCGCGCCATTGAAAAGGACGTGCGCTGGATTCCGGCTTGGGGTCGCGAACGCATCTACTCCATGATTGAACACCGGCCGGACTGGTGCATCTCCCGTCAACGCACCTGGGGCGTGCCCATCATCGCCCTCATCTGCAAGGATTGCGATACGGCCTACACCGATTCCGAGTGGATCTTCTCCGTCGTGGATCAGTTCGAGAAGCACCCCACGGGGTGTGATTACTGGTTCGAAACACCCGTGGAGAAGCTTGCGCCGGCCGGCCTGAAATGCCCCCATTGCGGCGGCAGTTCCTGGGCAAAGGAAGACGACATCCTCGACGTGTGGTTCGACTCCGGCACCAGTTTTGCCGCCGTACTGGAGCAACGTCCGGAATGCACCTTCCCGGCGGACCTGTACCTGGAGGGCACGGACCAGCACCGTGGCTGGTTCCACTCCTCCCTGCTCGCCTCCATTGGCACCCGCGCGCAGCCGCCCTACAAATCGGTGCTCACACACGGCTACGTTGTCGATGGCGAAGGACGCAAGATGTCCAAGTCCCTGGGCAATGTCGTGGCTCCGCAGGAGATCATCGACAAATACGGGGCAGAAGTGCTGCGCCTGTGGGTCTCGGCGGTGAACTATCAGGAAGATGTCCGCATCTCCGACGAGATTCTGGAACGCTTGGTGGACGCCTACCGCCGCATCCGCAACACCTGTCGCTTCATCCTGGGCAACCTTTCGGACTTCTCGCCGGACAAGGCGGTTCCTTTTGCCGAAATGGGGCCAGTGGACCGTTACGCCCTCGATCTTTTCCGGGTGAGCTTCGACAAGGTGCGCGAGGCGTATGAAAACTACGAGTTCCACAAGGTGTTTCATACCCTGCACAACCTGTGCGTGACCGACCTCTCGGCTTTCTATCTGGACGTGATCAAGGACCGGCTCTACGTATCCGGCAAGGACAGCAAGGAACGGCGCGCGGCCCAAACGGTGATCTGTAAGACGCTCTTGTCTCTCATGCAGGAGATGGCTCCGATCCTGTGCTTCACGGCCGAGGAAGTCTTCCGCAGCTTGCCCATGACTTTGAAGCCCAAGGGCCAGACTGTTTTCGAATCGCGCTTCTCCTTCGATCCCGCAGAGCGGCTCGATGCCGAGGAAAGGGCAAACCTTAAGCAACTGCCGGTACTGCGAGCCGAAGTGAACAAGGCCGCAGAGCCTATCCGCAAATCCGGCACCATCGGCCACTCCCTGGACACGCATGTGACGGTTTATGCCCCTGACAGCCTGCTGTCGGACCTCAAGGTGATCGGCGCCGACTTGCGGGAGTTGTTCATCGTATCTAAGGTGTCCCTGGCCTCTGCCGAACAAGCGCCAGCCGATGCATATCGCAGCGTGGAGATGGAAGGCGTGACCATAAAGGTGGAAAAGGCCTCGGGCGAAAAGTGCGAACGGTGCTGGGTCTATGATGAACACACGGGCGAAGCCGGAGCCTTTCCTGGCACCTGCCCGCGCTGCGCCCGCATTCTGTCGGGCTTGGCCTGTTAATCCTGCGCCGCGCTTTTTGAATCGTAAGGGCTTTTTTCCTTTAGCGGGTCGGACGCGTCTGGCCTTGATGGATTGAGCGTGAAATGAAGCAACGCTACAAAATAGCCTTGAGCCTTGCCGCGGTCGTGTTCGGTCTTGATCAGCTGACCAAGATGCTGGTCAAGGCCAACTTGAGGCATGGCGAAAGCATTAGCATCATCCAGGATTTCTTTGATCTGGTGCATGTCCATAACAGAGGCGCGGCTTTCGGCTTCCTCAACAGGACCGACCAGAGTTGGCAAACTTGGATGTTCGCCGGGGCTTCGGTTCTGGCCCTCTTTGTAATTCTCTGGATTCTCCGCAAGACTCCTGAACGGGACAAGTGGACCATTTCCGGGCTGGGCCTTGTGCTCGGTGGGGCCCTGGGAAACTTGCTGGACCGTGTCACCCAGGGCTTTGTGGTCGATTTCATGGACGTGTACTATCGGAACTGGCACTGGCCGGCTTTCAACGTGGCTGACATGGCCATATGCATAGGCGCGGGAGGACTCATCCTGGCCCTATGGAAAAGCGAGCATGTTCCCAACCCTTGTTGATCTCGGCCCCCTGACCGTTCACACCTACGGCCTCTTCATCGCTCTTGCCTTTCTGGCCGGGATGGTTTGGGCCTCACACGAAGCAAGGCAGCGTGGAGCTTCGGTGGCCATGGTTCAGGACATAGTATTCTGGAGCATCCTGGCTGCGATCATCGGCTCCAGACTGCTTTTTGTTCTGATCAACCCCGGATATTTTTTACGCCATCCACTGGACATCCTCATGTTCTGGAAAGGCGGTCTCGTCTTCCTGGGTGGGGCTCTGCTGGTGGCTTTGGTTATTTGGATTTACCTGCGAGCCAAACGGCAACCCATCCTGTTCTGGGCCGACCTGCTTGTGCCGGCACTGCCGCTGGGCCAAGCCATCGGACGGCTTGGCTGCTTCGCCGCCGGCTGCTGCTACGGAAAGGAGTGTGTCCTGCCCTGGGCCGTAACCTTCAATACTGCCGGTTCCCTGGCACCCCAGAACGTTTCCTTGCACCCGACGCAGCTTTATCATTCTCTTGGAGACCTGACGACCTTCCTTGTCCTACTGCTCGCCAAGCCTTACATCAAACGTCCAGGGCAGGTGCTCGGACTGTATCTGCTCGTATTCCCCGTTTTCCGTATTGCCGTAGAGTTTTTTAGAGCCGATTTCCGCGGAGCAATGGGACCTTTCAGCACAACGCAGGTCATCGCCGCGGCGCTCATGCCCGTCGGACTGTGGCTGACCTTTCTGCGTAAGCCCCAAGGAGCCTGATCCATGTTTGATTTCACGCGGTTCAACCCGACGCTGCTCGCCAGTATTGTTGCCGGTGCGGCCATCTTTATGCTTTTAAGCTGGTGGTCAATCCGGGATGCATTCAGAAGGGAATTTGAATCCACCAACGAGAAGGTCTTCTGGGTTCAATTGGCGGTTCTCGTTCCCTTTCTGGGAGGAATCGTGTACATTCTCGTGGGAAGGAAAAGAGGGAAGAAATTACAATGAAGCGTATTCCAGGCCATATCGCCCTGCTCGCAGGGCTGTCCGTATTGACCATCACGGGCTGCGCCTCCCAGGCGGATGTCAATCTCCTGCAGACTCAGGTCCAGCAGCAAGCCGCGCAGCAACGTAATATTCAGCAACGCGTGAACGATCTTGAGGTTCAGCTCCGTCAGGTTCAGAGCCAAGCACAGGAAATCGACAAGCGCCTTAAGAGCTTGCTGCAGCTATCGACCCAGAACACTTCCGCCCAGTCGGCTCAGGCCAACATGTGGTCGGAGATGGAAAGCATGCGTGTCCAGTTCGCCAAGCTCCAGGGCGAGATGGACACTTTGATGCGCGAAACGCAGATGGCCAACCAGCAAGGCGTCAAGCCCGAAGCAGTCCGTGCCCTCATGCAGGAAGTCGAGGACATGAAGACCGCGCTGCAAAGCCAGTTGGCTATTGATTTTGAGCAACTCTCCAGGGAAGAGAAGGCGGTCAAAAGCAGCCAGGGAACGCAAAACAGCGATCCAGCACAAGAACTATACCTCCGCGCATTGGATAATTTCAAGAAGCGTAACTACATGAACGCGCAATCCATGTGGGCGGAATTCGTGAAGGCCTACCCCAAACACGAATTGGTCTCGAACGCTGTCTTCTGGCAGGGAGAGAGCTTCTTTCAGACCGGCGATTTTGCCCGAGCAGTGCTCTCCTATCAGGATGTAATCACGAAATATCCCAAGAGTAACAAGATACCGGCCGCCATGCTCAAGCAAGGTATCGCCTTCAAGAAGATCGGAAAGGACAAAGCCGGCGATCTGGTGCTGCAGGAGCTGATCAAGAAGTATCCGAACTCCGCCGAAGCCAAGCGCGCTAAATCCTTCCAATAACCATTACCGACCACGTGTCATGACAGAAAAAGAAAACACGACTCCAACCATGAATAATACTGTCCCTGCAGTGAGGAAGCTCGTCTCCCTTAGCTTTCCTCATTCCATTTCCAGCCAGCCCATGGTTTGCAATCTGGCCCGTATATATAATCTGTGTTTCAACATTCTAAGAGCCCAGATCACTCCTCGCCAGGAAGGATTTCTGACCCTGGAAATCTTCGGGTCCGAGGAAGACTACAACCGCGGCATCGATTATCTCAAGCAGCAGGGCATCAAGATTGCTCCAGCAGCGCAGCATGTGGCGCGCGACGAAGATTCCTGCATGCATTGTGGTGTATGCACGGCCATCTGCCCAACTCACGCATTGGCATTGGATAGAGAGACGCGCCAGGTAATCTTCCATACGGACAAATGCTCGGCCTGCGGCATGTGCACGCGAATTTGCCCCGTGCGGGCCATGAGTCTGGACATCGATTACGGAGCCTTGGAATAATCGACGCTTGGAGGGATTCATGAGCAGCCAACGCTCGTTCGCTCGTGTCTCCACCTTTATCAACGGCCGGTTGCGCCGCCTTGCTTCCGGCCGTGATAGAGCACTGTTCCATGGCTCGTCCCCCGCGCTGACATTCTCGCCCCAGAAGCTTGCCGAGGCTCATCTGCCCGAGCCGTTACTGGAGTTTCTGCTCAGTCTGGACAACAAGCTGGATACTCTTCTCTCCTTGGCCAGCCGCCCTACCATGGAGCAGGATTTCCCCACGGCGATTCAGGTCATGGAAATCAGCGCGTCGGGCCTTTCGTTCATTTCCCCAGAACAGTTTTCGCCCGGCCAACGGGTTGAAACGGTGTTGACCTTAAGCCAGTCGCCGCTTCGCATGGCCAGCGCACTGGGTGAAGTCATGCGCGTCAAAGTGGAAAACGGTGAACGCAGGAATATCCTCGAATTCACCTCCATACGTGACCGTGATCGCGAATCCATCGTCCAGTTCGTGTTTCAGGAGGAGCGCTCCCAGATCCGGCAGGCCAAATGGTCATAGCCATGCATGTATGGCTGCCGCGTATTTACCTTTTCCCCTTCCCCCTTGCGGGGCGGCAGTATTATCCGTGTGTAGACCTATAGTCCCCCGTCTCAGGAAACTGACATAACAGGCTTGCAGCGTCGCAGCACCTCCTCTGGCCGATGAGCCAGTGTGATGGCGAAACTTTTGAACGCCTTGCCTATAGTCCCCAGCCGTAGGAAGTTTACAACCGATCCAGCAGCCTTACAGGAGACCAAGCAGCCAAGGAGGTCTCCAGGTGCTCAGGATAGACCCGAGGTGGGGAGAGACGGCAAAGAGCCTGCTTGAGCGGGCGGTATCCGCGCAAGACCCCCATCTTCGCAGACGATATCTGGCGCTGCACTTGGTCGCCTCAGGTGATTCTGGCGTCACTGCCGCCGAAAAGGTCGGACGGTGCCGAGCGCAGGTGGCCAAATGGGTAAGGAAGTTCAACGAGTCTGGCCCGCAGGCTCTGGTCTCGGGCTGGCAGGGCAATCCAGGCAAGGCGCTGGCCGCAGCAGAGCTTGAGCGGCTCAGGGAGGCCGTGTCCAAACCTCCCCGCGAGGTTGGCCTGGGCGTTGGCAGATGGACTGCCGGGCTTGCGGCGGCCTTCGTGGAGAGGACCTTTGGCAAGCGGCTCCACCCTGAAACGGTTCGCAAGTACCTTTTGGCTCTGGGATTCAGCTTCAGGAAGCCAGACAAGAGGTACGTATTGGCGGATAAAGGGAAGCAGCGCGAGTTCATTGAGAAGCTGGATCAGCTTGAGCGGGAGCGCTCACC
>JAEYOJ010000015.1 GCA_023411815.1 Pseudomonadota bacterium | reverse complement strand
CAGTTCCCTTGCCTCAACCGGATCTTCCGTCGTGAACCCGGCCTCGTCGTGGGCGTAGCTGGTTGCCTTGACTATCGCCCCCTCCCTCCCCGGGAAGGCGAGCGGCGATACCCCGTCCTCTGTCCGGACGTAGCGGCGGTACTCCCCCGCCCCGTCCCAGAGCACCGGTTCGCGATCCGGGGGCGGGATGACCGCCCCGATGTCGAAGGAATACGCCCCTTCCGCGAGCGTCTTGTCGGTCAGGACGATCGCGGGAACCTGGTACCGCCAGGAGAGCATCAGCGCGGCCGCCGACCAGGCGTAGGTCTCCTCGAGGTCGCCCGGGGCGACGACGAGCCGGGGGAATTCGCCCTGGCCTGCGTTCAGGACGAAGTGAAGGTCGGTCTGGGAGGTGTAGGTCGGCATGCCGGTGCTCGGACCGGGCCGCTGCCCCATCACGATCGTCACGGGGATCTCCGACATCCCGGCAAGCGAGAGGCCTTCGGTCATCAGGCAGAATCCGCCGCCCGAGGTGCCGACTGCCGTCTTCTCCCCGGCGTAGGCATGCCCGAGCGCCATCAGGATGACGCCGATCTCGTTTTCGGGGTGAGTGACCCTGATTGCGAGGTCTTCGGCGCGATTCGCGAGGAAGTGAAGGAGGCTCGATGACGGCGTCATCGGGTAGGCGACGTAGGAGTCCAGCCCGCCGTAAACGAGCCCGAGCCCTGCTGCTTCGTTTCCGGTCAGGACCGGGAGCGCCGGAGCATCGAGGGGTTCGACGGTGAAGACCTCCTCCACGGCGTCGTAGCCCCGGCCGGCGACCCGGAGGTTCGCCTCCAGGTGCTTTTCCGGGACGGTTGCACGGAGGACATCCTCGAGCACCTCCCGCCCGATGCCCGCCACCCGGGCAAGCGCCCCGAGCATCGCTGAATTTTTGGTGATCGGGGGGGCCTTCTCCTCCTTGACGATCACATCGAGCGGGAGGCCGTACCCCTCGCCCCTCACCACCGTTGAAGCGTCGTGGATGACCGTCGTGCCGTCTTGGATCCTCCGGCGGTGGTTCTCGATGCTGTTCCGGTCGAAGGCGAGGAGGACGTCGACCGGGGTACGGTGCGCCCCGACCGTCCTGTCGGCAGCCCTGACGATTGCGAAGTTGTGCCCGCCGCGGATGAGCGAGGGGTAGTCGAAGTACATGTAGGTGCGGTGGCCGAGGCGGGAGAAGAGGCCGGCGATGGAGAGACCCGCCGTGTTGATGCCCTCGCCGGCCTTCCCGCCGATCAGTACGGAGTATTCGGCCATGGTGATCGGGCGTGGCGTAGATTGCGTGGCGGTATATAGGTTGTGCTGGAAGGGGGCGTGGAGAATGCACATTCCTGGAAGGTCATGATTACGGTCTCACGCGAAGAACGCGAAGCCGCGAAGGGGAGTTGCTCTCGGATAACCGATCTTCGCGTTCTTCGCGGCTTCGCGTGAGTCAAAGTAGCGGATAGATTACGCTACAGTCTTGCCCGAACCCCTCACCGTACCACCGGCGACGCCGTCTCGTCGAAGGGGTTGCTCCGCATCGCAAGCGAGAAGAGGTAGGGGTAGTTCCTCTGGAGGTACTCCATGTAGGCGAGCCATTCCCCGATGAGCCGGCCGTATACCCGCTCGACGTCCCCCGCGAGGTGTTCGACGTCGCTTGCCGGGAGTCCGGCGAAGTCCCCCCGCCGCTCGAGTTCCTCGGTCAGGTGGAAGACCGCCCGCAGAAGGTCGGTGAACGATTCGTGCTCCAGGAGGACGGGGTTTTCGAGCAGGCGGAGGAGGAATCCCCGCTGCTCCTTCAGGTACCGGCAGAGTTCCTGCAGGTCCGCGGCACCGGCGGTGACCCGGCAGGTGTGGTGCCGGAGACGGTCGCGCACCTCCGAGAACTTCTCCGGTGTCCAGGCGTTCGTCACGACGAGATCGTGCCGGATCTCCGGAAGGCTCGGGTCGCGGTCCGAGAGGATGGTGAGGAGTTCGGTGCCGACCTCCGAGAAGAAGGTGCCGATGACCATGTTCAGTTTGTCCAGCCGGTCGCGCTTTGCCCGGACGCTCAGAAGCTGGTTTAAGATGAGGGTCACCAGGAGGACGTTTATCGGGAGGAACCCGAGAGCGTTGAAGATGTACTGGTAGGTGTTCTCGGCGTCGCCGAGCAGGAGGTGTTTCACGCTGTAGATGGCGATCGATGAAGCAACGAGGACAATCCCGAGCCGTACTTCCCAGGTCCGGAGGCTGATGCGCATGATACGATCACGTACTTCCGGCGGAGAAATAAAGGTTGGGCACCGGGTGCCCCTCAGACCCGCAGGCGTGACGATCCGGGCGTCCTGACGGGTGCAGGAACCTTTCGCCGCTCTGCGATCTCGGCCTCGACCCAGGCGGCCAGATCAAGCAGGCCCGCTTCGAGGGTGACTTCCGGCTCGTAGCCGAGGACTTCCCGTGCACGGCCGATATCTGCAAAGCAGTGGCGGATATCGCCGACCCGGCTGATCCCCATGATCTCCGGGGAAAGGTTTTGCCGCCCGGTCATCGTTGCAAGAAGGCCGGCGACGGTTCTAAACGTACAGGGGCGGCCGCTTGCGATGTTGAACGTCCCGCCCGCGGCACCGGGCGACTCGAGGGCAAGGCGGAAGGCGCGCACCGCGTCGTGGACGCTCACGAAGTCGCGCTGCTGGTAACCGTCTTCGAAGAGGTGCACGGGGAGATCCTGGAGCAGGCGGGACGCGTACTCGACCAGCATGCCGGAATACGGGTTTGCATGCCCCTGGTGAGGGCCGTAGACGGGAAATAGCCGGAGAATGGTCGTCGGAATCCCGTAGGTCTCCCCGATCAGTCTGCACATCTCTTCCTGGTCGTGCTTGGAGATGGCGTAGACCGAGAGCGGCGACGCCTCCTTCGTCTCCGGGGTCGGGAGGGGGTAGATCACCTCTCCGTCCGGGCTCCGGGGCTCCCAGCCGCCCCTTGCCGTCTCTCCCGGGGAGCGCCGGACCTTCGGATAGACGGTTCCGTTGTAGGAGCAGTACAGGCCTTCCCCGTAGACGGCGCTGCTCGAGGCGACGATCAGCCGTTCGACCGGCTGATCGAGCAGCGCCTCGAGAAGAACGGCGGTTCCGGCGGTGTTGACGCTCATGTACTTTTCAAGCCGGTACATGCTCGACCGCTCCCCGACGACCGCCGCCAGGTGGATGACGGCGTCGATCCCGTCGAGAGCCTCCTCGAGCTGGTGCGTGTCCCGGATATCCCCGACGACGACCTTCGCCCGCCGGTCGAGGTGGTCGGGCCGGCACCGCTCCGGGCCGTGCACCCGTGGCATCAGGTTATCGAGAATGCGAACCTGATAGCCGTGCTGCAACAGTTCAGTTGCGAGGTGCGACCCGATGAACCCCGCTCCCCCGGTGATGAGAATGGCCGGACTGGTATCCGTATGCATGGTGTATCAGGCATCCCTGATGCACTCTTCGCATTAAATATTATCGTGAATGGAAAATATTAATAAAAATTGGTTATTCGGGGTATCTGTATCC
>JAEYOJ010000067.1 GCA_023411815.1 Pseudomonadota bacterium | reverse complement strand
GACAGGCTCTTGCACCACTCCCACGTGATCCAGATCCGTGGCGAGAGCTACCGTCTCAAGGACAAGCGCAAGGCCGGAGTCATCGGGCCAGAGCTTACGGCTCCAGGCATCGACGGGTAAGGCAGGTCGGTCAAATCCAAGATGCCGCGAAAGGGCAAAACTGGGTCAATTTTAGGCTGCCGTTGACAACGTTCTGGTTCAGGCATTCCTCTCGCAGGCGGCCGTTGAAACTCTCGATATGTGGAGTAGCCCCCGTTTGAACCGGACACCCCCAAGCATGTAGGAGGTAGTGCTGGAACTATGTCCATGCATAGTGCTAATGGGGTGGCCACGGTAGAGGTGGTGACGACGGTTCAGCGCAGGCGTTGGAGCCTGCAGGAGAAGCTGCGGCTCATCGAGGAGGCCTCCCTGCCGGGGATGAGCGTCTCCTTTGTGGCCAGAAAGCATGGTGTCGCGCCAAATCTCCTCTTCCGCTGGAGAAAGCTCATGCGCGAGGGCGGCAAGCAAGCCATCAAGGCGGACAATGAAGTGGTCAGCGTGGCCGAACTGAAGGCTCTCAAGCGCCAGGTGCGTGAGCTTGAGCGACTGCTTGGCAAGAAGACCATGGAGAACGAGATCCTCAAGGACGCGCTGTCCCTGGCCAGGGAAAAAAAGCTCATCTCGCGCACGCCCTTGCCCTTCGAGGACGACATCCCATGAAGCGAATCGCCGAAGCTCTCGAGGTCTCCCGCTCGTGGGTTACCGAGCGCAAGGCAAGGCCTGCCAAGCCAAGGCCACCGCGCTACTCCAAAGTCGAGGACGAGGCCCTCTTGCCGCTCATCCGGCAGATCGTGGACGAGAGGCTGACCTACGGCTATCGCCGCGTGTGCGCCGTCCTGAACCGCAGGCTGGAAGAGGCTGGGCACCCGCGGGTGAACCACAAGCGGGTCTATCGCATCATGCACCAACGCGGCCTTCTTCTGGCCAGGCACACGGGCAAGCGGCCCGAGAGGCCCCACGAGGGCAAGGTCATCACCTTGCGGAGCAATCTGCGCTGGAGCGCGGACGCCTTCGAGATTGCCTGCCAAAGCGGCGAGACGGTGCGCGTGGCCTTCGCCCTCGACTGCTGCGACCGGGAAGCCCTCGGCTATGTGGCCTCAACCGGGGGAATCAGCTCAGGGCTGGTCCGCGATCTCATGCTTGAGTGCGTGGAGAGGCGCTTTGCAGCGCTCCGCGTCCCGCATCCGCTTGAATGGCTGACGGACAACGGCAGCTGCTTCACGGCCCATGAGACGGTCAGCTTTGCCGCCGAACTGGGCCTGCGGGCCTGTTTCACGCCCGTGAGAAGCCCCGAGTCAAACGGCATGGCCGAGTCTTTCGTGAAGACCTTCAAGCGCGATTATGTCTTCGTGCACGATCGCCCGGACGCCAGAACCGTGTTGGCTCAGCTTCCGGCCTGGTTCGAGGACTACAACGAGAACCATCCACACAGAGGGCTGCGGATGAAATCGCCCAGGCTGTTCATCCGTTCACTGGCAAACGCGGGGTGTCCGGTTTAGCAGGGGCAACTTCAATATGCCCGTTGTCCATGGGCCGACCTGTCCTGACAACCGGGACCACCTCTCCTGACGGGGGAAAGGTCACTGGGCATGGCTGGTGGGATTACCAAGAAGTGAAAGCTGAGAGAGGTATTTACCTCCCTCAGCTTTTCATCTGCAGCAGTGGGTCTTTTAGATTAGATCAGCAGAGGCAAGCGCCGACTTGAGTTCCGACTCTAGTTTGGCATCCATACGCAACAACGGCAAGCGCAACTCTGGGCTGATCCGACCCATGAGATATAAGGCGGTCTTGACCGGAATCGGGTTGGTACGCATGAACATGGCCCTGCACAAGGGCGCCAATTGATAGTGCAGATCCCTGGCCGTGCCCAAGTCACCTTTATTGAATGCGTTAATAAGGCCAGCCATGGCAGCAGGCTTGATATTGGATACAACCGAGATGACGCCCACACCGCCAATTGCCAGCGTCGGCAGCACGGTGAAGTCGTCCCCCGAGAGGACCAGGAAATCTCTGCCGCATAGCTCAAGAACCTTGGAAATTTGAGTCAGGTCGGCGGTTGCTTCCTTGACGCCGATGACTTCGGAGATAGACCGGCGCATTTCAGCCAGCGTTTCAGGGAGCAGGTTCGTCGCAGTCCGGCCCGGGACGTTGTATACGATGAAAGGCATGGAGACTTCGGCCGCAATGGCCTTGAAATGCGCCACGAGGCCTTCCTGTGTGGGCTTGTTGTAGTATGGAGTTATGAGCAGGGCTCCGTCCGCTTTTGCTTCCTTGGCGTAACGGGTCAGCTCGATGGCCTCGCTGGTATTGTTCGAACCTGCGCCAGCCAGAACGGGCACACGGCCCTTGACCTGGTCCACGCAAATGGCGATGACCCGTTTATGCTCGGCATGGGAAAGCGTGGCGGATTCGCCGGTGGTGCCGCAGGGCACGAGGCCGTGAATGCCTTGCTCGATTTGCCATTCCACGAGAGCTCTATAGGCATCCTCGTCGACTGAGCCGTTTTTGAATGGAGTGACCAAGGCCGTAAACGCGCCACGAAACATAGTTTCCTCCTCGCTAGCGTGGGCCAGGAAAGCTAAAGACTAGTGCTTGTTCTTATCGAGTGATTCGAAAATATCAAGTATGCTGGGATCGGAATATACCTTTTCACTTAATGGCAACGTAGTCCAGGAAATGCTTTTGCCCTGATGCCATGAAAAGCCGCTTGCATCCCTGGCTGGCATAGTGAGGATTTCGATGCGCTGCAAGGCTTTGCCCTTGTCATAGACCCGTACCCATAGAAGCGCATCCTGGTTCATCAATCGACCTGTTAGCCCTATGCCTTGCCCAGCCCCAAGGAGCAGATCAACGTCAAGCAAGGGCTTTTCCAATAAATTCTGCTCCGCCTGTATTCCCCAGGTGCTCAGCGCAACGACAAGGTCGGTCTTTCCGCGCAGGCTGTCGGCTGCTGAGGTAATCGCTTTTCGCAACTCTTCTGTGGGATTTGCCTGCATGTCCTTGGCGAGTGTCGGCAAAACAACAATGCCCAGAGTAACAGACCCCTTGGTGAGCAGGATGGTTTTGACTTGGGTGCCCTGTTCGATCCAGTTGGCAGGAGGGGGGACATTCAGTTTCCGCAGGTGCGCGGCCTCGGCAGGCGTGAGCAGCCCGAGATCGTAGTTCAGCAAGGCATACGCTCTGGATAAAGCCGCTGTCACATGTGTATCCGGAGTCGGTCCGTCCAGGGGCAGGAAAGAGTAACCGCCTGCGAGCAGGAAAAGCGGGTAGACTGTTGCCGCCTCGCGATGCTCTTGAAGTGCGGTGGCCCTCCGGGCCAGACCGCCGATGGTTTTGTCGCCTCAAGTCGGACATGGCCGGTACTCGCCATATTCGTTGCCAGAGAAAACAATGCCCAGGACAGGAGCGGCCCAGGCATTGTGCATCAGAATCGTAAACGAAAGGAAGACGAAGCCGATAGTGGCAAGGAAACATCGCATGTCAGCTGTTCAGGAACTCCTTCAATTCCTTGCCGGGCCGGAAGAAAGGCAACCGCTTGGGCTCGACATCGACGATATCGCCGGTCTTGGGATTGCGGCCAGTGTAGCCTTTGTATTCTTTAATCTTGAAGCTCCCGAAACCGCGAATCTCCACCCGCTCGCCTTGGAGCAGGGAGTCCTTGATGGAGTCCACGAAGGCATTGACGATCTTTGAAGCCTCGTCGATATGGATATCCTTGTCTTCGGCAAGCGTCTTGATCAGTTCGCTCTTGTTCATGGCTCTTGCCCTCGCATTTGGCTTGCTTGAGGTGTGCCGCCTTGGGACAGCCTAAGGCGAAATATCGGGCGTAGCCCCATATCCTATGCGTACATTCCGAAAAGAAGCGAATGTCGTCAAGTATTTATTATTTCCCGGCTATGGAAACGTCACGTAGGGCCGGGGTTTTCGAAATCGTGAAGAGGTTTTCGCCCCGTAGCGTTTGTATCCGCTTGGCCAGAGCGCTAATGTCCTGGCTTGCCTGAGCCTTGGTGGTCAGCTTGAGCAGGGGTGTTTGGCGCCGGACCGCCTCGACAATAGCGTTATCATGGTGGACGCCGCCAAGATACTTGATGTCAATGGACAGGAAACGCTTGCAGGCGGCCTTGAGACGATCAAAGGTGAGCTTGCCTTCCTCGGGGGAGGACATCTGGTTGACCACCACGTAGAAGTCCGTGATGCCATGCTGCTTCTGAAGCACCTTCATCATGGCGTAACTATCGGTGAGAGATGTCGGCTCGGGCGTGATGACCACGATCTGCATGTGGGTCATGGCCGCGAAGGACAGGACCGTCTTGTTGATGCCGGCCCCGAGATCAAGGATTATGTACTCGTATCCCTTGGCAAGCGACTTGAGCTTTTCGAAGAGCAAAGCCTGGAGATCTTCATCCATTTCAACCAATTCAGGCACTCCTGAAGTGGCCGGCAAGAAGTCGAATCCCCCCGATTCAACACGCACAAGCACATCAGCGATGTTGACGCCCGGCATGAGCAGGTCCTGGAGATTCATGTCGGGAGAGAGGCCGAGCAGCACGTCCAGATTGGCCAACCCCAGGTCGCAATCCATGAGCATAAGAGGATGGCCGGACTTGAAGAGCGCGTAGCCCAGGTTGAGGGCCAGGTTGGTCTTCCCGACGCCTCCCTTGCCGCTCATGACGGACATGCTCAAGGTGCAGTTCACGTTGTCCATGATCAGAGTATCCTTAACAACCGGTAAAGAGGAACTGCTTTTCTCGTGAATGCACGAGGGTGGACTTGGGGGTCACGGCGATATCGGGAATTGGGGCCGCAACGAGGGCTTTGTCGCCCATGCCTTTGGCCTCGACCAAGGCCTTCTCCGCCAGAGCTATAAAATCGTTGCCCATCATGGGAATCCGTCCCTTTATACTGGCGATGCCCACCTTGCAGGTGACATGCTCGGCTTGGGCGTTCATCATCGTGCAAACATCGTTCTGCAGCCTCTCCATGGTGCTCGTGGTGCGCTGAAGGCCGATGCCTGGAAAGAAAAGAGCAAATGTGTTGTCGGCCATGCGCGCGATGAAATCGTATCTCCGTTTGCCGGCGGTTATGATTGCGGCAGCTTGGACCATGCGTTCTTCCAGGCTTTCGCTCGCCGAAATGGTTACGCCGGTCAGCCGGTCTCTCCATTCAATGTCGAAGAGGGCCAAGCTCAATGAAGTTTGATTGCGTACCGCCCGTTCGACTTCATTTTCCAGCGCCCAGGCAAAACTAATCCTGCCTGGCAACCCGGTCGTTGGATCGAAATCCGCCTGAGCGGCAAGATGCTCCAAGGTTCGTACCAAGTGGAGAACGAACGGGTAAATGTCGCCCTCAAGCGGAAGTGCAAAGAGAGAGCCAGGAGTAACTTCCGGTGCCAAACGGGACCAAGTATCCAGGGATAGCCCGTTCAGTACCTTGAACACGGCCGTGCTGTCCCGACCGTGTCGTTCTCCCAGGGCGGTTGCCGCGGCATCCCGAAGCAGCGCGAGTTCCTGGAGCAGCTTTTCCCTGTATGCGCTAGCGGACATGGAACTCTAACAGAAAGTTGCGTATCAATGGGTCCAGTTCGCCATTAAGGACGGCTTCGACGTCACCGATCTCCATGCCAGTCCTGTGATCCTTTACAAGCCTATAAGGCTGCAGCGTATACGTTCGTATCTGGCTGCCCCAGGCAATGGCGTCTTTTGAGTCATAATCGGCCTGACGTGCATCCGCGATCTTCTTGATTTCAAGTTCGTACAGCCTGGCCTTGAGGATCTTGAGTGCTGTTTCCTTGTTGCGGATCTGGGACTTCTCGTTTTGGCACTGAGCCACAACTCCCGTCGGCAAGTGAGTGATACGCACCGCGGACTCGGTCTTGTTCACGTGCTGCCCACCAGCTCCGGAAGCGCGGAAGACGTCGATGCGCAGATCCTCGTCACGGATATCGATATCAATGTCCGTACCAACATCGGGATACACAGCCACGGATGCAAAGGACGTATGCCTGCGTCCCGAAGTGTCGAAGGGCGAGATGCGGATGAGCCGGTGTATGCCGCTTTCTCCCTTGAGCATGCCGTAGGAGTACAAACCTTCAACCTGCACTGTCACACTTTTGAATCCGGCTTCCTCGCCTTCCAGGAAGTCGAGAATGCTGACCTTGTAGCCTTGCCGCTCGGCCCAGCGACGATACATGCGCAGGAGCATCTCGGCCCAGTCCTGGGCTTCGGTGCCGCCGGCGCCTGAATGGATTTCCATGATGGCCGAGCTCTGGTCCTCGGGACCAGCCAGCATCTCGCGCAACTCGGCATCCCGGAGCCGCTCCTGGAGGATTTCCAGTTGCTCGGACAGGATGCCGAGCACTTCCTGGGATTGGTCCTCACGGGCCAGCTCAAGCCATTCCTTGACCTCTTGCTTGGTCTTTTGCAGCTCGGTCAGTCGCTCCAGCTTCTCGGAGACTTGCCGTTTCTCCTGGAGCATGGGCGTCAGCCGGTCAGGCCTGTCCCAAGCGCCTGGCTTGGACAGTTCGTCTTCTATCTGGCGCAGGCGTTCCTGATCCCGGTTCTGGTCAAAGGCGCCCCCAGAGGGATTCGTAGTTGTCCAGAAGGTGCGCGCCCCGCGTTCTCAAATCGTTATATTGCAACATGCTAGGTATTTCTCTTCACGTTGGGCGTCTGCTTCCGCCTGGAGCCCAACATGCCCCACGCGGCCAGAAGCAGCGTGAAGCCGATAATGGCGCTCTGGAGGATTTGCGCCATATCGTGATACACTGTGGTTTCATATATGGCCCGGATGCTTCCGGACACGCTGGCGGTCTTGAACAACTCAGTTTCCTGCACAATGCGGCCGCGCGGATCGATGATGGCGGAAATGCCTGTGTTCGTCGAGCGGATCATGTAGCGGCCTTGCTCCACCGCCCGCAGGGTGGCCAGCTGCAGGTGCTGGCGAGGTGCCGATGTATGACCGAACCAAGCGTCATTGCTCATGTTCACCAGCACGTTGGCGCCGTTGGCCACCCGCTCCTGTGCCAGGATCGGAAAAATCGTTTCGTAACAAATGAGTACACCCAAGGCAAGATTGCCTCCCACGAGCGGCTGGCCGTCCACGCCCTCACGGAAGTCGCCGATGGCCTGCACGAGTTTGGTCAGCGGCAGGATTTCTCCCAAGGGTATGTATTCGCCAAACGGCACCAGGTGCATCTTGTCATACTGGCCCTTGGTGCCGCCCTCGGGGCCGAGCAGGAACGCACGATTGTACATGATGTACCGATTGTGCGCCACGTCGAATTCGTAGGCCGGCGATCCGGTCAACAGAAAAGTTTCTTTGGTCCGCGCCAGATTGCGCACCCGCGCGCCCTCGTGGGTCAGCTCCTGAAGGAAGAACGGCAAGGCCGTTTCGGGCCATACCAACAAGTCGACGGGGGCTTGCTTGAGCAGTCTTTCGCTCAAGTCGATATACCGGCTGACCGTATCAGTCTGATAGCCCGGATCCCATTTCAGGGATTGGTCGATGTTGCCCTGGACAATACCGACATTTGCCCAACGGCCCTGGGGCAAGGGCTTTTCGAGCTTGGTCATGCCCATGGCCATCCATCCCGCGAAGAGCATAATGGCCAGGATTCGCGGCAAGGTGACAGGCAAGCGCCGACCGGGCAGCACGAACCACGTCGTTGCCGTGACCAGAAGCGCGGCCAAGCCGGTGCCGCCGAAGAAGGCCGCGGCCTGGATTGCCAAGGGGCGAGCGGCCATGGCCGAGGCAAGCGGCAGCCAGGGGAATCCGGTGAAGACGACGCCCACGGCCAATTCCAGGCTCGCCCAGAGCAGGCCAGCGAAAAGCCCCAGGGCCAGAGGGGGCAGCTTGGGCTTTGCCCAGTACAGCATGCCGCAGAAGACGGCCTGATAGACTGCCAGATACATGGCCAGGAGCACCGGGCAAGGCAAGGCCAATACAAGCGGGATGTTGCCGTAATGATGCACTGGAAAGTACACCCAGTACAGGCATCCGATGTAAGCCAGAAGCGCCGTCAGGAAACCTCGCTTGAGGGCCTGACGGGGGCTTGCGGCCGTGATGGCCAGCCAAGCCAAGCCGGCCGGGAAGAGCAGGACGAGAAGAGGCTCCTGGTGAATGGGGTTGGCCCAGCCCGCCCAGGCGCCTAAAGCCGCTATAATGGCCACTGCCCAGTTTGTCATCTGGAGTCGCTTCCTTCCGTGGGCAGGGCTTCTGGAGCGGAGATGGTGATCCATTTGACCTGCTTCTTGTCCGCTTCCGTTACAGTGATCTTCCTTCCTTGCACGGCGAAGGACTCTCCGCTTCGTGGCACGCGGCCAGTGAGTTCACACAGGTATCCGCCGATGGTTTCTACCTGGTCCGAGATAAGGCGCATGCCGCTTTCCTCGTTGAGATCCTCGAGAGCCATGCGCCCGGACACGCGCAACTGGCCGTTGTCCAGAAACAGGATCTCTTCCGGTTCCTGGATATCGTGCTCGTCCTCGATGTCGCCCACGATCTGCTCGATAACGTCCTCGAGGGTCACCAGACCGGAGGTTCCTCCGTATTCATCCAGGGCAATGGCCATATGCATGCGTCGGGCCAGGAACTCGCGCAGCATGTCGCGCGCGTTCTTGTTCTCGGGAACGAACATGGCTGGCCGCATGATGTCGCGGATGGTCAGATCGGCACTGTCGCTGCCCAACATGGCCGGCAGGAGGTCCTTGGTGTAGATCAGGCCGACAATGTTGTCCTTGTCGTCCTCATAAATGGGGATGCGGGAGTGGCCGTGCTCGATAATAAGCTGGCCCAACTGCTGGATGGAATCGGACACTTCGGCGCAGATCATGTCCGTGCGGGGAATCATGATTTCGTGCACGGACAGGCGGCTCAAACGTAACACGTTGAGCAGCATGGTCGTGTCCTCGGCCGCCAGATCGCCTTCCTCCTTGGCTTCGAGGATGGCCTTTTCCAGCGGCATTTCGTCATCCTTGCCGCGAAAGAGATTCTTGATGTGCACCCAGATACTGTCTGATTGGTTGTCGTCCAACCCTGTACTCCTTGCTGAGGGTGGCCGGGCAGAACCATGCAATCGTGGGTGCATGGCCTTCGGGTGACGGATGCTCGAAGCTGCCCGTTGAGAAGGGGCTGTGGGTAGGCTGTATCCGCCGCCTGACCGTGTCGGTCCTGTTCCGCAGTCCTCTATGAGCTTATTCCAACTGATCATATTTTCCGGCAATATAGTCGTAAGGCAGATAAGATCAAGCTTGTCTGGGCCATCATCGCCTGTTCCTGCGCAGTTCCAGCCTGATCATGGGTGGCGGGCTGCGGTTCGCCTCGCTGGGGCCATATCACGCCGTCCGATTACAGGAGTTGTTGCTTTTTGAGATGGATTTCAAGGCAGGAGATGGCTGCAGGTGTGATGCCTGAAATACGACTGGCCTGCCCCAGTGTCAATGGC
The DNA here is from genome assembly GCA_023411815.1 of Pseudomonadota bacterium. Classification (GTDB taxonomy): domain Bacteria; phylum Desulfobacterota; class Desulfovibrionia; order Desulfovibrionales; family Desulfovibrionaceae; genus Desulfocurvibacter. The sequence goes on along the minus strand of JAEYOJ010000067.1, from coordinate 13,818 downwards.
CTGACACGGCTGAGTTTCTCAACAGCTTCCCGGGAAAGCCCAGGAATCGCGGCATAATCGGTCTCATAGGGCAGATTGGTTTTTTCCTGGCGCCGCGAGCGGAGCACAAGCTCCTTCTGGCGCTTGAGGTATCCCTCGTATTTGATCCTGGTTTCCGCCTCGCGCAGCACGTCTTCAGCCATGGCCTGCAACTCCGGGCAGAACGGCGACAGAACCTCGATGCTCACTTCGGGTTGGCGCAAAATGGCCGTCAGAGGCACGGCCTTGCCCGGAGCGGCAACGGCAATGGCGGCCAACAACTCGCGGGTGGAGGCGTCAGGTCGGATGATGCGCGACTCCAGGATGCGGATGAGTTCAGATACCTTGGCCTGCTTGGCCTGGAAAGCCGCCCATTGCGCGTCGCCCACAAGGCCAAGCTCGCGGCCCGCCTGCGTCAGGCGGGCGTCGGCATTGCCCTCGCGCAGCAGCAGCCTGTGCTCGGCACGCGAAGTGAACATGCGGTAGGGTTCCTGCGTTCCCTTGGTGACAAGGTCATCGACCATGACCGCAAGATAGGCCTGGTCGCGACCGGGCAGAAACGGCTCACGTCCGCGCAGGGCGCAGCATGCGTTGAGCGCTGCCCACAAGCCTTGTCCAGCGGCCTCCTCGTAGCCTGAGGTGCCGTTGATCTGACCGGCAAGGTACAACCCCGGCAGCGCCTTGGACTCCAGGGTCGGCAGCAATTGCACGGGCGGCACGAAATCATACTCGATGGCGTAGCCGGGCCGCACTATCTGGGCCTGCTCCAGTCCCACGATGGAGGCGATCATGCGCTTCTGGATGTCCAGGGGCAGGCTCGTGGGAATTCCGCTCGGATAGACCTCGGGGCTGTCCAGCCCTTCGGGCTCGATGAAGATCTGGTGGCGTTCCTTGTCCGGGAAGCGGGCGACCTTGTCCTCGATGGACGGGCAGTAGCGCGCGCCCGTGCCCTTGATGACGCCTGTGAACATAGGCGAGCGCTCGAAGCCTTCGCGGATGGCGGCGTGGGTGCTTTCGTTAGTGTAGGTGATGTGGCATTCAACCTGCGGCAGGGCCACGCCTGGCGAACGGAAGCTGAAGGGCTGGGGCGGGTTGTCGCCCGGCTGGGGCTCCAGCAAGGAGAAATCGATACTGTCCTTGAGCAGGCGGGGAGTCGTGCCGGTCTTGAGTCGGCCGAGTTCCAGGCCCAGATCGGCCAAGTTCTTGGACAAGCCCACGGAGGCAGGATCGCCCATGCGGCCGCCGGAGTAGTTCGTCAGGCCGACATGGATGAGCCCCTGCAGAAAGGTGCCCGTGGTCAGCAGCACGGCGCGTGAGGAGAAACGCTGCCCCAGGGACGTGACCACGCCGGCGGCGCGGCCGTTTTCCGCGAGCACAGCCTCGGCCATGTCCTGCACGATCCACAGATTGTCCTGGGCGAAGAGGTCGCGCTGCACCACGCGCATGTACTCGCGCCGGTCGATCTGGGCCCGCGTGGAGCGAACGGCCGGCCCTTTGCGCGTGTTCAGGATGCGGAACTGGATCCCGGCCTGATCGGCCCACAAACCCATCTGACCGCCCAGGGCGTCAATTTCCTTGACGATATGGCCCTTGGCCAGCCCGCCGATGGCCGGATTGCAGGACAGGTGGCCGATGCGGTCGATATTGATGGTCAGGAGCAGGGTGGGAAGCCCGAGCCTGGCGGAGGCCATGGCCGCTTCGCATCCTGCGTGGCCCGCCCCGACCACGATGAGCGCGAAGCTATCGGGAAGGGGGGGCTTTCTGGAGTGTACGGACATATCGTGTGTGCGGCTAGCCCTCGGGCCAGAGCATGGCGGCCATGACCTTGGCGTCACCGATGGTGAAGGTGATGGAGCTGTGCTCGTTGGGTTGATGGGCGTTGTGGTTCAGGGTGGACCAGACCACGGCCGGATGGCCGGCGCGGCGCAGCACGGCGGCAACGGTGCCGCCTCCGATTCCCGTCGGCTTGGGCTCCGCGCCGTATATCCTGCGGATGGCCGCGCCCAGGCGCATGACCACTTCGCTGCTGGGTGAGGTGGGCGGCGCTGCGTCTTCGCGCTGCACATCCTGGTACTCGATGCGCACGCCGTACTTGGCCTCCACCTGTCGGCCCATTTCACGTATCTTGTCCATGACCTGCGCCAGGGGGTAGCAGGGCAGCACGCGGCAATCCACGTAGAAGACGTCCTTGCCGGGAACGGTGTTCACGTTCTCCACGTTGGCCTCCTTCTTGGTGGGCTCGAAGGTGGAGATGGGCGGATTGAACATCTCGTCGCGTGCGTCGAAGATGTCGTACAGCTCGCGAATGCGCAGCACGAGGTCGGACGCGGCTACCAGCGTGTTGTTGCCCTGCTCGGGAGTGGAGGCATGGCACTGCTTGCCGAATACCGTGATTTTGAGCCAGAAGATGCTCTTTTCGGCCACTTCCATCTTGCTCGAATCCGGGCCGCCGAAGTCGGGCACAAGGAACAAGTCGCCGGGACGGAAATAGTCAGCATGCTGTTTGATGACATATTCAAGGCCGAACTTGCTGGCCGTCTCTTCGTCGGCCACGAAGAGCATGCCGAAGTTGATGGGCGGCGTGACGCCTTCCTCCAGGATGCTATGGGCCAGAATGAGCGAGGACACCGCAGCCTGGTTGTTGTCCTCGGTGCCGCGTCCGTAGAGCTGATCGCCTTCCACGCGCAGAACGTAGGGATCGCTTTCCCATAGGGAGAGGTCGCCCGGCGGCACGATATCCAGATGCGAGATGACCCACAGGGTCTTGCTCGTATCCTTGCCGGGAATGACGCTGGTGAAGTTCGGACGCAGGCCGTCCGGCACCCGCGAGTCGGGCGCATGCATGTCCTTGTCCACACCCAAACCCATTTCCGCGAGCATGGCCTTGGCCAGTTGAGCCTTGGCCCATTCTCCCTGGCCCTCATTGTCCGGGCCAAGAGCGGGCACGGCCACCAGGCGGCGCTGCAGGTCGATTACCGTCTGGCGTTTGCCCTCAAGCCTGCGAAGGAGTGAATCGAGCATGCGTTTCTCCGTTGCGGGATAAGTTCATGGGCAATGGATAAGGAAAAAACAAGCCATATGATAGGGGGGAGGTATCCCCGAGGACAAAATAAAAAAGGCGGGCCCGGCGGGGCCCGCCTTGAAAGACTGGCTGTCTACCGACCGCGGGCCGCGCGCTTGGAGGCCTTGAGGGGGTTGACCTTGACCTTGCCTTCCTTGGTCACCTCGGCACGGACGTGGGTGGCGAAATTGCATACGCCTTGGTTCCACTTCTGGGCCGGCTTGGCGTAGGTCGGGCAGTACTTCTTGTCCTCGTGAGCGACGGCGCGCTCACAGCCCTCGCACTTCTCCACAATGGGATCCATGATGAAGCCCTTGTAGCTGAGGCCTTCGTCGGTCATCACGGCGCCGTCGATGCGGCCCTGAGTCTTCTTCGCCTTGGCCATCGTATCCTCCTTCCTCACCGCCTTGGCGGCGTATGCATTGGCTTTTGAAGCTTGAAAACAGGAGTAAATGGACCACAACCGAGCCTTTGTCAAGGCTGTTGCGCATGGTCTGGGCCATGAAAAATCGGTTCCCATATCATCCTGTTCCGCCATGGCCGGGGAAGCCTCCGCTTCCCAGCAGACCCGTTACTAGGCCTTGTGCGCCCGGGCCTTGACCCAGCGGGCGACCTCGGTCGCCTCGCGTGCCAGTCCGTCCATATCCATGGTCGCGTAACGGCCATTTTCGTAGAGCACCTTGCCGGCCACCATGCTCAGGCAAACCTCCATGCCGCTGGCGGCATAGGCCAGGTGCGAAACTGGATTGTACATGGGCAGCATGTTGGGCTGGCGCAGGTCCAGAGCGATCAGGTCCGCGGCCTTGCCCGCCTCCAGGCTGCCCAGCTCGTTCCAGGCCAGGGCCTTGGCTCCGTTCACCGTGGCCATGTCCAGCACGGCCTGGGCGCTCAGGGCCGTGGGATCCATGGTGCGCACCTTCTGCAGCAGGGCTGCGCTGTTCATCTCCTGGAACATGTTCAGGTCGTTGTTGCTCGCCGCGCCGTCGGTGCCCAGGCAGACGTTGACGCCTGCCTTGCGCAGATCCTCTATGCGGGCCATGCCGCTTGTGAGCTTCATGTTGCTCTGCGGGCAGTGCACCACGTGCGCCCCGGTTTCGGCCATGCGGGCCATCTCGTCGGGCGTGAGGTCGACGCAGTGGGCGAACACGCACCTGGAGCCGGATATGCCCAGGCTTTCCAGGTAATCCAGCGGACGGCGGCTGAACTGCTCCAGGGATGTCCTCGTCTCGGTTTCGGATTCCGAGAGGTGCGTCTTCCAGATGCAGCCGTGGGCCTGGGCCAGCTCCCAGCTCTGCTTCAGGATCTCGGGCGTGGTGGTGTATACGGCGTGGGGCATGATGGCCGTGCGGATGCGCTCGTGCCCCTTGTAGCGGGCGTGCAGGTCCTCGATGATCGGCCAAGCGTCCTCGGTCTTGGCGTAGGCGGGCGAGGGAAAGGCGAAGATGCCTTCCCCGAGCACGGCCCGGATGCCGGACTCGTCCACGGCTCGGGCGGTCTCCCCCTCCATCAGGTACATGTCGCAGAAGCAGGTCGTGCCGGTGCGGATCATCTCGGCGCAGGCCAGCAGAGCGCCGAAGTGGATGATCTCCTTGCCGAGCGCCTTCTCCACGGGCCAGATGTTCTCCGTGAGCCAGGTCATGAGCGGCAGGTCGTCGGCTACGCCTCGGAACACGGTCATGCTCGCGTGCGTGTGGGCGTTGACGAGTCCCGGCATGACCAGCTTCCGGTCCAGATCCAGCGTGCGCTCGGCTTGCCAGCGGGAGTCCATCTCGGATTGGGTGCCGACCTCGCGGATCGTGCCGCCGGCGATGGCCACGGCTCCGTTTTCGATAACACGTCTTTTTGCGTCTTGGGTGACTATAATGTCCGCGCTGAGCAACAGGTCACAACGGGATATGCCCATGGGTCCCCCCATCCTTGGTCTTTGCGGCGAAATGTCGTAGGAAACCGCCGTGGCTTCGCTGCCACCTGGGAAATAGACGAAACCCATATTCAGGGCAAGGAACCCTTCATGGACGTTGAAATTCGGGAGGATACCGCTTGTCTTCTGCTGCACGGGTTCACCGGCGAGCCTTTCGAAATGGAGCCTTTACGGGAGCATCTGCTCGCCAGGGGCATTCATGCCGAATTGCCGCTGTTGCCCGGCCACGGGAAGGGATTGGCGGCGTTTGCGGTGAGTTCCTTTCCTGAATGGGCCGACGCCGCGGAAAGCGCCTACTTGAAGTTGTGCGCACGCTTCCCGAAGGTTGCCGTGATCGGCCTTTCCATGGGCGGGAGCCTGGCCTTGCGCATAGCGCAACGCCATCAACCCGCCGGCATCGTGACCATGGCGGCGCCCGTGTACATTTACCGCTGGTTTCCTCTGGAAGTGGGCGACTGGCGTCTGCCCTTGGTCGGAGCGTTGCGCCATGTCCTGCCCAGGGTCAGGACGCGGCCGCCCAGCCCAGAGGCCAGAGCCATCGCGCCTTGGCAGGGCATCGGCGAGGTAATGTGCTTGGAGCAGTTGCATAGCCTCATCCAAGGACTCAAGCACATTCGTCGTGATTTGGAGGCGGTGCGCGCGCCTTTGCTCGCGCTGCATGCTCCCGGAGACCGGATCGTGTCCGTGGGCAATGCCTGGGAGATCGTGCGCCGAGTCGGCTCGCCACGGCGCAGGCTGGAGCTTCTGCCCATTCGGGAGCGCATCACCAGCCGCCATGTGCTGACAACGCACCGGGAGACGCGCGCGCGAGTCTGCGAATTGGTGGAGGAGTTCGTCATGAGCCTCGAACGTAAAGTGCACGCCGGATTTTGCGCTTGTGTTCAACAGACCTGAACCGGTATCAAGCGCCCCATGTTCCTTAAGAACCTTTTTTCACCATTCACGCTGCCGATTTACTTCTTCGGCCTGGCCATCATCATCGGGGCAATCCTGCTGAACCAGCCTTTCAGCCTGGCTGGCGGGAACATCTCCTGGATAGACGCGCTGTTCACAGCCGTTTCGGCCACCTGCGTCACAGGTCTCGTAGTGGTAGACACGGGCACGGTCTTCTCCCGCGCGGGTCAGACCATCATCCTGGCGCTCATCCAGGTCGGCGCCTTGGGCATCATGACCTTCGCCAGCCTTTTCTTCTACCTTTGGCGCCGCCGCGTGTCCCTGGCCGACCGCATCGCCGTGGGCCAGAACCTGCTGCACAATCCGGCCTTTCACCTGGGGCACTTCCTGACGCATATGGTTCTGTGGTCCGTACTGATAGAAGTTTCCGGCGCGCTGCTCCTGCATCTGATCGATCCCGAAGGGTTCACACCCTACTCGGCCCTGTTTCACTCCATATCGGCGTTCTGCAATGCCGGGTTCTCCCTGTATGCGGACAGCCTCATGCGTTTTCAGGACAATGTGGGCGTGAACTTGGTGATCATGGCCCTCATCATCTTGGGCGGCCTGGGCTTTTCGGTGCTCGTGGAGTTGGAAGACCTTGTCCATCAACGGCTGACCGGAGGCGAGAGACGCAGGCTGAGTTGGTATGCGCGCATCGTGCTTCAGACTACGCTATGGCTTATCGTCATAGGATGGATTTTCATCTACATCACGGAATTCCTGGGAGAACGGAGCCTGCTCGATCCCCTGGCCAGGCTTCTGTCGTCCCTGTTTCAGTCCGTGACCTGCCGCACCGCCGGTTTCAACACTCTGGACATCAGCCAGATGACCAATGCGTCGCTGCTTTTCATGATGATGCTCATGATCATCGGCGGCTCGCCAGGCTCCGCCGCTGGCGGCATCAAGACCACCACCTTCAGGACCCTGCTGGCCTTCGCCATCTCGCAAATCAAGGATCGCCGGCAGACGGTCATTGGCAGGCATGCAGTGGACCTGCCTACGGTGAACAAGGCACTGACCCTGGTCGTTTTCGCCGTGACCATCATCGGCACAACCACTCTCATTCTGACCATCACCGAGGGGGGAGGCACGCCCCATGCCCAGGCCTCGGGCAACCTCTTCATGGACATCCTGTTCGAGACCATCTCGGCCTTCGCCACCGTGGGCTTGAGCACCGGCCTTACTCCAAACCTGTCCACACAGGGCAAGATAGTTATCTCAATGCTCATGTTCATCGGCCGCATAGGCCCGATAGTCTTCCTGAGCGCGGTGCAGAGTCTGCGCGAGGAACCGTATTACGCCTGGCCCGAGCGGAACATGCTCGTGGGCTGAAGCAAGGAGGATAATCCGGCATGGCATCCAGGATTCAGGTCGGCATCATAGGGCTCGGCAAGTTCGGTCTGGCTTTCGGCAAGGCCCTGGTCGATCTCGGACAGGAAGTCATGGGCATAGACACGGACATGGACAACGTGCGCCGGGCCCAGGACATACTGACCCAGGTCTACCAGGCCGACGGTGCAGAGAAGAAAGCCTTGGAACAGCTCGGCTTCAGCGACATGACTCACGTCATGGTCAGCGTGGGGGGATCCATCGAGTCCAGCGCCATGATCAGTCTGTATCTCAAGGAGCTGGACGTGTCCAACGTATGGGTCAAGGCCATCAGTTCCGATCACGAGAAGCTGTTGCGCAAGATCGGCGTCACCGAGGTCATCTTCCCGGAGCGCTACGCCGCCAACCAGCTGGCCAACAAGCTGGCCGTGCCCGGGCTCATCGAGTACCTGCCTTTCGGCCAGGACGTGGCGCTGCTGGAGCTGACGGTGAGCCGTTGGGACGGCAGGACATTGCGGGAGCTGGCCCTGACCAGCAAATACGGCGTGCAGGTCATTGCCGTGCGCAAGGCGGGTGAGGAGCGTTTCGGGTTCATTCCGAAGGCCGACGAGCCCTTGCGCCAGGGCGATACGCTGATCATCATCGGCCAGCGCAGCTCTTTCAGCGCCCTCAAATCGTAGAGTCCATCCGCTCGAACGAAAGGGCCTTGCGCTCTCTCTGGCTTTCACCAGCAGGGGCCGGAGCCCCTGGAAAGCTGCAGCAGCTTCCAGCCTGCAACCAGGGCAGGTCTCAAGGCCGCAGCACCTTCCGGAAAGTCTTTTCAGAAGCAAGCACCCTAGCGAATCCAGTTCAACTGCTTCCCAATCGCTCTGCATGTCCTCCAATACTCCTTGTTTGCTAGCCAATTGAAACTAGAGAGAGACACGTAGGCGTCATTATTTTGATAGCCTTGTCTTTATATAATGCTCAGTGGAAAGCAAGAGTAGGCTGATACCCCATTCATGAAAAGAGTAACCAATGCAAAACGATGTAAACAGAAGCAACGCAGTCCTTGTAGCTGCTTCAATTGAAGAATAGTTCATGGTGCTACAGTCATAATCTGACTTGATTGATTATCAAAAATCTGTAATGCTTTAAGAAAAATTATGCATGACATGGTATAAGGTCAGGGCATTATTCATGATTGAAAAAACCCTGGCTTTGCACCACCATCGATACTCCCTCTGCATTGCGATGAGGCAATAAACGGGGGTCCCAAAGAACGCTGGCCCTGCGTCGCGCGTACGGCTATGAAGTATTCAACCACATAGGAATATCCAATGAGAAGCATCGGAATCGGTTTGAGGCTCGTTGCATCGTTTGCGGTTTTGCTGCTCGTCGTGTGCGCGGCCCTGACCTTCATCTCGTACCGCTACGCCTCCCACGCGTTACGCGAAAACGTCGAGGAATACGTCGCAAGCGGAGCGGAGAACGCAGCCAGAATCGTTGCGGAGAAGGCCAGTTACTACAGGCATGCCGTGGAGAGTCTCGCCCGCAGGAATGCGGTGACCAGCATGGAGCTGGCGACCCAGTTGTCGTACCTCAGGAAAGAGCAGGCCTTCTATGGCCTGAAGGACATCTCCGTCGTGAATCCCGACGGCACGGCCCACAACCTCGGCGAAAAGGCCCTGTATGTCGCTGAGCGGGCCTACTTCAAGGAGGCCATGACCGGAAAAACGGTCTTTTCCGACCTCCTCGTGGACAAGGTTGACGGCAAGCTCATCTGCATAGCCGCCGCCCCCATCACGAGAGACGGACGAATCGTCGGAGTCCTGATCGGCGTCATCGACTGGATGGAGATCATCAAGACCGTCACGGGCAATAAGATAGGCAGGGCCGGCAATGCCTACATGATCAACAGGCAGGGTTACATGGTCGCGCACGACAACCTGCAGCTCGTGCTCGACAAGGACAACATGTTCGAGAATGTGAAGAAGAATCCGGCCTTTGAGCCCATCGCCTCGTTCCAGCGCAAACTGGTGGCCGGCGAGCGCGGCGTCGCCACCTATACGTACAAGGACCAGACCAAGTTTGCCGGCTACTGTCCGGTCGAGGGTACCGACTGGGGTCTGGCCGTCACGGCCGCATATGAGGACCTCTTCTCCGGACTAACCCGCCTCACCTGGGCCATCGTGATCGGGGCAGTTATCATCCTCGTCCTGGGCGGTATCGTCACCTTCCTCGTTTCCAGGACCATCAGCAGGCCCATCGTGCAGATCATGAATGCCGCCACTTCCATCGCCTCCGGCAACCTGAGCGCCCGATCCGAGATAGGGAACAGGAACGACGAAATCGGCAAGCTCCATGCCGCGTTGATAAAGATGCTAGACATGCTCCTTGGCAAGATGAAGGAGGCCGAAGACCAGGCTACGCGCGCCAGGGAGGAGACCGAACGGGCGAACAGGGCCGTCCTGGAAGCCGAGGAGGCCAGGAAGAAGGCCGAGGAGGCCAGGCGGCAGGGCATGCACGAGGCGGCCAACCAGCTGGAGCAAGTGGTCGAGCATCTCTCCTCGGCTTCGGAGGAACTGGCCGCTCAGATCGAGGAGTCGAGTCATGGTGCCGAGGAACAGCGTTCCCGGACAGGCGAGGCCGCAACTGCCATGGAGCAGGTCAACGCCTCGGTCATGGAAGTGGCCAGAAACGCCTCCGATGCAGCGCACGGAGCGGATAACGCCAAGGAAAGAGCCCAGGATGGAGCCATGGTCGTCGAGAATGCGGTGAAGGCCATCTTCGAGGTGAGAAGTCAGACCCAGGCCATGAAATCCTCCTTGAGTGAACTTGGTCAGCGGGCCGAGGGCATCGGCAGGATCATGTCGGTCATCGACGACATTGCCGACCAGACCAATCTCCTGGCGCTCAACGCGGCCATCGAGGCGGCCCGCGCCGGCGAAGCCGGCCGAGGCTTCGCGGTCGTGGCCGACGAGGTGCGCAAACTGGCCGAGAAGACCATGCAGGCGACCAAGGAGGTCGGACAGGCCATCAAGGCCATCCAGACCGGCACCCACGATAATATCGCCGCCATGGATACGGCGGCCCAGGCGGTCGAGAACTCGACCGCCCACGCCGAGAAGGCGGGTCTGGCCTTGAAGGAGATCGTCTCGCTCATCGAGACCACATCGGATCAGGTGCGCAACATCGCCGCGTCCTCGGAGGAGCAGTCGGCGGCCAGCGAGCAGATCGGACGCTCCATTGAGGAGATCAACAGGATATCGACGGAGACCGCCGAGGCCATGGTCCAGTCGGCCAAGGCTGTTGCGGAACTGGCGGATCTGGCCGGCAATCTTAAAGAGGTCATCACGAACATGCAGGATTGATCTGCCAGGCGACAGGCTCATCTCTGAGCCATAGGCTGGAGGCCTGGCCTCGTTCGTGCGCTGCACGGGCGGGGCCAGCGTTTTTTGGCGCCCGTTCGATGCGTGGTCTTATCCGACCGGACCGGCTCAAGAGAAGGTCAGGATCAGGCCCGCGTGGAGGGGGTGCACGCGGCCCGGGAAACATTGCTCCAGGAAGGCAATCGGGGCGTCGCCCGTGCAGTGCCCCGGGGCGATGATCTCGCACTCTAGAGTCTTGAGGATTTCCACGGCCTCATCCAGCGCAGCCCGGCCAGCCGAGTACAGATGCATCCCGCCGATGACGGCGTGGAGCTTTTTCACGTTCGCCAGTTCAGCCGCGTGCAGCAGGCTGTTGGCTAGACCGCTGTGGCAGCAGCCGAGAACGACCACGGTTCCGCGAGGCGTGTCCATGAGTAAAAAGGCGTCGTCCGGCAGGTCGTCGGGCCTGCTTGCCTGGCTGTCCATATAGAGGTTTGCGGTGGCCGTGGAGTTGCCGGGCCGGCGGGGAATGTCCGTGACGAAACGCAGGCCGGGAGCAAGTGGCCGGTCGCCCGATACAGGCTGCAGGCGGCCCTGCAAGAGGTCGCGCTGACCGGCCTGCATGCCCACATCCTTGTGCTCCGATGCGTGGATGCTGAAGCGCTGGCGTGTCAGGGCTGGATGGGCCACGACAGGCCCGGAGAAACCGGCGTGCACGAGCGCGGCCAATCCGCCCACATGGTCGTAATGGCCATGACTCAGGGCCAAGCCGTCAATCCTCGATAGATCAAGGCCCAAGCGGCGGGCATTGTCCAGGAACAAGCCTGATTTTCCGGTGTCCCACAGCCAGCACCGCCCACCGGACGCAACCATCAGGCTGAGGCCCCATTCGCTTCCCAGGTCCTGCCCGGGGCGGTTGTCCACCAGAACTATAAGCCCGGGCTCTTGCAGGGTATCCATTTCTCGGGTTTGTTGGGCCATTTCTGCGGGTCGTCCTTGAACAGCTTGTAGGTGAAGGAGTCCACCAGCGCCTGCCAGCTCGCTTCGATGATGTTGTGCGATACGCCCACGGTGATCCAGCGCGCCAGCTTGTCCCCGGACTCGATGAGCACCCGGACCTTGGAGGCCGTGCCGCCGTCGTCGCGGACATAGCCGGTCATGACGCGCACCTTGAAGTCCAGCAGGCGCATCTCATTCAGGCTGGGATAAGCTTCGCACAAGGCTTTGCGCAGGGCGTTGTCCAGGGCGTTGACCGGTCCGTGGCCCGTAGCGGCCGTATGATGATCCTGGCCGCGGACCTTGAGCAATACCGTTGCCTCGGAGAACGGCTCGCCGCTCAGCTCGTGCGAGTCCAGGACACGGAAGTTCATGAGCTGGAAATAGCGCTTGGACCAGCCCATGGTGCGGAAGAACAGCAGCTCGAAGGAAGCCTCGGCCGCTGAGTATTCGTAGCCCAGGGCTTCACGCTCCTTGATCTCGTGTAGCAGGTCCTGCACGCACGGGTCGTTCTTGTCCAACTCGTAGCCGTAGTTCTTGGCCTTGACCAGGATGTTGCTGCGGCCGGCCAGGTCGGAGAGCAGCACGCGCTGCTTGTTGCCGACCATCTCGGGCCTGATGTGCTCGTAGGTTTCGGGATTGCGGATCACGGCGCTGACATGGATGCCGCCCTTGTGGGCGAAGGCCGAGCGGCCCACGAACGGCTGGCGCAGGAAAGGCCGCAGGTTGGCCACTTCAGAAACGAAGTGCGAAACCGGCGTGAGCAGGGCCAGATTGCCTTCGGGCAGGCAGGCGCAGCCCATCTTCAGCATCAGGTTTGGGATGATGGAGCAGAGGTTGGCGTTGCCGCAACGCTCGCCGTATCCGTTTATCGTGCCCTGGATGTGCTCGGCGCCCTGGGCCACGGCCTCGATCGAATTGGCTACGGCCAGTTCCGAGTCGTTGTGCGCGTGGATGCCGAGCCTGGCCTGCGGGAAACGCGCCTTAACGGCGGTCATGATCTCCCGCAGGTCCGTGGGCAGGGTGCCTCCGTTGGTGTCGCACAGCACGAGCACCTCGGCGCCGCCTTGCAGAGCCGCGTCCAGACAGCGCAGGGCGTACTCCGGATTGGCCTTGTAGCCGTCGAAGAAGTGCTCGGCATCGAAGAACAGCTCGGGCGCGTGCGGCCGCAGAAAGGCCAAGCTGGAGCTGATGATCTCCAGGTTGCGCTCCAGGGGAATGCGCAAGGCTTCCTTGGCGTGCAGGTCCCAGGTCTTGCCGAAAACGGTCATGACCTGGGGAGCCGCTTCAACCAAAGCCTGGAGGTTCGGGTCGCCATCCGCAGTGCCCTTGGGGTTGTGGGTGCTGCCGAAGGCGGCGATGCGCGAGTGCTTCAGGGAGTAGTTGCCTATTTCCTGAAAGAACTGCTTGTCCACGGGATTGGATCCCGGCCAACCGCCTTCGATGTAGTCGACGCCAAGCTCGTCGAGCTTGCCCGCGATGCGAATCTTGTCGTCCAGGGTGAGGTTGATTTCCTCGGCCTGGGTTCCGTCCCGCAAGGTTGTATCGTAGATGGCGACCCGTCTCATGTCAGCACGCATGAGTTCCGTTCTTGCCCAGCTCGAAGGCCTCGTGGAGGGTGTGCACGGCCAGGGCCATGTACTTTTCCTCGATGAGACAGGTGATCTTGATCTCGGAAGTGGAGATCATGAGGATGTTGATGTTCTCCTTACTCAGGGCCGCGAAGGCCTTGGAGGCCACGCCCGAGTGGTTGCGCATGCCCACGCCGATGACCGAGACCTTACACACGCCCGTGTCGTACTGGATTTCCTTGGCGCCGATCTGGGCCTTGGTATCTTCCAGGATGCGCATGGTCTTTTTGAGGTCCGCGCGCGGAATGGTGAAGGTCATGTCCGTGCGGCCCTCGCGGCTCGTATTCTGGATGATCATGTCCACCAGGATTCCTTCCTCGGCCAGGGGGCCGAAAATGGCCGCGGCCACGCCAGGCTGGTCGATGACGTCGTAGACCGTGACGCGGGCCTGATCCTTGTCGTATGCGACACCGGAAACGAGAACGGCTTCCATGCTTTTTTCCTCCTGGATGACCATGGTGCCCGGCTCGTCGGAGAAGGTCGAGCGCACGTGCACCGGCACATTGTACTTCTTGGCGAACTCCACGGAGCGGATCTGGAGCACCTTGGCGCCCATGCTGGCCATCTCCAGCATCT
>JAEYOJ010000006.1 GCA_023411815.1 Pseudomonadota bacterium | reverse complement strand
GTCCCGGAGGTCCCGGTGGTCCGCGTCCGCCCTTCCGGCCGGCAAGGCCGGGAGCGCCGGCCGAAGCGGCTCCCTCTGCCGAGGAATCCCGTCGGCGGCGCAAGAAGGACAAGCGCGTGGTCAATTTCGGCGGCGAGGTCGTGGACGGAGCTCGCGGCGCGGACGTGAAACAGAAGAAGGCCGCCATGGCCGACCTCGGCGATCGCCCCACGCGCGGCAAGGTCCGCAAGGGCAAGAAGTCCCGCGGCCCCATACAGCCCGAGCCGACCGGCACGGCGCCCATGAAGGCGGCCAAGCGCAAGCTCAGGATCGACGAGGCCATCCGCGTCTCCGACATGGCCCACCAGATGGGCATCAAGGCCCCCGAGATCATCCGCGTCCTCATGGGCCTCGGCGTGCTGGCCACCATCAACCAGGCCCTGGACATCGACACCGCCACGGTGGTGGCCCAGGAGTTCGGCTATGAAGTGGAGAAGGTCGGCTTCTCGGAGGATACCTACCTCATGCCGACCGAACCGGACACGGCCGAGACCCTCAAGTCCAGGCCTCCGGTCGTGACCATCATGGGCCACGTCGACCACGGCAAGACCTCGCTCCTGGACGCCATCCGCGAGTCCAAGGTCGCGGCTGGCGAGGCAGGCGGCATTACGCAGCACATCGGCGCCTACCACGTAACCACCGAGCGCGGCGAGATCGTCTTCCTTGATACGCCGGGCCACGAAGCCTTCACGGCCATGCGTGCCCGCGGCGCCCAGGTCACGGACCTCGTGGTGCTCGTGGTGGCCGCCGACGACGGCGTCATGGAGCAGACCCGCGAGGCGGTAAGCCACTCCAAGGCTGCTGGCGTCCCCATCGTGGTGGCCGTGAACAAGATGGACAAGGAAGGGGCCAACCCCGACCGCGTCAAGCGTGAACTGGCCGATCTCGGCCTCTCGCCCGAGGAGTGGGGTGGAGAAACCATCTACGCCCATGTCTCGGCCAAACAGAAGATGGGCATCGACGAGCTTCTGGAGATGGTTCTCCTGCAGGCCGAGGTGCTCGACCTGAAGGCCAACCCGGACAAACCGGCCCGCGGCCACATCGTCGAGGCCAAGCTGGACAAGGGGCGCGGCCCCGTGGGCACCGTGCTCATCCAGGAAGGCACCCTGCGCCAGGGCGACTCGTTCGTCTGCGGCCTGCGCTTCGGCAAGGTGCGCGCCATGTTCGACGATGCCGGACGCAAAATCAGCGAGGCCGGCCCGGCCATTCCGGTGGAGGTCCAGGGCTTCGACGGCGTGCCCGACGCGGGCGACGAGTTCGTGGCCGTGGCCGACGAGAAGGTGGCCAGGCGCATCGCCGAGTCCCGCCAGATCAAGCAGCGCGAGCGCGACTTGGCCAAGGAGACCAAGGTCACCCTGGAGTCTTTCCTCCAGTCCAGACCCAGCGCCGAGGTCAAGACGCTCAACATCGTGCTCAAGGCCGACGTGCAGGGCTCCCTGGAGGCCATTTCCGAGTCCCTGCGCAAGCTGTCCACCGATGCGGTCAAGATCGACATCGTGCACAGCGGCGCGGGCGCCATCTCCGAATCGGACATCCTGCTGGCCTCGGCCTCGGACGCCATCATCATCGGGTTCAATATCCGCGCGACGGCCAAGATCCGCGAGATCGCCGAGCGCGAGAAGGTGGAGATCCGCTACTACGACATCATCTACAAGCTCGTGGACGAGATCAGGGACGCCATGTCCGGCATGCTCGCGCCGGTCATCAGCGAACAGTACCTCGGCCAGGCCGAGGTGCGCGACACCTTCAGCGTGCCCAAGGTGGGCACCGTGGCGGGATGCGGCGTCATTGACGGCAAGCTCCTGCGCAACGCGAACGTGCGCCTGCTGCGCAACGGCGTGGTCATCTACACGGGCAAGCTCTCGTCGCTGCGGCGCTTCAAGGATGACGTGAAGGAAGTCGTCAAGGGCTACGAATGCGGCGTGGGCCTGGAGAACTTCAACGACATCAAGGTCGGCGACGTTATCGAAGCCTTCGAGCACGTGGAGACCAAGGCCACGCTGTAGAGAGGTTTGATCCTAGAGGATGATGATAGGAGTACTGCGCCTGGAATTCGCGCTGCATGACAACGATTCGCTCAAGGGCAAGCGCAGCTTCGCCAACAGCATGAAGCAGAAGCTGCGCAACAAGTTCAACGTGTCCGTGAGCGAGATCGAATCCCAGGACAGCCATACGCGGCTGGTGCTCGGCGTGGTGACCTGCGGGCCCGACACCGAGGCGGTGCAGGGGCGTCTGACCAAGGCCCTGAACATGGTCGAGGCCTCTACCACCGAGGACCTGGTGGACTGCTCCACCGAGTACTTCAGCGACTGACAGACATGACCGCCGGCCGGGGCCATCCCCGGCCGGTTCGTCTGAGGATACCATGAAGCACGCCACATCCAGACGATCCGTGCGCCTGAGCGAAGAGATCATGCGCGAGCTGGCCAACATGCTGGCCGAAGAGGTCCAGGACCCCAGGCTCGAACTGGTCACCGTGAGCGGTGTGCGTCTCAACGCCGACATCTCCGTGGCGGAGGTTTACATTACCTACTCCGCCGAGAGGCACCCCCGCGAGGACGTGGACAAGGCCCTGGAAAAGGCCAAGGGGTTCCTGCGCACCCGGCTGGGCAAGCGGCTCAAGCTGCGCAAGGTGCCGGAACTGCGCTTCCGCTTCGACGACTTCCTAGAGACCATGGTCTATGAACATCCCGAGTAGGGACATCGCCCGCATCCTGCGCAGCGAGAACGACTTCCTCGTGACCGCGCACCTTAACCCCGACGGCGACGCCATCGGGGCCATGGCTGCCGTGGGTTTCGTGCTGCAGCGCCTGGGCAAGCGCTTCACGCTCTACAACCAGAGCGGCCTGCCCCGCGATTTCGAATGGCTGAGCCTGCCGGCTCCCATCGCCACGTCCATACCCGACTGCCCCGCCTGCTGGACCATCACCCTCGATTGCGGTGACCTGCACCGTGCAGGCGATGCGCTCATGACCTGGGTGGACCGCAAGCGCCTCATCAATATCGACCATCACCTGGGCAATCCCGGCTTCGGCTCCGTCAACTGGGTGGACACATCCATGGCCTCCACCAGCGAGATGGCCGCCCAGATCGCGCGAGAGCTGGGTTTTCCCCTGGAAGGCGCCCTCGGCGAAGCCGTGTATCTGGGCCTCAGCACGGATACGGGCAGCTTCAGCTACGACAACACCACGGCCCGGGTCCTGGAGCTTGCCGCGGAGATCGTGCGCCTGGGGCTCAGGCCAGGGCTGTTCAACGCCAACCTGCAGAACCAGCAACCTCTTGCGCGCATCCGGCTCTGGAGCCGGGTTCTGGGCCGCACACAGCTCCTGGATGGCGGCAAGATCGCCCTGGTGACCATAACCCGCCAGGACCTGGATGCGACCGGCACGGACATGCAGGACACGGACGGCATCATCAACACCGTGCGGCGTATCAAGGGCGTGGCCGTTGCCGCCAGCCTGCGCGAGGACGGTCCAAAAGAGATCAAATTTTCGCTGCGCTCGTCCGGCAGCGTGAATGTTCAGCCCATGGCCGCGTCCTTCGGCGGAGGCGGACACAAGAATGCGGCCGGCGGGACTATTTTCGCGCCCATGGCCGAGGCCGAACGCAGCCTCGTCCAAGCCCTGCGCGCCTTTGCGGAGACTCTCTAGCATGGGCCGCCGCAGACGCAGGGAGGATGCGCGCCAGTTGCATGGGGTGCTGGTTCTCGACAAGCCGTCCGGCCCCACGTCCACCGATTGCCTCAACCGCATCAAACGCGAACTGGGGCAGCCCGTCATAGGGCACGCCGGAACCTTGGACCCACTTGCCTCGGGCGTACTCGTGGTGCTCCTGGGCAAGGCGACCCGCCTGGCGTCCCATCTCCTGGGCGCGCGCAAAACCTACCATGGAGCCTTGCGTCTGGGGCTGACCACTGATACCTACGACATCCAGGGTAAAGTTATCGAAGAACGGCCTTGCGAAGGGCTTGATCCCGACGCGATCCGACAGGCCGTCCTTGACTGGAAAGGCACGTCCATGCAGGAGGTGCCGGCCTACTCGGCAGCCAAGCATCAGGGGCGCCCCCTGTACGAATTGGCCCGCGCCGGGGAGGAAGTTCCGGTCAAGGAGAAGGAAATCATGGTTTACGAGGCGGAAGCACTCATGGTGCAACCGCCGGAGGCCGCCTTCAGGGTGGCCTGTTCCGCGGGAACCTATGTACGCTCCCTGGTCCACAGCCTGGGGAAGCGACTTGGGTGCGGCGCGATCATGACCGCGCTGACCCGCGAGGCGAGCGAGCCTTTCAGCCTCGGCCAGGCCCATGGCCTGGAAGAAGTCCTGACCGATCCCGACGGGTTCGGAGCCAGGGTCCTGTCCATTCCCGAGGCCCTGAACGGCTGGCTCCAGGTGGAGCTTGGCCCGGAAGAGGCGAACGGAGTGCGCAACGGCATGCGCATCCCCGTGGCCCCTGATCTGGCCGAGTCCGCGAGCCCCGGCGCCAAGGCCCTGCTCTCCGAATCGGGAGAGCCGTTGGCCCTGGTCGAGGCCCGACATCTGGACGGTCGCCTCAAATGGGTCATTTTGCGTGGGTTGTTTTAGCGCCGCCATATGACAGAGGCAGCATCGTACTAACAATGATCCCTAATCGGAGGATACCGCTGTGGTGATGACAGCTGCTCAGAAGAGCCAAGTGATCGAGGAGCACAAGAAGCACGAGGGAGACACCGGCTCCCCCGAGGTGCAGGTCGCCCTGTTGACGGCCCGCATCGAGTACCTGACCGAACACTTCAAGACCCACACGAAGGACTACCACTCGCGCACGGGTCTGCTGAAGCTGGTCGGCCAGCGTCGCAAACTCCTCAACTACCTGAAGAAGGTGGATGTGCAGCGCTATCGCGACCTGATCGCGAAGCTCGGCATCCGCAAGTAGGCAGACGAAGAGGCCCCGCGCGTGCGGGGCCTCACCGCCGCCCCCAAGTTTCGTTTTAGTTGGCTGTCGCCGGGCGCCCTTCGCTCCGACGCAAGCCGAAGGACCCTCGCCGCAGTCCAGCTAGAACCTTGGGGGGATCGTACACGCGTCAAATCCCGAGGTTTCACACATGCTAAAGCCATTCGAACCCTTCCGCCTGTCGACAAAGGTCGGCGGCATAGAAATCGAGCTCGAGACGGGCCGTTTCGCCAATCAGGCCGACGGCGCGGTGCTCGTGCGCTCCGGCGATACAGTGGTCCTGGTCACGGCCGTTACACAGGCTCTGCCCGAAGACAAGGGATTCTTTCCCCTGACCTGCAACTATCAGGAAATGTCCTATGCCGCGGGCCGCATTCCTGGCGGCTACTTTCGCCGCGAGATCGGCCGTCCCAGCGACCGTGAGACCTTGGTCTCCCGGCTCATAGATCGCCCACTGCGCCCCAGCTTCCCCAAGGGCTTCCGCGACGAGGTGCAGATCATCGCCACGGTCCTGTCCGCGGATAAGAACGTCAACCCTGACGTGCTTGCCGTAACCGGCGCCTCGGCCGCCCTGCACATCTCCAAGATCCCGTTCAATGGTCCCCTGGCCAGCACGCGCGTGGGTTACGTGAACGGCGAATTCATCGTATTCCCCACCTACCAGGGCATCACCGAGCTCTCCACCCTGAACATGGTCCTGGCCGCCTCGCGCGATGCAGTGGTCATGGTCGAGGGCGGCGCCAAGTTCATGGCCGAGGACCGCTTGGCCGAAGCCATCGCCTTTGGCCATAAGATGCTCGCCCCGCTGTTCGACCTGCAGGACGAACTGCGCGAGAAGGTCGGCAAGCCCAAGATCGCCTTCACCCCTCCAGCCGAAAAAGTCGAGTTCATGAACAGCGTGCGCGAATTGGGCAAGGCCAATTTCGATGCCGCGCTGTCCATCGCCGCCAAGCTCGAGCGCAAGAAAGCCCGCTCCGAAGTCAAGGACGAGATCCTGCGCATTCTTTCCGAGCGTGACCCCGAGAATGCCGACAAGATCAAGAAGGACCTTCCCGAAGCCATGGAGGCTCTCGAGAAGGAAATCATGCGCGAGCGCATCAAGAGCAGAGGCGTGCGCATCGACGGCCGCGATCTGACAACGGTCCGGCCCCTGTCCATCGAGGTCGGCCTGTTGCCCCAGACTCACGGCTCGGCCCTGTTCAAGCGCGGCGAAACATCGTCCCTGGCCATCGCCACCTTGGGCTCCTCGCGCGACGAGCAGCGCATCGAGACGCTTACGGGCGAGATCACCAAGGGCTTCATGCTGCATTACAACTTCCCGCCCTTCTGCGTGAACGAGGCCCGCTTCCTGCGCGGCCCGTCGCGCCGCGAAATCGGTCACGGCAACCTTGCCGAGCGCGCCATCAAGCCAGTTCTGCCCGCCGATGGCGAGTTTCCCTTCACCATCCGCGTGGTGGCCGAGACCATGGAGTCCAACGGCTCATCGTCCATGGCCGCGGTCTGCGGCGGCTGCTTGGCGCTCATGGACGCCGGCGTGCCCATCAAGGCCCCGGTTGCCGGCATCGCCATGGGTCTGGCCAAGGTCGATGACGATTACTTCGTGCTGACCGACATTCTCGGCGACGAAGACGCCATGGGCGACATGGACTTCAAGGTCGCCGGCACGGCCGAAGGCGTCACGGCCATCCAGATGGATATCAAGATTGCGGGCATCCCGCAGGAAGTGCTTGCGCGCGCCTTGGCACAGGCCAAGGAAGCCCGCATGCTCATCCTTGAGGAAATGGCCAAAATCCTGCCTGCTCCGCGCACGGACCTGTCCGACCTGGCGCCGCAGTACGATGTGGTGCACATCAATCCCGAGAAGATCCGCGAAGTCATCGGACCTGGCGGCAAGAACATCAAGGCCATCACCGCCGCCACCGAGGCCGACATCGACATCGAGGACTCGGGCCGCATCCAGATCTTCGCGCCCACGGCCGAATCCATGGCCAAGGCGCGGGAAATGGTGCTCTACTACGACCAGACTCCTGACGTGGGCAAGAACTACGTGGGCACCGTGACCAAGATCATCGATTGCGGCGCCATCGTGCAGATCATGCCCGGAGTGGAAGGTCTGCTGCACGTTTCGCAGCTTGATGTGGACCGTGTTGAGAACGTCGCCGACCTCCTGTCCACGGGACAGGAAGTCACGGTCAAGGTCGTGGAGGTTCAGCCCAACGGCCGAGTGCGCCTGTCGCGCAAGGCTTGGCTCATGGAACAGGCCGGCCAGGAAGTCGATCTGGGCGCGTTCTCCGCCCCTTCCGGCGGAGGCCGTGGCGGCGACCGTGACCGCGGCGGACGCGGCGGGGACCGTGGTGGACGTGGCGGTGACCGCGGCGGACGCAGCGGCGGCGATCGCGGCGGACGCAGGTAACCCCTGTCCAAGGCAAAGAACGCAAGAAGGCCGGGAGCGCTATGCTCCCGGCCTTTTCCATTCCTCGCTGAGGCTTAGCGCTCCACTTCTGTCTGTCAGGCAAACCCGCGCCATGGGATTATCCACCGCCCACAGCACCTTGCAGGTGAACAGCTCGGGACCAGGGAGCGGCCGCTCCGGCTGGCTCCGGGCAGGACATTGTTCTTTCCTGCTCTTGTGGAGGATTCCCGGCAATCACATGAAATGTGATGTTGTCGCACTCCAGGACGCTGCCTGCCCTAATCAAAGCTCAGGAGTGTCATTGATCTGACGTATTGCGATTAATGCACCTTATTGATGCGTGGCAGTGCCATGTTGCTGTAGCCAAACTCATACTTTCAATGTATGAATTATTCGCCGCAGACAATGACTCCAGAATTCAAGATTACAATTTCCTCCACTATCGCTACTCCTGCATACTGACCACCATATTTTTTGTCGTCAATCAGGCCGCTTTACGATAGTCCAATCTCCTCACGTTGATTGCTCCCATGCCGAACCATGGGAATCAATTTCACTTTCATTCACGGAACCGACATCTGGGAGTTTATGAGCATGAAGAACGTGTTTTGCCTTGTCCTTGGTCTGCTTATGCTTGCCATGGTGCTGCCCGGCACGTCGCAGGCGCAGACGAAGACACAGACGCCGGAAAGCGAGCTATCGCTTGAGGACGTTCTCAAGTCACTGCATTACCGGAGCGGCACGATTCCGCTCAATGGTAATCTTGCACAGCTCACGCTGAACAACAAATACGTGTACATTGACAACAACGACACGGAGACGTTCCTGACCCAAGTATGGGACAACCCTCCCGGCTCGGGCAGGAACACGCTGGGCATGATCATACCCACCGATTTCGACCCCCTGGGCGAATCCGGCTGGGTGGCCATCATCGATTACGATCCTATCGGCTTCGTCAGCGACGATGATGCCGAAGGCATCGACTACGACGGTCTCATGGCAAGCATGCGCAAGGGCACGGAGGAAGCGAACAAGGCCAGGGCGGAGAACGGCTATGAGCCGGTGCACCTGCTCGGCTGGGCGCAGGAACCCTACTATGACAAGGAAGCCCATAAGCTCTACTGGGCCAAGCGGCTCAGGTTCGGCGACAACGAGGAAGAAGTCCTGAACTACAACATCCGCGTCCTTGGGCGGCACGGCGTGCTGAACCTGAACGTCGTGGCTTCCATGAGCGAGCTGGGACAGGTCAATGGCCGCGCCGACGACCTGCTCAAGCTCATCTCCTTCAGCAAGGGCAACACTTACGCGGAATACGACTCGAAGGTCGACAAGGCAGCCGGGTACGGCATCGCCGGCCTCATCGCCGGCGGCGTGCTCACCAAGGCCGGCTTCTTCAAGGCGCTCTTGGCCGGCATCCTGGCCTTCAAGAAGGTCATCGCCGTCGGCGTCCTGGCGGCTATCGCAGGCCTGTTTTCCTTCTTCCGGCGCAAGTCGCGCATGAAAACCGCCGAGGCCCAGAGCGAACCTCAAAAGGCGGAAAGCGAACGCTAGGCAATACTGGCGAGCCTGTCCGTCCGCCGTCCCGACCACGGCGGGCTCGCCCATTACCCCTACCCTCCCATCCGCCCGCCGCACCGGCGAATCAACTCACGAGAACGCCCGCGTAGCCCACGACCTGGGAATACTCGCCGCTGGCTTCGCCGGATGTCGCGTAAGCCACCAGCTCGGCCTTGCTGGCTCCCAAGGACACCGCCGCGGCCACGGCCACGGTCATGGGCATGATGCCGCACATGCTGATTCCGTTCTCGCGGACCACGCGGTAGGCTTCCGCCGGATTCAGGGCCAGGATCGGCTCAAGGGCCATGGAGTCGCGGCGCTTGGCTTCCTCGTGAGTCACATAATGGCTCATGTCCGAGCTGACGACCATTGAGACGGGATGCTTCCAGCCCGCCAGCACCTCTCCGACGGCCGCGCCAACCTCCAGCAAGGCCTCAAGCTTCGGCTCGGCCACGGCTACGGGCACAATGGCCGTGTCCGGATTGATGGCCCGCAGGAACGGCAGGACAACCTCCAGGGAATGCTCGCGGACGTGGGCGGCATGGTCGGCCACGAGACGCGTGTCCGCCTTTATGATGGCCCCGGCCAGGCCCTCGTCCACGCGCAAGCCGCCGCCGGGCAGGTCCCAGCTCCCGTCGCTCCACACGGCGAAACGGCTGCCCATGCCGGTATGGTTCGGCCCCAGGAGCAGAACCGTCTTGGCCAGATTGGCGCGGCCAAGGGTCCGGCCCGCCACGGAGCCGGAAAAGACGTAGCCGGCATGGGGCGTCATGGCCAGGATGGTGCGTGCATGGACCTTGCCATCCGCCTGGGACAGGTATTCGCCTACCATGGATTCGAGCTGGTCGGTCTGGCCGGGGTAGAACTGTCCGGCGACCACTGGTCTGCGGTTCATGGACACCTCCTTGGGCAATTCATGGCGCTGCCCTGACGATAGCGTAAGTCCGCGGCCCGTAAAAGCGGAATAGCCAGCAGCCCGCGTGGTCGAGCAATCCAGCACGACCCGTCTCGCCTTGGGCGCGATGACGGCCCGTGCAAACGTAACGGAGCCGCCCCGGCTTCAACTGGCCGAGGCGGCTCCGAAAGATGCGTTCCAATCAACCTTGCGGCACGCCTGGAAACGGACCGGACTATTGAGCAGTCGGCCGACCCTCCCCTGCCGTCAGCGTCCCCCGGCGTCCTCGATCTCGGGGCGGTAGCGGTTAACCTTGCGCTCCAGGGCCATGGATTCGAAGGTGGACGCAGCCATGCGGCCGAACAGGGTGTCGGGTTTCTTCTGGATGAGTTCGTTCAGGTTCCGCCTCCATTCCTTCTCGTTGCCAAGGCCGCGATGAATTTCGGCCAGGCGGAAACGGGAGGCGGGCCATTCGGGATCGGCGTCGGTGATGCGCTTGTCGTATTCCAGGGCCCAGTGCAGAGCCTGCTCCAGTTGGTTGACCTTACGGCAGACCTCCACGAGGGAGAGCAGGCAGTCCTTGATCTTCTCCTTGTCGCGCCCGGTCTGGAGGAATAGGTTCAGGGCTTCGTGGCTGTAGAGGTACTGGTTGCGGAAGTCTTCCTTCTTGGCCGCCGCGCGCGACATGTAATACAGGGCATAGCCGCGCTGCTCGGGCTCGAGCTGCATGTCGGCGGCCAGCTTGGTCCAGATGGGCAGGCTCAAATCCGGCTTGCCGAGATTCTCCAGGGCCAGGGCCAGGGAGAAATCGAACTGGCGGCGGCGCTCCGGAGGCAGGTTCCACTTCTCGATCACCTTGGACAAGGCCTCGATCTGCCCCCAGGCCTCCTCTTCAAGGTAGATGTTCACGGCCAGCATCACGGCGCCTTGGGAGCTTTCGCCCTGCATGGAGCCCGCGAGCAACGGCTTGGCGATTTCCAGGGCATCGCCCGGACGGCCCACCGAGTTCATGCTCGTGGCCACCAGCAGCCTGGTCTGCGGGCTGAGTAAGTCGCCGCGCTTGGCGAGGAAAGGAAAGCGGTCCCAAGTGTCCACGATGCGCGCGAAGTTCTCCTCCTGCGCCATGAGCCGGGCGTTCTGCTCGAAAGCCTTGAACCCCACCTCCACGGCCTTGGGCGTCAGCTCGCTGCTCGGGAAAAGCCGCAGCATGGTGTTCACGTCGGCCAGGGAGTCCATATAGCGGCTGCTGAAAAGATGCCACATGGACAGCTTCAGCTGGGCCAGGGGCGCCAGGGCGCTCTTGGGGTACTTGCTGACGATCTGCGTGTATATCTCCTCGGGCCGCAGGTTGAACGGCCTGTCGAAGACCTTGTACATCTGGTCCAGCGTCGGGCTGTCGTAGATGCCCTCTTCGGCCAGGCGCATCTTGGCCACCAGGCCGCCCTCGTCCTCGGGATAGCGCGCGGCCACGGTGCGGTAGATATCACGAGCCGCGTTGCGCTGGCCTGCGCGCAGATAGATGTCGCCGATGCGGGCCAGGACCACGTCGTTGCCCGTGGCCGCCGGCTGCATGTTGTAGTAGTTCCAGAGGTCGTCCTTGGCCTCGCCGAACTTCTGCAGCCGATTGGCCAATTCGCCGGACAGGCGAAGGAATTCGGGATCCTCGATGTAGAAGCGGGGCCAGCGCTTGTCGATGAAGTCCACGATCTGGTAGGCCTGCTCGTAGTATTCCAGCTTTTCCAGGGAACGGGCCAGGCCAAGGGACGCATCGCGGATAATGGGCGAGTCGGGATGGTCCTGGACCACGACCTGATAGGCGTCGGCCGCCTCGCGGTACTTGCCTTTGCGGTAATAGTAATCGCCCCAGTAGAAATCGATGTATGGAACGTTCGGATCCTGGGGGTACTTCTCCGTCAGGATTTTGAAATAGGCGCTGGCTTCGGGAATGTTGTCCACGCGCAGATGGGCCAGGCCGAGTTGCAGGAGCGCCTGCGGCACCTTGTCGGAATCGGGCTTGAAATTGATGGCCGCTTCCAGGGCACCCACGACCTCGTGGAAGTTGTCGCGCAGGGTGTCGCGGTAGAGGTTGTACGAGGCCTGAGCCAGATTGTGCAGCACTTCCTCGCGCATTTTCCCCTTGACCTCGGGGTTGGCGCGCAGCTGCTTGTAGACCTCGATGGCCTCTTTGTACTCGCTGTTGATGTAATGCCGCACCGCGACCTGATACTGCTCCTCATGGGTCAGGATCGGCTTGCCCTTTTCATCCACCGGACCGTCATCATCCGTGTCCTTACCCGCCGCCGTGGCAGCCGCCTTGCCGTCTGTCACCTGCCCGGCCTGTCCTGAGGCTGGCGCGGACTTGCTTTCGGCGACCGTCGGAGCGGCTGGCGTAGTCGGAGACGCCTGCGCGCCGGCTTTGGCTTCGACACCCGGCTTGCCTGCGGCGGCCTGAGAGGCGGAAGCGTCCTTTGAAACCGTTGGAACCGAAGGAGCCGATGGAGCCGATGGAGCCGATGGAGTCGAGGCCGCCGGAGAAGCCGAAGGAGTCGACTCGGCCGAAGCACCCGGTCCGCCAGCCGTGGAACTGGCGCCGCCGGGCTTCGCCTGACCCTGCACGGGCGCGATGTTCATGGCGACCTTGGGCCCCTGGCCGATGACCGGCGTGGTGCTGTAGGCTGTCGCTTCCTCGGGCCCTCCGGTGCGAATCGGGGCGCGCATGGAATAAGGCACGGAAAAGAAGGGCCTGCCCGCGGCAGGGATGTTCGAGTCCGCGGTCTGGGTTGCGGATTGGGGCTTTGCGGGAGTCCTGTCCGCCGCCTCGGCGGTCGGTGCGGGCGCGGTATCGGCATTGTTTGCGGAAATGGCCGCGGCTCCGGGAAGAGCCGGGGTCGCGGAGGTCGCGGCCGGAGTTCTTTCCGCCGCTTGGGCCGCCGCTTGGGCCGCCGGTTGGGCCGCCGCGAGAGCGGCATTGCCGGCGGAATCAGCCGTGGCTCTCCCGGCCGGCGAGGTCTTCCCGCCGTCCGAGATGAGCGGCTGGCCCTGCTCGGGCGCATCGACCGCTCTGGGTTGGCGCAGGGCGACCTTGGTTCGATCCGCCGCCGTCCAGCGGCTGCCCATGCTGTCCACGAAAACGGTCAGTTGGAGCTGGTTGGTCCCTGGGCCTTCCTCGAAGACATAGCCGAAGGCCTTGTCGGCCATGGTGACGCGCACGCCGCCGGTCACGTGGTGCAGGAAGCGGATGAGCCGTCCCTTGACCTCCGAGTCCGCCGGCCGCTGTTCCCGCGCCCAGGCCGCCTCGTCAAAGCTCAGGACGACCTCGCGCTCGCCGGTGCGCGACACGGCGAACGACGGAACTCCCGCGGGAAAGGTGAGCACAAGCCGCTCGACATCGCCGCTTGAGACCGCCGAGTAGGTCACGGCTTCCAGACGCGTCGGCAGGATGCCGCCAAGCAGTACGCAGAATAGCAGGCAAAGCAGCCTGTTCGGTATGGCCACGGATTTCGACCTCATGCAGCCCGGGCTAGCAAAATGTGTGCACAAGCGGTTGCAGATGGCGTACGCGAGTCCGGGCGGCCGCGACGCGTGGATCAGTTGGCCAATTTCTTCTTCTTGAGCTTTTCGATGAGCGTGGTGCGCTTGATGCCGAGTATTTCCGCAGCCTGATTCTTGACACCATCGGCCATGGTCAGGGCTTCCATGAGCAGACGGTCCTCGATGGAATCCAAAAAGTCCTTGAGGTCCATGGACTTCTTCCGCATGTCCTCAAGAGTCGGCCACTCGAAGCCGCCGCGTGGTTCGGAGCGCACAGGTTCGGGCCTGTCCATTCCTGCGCTGCGCCACATCTTTTCAGGAAGATCCGCCGGGCGGAGAGTGTCGCTTTCGCACAATATGGACACGCGCTCCATGAAATTGACGAGCTCGCGCACGTTTCCGGGCCAATCGTAGCGCAGGAACATCTCTTCCGCGTCGGGGGCGACGCCCAGGAGCGGGCGTTGCTTCATTTCGCAGAACTTGCCCAGGAAATGCGTGGCCAGGATCATGATGTCCCTGCCCCTCTCGCGCAGGGGCGGCAGATGCATGGGGATGACATTGAGGCGATAGAACAGGTCCTCGCGAAAGCGGCCGGCGGCCACTTCGCCCTCCAGGTCGCGGTTGGTGGCGGCCACGAGGCGCACATCGACCTTTTGCGTCTTGGTGGCGCCGACGCGCTCGAATTCCTTTTCCTGAAGCACGCGCAGGATCTTGACCTGCAGGGCGAGATCCATCTCACCGATCTCGTCCAGGAAGACGGTACCGCCATCAGCCATCTCGAAACGGCCCGGCCGGGCGCGAATGGCATGCGTGAATGCCCCTTTCTCGTGCCCGAACAGTTCCGATTCCAGAAGCTCCTTGGGGATGGCCCCGCAGTTGATGGGTACGAAGGGCTTATCGGCGCGCCTGCTGTTGCGGTGCAGCGCCCTCACGAGCAGCTCCTTGCCCGTGCCCGACTCGCCGGTGACAAGGACGGTGGAGTCCGTCGGCGCGACCTTGGCCAGCACCTTGAACACGTCCTTGAGCACCGGGCTTTCGCCGATGATGCCCGCGAGGTTGAGATTCATGAAGACTCCAAATTGAACTGAAATAGAAAACAGAGCGGATTCGTTGTGTTTCTATGTCTATTACGAGAGCGCTGTCAATATAATGACTAGCCCTGCTCTAACTATTTCCCGTTTGCAATGGACAGGCGGGTTGCTTTCCTTTTACCAGCCGATACATACCATCGACAACGTCATGCAGTCAGTTCGATGATGCCGCCGGCCATGTCATTTCCTGTACGCAATACACGAAGGTTGGCCGCATAGGCCATTTCCTCGCGCATGAGCCAAGTCATTTCCAACGCCAGATCGGTATTGCTTCCCCGGACCCAGCCTTCGGCCGCAGTGGCGTATCCCGCGGCGGCAAGCCGCTCTGGATCATCGGGGACGAGAGGCCCCGGAGCACTGTCACGGCGGATGTCCTGGACGCGCACGCCCTGCCCCTGCGCCCCGTCTTCAAGGTCTACCCTGGAAGCCCGAAACTTCTCGGTATTCACGTTGGCGACATTGTTGGCCGTGACCATGAGCTGGACAGCCAATGCATCCAAGGCCTGTAAACTGGGAGCGATGTTCATGGCCGCCTCTTCACGCGAAGGCAATCAAGCCTTCTAAACACACCTTGGTTACAAATGGCAGTCGAAGCGAGACAACGTTTTTTCAATATGCCATGCACAATTCACGCCTTTATAAAAAATAAAAAAAATCAATTTGTTCCGGGTCAAAGCCGGTGGCACATCCATCAATCGTAGACAACCGTTACTTCGTTTTCTCGATGGAGGCGAAGGCGCTGTGAGCATGGATGGATTCGAAGCTCTCAACCTCCACGCGATACCAACTGACCTGGAGATGACGGTCCAGGCGCTGGGCCGCACCGCGCACCACGTCCTCCACGAAGGTGGGCTTGGCGAAGGCGGACTCGGTGACGTGCTTCTCGTCCTCACGCTTTAGCAGCGTGTAGACCGGGGAGGAAGCCGAAGCCTCGGCGATCTCGATCAAGTCCTCCAGCCAGAGGAAGCCCGTGAAGCGGGCCATGACGCGCACCATGGCCCGCTGGCTGTGGGCTCCCTGGTCGCTGATGGCCAGGGAGCAGGGGCAGACTGTCATGACCGGCACATCCACGGCCAGGGTGAATACCATGGCCTCGCCGGCCATCTCGCCCGTAAGGGTGCATTCATAGCTCATCCAGCCAGGGCTGCCGCTCTTGGGCGAGGCCTGCTTGAGAAAGTACGGGAAGCGGAACACGGCGTAGGCCTTGCGCGCGCTCAACCGCTGGCGGATATCCGCGAGCAGGGCCTTGAAGGAATGATAATCCAGCTCTTCCTTCCAGTTCTCCAGGGCCTCCACGAAGCGGCTCATGTGCGTGCCCTTGAAGGCCGCCGGAAGGTCCACGCCCAGATCCACGCGGGCCACGGTATGTTGCACGCCCTGGGCTCTGTCGCGCACGACGAGCGGCAGCATGAGATGCTTGACGCCCACTCTGTCGATGGACAGGGCCACCTCGGCCGGCGCGCTTTGCACGTCCTGCATTGCGGGAGGCATTTGGCCGGCCATCAGGACAACCCCTGGCCCGTGGTGGTCAGGCCGAGTTTGCCGTGTTTGACGCCCTTGGTGGAGATGAGCAGCAGGGACAGCTCGCGGATCTTGTTGCCAGGGCCGCGCAGCACGATCACTTCCAGGCAGTTGTGATGGTCCAGGTGCACATGCAGGGTGGACATTATCAGGTCGTGGTAATCGTGCTGGATCTCGGTCAGCTTCTGGGCCAGGTCGCTCTGGTGGTGGTCGAAAACCAGGGACAGGGTGCCGGCCAGAGGACTGTCCGTGTCCTCCCACTCCTTTTCCACCAGCTTGTTGCGGATCAGGTCGCGGATTGCCTCGGAACGGTTTTCGTATTTCTGTTCCGCGATGAGCGCATCGAACTGCTCCAACAGATCCGAATCCAGGGATACGCCGAAGCGGATGGTCTTGCCCATGCGTCCTCCTCGGAGCTTGGCGCTTCAGAGCTGTTTGGACAGCTCCCACAGGTTGACGGTTACGGTATAGCCCTCCGTGGGCACGGGACGAGTTACGATCTTGCGCACGTTCCAGCCGTTTTCGGCCAGCCATTGCCAGGCGGGCAGGGACACGCTGCGTTGCGGCTCGCCGAGCCAGATGCGGCCGTGCGGAGCCAGGGCATAGGCGAACAGCTCGCGAAGAGGCTCGAAGAAGCGCCTCTCGTATATGATGTCGCCACCCCACATGAAGTCAATGCTCTCGGGCTTGATAGCCGGAGCGCGCCAGTCCATGGCCGTCCACAGAGGCTGGCTCACGCTGTTGAGATCCGCGTTGCCGCGGGCGTAGCGCAGGGCCTGCGGCTCGTAGTCCATGCCCAGGACCCGGGCGCCGAAGGATGCGGCCACAATGGCCGACAACCCCAGGCCGCAGCCCAGATCGAGACAGATCTTGCCGTTTATGGCCCGGCGGTTCTCCTCCAGCCAGGCGCAAAGCAGCAGGCTGGCGGGCCACAGCTCGCTCCAGTAGGGAATGCGCTCATCCTGGCCGAAGCCGTCCTGGCCGAGGTTGGCCCACAAGGTTTCGAGATCGCCCAGGCGCTCAACGGCCCAGGTCCTGCCGCATACGTCGATATGCAGCCGCTCGCGGGCGGCGGCTTCTTCCATCATGGTCACCGAACCGGTTTGTTGGCGTTTGGCCAGGGAGAAAATCACGCCTCCCCCCTTGTGCGTCGAAGCCCGACACAGGCTTGTCTGGTTGCCAGCACCGCTTACCCGCTAGCGACGGTCAAATCAAGGCCCAGGCAACTCTTGCCCCTTTTCGGACCAGGAGTTACAGCAAGTTCCTTCAAGGCGCGCTCGTCGCGCCCGCAGACCCGTTCAATACCAGCAGGAGACAGCGCATGATCCCCAAGGAACTGCTTTACAGCCAAAGTCATGAATGGGCTCGCATCGAGGGCGGCGAAGCCGTCGTGGGCATCACCCACTTCGCCCAGGAGCAACTGGGCGACCTGACCTTCGTTGATCTGCCCGCCGTTGGCGCCAGTGTGGTAGCCGGCAAGGAGATGGGCTCGGTGGAGTCGGTCAAGGCCGCCAGCGAGCTGTACGCCCCCGTTTCCGGCGAGATCGTGGCCGTGAACGAGGAGCTGGCCTCGGCCCCGGAGCTCGTCAACCAGGACCCGTACGGCAAGGGCTGGATGATCCGCATCAAGCTTTCGGCTCAGCCCCAGGGCCTGCTCGACGCCGACGCATACGCCCAGGTCGCCGTGGGCCATTAGACCCTCGCCAGTCCATCCCGGAGCATTCCGGAGCACCCAGGAGCTTACGATGCCCTTCATCCCCCATACTCCCGAAGACGTGCGCGAGATGCTCGCGGTCATCGGCGCCGGATCGGTGGAGGATCTCTTCGCCGAGATCGGTCCGGACATGCGGCCCAAGCGTTTCGAACTGCCCAAGGGCCGCAGTGAGATGGCCGTGGTCAAGCACATGGAGCACCTGTCGGCCAGGAACCGGTCCGACCTGGTCTGCTTCATCGGCGCCGGAGTGTACGACCACTACATCCCGCACGCCGTGGACGCCCTGACCTCCCGCGGCGAGTTCTACACGGCCTACACGCCCTATCAGCCCGAAGCCAGCCAGGGCACGTTGCAGGCCATCTTCGAGTACCAGACCGCCGTGGCCAGGCTCCTGGGCATGGATTGCGCCAACGCCAGCGTCTACGACGGCGGCACGGCCCTGTTCGAAGCCATCATGATGGCCGTGCGCGCCACCAGGCGTACGCGCGTGGTCGTGTCGGGCACGGTCAACCCCATCTACCGCACCATGCTCGCCTCATACACTTGCAACCTGAACCTGGAGTTCGTGAACGTTCCGGGACGGGGAGCCGAGACGGACATGCAGGCCCTCAAGGCCGCCGTGGATGACAGGACCGCCGCGGTCATCGTGCAGAACCCGAACTTCTTCGGCTCCATCGAGGACTGCACGGACCTCTTCGCCCACGCCAAGTCCAAGAAGGCCCTGTCCATCGTGTCGGCCTACCCGGTCATGCAGGCCATCCTCAAGACGCCGGGGGCCATGGGCGCGGACGTCGCCGTGGCCGAGGGCCAGAGCCTGGGCATGCCCATGAGCTTCGGCGGCCCCTACCTGGGCATCATGACCTGCACCAAGGACATGGTGCGCCAGATGCCCGGACGCATCGTGGGCCGCACCAAGGACACCCAGGGCCGCACGGGCTACGTGCTGACCCTGCAGGCCCGCGAGCAGCACATCCGCCGCCAGAAGGCCACCTCGAACATCTGCTCCAACCAGGCCCTGTGCGCCATGCGCGCATTGGTGCACATGTGCCTGCTGGGCGACGAGGGCCTGCGGCGCACGGCGGCCCTGTGCGTGGAGCGCTCGCACTACGCGGCCAAGCGCCTCACGGACCTGCCCGGCGTGGAGCTGCTCAACAAGGGCTCCTTCGGCAACGAGTTCGCCGTCAGGCTGCCCATGAGCGCCCTGGAGGCCATCGATAAGCTCAGCGCCAAGGGCTTCGTGCCCGGATTCCCGCTGGGCCGCTACTACGAAGGCATGGACGACGCGCTGCTGGTGGCCGTGACCGAGCGCCGCACGCGCGAGGAGATCGGCGTCATGGCCGAGCTGCTGGGAGGCATTTTATGAAAACCGTGTTCGCCAAATCCCGTCCAGGCCGCGAGGGCGTGTGGCCCGAAAAGCCCGCCAAGGACGCGGGCGCCTATATCGACCAGTCCCTGCTGCGCCAGGGCGGCACGGGCCTGCCCGACCTGAGCGAGCTGGACACCGTGCGTCACTTCACGGAGCTGTCGCGCAAGAACTTCGGGGTGGATTCCAACTTCTACCCCCTGGGCTCGTGCACCATGAAGTACAACCCGAAGTTCACTGAGTACGTGGCCGCCCTGCCCGGCTTCGCCGGGCTGCACCCTGTGCTGCCGCAGCTCAAGGGCGCGGGACGCTTCTGCCAAGGCGCCCTGGAGGTCATGCACGAGACCGAGCGGCTCCTGTGCGAAATCACGGGCATGGCGGGCTTCACCCTGCATCCCATGGCGGGAGCGCACGGCGAGCTGACCGGCGTCATGCTCATCGCGGCCTACCATCGCGACAAGGGCAACAAGAAGACCAAGATCATCTGCCCCGACTCGGCTCACGGCACCAACCCGGCCTCGGCGGCCATCGCCGGCTACGAGGTGGTGACCATCGAGTCCAAGGACGGCATCGTGGACCCGGCGGTGCTGCGCGCCGCGCTGGACGATGAAGTGGCCGCGCTCATGATGACCTGCCCCAACACCCTGGGCCTGTTCGAACGGAACCTGCCCGAAATCGTGGCCGCGCTCAACGAGGTGGACGCCCTGCTCTACTACGACGGCGCTAACCTCAACGCCATCATGGGCAAGATGCGCGTGGGCGACGCGGGCTTCGACGTGGTGCACGTCAACCTGCACAAGACCTTCGGCACCCCGCACGGTGGCGGCGGGCCGGGCTCCGGCCCCGTGGGCGTGTCCCAGCGGCTCCTGGACTACCTGCCCATCTCGCGCGTGGTGAAGCTGGAGGACGGCCAGTACTTCCTGGACTACGACTATCCCAAGTCCATCGGCTACGTGGCGCCCTTCTACGGCAACTTCGGCGTGGTGCTCAAAGCCTACGCCTACATGCTGCGCCTTGGCCGCGAGGGGCTCATCCGTGTGTCCGAGAACGCCGTGCTGGCCGCCAACTACCTGCGCAAGCGGCTGGAGGATCATCTGGAGATCCCCTACAACCGCACGTGCATGCACGAGTTCGTGGCCTCGGCCGTGAAGCAGGCCGCCAATGGCGTGCGCGCGCTGGACATCGCCAAGGCCCTGCTGGACAAGGGCATCCACGCGCCGACGGTCTACTTCCCGCTCATCGTCAAGGAATGCATCATGGTCGAGCCCACGGAGACGGAGTCCAAGGAGACCCTGGACCGCTTCGTGGACGAGCTCATCGAGATCCTCATCCGCGCCGAGTCCGATCCGGCGTCGGTGCAGGCCGCGCCCACGACCCTGCCCGTGACGCGCCTGGACGAGACCCTGGCCGCCAGGGGCATGGTGCTGACCGATGACATGTGACCTGTTCATCATCGGCTCGGGGCCTGGCGGATACGCCGCGGCCCTGGAAGCGGTCTCGCTCGGCCTCAAGGTCGTGCTGGCCGAGAGGAACGTGCTTGGAGGGACCTGCCTCAACGTGGGCTGCATCCCGACCAAGCTCTTCCTGGGCGCAACGGCCGCCGTCGACGAGCTGGACGCCCAGGCCAGGCTCAAGCTGGCCACAGGCGAGGTCAAAGTGGACTTCGGCGCGCTGCAGACGCGCAAGGCCAAGATCCTCGCGGCCACGCGCAAGGGCATGATGGTCAAGCTCCAGCAGCTCGGCGTGACCCTGCTCACGGGCGAAGCCCGGCTCACCGGCCCGGGATCGGCCGTGGTGCAGGATGCGGAAGGCGAGAAGCTCGTGGAGTTCCGCCACTCCGTGCTGGCCACGGGCGGCCGGCCGCTGGCCGTGCCCGGCCTGGAGCCCGACGGCAAGACCATCCTCAATTCCGACCACCTGCTGGAACTGGGCAGGCCGCCCCGCTCGCTCATGATCATCGGCGGCGGCTACATCGGCCTGGAACTCGGCCAGGTATTCCACCGCCTGGGCACGTCCATCACGGTTATCGACGCGACCGAGCGGCTTGCTCCCCAGGAAGACCCGGAAGTCGGGGTAGAGCTTGGCAAGATATTCCGGCGCAAGGGCTGGAACATCCTGACCGGCACGCAGGTGCGCGGCCTGAGCGCAAAAGAGGACCGGGCCGAGGTCACCCTGGGCAGCGGCGATCTCATCAGCGCCGAGAAGGCCTTGGTGGCCGTTGGCCGCAAGCCGGTCAGCGAAGGCCTCGGGCTGGAGACCGTCGGCGCCCGCACCAACGCGCAGGGATTCATCATCACCGATCCATTCCTGCGCGCTTCGCCCTCGGTTTTCGCCATCGGCGACGTGAACGGCAGGTTCATGCTGGCCCACGCAGCCGAAACCCAGGGACGCTACGCGGCGCGCCTGGCCGCCGGCCGGACCCGCAAGCCCTTCGATCCCGGAGTGGTGCCTTCGTGCATCTACGGCTCGCCCGAGACCATGCGCGCGGGCCGCATGGCCCATGAGCTCAAGACCGAAGGCAAGGAGGCTCAAGTCTCCCGCTTCCAGCTCGTGGCCAACCCCATTGCCCAGGCCCATGGGGCCACCGGCGGGTTCGTCAAGATAGTCTGGTCCGGCGACACGGTCGTCGGCGCCTGCGGCGTGGGCCACGGCGTCTCGCACCTGGCCACCCTTGCCGCGATCATGGTGCGCGAAGGCTGGACCGCCAGGGAGGTGGAGCGCACCGTTTTCCCGCACCCGTCGACGGACGAGGCGCTCATGGAGGCCTTGCGAGCGGAGCGCGTGCCGACATAAAGCCCGCCTTACGCCATGGAATGAAACCAAAGGGCCTCCGGAGTATCTCTCCGGAGGCCCTTCTTCATGCAGCCCTACTCATGTAGCCCGCTAGAATCGCTCGAATTCCTCATCCTTTTCCTCGTTCAAGCGCACCAGTATGCCGGCCGACTTGGCCGGCCTGGCCTTATCCAGCTGACGAGGCGCAGGCTTGTCCCCACCGGGCTTCAGGCTTCCGGCCGGAGCGGTCTGGACCTTTACTTGCCTGGTCTTGCGCATGGTGCCGCTCTTGGGTCCATGGCCGTTGCCGCCCAGGCTGAAGAAGCTGATGGTCGCCTGGAGCTGCTCGGCCTGGCTGGAAAGCTCCTCGGAGGTGGAGGCCATCTCCTCCGCGGCGGAGGCGTTCTGCTGGATGACCTTGTCGAGCTGCTGCACGGCGCCGCTGAGCTGCTGAATGGCCCCGTTGAGCTGCTGGATGGTCTTGTCCAGCTGCTGGACGGCCGAGTTGACCTGCTCGGCACCGGCGTCCTGCTCCCGGCTGGCCGCCGAGATCTCCTGCACCAGCTCGGCCGTGCGCTGGATGTCCGGGACCATGAGCTCCAGCATGCGGCCGGCGTCCTCGGCCACGGCCACGCTGCCTCCGGACAGGTCGCGGATTTCGGCAGCGGCCTCACCGCTGCGTTCGGCCAGCTTGCGCACCTCGGCGGCCACCACGGCGAAACCCTTGCCGTGCTCGCCGGCGCGGGCCGCCTCGATAGCGGCGTTCAGGGCCAGGAGGTTGGTCTGACGGGCGATTTCCTCGATGATCGATATCTTCTGGGCGATGTCCTTCATGGCCCGCACGGTTTCCGCCACGGCCTGGCCGCCCTTGCGCGCGCTTTCCGCCGACTTGACGGCGGCCTGCTCGGTCACGCGGGCGTTCTCGGTGTTCTGGCGGATGTTGGCCGACATCTGCTCCATGCTGGCGGAAACTTCCTCGATGCTGGAGGATATCTCCTCGATGCTGGAGGATATCTCCTCCGTGCCGGCGGATATCTCCTCGATGCTCGCGGCCTGCTCCGTGGCGCCCTGCGAGACCATTTCGGCGGAAGCCGCAAGCTCCTCGCTGCCGCCGGAAACGTTTTCGCTGGCCGCGATCACCTCGCTGACCACTTCGCGCAGCTTGCCGACCATGCTGCGCAGGGAGTCGGCCAGCTTGCCGATCTCGTCGCGCTGCTCGATGGACAGATTGGTGTCCAACTTGCCCTGAGCGACCTCGGCGGCGAAGCCCACTCCCTTGTTCAAGGCCTGCGTGATGAGGCGGGTGATGAACACGGCGAAGGCCGCGCCAAGCAGCAGGGCGGCGGCCAAGCCAACCATGAGCATTGTGCGCGAGGAGACGATCTCGGCCTCCATGCGTTCCACCTGCTCCACCCTGAAGGACTCGCAATCCCCGATGGCCTTGCGGGCGGCTTCGACCATGGCGTTGAACGCGCCTCTCTGAGCGTCCACCGCGGCCGCATAGGCGGTCAGGCCGTCCTTGTAGCCCCGGGCCGCGGCGAGCACCTTGCGCAGGGAAGCCTGCTGCCCGCCCTGAAGCTGCACGGCCAGCCTGTCGGCCTTGTCCATGAGCGAGAGGATGGCCTCCTGGCATGCGGCGGCATCCTCAGGCCGCTCCTTGGCAATGTAATCCTTTGCAAAACCCCGGCTGTTCAGGAATGTCTCGTTGATTTCGGAAGCAGCCATCAGCGAGCTGACCATGGCATTGTCTACAAGGGCCTTGCCCTGTGTTTGCTGCATCAGAGCCGCCTTGAGTTCCATGACGGCGGCCTCAAGCTCGACCACAAGCTTCAGCATGCCCGCCACGCTCTGTTCCTTGGACTTCTGCAGCTCGACGTACTTCTGGAACGCGGTCTCGTAGACCTCGATGGAGGCCAACACCTGATCAACACGCGCCCTGTTCGCGGCCTGGGTGTATTTCTCCCTGGAGGCCAGGGCCAGATCGCGTATCGTTGCCACGTTCTTCTTGAATGACGCAACGCGCTCGTCCGTATGATCGTTCATATAATACAGGACATCCATGCGCATGGCATACGTATTGTTGACGACCAGATTCATGTCGGTGGCCTTGCCGGCTCGGTCGGCTACATAGGAAAGCCCTCGCCAGCCCACGAAGCCGACGGCCAGAGCCAGCAGCAGAATTATGCCGAAACCTCCGCCGATCTTCAGGCCAAGACGCATATCCTTGAACATAACCTCCACCTCCGGAAAGCTAGCCATTTACAGGCATAAGAATAATTCTCGGTCCGGCTGCTCCGCCTGCCTTACCTCTTAAACGCCTTTTCCTACCAAGACGATGAACAATGCATGCTTGAGCCCTCGCATAACCTCTAATTCATTGCGAGGCAAACCTGCATGAACGTGCATTCATCTGTACAGGAAGCGGAGTAGACGATTATTACAGGTCACCTCATATCATCTTGCGAAAACAAGTCCAGACCTTGCATACCATGGATTATCATAACCAGTTAACATATTTATACTAACTTATATTGTGAGGCATTGGTTTTAGTGCGTCAAGTTGATTACCAATATGTGACAAACTTTCAAATGACCATTCAGTCACAGGCACAACGCCGCCCCGCCCTCATCCGTCTTTCCGGCTTGACGCTCTGGAGCTGGATTCTCTACAAGGAAAGTAAGGCAAAAGCCGTTTCCAGCCTCATGCCTAGGACAACCGCAACGCGAGGAGAGACAGGATGCAAGTGCCCCTGGAGATAACCTACCGCGAAGTGGACAAGAACGACTTCATCGACGACCTGATCCGCAGGAAGGCCGCCAAGCTTGAAAAGGCCTGCCCGCATCTGATCAGCTGCAGGGTTGTCGTAGCACTGGACCAGAAGCAGCAGCGCACCGGAAACATCTACCGCGTGCACATCAACATGCTCGTGCCGCCAGGCCATACGCTCACGGCGGATCGCAAGGGAGTAGTGGCCAAGCTGCATGAGGACCTGCCTCCGCTGATACGCGAAGCCTTCGACGCGGCGCATCGCCAGGTGCGCGATCTGGCCACGCAGCAGAAAGGCAAGGTCAAGCTCCACCCGGAACAGCAGACCAACGCCTTCGTGCACAGGCTTTTCCCCGAGGAGGGCTACGGCTTCATACGCACTGTCGAAGGGCAGGATATCTATTTCCACCGCAACAGCCTGCTGAACGCGAACTTCGACACCTTGGAGATAGGCACCGGAGTCGCCTATGAAGCCACGGAAGGCGATGAGGGCCTGCAGGCAAGCACCGTGCGCGTGATTGAGCACAGGAAGGGCCACGTTCCGCCGGAACAGGCCGAGATTCAAAAGCCCCTGGGCTGGAAGGCCTAGACTGCAACGCCAAGCGGCAGGATCTATTAACGAAATGGTCCTGCCGCTTCAATCCTCAAGTATCGCGTATTTTCTTTTTAATCATTTACAGCAATTCACATCTTCTGTATGGACCATCTCTTCTATCTAGTTTCTGAATGACGTAATTCGCGACGCTGAAGCACTTATTCCAACCATGACTGATCAAGTCAGGTGACGCTGCGCTTTTATGGAGGCGGCAATGGACAAGTTTGAATTTATCTCAACCTTGTTGTGCATCAAGGATGTCTCCTACGAAGTGCTCGAGTGGGCCGAGAGCGCCTCGGAAAAGGACTTTGAACATCTGCTGCGACCTGATTGCGTCATGCCGCCGGAAGTGGAAGACAAGCTCGAACGATTCTGCGAAGTCAGCAAGAATCTCCAGGAGTTTCTCTGCCAGTACCGCTCTGTCTGTCGCTGAAGCTTTCCATGTCATATGGGCGATTCATCGAATGAAAAAGCCCGTCCGGCAGTCAGCCGGACGGGCTTTTCTATCTCGTGCGTTGAGCCG
Organism: Pseudomonadota bacterium; assembly: GCA_023411815.1. GTDB lineage: Bacteria > Desulfobacterota > Desulfovibrionia > Desulfovibrionales > Desulfovibrionaceae > Desulfocurvibacter. The sequence continues at coordinate 16,380 of JAEYOJ010000006.1, read as the reverse complement.
CGCTCAGTATTCCAGCAGTTCCATCATGGCCTGCGGCTCGGTGACCGGAAGCTCGCAGGCGAACCCGCGGCACACGTAGGCCGTGGCCTTGCCGTCCTGCATGGCCAGCTCCGCCGTGAACGGGGCCAGGGCGGGGATGCGCTCGTCGCCTTCCTCGCGCAGCAGGAGCACCTTGTTGGGAATATACGAGGAATGCAGCTTGCGCAGCATGGCCCGTGTATCCGGAGCGTTGCGCCTGCCGGCGACGACCACCTCGGCCGATGGGCCGATGGAGAAATCCACGCCGCACAAAAGTTGGGTGAAACCCACGGGGTGCTCGGTCGCCTGCCGCGCGGCCGAGCGGGCCACGGCCGCCGCGCGGCTGGCCAAGTTGGGCCGCCCGGTAAGCCGCGAAAGCTTGAGCAGCACATGCATGGCCACTGAATTACCCGAAGGGATTGCGCCGTCAAACAGGTCCTTTTGGCGCACCAGAAGCGGCTCGGCCGATTCGGCGGTAAAGAAGTAGCCGCCGTCCTTCTGGTCCCAGAACTCCTTGTTCATGACATCGGTCAGTTCAAGCGCGGCCTCCAGATGGCGTGAATCCAGGCCGGCCTCATACAGTTCCACGAGTCCCCAGATCAGGAAGGCATAGTCCGTGAGCGTCGCCTCCATGGCCACATCGCCCTCACGGAAACGGTGCAGAAGCCGGCCGTCCTTGCGCATGCGCGAAAGGATGAAATCCGCGGCGCCGGCCGCCGCGCGCATGTACTGATCCTCGTCCAGGGCCTTGGCGGCCATGGACAGGGCCGCGATCATCAGCCCGTTCCAATCCGTCAGCACCTTGTCGTCACGCAACGGCCGCACGCGCCGCTCGCGTACGTGGAAGAGCAGCCGGCGCTGGTCCGCCAGGGTGGTTTCCAACTCCAATTCGCTCATTCCCAATTCGGACGCCAGGATATCCAGGGAACGCTGCAGGTGCAGCACGTTGGCGCCGGTTCGGCGGTGGGTGGCCTCATCCAGGAAATTGCCTTCGGGTTGGATATCGTACGCGCGGATGAACGGATCGGCCTTCTTGCCCAGCACGGAGCGTATTTCTTTTTCCGACCAGACGTAGAACTTGCCCTCTTCGCCTTCGCTGTCCGCATCCTCGGCGCTGCAGAAGGGACCCTCGGGATGCTGCAAGTCGCGCCGCACGTACTCGACGATCTCCTGGGCCGTGCGTTTGTAGGCCGGTTTGCGCGTCAGCTGGTAAGCCTCCACGTAGACCATGAGCAACTGGGCCTGGTCGTAGAGCATCTTCTCGAAATGGGGCAGCAGCCAGCGCTGGTCCGTGGAGTAGCGGTGAAATCCGTAGCCCAGATGGTCGTAGATGCCGCCCCGTCGCATGGCCGTGAGGGTCTTCTCGACCATTGCCAGGTTGCGGGCGTTCCCGGTGCGCCGGAACATGCGCAGCAGGAGCAGCAGGTTGTGCGGGGTGGGGAACTTGGGCGCTCCGCCAAAGCCGCCGAAAGCCTCGTCAAAGCGTTCCGAAAGCTGCCGCTCCGCCTTGAACAGGACACTGTCGCCCAACTCGCCGCCCGCGACGGGGCGTTCCAGGCTGCGCAGAGCTTCCGTGACCTTGTCCGCGGACTGGACCAGATCATCTCGCTTGCCGAGCCACAACTCCTGCACCTTGGGCGCCAGTTCCATGAGCCCCAGGCGGCCGGACTGGCTGGATTTGGGGTAATACGTCCCGGAAAAGAATGGTTTCTTGTCCGGAGTCATGAGCACGGTCAGCGGCCAGCCGCCATGGCCGGTCATCATCTGACACACGGTCATGTACACGTTGTCGATGTCCGGCCTTTCCTCGCGGTCGACCTTGATGCATACGAAAACGTCATTGAGCAGCTTCGCGACTTCCTCATCCTCGAAGGATTCGCGCTCCATGACATGGCACCAGTGGCAGGTGGAATAGCCGATGGACAAAAAGACCGGCTTGTCCCGCTCGCTCGCCAGGCGGAATGCTTCCTCGCCCCATGGATGCCAGTCCACGGGATTGTGTGCGTGCTGCAGCAGGTAGGGGCTCTTCTCCCCGGCCAGTCGGTTCGTGTGCTTGGCCATGCGCCCTCCGGGCTCGTGTTGCTGTGCGCGGCCTGGAACCGGACCGGAAGCCTGGCCTAATCGGGCCAGTCGGCCCAGGGCAGCGCCTTGGGCTCGTCCAGGAGAGCGTGCAGTTCCTGGTTGGTCACGCACAATTCATCAATGAAGCTGATTCCGCGCGAGCCTTCCATGGCCCAGACGATTTCGCCGCGCATGCGGCGCAGCACGTTTCTCAGATTCTGCGGGCAATCGTCAATGGACACCGGCAATTTGGGAGTCAGTCTCGCTGCCGCGTCGTCCGAGCAGCTGACACGCATGCCCCCGGCGCTCAGGTCCTCCAGCGGACACAGCAGGCTGTGTCCGACCGCGGTTGAGAAGAGCACATACGCGTTGTGTTGAGGTTTCCTGCGCTGAAAACGTCTTTTTTCGCCAATCATAAGGCAGACCTCCGGAATAAAGGGAAGCCGGATGGCGGGCACGGCAAGATCCTGCCGGCGAACGTACCCCATCCGCACGGCTTTTTGAAGAGCATCCGTGCGGCAGGCTGCAATCAGCACACGGCCCGGAACATCGCCTGGTCGTGCGGAAAGGAGCAGGGAATGCCGGCCGCGACCGGCAGCTTGAGCAGGCCGGCGTCCACGGGGAACATGGGCCTGAAGCCCTTGTGCCGGAAGAGGGTGTGCTGCCTGCGCCGGAAGCGGCCCGCGCGCGCCAGATTGTCGCTGCCGATGGGGTCGAGTTCCAGGGCGGGCGAGGACTCGGGATCGCGCAGGAAATCCAGAACCACCCGGGCGCTCAGGTCGAGCATGCCGCCCAGGTATTCGCGGCCCAAGGTGCAGGCCAGGTGGTTGTCCACGAAGCTCAGGGAACTGCGCAGGGTCTTCTGGCTGCAGAAGACGAGGCTGCCGCGGTACAGGTGCTTCTTTATCTTGAAGGGCAACGGTTTGCGCTCCATGGACAGGAGCAGCGAGCGGTCCGCCGCGTTGAGCGGCAGGTCGAAGATGTCCATGGCCTGGTCGGAGCACCAGCTCACCCGCCTGTCGGCCTGCATCTCCAGATAGACGTGGCCGAGACGGCCGCTGAGCGGCAACGTGCCCAGCAGATTGGGCACATAGTAGTTGTGGGCCACGGTATCCGCGGCAAGATGCGTGAGGTAGCCGTAGGCGTAGGCCTTGAGCTCGGTCCGCCGCACCGAGCGCAACAGATCGAAACCCGTCTGCCAGTTGTGGCTGTGCCCAGGCTTGAAGGCGGAGCCCTTGCCGATGAAGATGTCCGCGCTCACGCAGCCGTACAGGAAAGACCGCCCATGCTCGGCCAGGATCTGGGCGATGGAGGGAGCGATGAGCTTGAGCGCGCCGAGCACTCCGTTGCCGACGGCGATGTGCACGCCGGGGCCCCAGGCCAGGGCCTCGCCGGGCGTGAGCAGCCACGCGGCCAGGCAGGCCAGGAAAAGGAAGAAAGCTTTGGGGATCATTGTGCTCCGCGGGGAATGTCTGTCGTATCCGCCTCCGCAACCGCCTGCAAAAAATAGCGCGCTTTGCGGATTTGTCCAGGGGCAAACCTTTGCCATGCGTCTAATCAGATTGCTTTCAAGACGCTCGCTCCGGCGTCTGCGGCGCAAGTGAATTGCGCCTGCGCCGAAGCTGGCGGCAAGCCATGCCGACGCATGGCTTGCAGATCATTTTCAAAGCAAACGCTCTCGCGGCAGCCCTTTGCGAATGTATGCCCCGGCGTTATCCAACCCAGCGACTTTTGGGCCGGTCTCCGCCATGGCGGACGGTCGAGTCGCACCCGGCTGCCTGTCCGGCCGGCATCGCATGCTCGGTCAAGGGCTGAACAACCAGTGAACAGCAAGAAACGAGCCTCATGCCTCGCGCAGGGCGGCCAGGATTTCCATGCGCGCGGCCCTGTAGGCCGGCAGCGCTCCGCCGACGAAGCCCATGAGCACGGAGAAGCCCAGGGCCTGCAGGATCGTATCCAGGCCCAGGGTGAAGGAGAACGCCAGTTCCGAGAAGGTCTGGAAATTGGTGGTGGACACGTCGATGAGCGTGAGCAGGGAGGCCGCCAGTAGGCCGGCCAGCCCGCCCAGGAATCCCAGGATGACCGATTCCAGAAGAAAGGCGAGCAGGATGACGCCCCGGCCGAAGCCAAGGGCCCGCAAGGTGCCGATCTCCCCTACCCTGTTGGCCACGGCGGCGTACATGGTGATCATGGCGCCCACCACGGCGCCCGTGGAGAAGATGGCGGTCAGGGAGATGCCCAGGATTCGCAGAAACGTGGCCATCATTTCGGACTGCTCACGATAGTAGACATCCTCGCGCAGCACCTCCACCTGCAGCCTGGGGTCGACCTCCAGCCGGGCCTTGAGCGCATCCAGCCTGGCCGGATCGCGCAGGCCCAGGACAACCACGGAATAGGCCTGCCTGCGGAAGGCCTGCATGAGCTGGTCCGAGTCGCCCCATATCTCGGAGGAGAAGGCGGTGTTGCCGGCATCGAAGACTCCCACCACCCGCCAGTCGCGCTGGGCGAAGCGCAGCGTTTCGCCCAATCCGGCCGAAGCGTAGCTCCCGGCCACCTTGACGCCGACCATGATCTCCCGGGATCCGAAGCTCGGCTGCCGTCCGGCCACGATGCGCACCTGCGGACGCAAGGCCAGGGACGGCTCGTCGATGCCGCGGATGGTCACATTGGCCGGCGAGCCGTCGCGTTTCTCCAGGGTGAACAGCACCACTGATTCGCGGGCAGCCATTGGCCTGCCGTCGTCGTCCAGGGCGACCTCGGGCTGGACCTCGGCGATGGCCGCCTCCCCGCGCTCGATGGAGCTCTGCACCTCGGTTTCCGAGGACCGGCGCAGGATAACGGCGTTCGCCGGGGAGCCGGTGTCCACCAGGGTCTGCTCCAAACCAGCGGCGAGCATGAGCATGGCCGCGAAGACAAAAACCACCAGGGCCATGCCGCCGGCGGTCAGCACCGTGGTCATACGCCGGGCCAGCAGGTTGCGCAGGCTGTAGAAGAGCAGGAGCCGCACCTAGCCGATCCTCCGCAGCCCTTCGGCGATGCGCACGCGCAAGGCTGTCCACAGCGGCAAAGCCGCCGCGAGCAGACCCACGGCCAGCGCCGCCAGCGCGTCCAGCAGCAAGGTCTGCTGCGAGACCACGAACACGGGGAAATACTGTCCAACGGCATTGCGGAAGGCAGCGGCGGCCGGAAAGGTCAGCGCGATGCCGAGCAGGCCTCCCGCCGCCGCGATGAGCGTCGACTCGCCCAGCACGAGCGTGGCGATCCACGGCCAGCCGAAGCCGAGGGTCTTGAGCACCGCGTACTCGCGCATGCGCTCGCGCACGCTCATGGCCATGGTATTGGCCGCCACGGCCAGGATGATGACGATGACCACCAGGGACACGAGCTGGATGATCATGAGAATGGCCTCGCTCATGGCCACGAAGCCCATCTGGAAGGCCTTCTCCGTCTCCGTCAGCGTCTCGGCCATGGAGTTCTCGAACTGCGAATCGATGGCCCTGGCCGTGGCCGCGGCGAACTCGGGTTTCCGCATATCCGTGAAGAAAAAGCCCACCTGGTCGGCGCGACGGGGCATGGACTCCTTGATCGTCTCGTTCAGGTAGTCCCAATGGAAGAAAAACTGGAACTCGTCCACGCTTGGTGTACGGCCTCTGTACATGGCGCGGATGACGAACTCCCAGTCTCCCGGAAAGATGGTGCCGATGAGCGTGACCGTGTCGCCCACCCGCCAGCCGAAACGGTCGGCCAGCTTGGTTCCGACCAGCGCGCCCTTGCGGTCGGCCAGGAAGTCGTGCTCCTGCGCTTCGGGAATCACGAATTCCGGGTAGATCCGCAGGTATGATTCGGCCTGCACCGCGAAATTGGCGAAGAAGTTCTTTTCCTCCTTGTAGTAGGCGCCGAACCAGTTGCCATAGGAGACGATCTCCACGTTTTCCACGCGCTTTATGCGTTCGTAGTAGGACAAAGGCAGAGGGATTATCAGGGAGATGGCGTTGCGCGTGATGAGCCGCGTGCTGGACGAAGCCTCCACGCCCGCATACCAGGCGTCGACCACCGTGCGCAAAAGCCCGAAGGCCAGGATGGCCACGGCCACGCCGATCACGGTCAGCGAGCTGCGCAGGCGGTGACGCAGCGCGTTCCTAAAGAGTATCTTGAGGAGCATCGCTCAGCACTCCCTTGTCCAGGAACTGCAGCCGCCTGGCCCGCCTGGCCGCCGACGGGTCGTGAGTGACCAGGATGATCGTCTTGCCCAGCTCCTGGTTGAGCTGGTCCATGAGGTCGAGCACGGCCGCGGCGGACTTCCTGTCCAGGTCGCCCGTGGGCTCGTCGGCCACCAATATGGCCGGGTCCGTGACCACGGCCCTGGCGATGGCCACGCGCTGCTGCTGGCCGCCCGAAAGCTGCTTGGGATAATGGTCCATTCGGTCGGCCAGATCCACCAGCGACAGGGCCGTGAGCACATGATCCTGCCGCTCGCGCTTGGACAGCCTGGTGAGCAGCAGCGGCAGCTCCACGTTCTCGAAGGCCGTTAGCACCGGGATGAGGTTGTAGAACTGAAAGATGAAGCCCACGCTTCCGGCGCGCCAGTGCGCCAGATCGGCCTCCTGCAGTCCGGTGATGTCCACGCCCTCCACCTTGATGGCCCCGGAGTTCGGGCGGTCCAGGCCGGCGATGAGGTTGAGCAGCGTGGATTTTCCCGAGCCAGAGGGACCCATGAGGGCAAGGTACTCTCCCCGGCCGATGGCCAGGGTGATGTCCTCCAGCACCGGCAAGACCTGGCTGCCCCGGCGGTAGGACTTGTAGACGTGTTCCACGGAGACGATGATGTCCTGCGGCGCGGCCTGCATGGATCATCCCTCCTGAGGCGCGACCCTGGCTCCGTCCTCCAGCCCCTTGCCGGGCTCCAGGATCACGCGCTGGTCCGTGGACAGGCCGGAGCGCACCTCGACGAGTTCGCCGAAGGTCCTGCCCGTTTCGACCCGGGTCAGCCGCGCACGGTCGCCCTGGGCCACGAACACCGCGGTACGGCCATCGACCTCGACTACGGCAGTTCCGGGCACGGCCACCACGGCCTCGCGCTCATCCGGCCGCACGGGCCGGGACAGGAAGGCCGCCTTGGCGCTCATCTCCGGGAGGACGCGCGGATCGCGCTCCAGGAAGGCCACTTTGACCTGCACCGAGGCCTTGCTGCGGTCGGCAGTGGGCACGATCATGTGCACTCGGCCGGGAAAACGTTCGTCGGGCAAGGCGTCGAGCTGGATCTCGGCCGGCTGGCCCACCTTGACCTTGGCGATGCTCGACTCGGACACGTCCGCCTCGACCATGAGCGACTCCATGTCCGCGATGGTCACCACCGAGGCCTGGGCCTGCTGCGCCGCGCCGATGGGGGTTATGATGTCGCCGATGTCCGCGTTCTTGGTCAGCACCACGGCGTCGAAAGGCGCGCGGATGAACGTGTAGTCGAGGTTGACCTTGGCTTCGAGCACCGCCGCGTCGGCCACGCGCACCTGGGAGCGGGCGGCCTGCACCACGGCCCTGGCCCGTCTGAAGCGAGCCTCGGAAGTGTCGTAATCCTGGCGAGAGATGACACCGCGCTCCACGAGCCTGCTGTTGCGCTCATAGATGAGCCGTGCATCGTACAGTTCGGCCTCGGCCTGCTGCAGGGAGAACCGCGCAGCTTCCTGGGACGCTTCGGCCCGCGCCAGGGTGGCCTTGTAGTCGGCGTTCTCCAGCACGGCCAGGACCTGCCCCTGGCGGACCCTGTGGCCCTCCTCCACGTTCAGTTCCACCAGCAGGCCGGTGATCTTGGAGGCCACCGAGGCCTTGGTCTGGGCCACGACATAGCCGCTGGAGTTGAGCACGGTGAAGGACTGGGAAGGAAAAACCTTGCTCACGCTGACCAGGTGCACGGGGATGGCCGGGTTCAACACACCCGTCAGAAACAGGGCGGCAAGGCCGAGGGCAAGGATCAGAAACGCGATGACGACGAACCTGCGCCGTGATCCGCGCCGGAGGGGCTGGGCCGTCCTGCCGATGGACAGACGTGAAAGGTCCGGTCCTTCAGACTGAGTCGCCGCGCTCGTTCCGGCAGGGGATTGCCGGCTTCCGCTTTCGTCTCTCATTCATTACCGCCTGTTGCGACATGACAATCTGGCGGACCATAACAGACATGCAGACGTTATTGAACAAGGAACGGATCTTGATCCTGCAGAAATCCGTTCGTCGTTCCTCCAGGCCAGGACGGTCCAGGAAAAAATCCATTCGGGCTGTTTACAAACGAGGCAAAAAGATTTCTCATGGCCTCAGCGGAGGCGCCTGCCGGCAAGCCGCCGCGGACCAGCTTCCACGCAATCCACACAAGACCCAAAGGCTCGAACCGCAATGAACGAGATTCTCACGACGTGCCCCAAGTGCGGGAACCCTATCGAAGTTTCCCAGCACTATTGCAAAGAATGCAAGAAATTGATGAAGAAGCGCCGCGAAGTCTCCTGGCTGACGCGCACCATGCTCTGGCTGACCTTCATCGCCCTCTGCGTCGTCCTGTTCCTGACCGTCGAAAACTCCTTGTGGGTGCAGCAGATCATGCGCTCGGTCGGCTGGTAGCCGACAGGCCCGCGGCGGCCTAGTCGCTGAACGGAACCAGCAGCACCGGGCAGGGCGCCTTGTCCATGATGGTCATGCCCGTATAGTCCATGCGCGACAGACAGGAGCCTTGCTCGCGCTGGTGGCAGCCGATGACGACAAGGTCGGCCCCGCGCTCGCGGGCCAGTCTGCATACGGCCATGGCGGGGTCCGCCGGTAGACAGGCGAATTCCCTGCCGCCGCCCTCCCTGAAGATCGGACCGATTTCCTGTTCGAATCGCCGGCGTGCCGCGTCGCAGGCCTGTTCGCGCTCGGCCTCCGGCACGCCCTCGGCAAGCAGCCGGTAGTCGATTACGTGCAGGGCGACAAGCTCCGCGCCGTGGATCCTGGCCAGCTCGGCGGCCACTTTCAGGGCATTCCTGCCCGTATCGTTGTATTTGATGGCGACGAGTATGTGCGTGAACATGCCTCCCCCTCTGTACGCCGTACAGCCTTCAGCTTCTCTTATCACTCAAAGGATACGTGGAGGGCAAGACGGCGGGATCTTTTTCTTTCATCGCCGGGCCGTCACAAGGCGGGTAAGGCAGAGGCCGGGCTTATTTCTTCTTGAGAATGGCGCGCCAGCCCGTGGATGGCTGCATGGTGGGGCGGTATATCTTGCTCACGCTGCCGGCCTGTTCCGTAATGTAGAAGGCCTGGGGGTCCATGGCCCGGACTTGGGTCAGGATGCGGTCCACGTCGCGGCGGCGGCAGGCTATGTAAAGGGTCAGCACCGGCCCGGCCATGCCCTCGCCGTGGTAGACCGTCACGGCGTGCCCCGCTGCGCGCAGCCGTTCGGCCATGAACAGCCCACGGTCGCCCGGCGTGATGACGCGGATGATCATCGTGCCCAAGGCCAGCTTTCGTTCGAGCATGATGCCCGCCACGTTGCCCGTGGAGAAGCCCACGGCATAGAACAGGCCCAGGATGGGCTTGTCTGCGATCTTGCTGACGACCGTGGAGATGACCGTGATCCAGATGGTGATTTCCACCAGGCCCAGAAAGAAGGCCATCTTGGTGCGGCCGTGCACCGTGCTGATGGTGCGCACCGTGCCCAGGCTCACGTCGCAGATGCGCAGGCAGAAGATGGCCAGACCCGTCAAGAGGGTGGCCAGATCGAACCCGAAATCCATCCCGTTCTCCCTACCGCTCCATGGCCATGGTCAGCTGCGGGCAGCCCGTGGGCCCGTGGATGGACTCGCTGCGCAGCCGGAAGCCGTGCTTCTCGTAAAATTTCCTGGCCCGCGTATTCTGCGTGAACACATCCACCTCCAGCAGCCCCTTGCGAGCCTTGGCGAATTCCACCAGGGCCGTGCCTACGCCCCGGCCCTGGTGGTCCGGATCCACGAACAGCCCGCCCAGCACATGCTGGATGAGCGCCATGAAGCCTACCACCTTGCCCGCCTCTTCGGCCACCCAGGTTTCCGCCAGGGGCACATATATCGTGATGATGTTCTCGCGCTCGGACTCCCAGAACTCGGCGGGTACGAAATCGTGGGAGATGAGCGAGGCATCATACCAGATGCGCAGCACTTCCTGCGCATCCTCCGCCGTGTAGGGCCGGATATTCATGACTCTTGCGCCTCCGGCTCCGGCTTGCCCGGCTCGCCGTACACGTCCGCGTACCGCTGCCGGAAGGCCATGAAGCGGCCTTCTTCGATGGCCTTGCGCGCCCCGGCGGCCAGGTCCAGGAAAAAGGCCAGGTTGTGGATGGTGTTGAGCCGGTAGGACAGCAGCTCGCGGGCCACGTACAGGTGGCGCAGGTAGGCCCTCGAAAACGTACGACAGGTGTAGCAGGAGCAGTTGGGGTCCAGCGGCCGCTCATCCTCGCGGTACTCTGCGCGCTTGATGTTCACCTTGCCCTGGCTCGTATACAGCGTGCCGTTGCGCGCGTTGCGCGTGGGCAGCACGCAGTCGAACATGTCGATGCCGGCCATGATGCCGTCCAGGATGTCCATGGGCGTGCCCACGCCCATGAGATAGCGCGGCTTGTGCGCCGGCAGCTTTGGGCCGATGTGATAGAGCTGACGGCGCATCTCCTCGGGCGATTCGCCCACGGACAGCCCGCCTATGGCGAAGCCCTCGAAGTCGATCTCCGACAGTTGGGCCAGGCTCTCCTCGCGTAGATCCTCGTGAAAGCCGCCCTGCACGATGCCGAACATGATCTGGCCGCCCGAGCCGCGCGGATAGGCCTCGCGGCTGCGCCGCGCCCAGCGCGTGGTCAATTCCAGCGACTTGGCCGTGTAGTCGCGATCCTTACCCCAGGCCACGCACTCGTCCAGGACCATCATGATGTCCGAACCTAGGTTCTTCTGGATGGACACGACTTTCTCGGGCGAGAAGAAGTGCCTGGAGCCGTCGATGTGCGACTGGAACTCCACGCCCTGTTCCGTGATCTTGCGCAGCCCCGACAGGCTGAAGACCTGGAAGCCGCCCGAGTCGGTTAGGATGGGCCGGTCCCAGCGCGCGAAGCGGTGCAGCCCGCCCATGCGGGCCACCAGTTCGTCGCCGGGCCGCAGATAGAGGTGGTACGTGTTGCCCAGGATGATCTGCGCTCCCACGGCCTTGAGATCCTCGGGCGAAACGGCCTTGACGCTGCCTACCGTGCCCACGGGCATGAACACCGGCGTCTCGATGACGCCGTGGGCCGTGACGAGGGACGCGCGGCGGGCTTGGCCGTCGGTGGCCCTAAGAGTGAATGTGCCTGGCTGATTCATGATTTGTCTCCGGCGGCCGGGGAAGGGAAACCCCTCTTGCAAGAGGGTTTCCCTTCCCCGGACCCCATCCCTTCCCCAGAAACATTTGTTTCCGCGGCTAAAAAGTGTGTCATGCGCAAAACGGTTCGGGCCGCGGCTTCGACCGGCTCGCGGTCATTATGCCGACTTCGTGACTCCCAGCTTGGGGCAGGCGTCCGCCAGAAGGCAGGCCGAGCACCGGGGCAGGCGCGCCTGGCAGACTGCCCGGCCGTGCTGCACGAGCAGGTGGTTCACCTCGCCCCACACGTCGCGCTCGAAGGCCTCCATGAGGTCGCGCTCGATGCGCTCGGGCTTGTCCGATTCCGTGAGGCCCAGGCGGAAGGACAACCGCTTGACGTGAGTGTCCACGGCGATGCCCTCCACCACTCCTAGGGCGGTGGACAGCACGATGTTGGCCGTCTTGCGCGCCACACCGGGTATTTCGACCATCTCGGCCATGGTCCTGGGCATCTGGCCGCCGTGTTTATCCATGATCAGGTTCGCGGCGGCCAGCAGGTTCTTGGCCTTGTTGCGGAAGAACCCCGTGGAGCGGATGACTTCTTCAAGTTCGTCCTGGCTTGCACGACGCAGCTCGGCCGGACCGGGCCAACGCCGGAACAATTCTGGCGTGACCTGATTCACGCGTTCATCTGTGCACTGCGCGGCCAGCACCGTGGCGACCATGAGTTGCCATGGATCGGTCCAATCCAGGGCCGTGATGTGCGGGTCGTAGACCTGCCGCAGCCGCTCGTGGATGGTGCGGGCGCGCTCGCGCCGGGTCGTGGGCGTCGTGGTCATAAGGGATATCTCCTGGCTTCGGGAACGCTGGGTAGCATCGGGCCGGCGTCTAGACAAGTCCCGCCGGCCAAACGGAAAAGCGTGCATCCGGGAAAACCCGTAAGGCATGGAATCCGCGGACTGGGATCAAGCTCCGCCGAGTCCGGCAGATGCGACGTGGAACGCCATCGATTGCCAGAAGCCCGGTTTTACGCTAGCTCCATATATGTGTGGATCGCCTTTTTCATCAACGTTCAAATGCCATAAGGGGAGCTTCCAGCATGAAGAACACGGCGAAACTGATGGGCCTTGTCGCGCTGCCGGTCATATCCCTCTTCTTGGCCGCCAGCGCGCCGGCCGCCTCCGAGGACGGCCGCCAGACAGTCGAGAACGTGTGCAACCGCTGCCACACCCATGAGCGCGTCTGTCAGAACCTGAACCGGAACGAGGCCTGGTGGCACATGACCACCCTGCGCATGATCCAAAACGGCGCGCCCATCAACGAGGCCCAGGCCAAGAGCGCGGCCAGCTTCCTGGCGGCCCTGAAGCCCGGCTCCGAGCCCGTGTGCAAGTAGAGCATTCGTTTTGAAAATGCTCTGCAAGCCATGCCGGCGCAGGCGCAATTCACTTGCGCCGCAGGCGCCGGAGCGGGCGTCTTAAAGCAATCCGCCATAGGAGGTCCGACATGTCCCTGGCCACGCTGTACGTGACCACGCCGACCAAGGCCGACGCCGAGCGCATCGCCCGCGCCCTGCTTGAAAAACGCCTGGTGGCCTGCGCCAACATCCTGGAGGGCTGCACATCCTTGTACTGGTGGGACGGCCGGATCCAGAGCGAGCAGGAGTGCGTCATGATCTGCAAGACGCAGATGCGCCTGGTCAACCAGGCAGCCGTGTTCATCGAGGAGCTGCACCCCTACGACGTACCCTGCGTGACGGCCATGCCCATCCTCAAGGCCAATCGCAAGTACAGCGACTGGGTCAACGCCGAAACGGCCCAGCCGGGGGACACCATGGTCTGAGATCAAGGGGTCGCCATGCGCTACGCGTCTCTGGCAAGGTGAAGACGATTGTGATATCTCGCGACTCCTGGCTTGAATCCAAAATCCGCTAGAGGTCCACGCATGCAGATATTCGTCTCCGGCTCCCTGGCCTACGACCGCATCATGAGCTTCCCCGGCAAGTTCTCGGATCACATCCTGCCGGACAAGATCCATATCCTCAATGTCTGCTTCATGGTGGACGGGCTGGATGAGCGTTTCGGCGGCACGGCCGGCAACATCGCCTACAGCCTGAACCTGCTGGAGGAGAAGCCCGTCATCCTGGCCTGCGCGGGCAAGGATTTCGGCAACTACGAAAAGTGGCTGCGCCAGCAGGGGCTCTCCCTCAAGGGCGTCCGCCACGTCGACAGCGAGCACACGGCCGGCGCGTACATCACCACGGACAAGTCCGACAACCAGATCACGGGCTTCAATCCGGGAGCCATGAAACATCCCTCGCAGTTCGACTTCAGCCGCGTGCCTCCCGACGACGCGCTGGCCATCGTGGCGCCCGGCAACCTGCAGGACATGCAGGAGTACCCGCGCACGTACCGCGACCTGCACATTCCCTACATCTTCGATCCGGGCCAGTCCCTGCCGGCCTTCAACGGCGAGCAGCTCAAGGACATGATCACGGGCGCGCGCATTCTCGTGTCCAACGACTACGAGCTGGAGATGATCATGAAGGCCACGGGCGAGACCAAGGCCCAGCTCCTGGAGCGCGCCGAGGCCATCATCACCACCCTGGGCGAAAAGGGCTCGCTGATCACGGAGCGCAACGGACGCACGACGCAGGTTCCGGCGGCCAGGATCGCCCGCTGCGTGGACCCCACGGGCGCGGGCGACGCGTATCGTTCCGGGCTCATCAAGGGCCTGGCCATGGGCTGGGAGCTGCCCAGGGCCGCTCTGGTGGCCTCGACCTGCGCGAGCTTCGCCGTGGAATACCTGGGCACCCAGGAGCACTCCTTCAGCCTGGACGAATTCTGGGCGCGCTTCGAGGAAAACTACGGCAAGCCGGCCTGAAGCCCCTTGAAATAGGCTTTTGCCGCCCAGGATGACTTCTTCGATGGCCTGCCAAGTTCAGGCCGCCTTTGCCAGTCCGGCCAAGCTGTGCCATGATGCCCGCAAGTCCAACGGCTTGCGGGCATTTATCGTTCACGGCCATGCTCTTCAAGGCGGGAGGCGGACATGATCGAGTTGACGCGCGAGGCGGTTGAAGCCTACCTGCGCCAGGCCTTTGGGCCGGACGCGGCCGTGACCTACATGGGCGATATCGGCGGATTGGGCGAGCAGGGCATCAAGCGTTTCGGCTACGGCAAGCCGGTGCTGGTGCGCTTCACGGTCGACGGTCGAGAGCAGGCCACGGTCATGTCGGTCATGAAGGCCGACAAGTACGGCCATCAGTTCTACTGGGACCGCGCGGCCATCCTCATGTTCCAGCACGAGACCTCGGCACGCCTGCCGCGCCATGTGCGGCCCATGGGCCTGGGCTATGTGGATGGCCAAGACCGTCTCGTGCCGGTGAACGAACCCAAGGAATTCTTCATCCTCAACGAGCTTCTGCCGGGTCACGAATACTTCCGCGACCTGGAGCGCATCCGCGAGCGCGGGATCGAGGAGCGCGACCTACAGTTGGCGCGCGCCTTCGCCCGCTGGCTGGCCGAGGTCCACTCGACCAAGCACGACGACCCGCACCTCTACTACCGGCGCGTGCGCAACCTGCTGGGCGCAAGCGAATGCATCATGGGCATGGCCGACGAGGCTTATCCCATGGGTTATGCCCCCTTTCCCGACCTGCGCTTCAAGGCCCTGGAAAAGCGGCTCATCGACTGGCGCTGGCGGCTCAAGGGCTATGCCTCGCGCCTGAGCGCCGTGCACGGCGACTTCCACCCCTGGAACGTGCTCGTGACCGACGACGGCGAGTTCCGCGTGCTGGACAGGAGCCGGGGAGAATGGGGCGAACCGGCCGGCGACGTGGCCTGCATGGCCATCAACTACCTGCTGTTCGGGCTGCTGGACGCCCACGCCAAGGGCCAGGACGCGAGCGAGGACGGGGTACGGCCCGGCGTTAGCGAGCCCTTCCGCCGGCTCTATATGGCCTTCATGGACGAATACCTGCGGCACACGGGCGATGAACAGATGCTGGAGGTCATGGCGCCCTTTTTTGTCTTTCGCGGTCTGGTGGTGGCCTCGCCGGAATGGTATCCGGGGCACCCGGAACACATCCGCGCGGCCCTACTGCGCTTCGTGGAGAACGTGCTGGAAGACCGCTTTTTCGATTACCAGCGGCCGGAACTCTATCTGGAATAGCCAAACACCAAGGCAGGCAGTAGGAACATGCGCGGCGTCGGTTTTCTCGGGTTCTTCCTCGCCACCGTCTTTCATCCCCTGCTCCTGGCCCTGGCCATTCCCGCCGGGCTGATCGCCGGTACGCCGGTCCGGGCGGCGGCGCTCGGAACCTTGGCCGGAATCCTGCGCATCATCCTGCACTATCTGCTGTACGACACCAAGCTGACCGTCGCGACCATGCTCGTGACGCTCCTGGGCGGAGCGGGTGTGGCCTGCGTTGCGTGGCTGATACGTAGGCGGATGCATGGCTGAGCGCTGTGGTTTCACCACCGGGCCCACCTGACAACTAGACAGGTTTCTTGGGAAAGGGGCACCACTCTGAACGAGAACACCCAGCCCGGACCCTCGGCATCTCACTACACAGGCCGACATGCATGTCCGATACATTTCGGCCTGCGATCAGGCGAGTTATGCGAAACTCGCTCGACCTTTCAGGCGCTTGCGCGCCCTGATGGTTGTCCTGAACGCCTCTGACCAGACCATTCTATGGAAAATCTAAAGTGGCCTGGTCAGTATATACCGAGAAGCTTGTTGAAAACAGGCTCTGTGGGCCAGGACTGCTTGCCGGATGCCCTGCATCCGTGAGCAATGCTTGAGCTTTGCTCAACCATTGCGAGGTTGAAAGAAGCCAGGGGGCTTTTTTTCAACAGCCTGCTAGGGCGTGTCCTCAAATGGGGTTTCCAGGTGGTGTCGTCGTGCCTATGTGGGAATTGCCTGATGGAGGGGCCCAGACATGGCGCGACGTTATGCCTTGCGAGACGACCAGTGGGAACGGATCGA
>JAEYOJ010000003.1 GCA_023411815.1 Pseudomonadota bacterium | reverse complement strand
CCGCCGGGTCCGCCGGGACCGCCGGGGCGCGGGCCGCCAGGGCCGCCGGCTCCGCCGGGCCGCCCAGGACCGCCCGGACGCCCGCCACCCGGACGCAGGTCCGGGCGCAGATCGGGGCGAAGGTCGGGCCTCAAGTCAGGCCGCAGGTCGGGCCGCGAATCGGGGCGTTGCCCCGGCTGGAAACGCTGTCCGGCCTGTGGGCGCTGATCGAGCTGCGGGCGCTGATCAAGCTGAGGACGCGGCGCCGGCTGCACGGGCTTGGCCGGGGCCGGTTCCGGCCTGGCTATGATGCGTACCTGGGGACCGGTGAATTTTTCCTTTTCTGCCGGGCGCTTGGGCTTGCGCTTGCGACGGCCTTGTTCGTCGGTCGAGGCCTCATCCGTCTCCACGTGCGCGCCGGAGATATGGGCCCGCACCGGAGCCTCCTCGGGACCGGCGACCTCCGGGGCGTGCTTGTCGCTGGCCATGCCGGCGGGAGCTTCGCCGCCGGACAGGTCGCTATCCTCCTGCCCGAGTTGGCCACCCGTCAGAATTTCCGCCGGGGCTTCCTTGGGGACAAACGACGAAGTGTCGGCGCCAAGGTCGGGATAGAACTCTTCCGAAGGACTGGGCGTGACGTCCGGAGCGGGCTCGGGGGCGACTTCGGGCTCGGCGACGTTGAATGCCTGGGTTTGCTCGGGGGTCAGTATGATCTTGGCATCGGCGAAAGTCGTTTCCAACGGTGGCTCCTGGACAGGCTTCTCGGGGGCGGGAGGAGTCTGCTTGACCTGGGGTTCGGCCTTCAGCTCGACCGCTTCGGGGGCTTCGGCGGCAAGCTCTTCTTCCGCCTCGCCCAGGCCTTCCTCGGCTTCGGCCTCCTCAGGGGCACCGGGGCGAGCCCTCTTGCGGCGACGGACGACGACTCCAGGCTGGATCTCTTTGCGGATGACCTGCGTGGACGGACGTCCTCCCGAGAGCTGCGAGCGGATCTCAGCGACCTGCTCGTCGCTGAGGCTGCTCATGAGGCTCTTGACCGGAATATCCAGCTCCCTCAATTTGTTGAGCAATTCTTTGTTGCCGATGCCCAGCTCGGCCGCCAGGTCTTTCACCTTGATCTTATCTGCCATGCGCAACCCCCTTGCATTTCTTCTGCCTGGCCCTGTAGCCAGCTAGCCGTCTTTCGCATGCCTCGTCCGAGCAGACATAGTAACCGCGCCCCTGAATGGTCTGCCTCGGATCGTGGACGAGCCCTGGCTGCTCCTGGGCGCCGGCCCCGCATGCCACATGACGTTTGAGTTCCCGTTTGGGGAAGCGTCTGCGGCATATCACGCACATGCGTACGGGTGTGCTCATCTCAGCGTGCATAATAAAACACTCGTCGGGGCGGTCCACCGGCAATCGCCGGCCACCGCCCCGACGGTTAATCCTTTTCGGTTCCCTTGCCGGGTTTGCCCGCGGTCGGGCTCTCCTCGTCCTCGCTTTCCGCGCCCGAAGCCAACAACTCGGCCTCGGCCTCGGCTTCCGTCTCGGTCAGGCCGGAAACTTTGTCCAGGGTGACGTCTCCGGCCTCTTCGAGAGGAGAGTAGTCGCCGGACGTCGGCTCCTCGGCTGCGTCGGCCTGCACATCCTCTCCGCCCTCGCCTTCGGTCTTGTCCGAAGGAGTTGCGTAAGCGGACGGGGCGATCAGCTTGATGGCCGCGTGCAGGTCGTTGATCTTGGATTCGCTCATGCCACGAACCTTGAGCAGCGCTTCATCCTCGGCGCGGGCGACCTCTTCGAGGGTGTCGAAGCCGGCTTCCAGGAAGCGTTCGACGTTGATCTCGACGACATTGGCGACCTGCTCAAGCGTCTGACGGGCGGCGTGGAGTTCGCCGTACCTGCTTTCAGTGAAGATGTCGATCTTCCAGCCCAGCAGCTTGGAGGCGAGCTTGACGTTCTGGCCCTTACGGCCGATGGCCAGGGTCAGCTGGTCATCCGGCACCACCACTTCGAGCAGGTTCTCCTCCTCGTCCACGGTGATGCGCGTGATCAGGGCCGGGGACAAGGCGTTGCGCGCGTAGTCGGCGATGTCCGGTTTCCAGACCACGATGTCGATGCGCTCGCCGCGAAACTCCTGAACGATGTTCTGGATGCGCGAGCCGCGAATGCCCACGCAGGCGCCGACAGGGTCCACGTCGCGGTCGCGGGACATGACGGCGACTTTGGCGCGGCTGCCCGGATCGCGGGCTACGCCCATGATCTTGACAACGCCGTCGGCCACTTCGGGCACCTCGCGGCGGAACAGGGCGGACATGTAGTCGGGATGCGAGCGCGAAAGGATGACCTGCGGTCCGCGGCCTTCCTTGAGCACGTTGATGATGTAGCCCTGAACCCGGTCGCCGCGCTTGTAGCGCTCCTTGGGAATCTGCTCCTCGCGGGGCAGGAGCGCCTCGGTGCGGCCCAGGTTGATTATCCAGCCCGAGCGGTCGCGACGCTGTATGATGCCGCTGACGATTTCGTTCATGCGGTCTTTGTATTCTTCGAAAATGATTTCCTGCTCGGCGTCGCGCATGCGCTGGATGATGACCTGCTTGGCGGACTGGGCGGCGATGCGACCAAGGTCCTCGATATTGAGCTTGAAGCCGATGTCATCGTCCATCTGCACGCCGGGGTCGTGCTGGCGGGCCTCTTCCATGGATATCTCGGTGTTGGGGTCCTCGACCTCATCCACCACGACTTTGTAATGGAAAACCTCGATCTCGCCGGTCTCTTCGTTGAAGTTGACCTCTATGTCGAGCTCGTCACCATACTTGCGCACGACCGAGGATCGGACGGCCTCTTCAAGGGTATCCACGAGCAGGTCGCGGTCGATGCCCCTGTCCTTGCTGATCTGATCGATGGCCTTCCTCAGTTCACTGCCCATGGCGTACCTCCGATGTGCATGCGGCGGAAGATCGTCATGCCTTGGATTTGCCTTGCGGTTTTTTCTTGTCAGCATGCTTCCAGGGATCTTCGACGATCAGCCTGGCCTTCTTCACGTCTTCCCAGCGAAGATTGAAGAGCTTACCCTCCGCCTCCACGGCGATGGAGTCCTCGCGGACCTCCTTGAGGATACCACGAAATTTCCTTCGGTCACCCTGCGGCACGCTGGTCCGCACCTCGACTTTCTCTCCCTGATAGTCCCGCATCTGCTCCGTGGAGAAGAAGGTCCGCTCGAAGCCGGGGGAGGAAAGTTCCAGCCGATACGCGCCGGGGATAAAATCCTCGACGTCCAGAACGAGACCGATGCTGCGGCTGGCCTCCGCGAGCTGCTCCACGCTGACGCCCGTGGGCGACTCCACGTAGACGAGCACGGTCTGGCCGCGGCCATCCAGGACTATCTCGACTCCCCACAGGCTGATGCCCATGGGCTCGATGACGGTCCTGGCCGCCTGGGCTATGCGCTTGGTGATGTCGGTTGTACCTGTCATGTCCGCTCCGCTGTGAAAATAAAAAAGTGGACCATGCGGCCCACCTCGAAACGAACGCCCCATGGGGCAAATTGTTCTGAGGCTTTGGCTGGAGCGGGCGACGGGGGTCGAACCCGCGACATCAAGCTTGGGAAGCTTGCACTCTGCCAGCTGAGTTACACCCGCTCAAAGCACAGGACAGCCTAGGGAACTTTCCGCCGAATGTCAACTCAACGAAAGGCTCCCCATGCCCGAGTCCCGAGTACAAAGCCTTGGGTTCAGGGCATCGTCATGGCTGCTGCCATCTAACAACAGTATCACCCAAACGCAAGGGGGGACAGAAAAATATCTTTCGGCGCATGCTCCTTGCAGTGTGGGCGAGCTCTGCAACGCCATTACACGACCCCATGCGGCCGAGCATAATTACAGCGATGGAAGGACAAATTCCGCGGGCGACGATCCGGCGGGAAAACCTCCTCGTGCTGGGGATGTCGTGATCGGTATGTTGTAAGTGGATGATTGTAATGATTGTTTTGACGTTGGCGCATGACTTGCTACCGACAGCCCAAAGGAGGTGCCCGATATGGAGGAAGCCATTTACAGCGCCGTGTTCGGGGCCCTGTCCAGCGAACATCGCTTGAATATCATAAGCAACAACCTGGCTAACGTGAGCACCACGGGCTACAAGACCGACTCCGTGACCTTCAAGGACGTGTTCGTACCGTTCGCTCACGACTACATCCTTGATTCCAAGGAGCATCTGCGCGCAAAGCCGCTTTGGCCCGACGCCGACGTCATAGCCAAGCCCCGCCTTGCCGAGCACAAGACCGACTTCGCGCAAGGCACCTTGCGCAAGACGGGCGACCCCCTGGATTTGGCCATTCAGGGCGACGGCTTCTTCAAAATCCTGACGCAGAATGGAGTGCGCTACACCCGCAACGGTCATTTCAGCGCCATGCCGGATGGTCAAATCGTCGACAGCAACGGCAATGCGCTGCTGGGTGCCGACGGTCCCATCTTCCTGTCCGGCAGAGGAATGGTGGAGATCGATCCGGCCGGCAACGTGAGCGAAGGCGGAACGCAGGTGGGCACCATCGCCCTGGTGCGGTTCGACAATCCCCGAGGCATCGAGAAGGACGGCCATAACCTCTACAAGCTCTCGGAGAACTTCAGTGCCAACGAAGTTGCCGTGGCGGCCGGCGTGCCCGAAATAGTCACCGGAAGCGGCGGCACGCCCGAGACCAGGGTCTCCGCGGTCATCCAGCAGGGCTTCCTCGAGTCCTCCAACGTGGAGATCGTCACCGAGATGGTGCGCATGATCGAGGTCAACCGCGTGTTCGAGGCCTATCAGAAGATCATGCGCGGCACTCAGGATATGGACAGTTCCCTCATCAAAAGCATGGGCAAATCGGTTTAACAGCGGAGGATATGTCTCATGATGCGTTCGCTTTGGACGGCCGCCACAGGCATGGTCGCCCAGCAAATGAACATCGACACTATCTCGAACAACCTGGCCAACGTGAACACCATCGGCTTCAAGAAGAGCCGGGCCGAGTTCGAGGATCTTATGTACCAGACCATGAAGATCGCCGGCACGCGCACCGAGGGCGGCAACGTGACGCCGGTGGGCATCCAGATGGGCATGGGCGTCAGGCCCATGACGGTGCACAAGTTCTTCACCCAGGGCGATTTCCAGAACACGGGCAACCCGTTGGACGTCGCCATCGAGGGCGACGGCTTCTTCCTGGTCGATTTTAACGGAACCGAAGCCTACACCCGCGCCGGCGCCTTCAAGCTGGACAACGAGGGCAGGATGGTCACGGCCAACGGTTACCTGTTGCAGCCCGAGTTCACGGTGCCGCCCGAGACCGTCAACGTGGTCATCAGCGAAAAGGGACATCTGGCCGCCCTTGACCGCCAGGGCAACGAGCTGTCCGCCACGGACATTCAGCTCTATACCTTCCAGAACAACGCCGGCCTCAACGCCATCGGCCGCAACCTGTTCATCGAGACCGAGGCGTCCGGCCCGGCCACGGCCGGCACTCCTGGCGAGGAGAACGTGGGCACACTGGCCCAGGGCTTCCTGGAAGGCTCCAACGTCGAACTGGTGGACGAAATGGTCGGCATGATCATCGGCCAGCGCGCCTTCGAAGTGAACTCCAAGGCCATCAGCACCTCGGACTCGATGCTGCAGACCGCCATCAACGTGAAGCGGACCTAGCTGATTCGCGTAGCGAGGAAAAGGAATGCTTTCGTTTTCGGCCATGTCCGTGGGCAAGCTGGTGGTGGTCCTGGCAAGCGCGGCGGTCCTTGCCATCGCGGCCGGGGCGTCGGCCAGAGACTGGGGCTTGTCCATCAAGACTAGCGCCTGCGCCCAGGGGAGCAAGGTCCTGCTGGGCGAAATCGCCACGCCGTACGGGCCAATTCCTGCGGAAACATGGGAAAAGCTGGAGCGCATGGAGCTTTGGCCGGCGCCGGAGCGAGCAGGGCGCTCCGAGGTCTACTCGCGCCGCAGGCTCGCGGAGTTGCTGCGCGAACATCTCGGCGAACTCGCCGTGCGCTGCTCCATCCCGTCGGGGTTGACCGTCCAGCGCGGCGGCGCCTTGCTGGACAAGCAGATGCTGCTTGCTCGGGTGGAGGAGTACTTGCGGCCCAAGCTGGCGCTCATGGAAGGCCGGGCGGAATTGGTGGGCTTCAACGCCCCGGAGATCGTGTCCCTGGATGAAGGATATGCCCGCCTCGAGATCGAGCTTCTGAGCAAGCTCGCCGCTGGCCGGATCAACCTGCGCATTAAGGCCGTGGCGGGCGACGGCAGGCTTGTGCGCCAGGTGGCGGCCAACGTGTTCGTGGACCATTGGGTGGCCGTGGCCTGCGCTTCCAGGCCCGTGAATCCTGGCGAGCCGATCACGCCGGACATGGTCACTTTCAAGGAAAGGAACCTGGCCTATTTCCGCGGCACACCCTGGGACGGCAAAGGCGACGGCTCCTGGCAGGTCAAACGGCCGGTCGGGACGGAGCAGCCCTTCAGCATGGACATGCTGGAGCCCGTTCCGCTGGTAGCCAAGGGTTCCAAGGTCAACCTGATTTATCAGGGCCGTAACGTGCAACTGGCCATCGAGGCCGAGGCCATGCAGCCCGGCGGCCTGGGCGAAACCATCCCTGTGCGCAACATTCATTCAGGCAAGCTCGTGCAGGCCGTAGTTATGAGTAAGGACACGGTAGGGGTGCGCTGATGCCGCTCGATACCGTAACGGAGGTTTAGAGATCATGCGTGTGCTCGTTCACTTGGCCGTGCTCCTCGCGGCGGCGTCCTTGTCCCTGGTGGCCTGCGCCCCCAGCAAGAAGATGCCGTCTTCCATGCCCGTGTTGACTCAGCCCGTGCCTCCGCCGCCCGTGCCGCACAACAATCCGGGCTCGCTTTTCGACGCGGGGCAGAACAGCCTGCTCTTCGAGGACGACCGCGCGCGCAGGGTCGGCGACATCGTGCTCGTGCGCGTCGTGGAGACTTCCAGCGGTTCGCATGCGGCCGATACGACATCGAACAAGGATTCGAGCTATCAGGCCGGGGTTACGAACTATTTCGGGAAAGGCCAGGTCCAGGTCGCCGGCTTCAAGTTGCCGGGAACGGTGGGGTCCGACCCGATGGTAGGGGCAAACACGACCTCGAAGTTCAGCTCCACGGGCGAAACTTCCCGCGAATCCGACCTGACCGCGGCCGTGGGCGCGCGGGTCATCCGCGTGCTTCCAGACGGCCTGCTGCAGGTCGAGGGCGCGCGGCAGATGCGCATCAACGAGGAGACCCAGATCCTTGTGGTGCGCGGGCTCGTGCGCAGCAGGGACATCGGTCCGGACAACTCCATCACATCCAACAAGATGGCCAATGCCGAGATCGAATATTACGGCCAGGGCGTGCTGGCAGACAAGCAGAAGCCGGGCTGGATGGCCCGCATCCTGGACAACCTCTGGCCCTTCTAGGGTTCGCGGAGCGCAATACACATGCGTAGGAAAGACATCTCCCTGGCCGCGGCGCTCGCCGCCTGCATGCTGCTGACCTTGCTCGCCTCCCCGGCGCAGGCCACGCGCATCAAGGACATCGCCACATTCAAGGGCGTGCGCAACAACCAGCTCGTAGGTTACGGCCTGGTCGTGGGCCTGGCCGGCACCGGCGACAACCGCGGCTCGGCCTTCACCATCCAGTCCATGGTCAACATGCTCGAACGCATGGGCGTGCGCGTGGAGCAGAGCGCCCTGAAGCCCAAGAACGTGGCCGCGGTCATGGTCACGGCCAACCTGCCGGCCTCGGCGCGTCCCGGCGCTCGCCTGGACGCCACGGTGTCCTCCCTGGGCGACGCCAAGAGCCTGCTGGGCGGCGTGCTCATGCTCACGCCCATGCGCGGTGTCGACGGCAACGTCTACGCCCTGGCCCAGGGGCCGCTCACCGTGGGCGGATACAGCGCGAGCGGCGAGGCCTCCTCGGCCACGTCCAACATCCCAACCGTGGGCATCGTCCCGCAGGGAGCCACGGTGGAACGCCAGGTGCCCTTCGAGTTCAACAACCAGGACACCATGACCATCAACCTGCATATCGCCGACTTCAGCACCACCCAGCAGGTCGTGGACACCATCAACCGAACCCTGGGCGGGCCTTACGCCAGGGCCGCGGACATCTCCACCATCGACATGGCCGTGCCCGAGCGTTTCCAGGGCAACCTGGTGCCGCTCATGGCCTCGCTGGAGAACTTGCAGGTCGTGCCCGACGCTCGGGCCAAGGTCGTGGTGGACGAGAAGACCGGCACGGTCATCGTGGGCCAGAACGTACGCCTGAGCCGCGTGGCCATCTCCCACGGCAGCCTGCAGATCGTCATCTCGGAGAGCGCCAACGTGAGCCAGCCCCAGCCGTTCAGCCAAGGCCAGACAGTGGTGGTGCCCGAGACCGAGATCCAGGTGCGCGAGGAGAAGAACAAGCTCGTGCTCATGGAAGGCGCCACGCTTCAGGAACTCGTCGACGGCCTCAATTCCATCGGCGCCACCCCGCGCGACCTGATTTCCATCCTGCGCGCGCTCAGGAGCGCCGGCGCGCTCATGGCGGAACTGGAGGTGATCTAGCATGTCCAAAGAACTCTTTCCCGGCATGATGAACGAGGTCCAGGGCCAGACGGAACTCTCGAATTACGCCAAGCTGGCCGCCCAGAGCCAGGCGCTGCGCCGGCGTTTCGAGAACTCCGGTCAGGACCAGGCCAAGCTCAAGGAGGCCACCCAGGACTTCGAGGCCATATTCATCGGCAAGCTGTGGGAGCAGATGCGCAACACCGTGCCCAAGGAAGGCTACCTGCACAGCAAGCAGGAGGACTTCTACCTGTCCATGTTCGACCAGGAGCTGTCGCGCAAGCTCGCTGGCGCCGGCGGCATCGGCATCGGCGACATGCTCTACGAGCAGCTCAAGTCGCATCTCGTGGAGAAGAGCAAGTCCGCCACTCCGGGCACTCCGATCGAAATCAAGCCGCTGCCAGCGTCCGAACAGGCCAGGCTAAAGCCCCGCTCCGGGGCTTTAGCTCCGGCCGGGCAGGACGCCGTCGATCCTGCCGACCTGTCGCGCGACGAGATATTCCGGCGCATCGACCACCTGGCCCTTGAGATCGAGAGACAGTCGCGGCTCGAAACTGAGCAGGCCGGGGCCGCCGGCTTTCCGCTGCCGAACATAGCCTGGCCCGTGGAGGGCCGGACCGTTTCCCAGTTCGGCTTCGCGGCTCCCACCAGTCGCCTGCCGTCCGCTTCCCGCTCCGGCGTGGAGATCGCCGCGCCGGCCATGTCCAGCGTCTCGGCTTGCCTGGAGGGCGTGGTCACGGCCGTTGAGCGCCGTCCTGACCTCGGCCTCGTGGTGGAAATCGAGCATGCCGACGGCCTGCGCAGCATCTACGGCAATCTGGAGAACGTCCGGGTGAGCCAGGGACAGCGCGTGTCCGCTGGCAGAGAAATTGCTCAATTAGCCCCAGAGTATGGCAAAAACGTCCCACGCCTGTACTTCGAAATCAGGCAGGGCAATATCGCGCTGAACCCGGAACTCCTGCGCACGGCATAGAATCTACAAGGCTGGCGGGAGGCTGGGAGCGAAAAGGGGAGTTGAGCGATGAAGCGCCGCATCCTGGACAGCCTGAACCGGCAGAAGAATGCCCTGGGCCTTTTGGCCACGCTGCTTGCGGAAGAATTTTCCTACCTGCGCCAGGGGAACCCCCAGGCCGTGTCGGGCATCGAGCTGTCCGTCCAGGACCTCCTGCGCCAGATCACCAGCGAGCGGGTGGAGATGAAGTCCTTGGTCCAGGTCGTGTCGCCCGGCGCGGCCCGCCTGACCACCTTCGTCCAGACCCTGCCCGAGGCCGAGCGGCCCGAGGTGATGGCGCTGCTCGAAGAGCTTGACCGCCGCGAGCAGAACTGCGCGACCCTTGCGGCCAAGAACTTCGAACTGGCCCTGGCGCTGCACGATCAGAGCAGGAAGCTGCTCACTTTCCTCCACGGCAAGCTCAATCCCGAACAGAAGGAAACCTATACGGCCCAGGGCAAGTTTCCCAAGGCCAAACGCGGAGCCGCCATCCTGCAGGGGAGGCTGTAAATGTCCGGCATCAACAACATCCTTGATATCGCCCGCAAGGGCCTCTTCGCCTCCCAGGCGGCCATCGAGGTCACGGGCCAGAACATCACCAATGTCAATACCGTGGGTTACTCCCGCCGCTACGTGCGGCTGGAGGAGAGCCTGCAGCTGGACTACAGGCCCGGCCAGATCGGCATGGGCGTGGAGGCGGCCGAGGTGCTGCGCCACTTCGACCGCTTCATCGAGACGAACTATCTCGACAAGAACACCATGCGCCAGCGTTACGACACGCTGTTCGGCAACCTGAAGGCCGTGGACAGCCTGTTCTACGAGACGGACAAGATCGGCGGCATCAGCAGCTCGCTTACGGAGTTCTTCAACTCCTGGCAGAAGGTCGCGTCCGCCGAGACGGACAACTACGCCGTGCGCGAGACGCTCCTGGCCAACACGGGCAACCTGCTGAGCATCCTGAAGCAGGCCGATGCGCAGATGACTCGCATGCAGCAGCAGGCCAACGAGTTCATCCAGCAGGACGTGAACGACATCAACCTGATCCTGGGCAAGATCGCCGGCATCAACGGGCAGCTCAAGCAGGTGGAGGTTCCGGGCCAGAACAACGCCAACGCCCTGCGCGACGAGCGCGACAGGCTCGTGCGCGAGCTGTCCAGCAGGCTCGACATCAACGTCATCACGCGCGGCAACGAGCAGGACTTCACCATCACCACCAAGGCCGGCCACACCCTGGTGCAGAACGAGCATACCTTCAGCCTGAAGTTCGAAGGGCCGCGGGTCGTCAATGCCCTGAATGCGGCGTCAACTTTCGGCACGGACGGCAAGCTCTATTTCGACGGCGTGGACGATTTCGAGTATACCGTGCAGGTGATCGATGCCGGAGTCGGTGCAGACCCTCTGAGCAACGCCGATCCTGCTGACAGGCCTCAATTCCGTGTTTCACTGGATGGCGGCAAGACTTGGCTTAAGGACGAAAACGGAAATGAACTTACGTTCCCGGCCGGCACCGAGGACAATCTCGTCGAGGTGCGGGGGGTAAAGATCTGGTTTGGCAAGCAGGACGGTACCCCCGGCACGCCTACCGGGGATCTGATGGCGGGCGACCGCTTCATCATCACGCCCAAATCCGGCGTGTACTGGTACCAGGACACCTCGACCTCCGAGAACATCACTCCGCAGATCTACGCCAACGGCGAGGACAACAACCGCCGCATCACCGGCGGCAGCCTGGCCGGCTTCTTCAACTTCCGCGACAACTACATCGGCCAGTACCGCGACAAGCTCGACGCCCTGGCCAGGGAACTCATCTGGTCCGTCAACGCCATCCACAGCGAAGGCGCGGGCCTGAAGAAGCTGGCCGAAACCACGGGCACATACCAGGTGCTCAATTCAGGCGTCCCCCTGGTCAATGATACCTCGGGCTTGTTCTTCCGTGACAAGCTGCAGAGCGGAAGCCTGAGCATGTACGTCTTCGACTCCACGGGACAGCTTGTCAACGGCGGGCAATCCCTGGTCCTGGACTTCGACAGCGTCACGCCGGGCCAGCAGAACTTCGATCCCGCCATCCATAGCCTGGACGACGTGCGCGACGCCTTCAACCATTCCCTGGCCAACGCGGTTCCGCCCATCACGGACGTGCAGGCCAGCATCGTGAACGGTTCGCTGCGCATCAGCACCACCGGCGGCTACACCTTCGGCTTCGGCCAGGACTCCACCGGCCTGCTGGCCGGACTGGGCATAAACACGTACTTCTCGGGCACCAGCGCCAGAGGCATCGAGATCAATCCGGCCGTGGCCAGCAACTCCTCGCTCATCAACGCCGGCCACTACAACGGCGCGGGCGAGGTCAACTCGGGCGACAACCTTATCGCCAAGGAAATCGCGGCACTGAAGGACAAGAAGCTGGACATCCACACGGACTTCGGCGGCACTGCCCATCAGACGCTTTCCGAGTTCTACAACGCCATGGTGTCGGGCGTGGGCGCGGATACGTCGGGAGCGCAGTTCAACTTCGCCTACCAGAACTCCCTGGCCCAGACGCTCGATGCGCAGCAGCAATCCCTGTCCGGCGTTAACCTGGACGAGGAGATGAGCAACCTCATCAAGTTCCAGCATTCCTACACGGCCGCGGCAAAGCTCATCTCCACGGCGGACCAGATGCTGCAGACGCTGCTGGGCCTGAAGCCTTAAGGAGGACCAAAACATGATCCGCGTCTCGCAACAGATGCTCTTCACGAATTACATATCGAACATGAATTCGTCGCTGAGCCAATACATGGACCTGAACATGCAGGCTGCGTCGCAAAAGCGCATCAACAAGGGTTCCGACGACCCGGCCGGCATCTACCAGGTCTATAACCATAGGGAAGTGCTGAGTTCCATCACCCAGTACCGGAGCAACATCGGCACGGCCCAAGGATGGCTCAAGCAGGCCGACGACACCATTCTCCAGGTGAACGGGATCGTGACCAGGCTCAAGGAATTGGCCGAGCAGGGTTCCACGGGCCACCTGAGCGCCGACAACCGCGAGCAGATCAGCTACGAAGTGCGCGAGATGTACAACCAGCTGATCACGCTGGCCAACCAGCGCTTCGAGGGCAAGTCCATCTTCGCCGGTCACAAGATCGAGGGTTCGGCCTTCGAGGCGGCGATGTGGATGCGCGGGAATGGTAATGCCGACTTGAGCGGCGTGAATTTCAGGGTCGAGGGCGACACTCCGAAGACCATGCTCATCCAGATGCTGGATGGCGATGGCGCGACGCCCTTGGCGGTGGGCGATCAGTTCCGGTATTCGGCGGATGGCGGCAAGACCTTCACCACGACCGCTGTCGGAACCGATGCCAACGGCGACTTTCTGTTGGACATGGGCGGCGTGAGAGTGACTATAGACTCGACCACTCCTCCCCAGTTCACGGCCGTGAACCCCGCGAACACCAACGACACCTCCGGCTCCTGGATGTGGGTCTACCCCACCGCCCAATACATGGGCGACGACAAGGACAAGATAGAGGTGGACAAATTCGGCGCTCCGGCGGCCATGACCGCCACGGCTTCGGGCGTGTTCAGCAAGAACACCCTCGTGCGCATAGACAGCGTAGGCGCTGAAATAGGCTACTCCTACAGCACGGACGGCGGTTCGACCTGGAAGCAGAACAACACCGCTCCCTTGGGCACTCCGGCCGTGCTCACAGTACCCGGAGGCACGCTGGCGCTGGATGGAGCGCCGCTGGCCGCCGGCCAGCAGTATTCCATCCGCCCCCGCACGGCGGACATCTCCGTGGCCATCTCCAATAACGAATCCGTGGTCATCAACGGCATCGGCAAGGACATCTTCGGCGGCATCTACCAGGATCCCGATGATTCCTCACCACACCTCGTCTTCGGCGATGATCGCAACAAGAACCTGTTCGACACCGTGGGGCGGCTGCTGTCCAGCCTGGAGACCAACAACCAGTCCGGCTGCCAGGAGGCCCTGGAAAACCTGCGCACTGCCAGCGCGCACCTGCTGAACCAAGTGGCCAGCTACGCGGGCAGGGAGAACAGGCTCACGGTGGCCAAGAATGTGCTGACCAACCTGCAATTCAACGAGGAAGATCGCCTGAGCGCGGTCGAGGACGTGGACGTCACGGAACTCATGACCAAGCTTGCGCAGCAGCAGCTCGGCTACGAGGCCGTGCTCAAGTCCTCGGCGGGCATCATGCGGCTTTCGCTAATGAATTTCATTTAGCATTCTTCACTCGGGGGCGAGTGAGGGCAAGGGCTCGCCGGCTTCGGCTCGGCGGGCCCTTGCTTTTCCGTCCAGGATTCCGCATGGCGCCGCGCGTGCGGTGCTTGGCAAGTCGGCAGCAGCCAGGCAAAGCTGGCCAACGCGACGCTTCGGCTGAAACCTCAACGCAAGGGAGTCGGACATGATCGATGCTTACCTGAGCGCGGTCCGGCAGGAAAACCAGACGGTCAATCGCCTGTTCGGCTACATGGGCATCAGTA
The DNA here is from genome assembly GCA_023411815.1 of Pseudomonadota bacterium. Lineage (GTDB taxonomy): Bacteria > Desulfobacterota > Desulfovibrionia > Desulfovibrionales > Desulfovibrionaceae > Desulfocurvibacter. Next base: position 127,356 of record JAEYOJ010000003.1, on the reverse strand, counting down.
TCGTCGAGATCACTCCCGAGCATGCCGTGCTGGCCCTGCCGTTCAGGGAGGAGTTCCTGCAAGGCGCTGGCAGCCTGGCCGGCGGCATTCAGGCCGCGCTCATGGACGAGACCATGGCCCACGCGGTGCTCGCCGGCCTGGAGCCGGATCGCCGGACCGTGACCATGGACCTGCACATGCGCTACCTGCGGCCCGCGGGCCGCAGCTCCCTGCGCGCCGAGGCGCGCATCGTACGGCGCGGGGGCAAGGTCGTGGTGGTCGAGGGAGAGATACGGAACGACGCGGGCGAGACCTTGAGCCTCGCCACGGCGTCTTTCCTCATCATCCGCCCCGACACGCGGCAGCCTAAAGGCAAGGATTCGCCCGCGTAAGCCCAAGTCCGTGCGCGGATCCGCGCGCATGTCCCGTATCCCTCGCGGAGGGCTTTTGAATGCGCGGGGCGGATTCTTCAGAAGTGCGAGTTGAGCTTCTGCAGGATCGTCAGCAGCGCGTCGGCCTCCTGGGGGGCGAGCGAGTCGATCAGCTCTTGCGTGAGCCGGGTATGCAAGGCATGGTGCTCCTGGAAATGCCTGTCACCCGCCTCGGTCAATCCGACCCGGATGGAACGTCTGTCCGTCTCGTGAGGCTTGCGAGTCACCAGGCCCTGCCTCTCCAGCCTGTCCACGAGCACGGTCAGCGCGCCGGTGGTGATGCCCATCTTTTGGGCCAGTTCCTTCATGCGCAGGTCCCCGAAAGATCCGAGGATTTCCAGAGTGTGCATCTGAGGCAGGGTCAGGCCCGTCTCCCTGACGACTCCCTGTTCCCAGGACGAGAACTTTTCATAAAACTCGATCAGGGCCTGGGTGAGAATTTCTGTCTGCTCCATGTCTTCCTTCTTCGATTGTACCGCCTGAACATCCATGTTCGCATCTAACCTGTGAACATGCCTATGAAAACAGGGGATTCAGGCCGTCGTTTAGCATGGCTGCCCGTGAGGGGAACGCGCTGGTTCGACGACGTTCCCCTCATGCTTCGACCCGTGCTTCGGCGAACCTCAGGCCGCCTTTGATGCCGCCAGCCGGCAGTCCGAAACAAAGGCCAGGCTCGCCGAGGAGAGCACGACGATGATGGAACCGAGATTGTGGAAGAGCGAGGCCATGATGGGACTCAGCAGGCCGTAGCCGCTTCCCAGGATGGCCACGGCGTTGAAGAAGAGCCCCAGGCCGATGTTGATCTTGATCAGGCCCACCATGCGCCGGCTCAGCTTGACGAGGAAGGGCAGCTTGGAGATGTCGTCATGCGTCAGGGCGATGTCGGCGGTCTCCAGGGCCACGTCCGTCCCGGCCGCGCCCATGGCGATGCCCACGTTGGCCCTGGCCAGGGCCGGCGCGTCGTTGACGCCGTCGCCGACGAATATGACCCTGCGGCCTTCCTCGTTCTGGAGCCGCTCGATCACCGCAAGCTTGTCCTGGGGCTTGAGGCCCGCCCAATGCCGGTCCACGTCGAGCATGCCGGCCACCTTGCGCACCGAGCGCTCATGGTCCCCGGAGAGAATGCCGGTGGAGTTCATGCCCATTTGCTTCAGGGTCTGGATCGTGGCTCGGGCGGTCGGCCTTGGCTTGTCCGAGACGGACAGGAGGCCGATGGGCTCCTTGTTGCGATAGACCACGATGGGCGTGGCCCCACGTTCCTCCATGGCCTCGAGTTGGGCCTTGAAGGGAGAGGGCAGGGCGACATCTCCGCCGACGATGCGGGCGCTGCCGACCTCGATGCAGTCGCCGTCGACCATGGCCCGGACGCCCAGGCCTATCTCGCTCAGGATGGATTCGGCCCGCCGCACGGAGACCCTGGCATAGTGGGCGGCCTTGACCACGGCCCTGGCCAGGGGATGGGCGCAGTTCTGCTCGGCGCAGGCGGCCCAGGCGATGACCTCGTGGGTTTGCAGGCCGCTTCCGGCGACAACGTCATCGACTTTGGGCTCGCCGAGGGTCAGCGTGCCGGTCTTGTCGAAGAGCACGACGTCGGCGCGGGCGGCTTCCTCCAGGAACTGGCCGCCCTTGATCAGTATGCCGGCCCTGGCCGCGCGGCCGATGGCCGCCACTGTGGCCGTGGGCGCGGCCATGATCAGGGCGCAGGGGCAGCCGGCGATGAGCACGGCCACCGCCCGGCTCACGTCTCCGGACAAGGCCCAGGCCAGCCCGGCGATGGCCAGGACTGTCGGCGTGAACCACGTGGCGTAGCGATCCACGAGCCGCGCGGCGCTGGGCTTGTTGTTTTCCGCCTCGGTGACCAGCTTGATGACCTTGCCGAGGGTCGTGTCCGCGCCGACCTTGACCGCTTTGATCTCGATGGCGCCGTTGTAGTTGAGGGTCCCGGCCAGGACTTGGTCCCCCAGGCCTTTCTCGCGCGGGATGGCTTCTCCGGTGATGGAGGATTCGTCCACGGCGGTCCTGCCGGCGACGATCTCCCCGTCCACGGGCAAGCGCTCGCCGGGCTTGACCAGCAGGATGTCGCCGATGGCGATCTGGGCCGCGGGCACAAGCAGTTCGGCGCCATCCTTGAGCAGGGTCGCCTGCTCGGGGGCGATGCGCACCAGGGCCTGGATGGATTTCCGGGCCGATGCGCTCACGGCCTCCTCCACCAGGGAGCCCAAGGTCATGATGAAGCTGACCACGGCCGCGGTCAGGAATTCGCCCTGGATGCACGAGGCGATGATGGCCAGGCTGACCAGTTCGTCCACGTTGACCTGGCGTTCCCGGAGTCCCTGGAGCGCCTCCTTGACGATGGGCAGGCCGTTGACGGCCACGGAAGCCAGGATCAGGACAAGGGACATCCAGGCCGGAGCGACCTCCGCCCAGTTCCACAGGAAACCAGCGAGGGCCAAGGCCCCGCCCAGGGCGCAAATGTAGAATTCCCGCAGGTTGAAAAGGTCCTTGTACACCCCGGGAACCGCGAAACGTCCTATCATGCCGTACTCCTGATTCGACGATTGCTTTGTGGTAAAGAATCTTTGTGGCATGATATTTTTATTGTCAAGATAATTGCCGACCCATGAACCCTGTGCATCCCTCCAGAGCCATGTGCAATTGGCTGTCAGGGCGCGCTTTGCTCCGGTAAGGGTTCAGTCAAGGCTCACCAGCCGCTGCTCGCGTCCAAGCCGATCCTAGCGGCCGCTCTTGTCGGCGGGCCGAGTCAGGGTTTCGCGGTAGAAGCGCTCGGCGTCGTCGCGGAGTTGCCTGCGCGGGCCCGCGTGCGTGTACATCATGTGGCCGGCTTGGTAGTACTCCAGGAGTACATTCCTTTTGAGCGCGTCATCCAGCCAGAGATGATTCAGCGTGTATTCCACCGAGGAGCAGGGCGTTGCGAGATCGTACATGCCGCAGGCCATCAGGACACGCATGGACGGGCTGACGCTCATGGCCTCCTTGAGCGGCGTGACGGCGTCCAGGTAGCCCTGGCCTTCCTCGCCCGCGGCTTGCCAGTCCCAGCTCATGCCCACCTGCGGGTTGAGGAACTCGTAAGGCAGGTCGCTTTGGTACTTGAGGTCCCTGGCCAGATAGGAGTGTATGGCCGAGGAAAAGGGGCCGAAAAGGGGCTGGAGCGTCGGGTCGTAACGGGGCGCGGACCGTTGGGGCTCGGGGTTCACGGCGGCGATGGTGGCGTCCATGCGCCCTATGAGCCTCGACCGGTCGCGCAGCAGTTCGCGGCGGAAACGCGCCGGCTCCAAACGCAGGTGATTTTCGAGATACAATCGCGCCGGCACGCCGGTGAACTCGGACAGCCGCCCGGCCAATTCCGTGCTTCGGGACCTGGGGAGAATGCTGCCCTTGGCCAGGGCGGGCAGATATTCCTCCAGGGCAAAGATGCCGGCCTGCGCCGCGAACTCCTCCAGGTCCCGTCCCTGCCCGGCCATGCCGTGGTAGTGGGCCACCGAGGCGTAGGCGGGCAGATAGAGCGCGAAGGGCAGGTCGTTGATGGGCGACAGGAGGATTGTCTCATAGAAGAGCACGGGCGAGATGAGCAGCACGCCCGCGGCCTGCAGGCCGAACTCGCGCTGGAGGTACGGCGCCAGGAGCGCCGCGCGCGTGGTGCCGTAGCTTTCGCCTGCCAGGAAGACCGGGGAGAGCCAGCGGCCGTTGCGCGTCACCCACAGGCGGATGAACTCGGCCACGGATTCCACGTCCTTCTCGATGTTCCAGAACGGCTTGCCTGCGGGCTTGGCCTGGCTCAGGCCCCGGCTATAGCCCGTGCCCACGGGATCGATGAACACGAGGTCCGTGAATGGCAGCCAGGAGGACTCGTTCTGCACCAGGCGGTAGGGGGGAGGCGGCAGCGTTCCGTCGTCGTTCAGGGCCACGCGCCAAGGCCCCAGCCCGCCCAGGTGCAGCCAGACCGACGCCGCGCCCGGTCCGCCGTTGAAGGCGAAGGTCAGGGGGCGCTGTCCCGGCTTTGCGTCCTCCAGTTCATAGGCGACATAGAAGAAGCGGGCTCGCGGCTCCTGGCTTTCCTCGTCCCTGATGACGAGTTCACCGGCCGTGGCGATGTACGTATAGATCTTATCGCCTATGCGCAACTCGTGGCGCGTTAGGGATTGGCGCTCCGCCGGAGGGGCAGGCTTGGGCGGGGGAGGTGACTGCTCCTGCTCGGAAGTGTCGGGCACTACCTGTATCGCCTCGGCGGGCGACGAGAAGAGAACGCAGGCGATCAGGACGAAAAACAGCGCCGGAAACGGTCGCATGGCGTGCATTCTGTTGCTCCATGGCGGCCGTGCGCAGCGCCGGCCGGTTTCAGGTCTGTGCGGCGTCGTCCCGGGGGGCGCTCCGACCGGCCGATAGGCTTTGCAGGGCCAGCTCGGCCAAGGCGTTCAAGGCGCTGGCGGCCAGGGGCGAGCCGCCTTTGCGGCCCGTTACCGTTATCCAGGGCGCCGGGCTCGCCTGCACGAGCAGCTCCTTCGACTCGGCCGCGTTGACGAAGCCCACGGGCATGCCCACGATCAGCGCCACGGGCAGGTCATGCGGGAATTCCATGGCTTGCAGGCGTCGCACCAGGCGCACCAGGGCCGTGGGCGCATTTCCGATGACGAAAACCAGGGGGGCCGCCGGGGCGATTTCCGCACGCAGATCGAAAGCCAGGTCCACGGCGGCCATGGCCCTGGTGATGCCTTCCGCCTTGGCCCGCTGGATCACGCGCGGGTCGTCCATGAGGCACAGTTTTCGGCAGTCCAGGGGCTCCAGACGGCGCATGGGAATGCCGGAAAGGGCCATGCGCGTGTCCGTGACGATCAGCGCGCCGGAGCGCAGGGCGGCGATGCCCGCCTCGATGGCATCGGCATGGAAGCGGGTCAGGCGCAGCAGTTCGAAATCGGCCGTGGTGTGGATCATGCGCCGCACGATGGGCCATTCCAGTTCGGAGAACGGTAAGGGCTTCGGGGCTTCGGCCTCGATGATGGCCATGGAGCGGCGCTCGATCTCGGCCGGATCGCTCAGGTAGAGGTCATGCCCGTGGATCGGGCCGGATTTGTCGCGGACGCTCACGAGACCTCCCCCGGCAGGCTTTCGGGATCGGCCAGGGCCATGGCCTGCGCCATGATGGTAACGGAGGCCGACGTGCCGACGATGCTCGCGCCGGCCTGGAGCATGGCCAGGCATTGTTGCAGGTCGCGTATCCCGCCGCTGGCCTTGACCGCCATGTCCCGGCCCACCACGTCGCGCAGGAGAGTCATGTCCTCGATGGTCGCGCCGGGATGGCCGATGCCCGTGCTGGTCTTGACGCAGAAGGCGCCCGCCGCCTTGGCCAAGGCCGCGGCCATGATGCGCTCGTCGCGGATCAGGTCGCTGGTTTCCAGAATGACCTTGAGCCTGGCCGGACAGGCGGCCTGCACCAGCGTAATGATCTCGTGCAGCAAGCGGCCGTGATCGCGCCGGCGCAGCAGGTCTCGGTTCAGGACCGCGTCCACTTCGGCGGCCCCGGCGGCCGCAGCCGCTCGCACCTGGGCGGCCTTGTCCTCCACGGATTCCAGTCCGCCGGGAAAGCCGGCCACGGTGACGGCCAGGACCTTGCCGCCCAGATGCGGAACAACCAGCTCCAGGTGCTCGGGATAGACGCACACACCGCGGAAACCGAAACGCAGGGCCTCGTCGCATACGCGACGGAGGTCATCGGGCGCGGCTTCTCGGCGCAGCAGGGTATGGTCGATGCAGGCCGCCAGCCCGGATGGGCGCAGGGGCCTGGCTGGGTTGGCGGCGCTGCCGGCTGGCTGGGCCGTGGGATCGCATGGGCGTTCCATCATGCCTCCTGTATACAGAAGCCCGGAAAAAGAAGAAAGCCGCGTCCGCACGGAACGGACGCGGCTGGACTGCCTGAACGCCGGACTAGCGGTTGCGGGCCTGGTAGCGCGACATCTGGCGCTCCAGCATGCGGCTGACCTCGGTCAGGGCATAGCAGACGATGAAGTACATGACGGCGATGGTCACGAAGATTTCCGTGGTCACGTAGTCGCGGTTCATGACCTGCTGGCCCGTGCGCAGCAGTTCGTTGACGCCGATGATGGCCGCCAGGGAGGTGTCCTTGATCAGGCTCACGAACTGGTTGACGAAAGAGGGAATCATGTTGCGCAGGGCCTGGGGCAGGATGACGTAACGCATGGCCTGCGCGTGGGACAGGCCGCTGCCGCGCGCGGCCTCCATCTGGCCCTTGGGCAGGGACAGCACGCCCGCGCGCACGATCTCGGCCACGTAGGCGCTGGTGAAGACGATGAAGGAAATGAGCGCGCTCTGGGCCTCGGGCAGCGGTTTGCCGAACAGGACGGGCGCCAGGAAGTAGAACCAGAAGATGACCAGCAGCAGCGGGATGCCACGCACCACCTCGATGTAGACAACGGCCGGCCAGGCGATCCAGAGCCGCTTGGAAAGGCGCATGAGGCCCGCGGCCAAGCCCAGCCAGAAGGCCCCGAAAATGCCGCCTATGGACAGAAGGATGGACATGGCCAGTCCGCCGAGCGGACCATCGGGCCATGCGCCCCACAGAAAGTAATCGAAATTGTTCCAGACGACTTGCCAACCCACGGTCCCGCTCCTCTAGTAGGCGATCTGGCGCAGAAAGCGCTTGTTGTACTGGGTGATGAGGAAGGACACCGCGAGCGATATGGTCAGGTAGATGAGCAGGATCACGGTGAAGGCCTCGAAGCCCCGGCCGGCGTAGGATTCGATCTGCCTGGCCATGTACATGAGGTCCATGACGCCGATGGTCATGACCAGGGAAGAGTTTTTGATGAGGTTCAGGAACTGGGAGATGAGCGGGGGAATGATGATCCTGAACGCTTGGGGCAGGATGACGTAGCGCATGGCCTGCAGGAAGGACAGGCCGCAGGCGCGCGAGGCCTCCAGCTGGGTCTTGGGGATGGCGAAGATGCCCGAGCGGATCTCCTCGGCGATGAAGGCCGAGGTGTAGACCGTGAGCGAGATGACTCCGGCCGCGAACTCGAAGTCGTGCTCATAGAGCCAAGAGTTGACGAACTCGGGCAACACCGCGTGCGAGCCGAAGTACCAGAAAAACAGCTGCACCAGGAGCGGAGTGTTGCGGAAGAATTCGGTGTAGGAAAGCGCGAACCACTCCAGGAGCCTGACCCTGGTCAGGCGCATGACGGCGATGAGGGTGCCCAGGATCAGGGAGAGCAGGATGGACACGGCCGAGATCTGCAGCGTGATGAGCAGGCCGTCCATGATCCATTGGCCGTACTCGCCCGTGAGGACAACCTGCCAGTTGAATTTGTAGTTCAAAGCGAAGTCCCGTGGTTGTTCAGGAAAAACCGGCGAGCGCCGCAAACGCGGGCTCGCCGGCTAAAGGCGTCAGAGCCTAGTTGGGCCAGACTTCCATCTTCCAATCAAGAGGCAGGTAGTACTTGGTGTTCGGGCCGAACCACTTGTCGTACATTTTCTTGTACTCGCCGGAGGTCCACAGGTCGGCCAGAGCCTTGTTCACGAAGTCGCGGTAGTCGGAGTCGTTCTCGGGCACGCCCAAGCCATAGGGCTCGTCGGAGATGTAGTTGCCGACGATCTCGTAGTCGTCAGGATTCTGGGCGCTGTTCTTGATGCCGAGCAGGATGCCGGAGTCGGTGGTCACGGCCACGACCTTGCCCTGGTTCATGGCCAGGAAGGCCTCCGGGTAGGTCTCGAAGGACAGCACGGTGCACTTGGGCTGGGCGTTCTTGATGTTCTGCTCGGAGGTCGAGCCCTTGGCCGTGCCGACCTTCTTGCCGGCCAGGTCGGCCGCGCTCTTGATGCCGCTGTTCTTCTTGACCAGCAGCTTCTGGCCGTCCATGAAGTAGGTGATGGAGAAGTCGATGACTTCGTCGCGCTCGAACTTGTGGGTCATGGTCGCGGCCAGGATGTCCACGGAGCCCTGGACCAGCATGGGTATGCGCGTGGCGCTCGTCACGGGCTTGAGCTCGAGCTTCACGCCGAGCTTGTCGGCGATGGCCTTGACCAGATCGATTTCGAAGCCGACCAACTGCTTGGACTGGGAGTCCACGAAGCCGAAGGGCTGCTGAGAGTCCTTGACGCCGGCCACGAGTACGCCGCGCTGCTTGATCTCCTCCAGCTTGCCGGCCAGGGCCGTCGAGGCGAGCAGCAGGACGGAGAGGGCCGCCACCGCGAGAATGGTCAGTTTACGCATCATCCAACCTCCACTTGTTGTAGACAAAGCGGGATGATCCCGCCTCCATCCGGTTCGGGCGCGCCTACAGGATCTCCTTGAGGAAGGCCTGGGTGCGCTTGTGCTTGGGGTTCATGAAGAACTCGTCCGGCGGACCCTCCTCGATGATCTCCCCGGCATCCATGAAGATGACCCGGTCCGACACCTCGCGGGCGAAGCCCATCTCGTGGGTCACGCAGAGCATGGTCATGCCGTCGCGTGCCAGGTCCTTCATGACGCTCAGGACTTCGTTGATCATCTCAGGGTCCAGGGCGCTGGTTGGCTCGTCGAACAGCATGATCTTAGGCTTCATGGCCAGGGCGCGGGCGATGGCCACGCGCTGCTGCTGACCGCCCGAAAGTTCGGCCGGATACTTGAGGGCCTGGTCGTGGATGCCCACGCGTTCGAGCAGCGTCAGGGCGGTGGCTTCGGCCTCGTCTCGGTCCACGTTCTTGACCTTGGTGGGGGCCAGGGTGACGTTCTTGAGCACCGACAGGTGAGGATAGAGATTGAACTGCTGGAAGACGATGCCGATCTCGGACCTGAGCTTGTTGATGTTCACGTCCGGGGCCTTGATGTCCTTGCCCTCGATGAGGATCGTGCCCTGCTGGTAATCCTCCAGCCGGTTGACGCAGCGGATGAAGGTCGACTTGCCCGAACCGCTGGGGCCGCAGATGACCAGCACTTCGCCCTTTTGGACATTCTCGCTGATGTTCTTGAGAACATGAAAGTCGCCGTACCATTTGTTCAGCGACTGGATTTGAATCAATGACATGCTCGTCTCCGCCAAGTGGATCTTGCGAAAAAAGATAAATCGGCTGTGCCGATTCGGCCGGAGGGGGCTTGCGCGATCCTCGCCCTTCCCATTCCTGGCACACCAACAGACCGACCTTAGGCCTGCCGGGCTCGTCAGGCGCGGTAGCGCGCACTGCATGAGAAAACCAACACCACCTTAAGCAACAGTGACAGCTAACGGAATTTGCCCATGGGGTCAACCTGGCGATATGGCAAAAATGTGAAACCAATGGAATGGCTTCGGTGTGGCACGGACTGCTCCGCATTATCGACGGACGAATGGCTCGACCACCGATGATTTCTCGGGTGGCGCGCTGCCTTGTTGCAGTTTTGCGGTCTATTGGCTATTCGTTACTGACGAGTTCCATAACCAATGCTGCGCGGTCGGGCGTGTCATGGCGCGTCGGCGGCCGTCGGAAACATCATGGCAAAGAGCAAGGGACAAACCGATATCGTCATTTTCCCGGACTGGTGTAAGGGCTGCGCTATCTGCGTGTCCTTCTGCCCGGCCAAGGTGCTTGCCCTGAACGAGATGGGCAAGGCAGGCGTCGTGGCCTTGGAGGAATGCATAAACTGCGGATTCTGCGAGCACCATTGTCCGGACTTCGCCATCATGGTCCGGCCCCGGCAGGACCGCAATCGGCGCAAGGGCGACCTGCCACCGGCCGAGGCCGCCTCGGAAGCGGCGTCCTCCGAGACGGTAGCCGCGAACGCAGGCGATCCTTCCGACGGCAACGACCCCAAATCCTAGGTAGGCGGACCATGGCCAACGCTCCCAAGAAAAAACGCACCGAGATCTTCGCCCTCGGCAACGAAGCCGTGGTCGAGGGAGCCCTGTTCGCCGGCTGCTCCTTCTATGCCGGCTATCCCATCACCCCGTCCTCCGAGGTCATGGAGATCATGGCCGCGCGGCTTCCGCGCACCGAGAACGGCGTGTTCATCCAGATGGAGGACGAGATCGCCTCCATGGGCGCGACCATCGGCGCCTCGCTGGCCGGCCGCAAGGCCATGACCGCCACCTCGGGCCCGGGCTTCTCGCTCATGCAGGAGAACCTGGGCTACGCCTGCATGGCCGAGGTGCCCCTGGTCATCGTCAACGTCATGCGCGGCGGGCCGAGCACCGGCCTGCCCACTTCGCCCGCCCAGGGCGACGTGCAGCAGGCGCGCTGGGGTACGCACGGCGACCACCCGATCATCGTGCTCTCGGCCGCCGACGTGCCCGAATGCATGGAGATGACCATCACGGCCTTCAACTTCGCCGAGAAATACCGCACGCCGGTCATCCTGCTCATCGACGAGATCACGGCGCACACGCGCGAGAAAATCGCCCTGCCGCACGAGAAGGATTACGAGATTTTCAACCGCCTGGTGCCCTCCATGCCGCCGGAGTGGTACAAACCCTTCGAGGAGACCGTGCGCGGCGTGCCGCCCATGCCGCCCATCGGCTCAGGTTACCGTTTCCACGTCACGGGCCTGACCCATGACGACATGGGCTTTCCCACCCAGCGGCCGGACGAGGTCAAGGCGATCATCGAGCGGCTGCACCGCAAGATCGACCAGTTCTTCTACGACATCCAGCTCACCGCGGAGTACGACACGGAGGACGCCGAAGTCGTGGTCGTGGCCTATGGCAGCGTTGCCCGCTCGGCGCAGCTGGCCGTGAGCCAGGCCAGGGCCGCGGGCATCAAGGCCGGTCTGCTCAAGCTCAAGACCCTGTTCCCGTTCCCCAAGGCCGCGGTGGTCACCCTGGCGCGCAAGGCCAGGGCCATCATCGTCCCGGAGATGAACATGGGCCAGATGTCCCGCGAGGTGAAGCGCGTGAACAACGGCCTGACCAGGGTGCGCACCCTGAACCGCATCGACGGCCAGATCATCACCCCCTCGCAAATCCTCAAGGCCATCCAGCAGGTGTAGCCCATGAGCGACGTCACCCAGCTCATCCACGACTATCTCAGGCACAACAAGAAGTTTCCGCACGTGTTCTGCGCGGGCTGCGGCCACGGCATCGTCCTCGGCTCGCTCATCCGCAGCGTGCACGCGCTGGGGCTGTCCAAGGACGACGTGGCCCTGGTGGCCGGCATAGGCTGCTCCGGACGCATCGCCGCCTACGTGGACTTCAACACCGTGCACACGACCCACGGCCGGGCCCTGACCTTCGCCACGGGCATCAAGATGGCCAGCCCGCACCTCAAGGTCATCACGGTCATGGGCGACGGCGACGCCTTCTCCATTGGCGGCAACCACCTCATCCACGCCGCGCGCAAGAACATCGGCATAACCGCCCTGGTGCTCAACAACTTCATCTACGGCATGACCGGCGGCCAGTGCTCCTCGACCACGCCCGTGGGCGCAGTCTCCCAGACCAGCCCCTACGGCCAGCTCGAAAAGTCCTTCGACATCGTCAAGCTGACCAGCGCGGCCGGGGCCAACGGCGTGTCCCGCGGCACGGTCTTCCACGTGAACACCCTGGACCGGCTCATCCGCGAGGCCATCATGCGCCCGGGCTTCAATCTGGTGGAAATTCTTACGCCCTGCCACACGCAGTACGGCCGCAAGAACAAGTTCAAGTCGGCCGTGGACATGTACAAATGGCTAAAATCCAACGCCATTCCCTTGAAGAGGTATGAGAAGCTCAAGCCCGAGGAAAGGGAAGATCGCATTCCCATCGGGACCTTCGTGCAAAATGACGCGCCCGGCCTTGAAGAGCTTTACGCCCAGGTTCGCACAGCGCAGTGCGCCAAGGAGCGGAAACAATGAAAGAGCGCATGATCCTCGACCGCTTTGAGATCCGCCTCTCGGGTACGGGCGGGCAGGGTATTCTGACCTTGGGCAAGATCCTGGGCCACGGCTTGTCCATCGGCCAGGGCTACAACGTGACCCAGACCCAGAGCTACGGCCCCGAGGCGCGCGGCGGCTCCAGCCGCTCGGACCTGGTGGTCAGTTCGCAGCCCATCAGCTATCCCAAGACCGAGAACGTGGATCTCCTCGTGGCATTGTCCCAGGAGGCCTGCAACAACTACTATCGCAACCTCAAGCCGCGCGGCGTGCTGCTCATCGACACGGGCCTGGTCAAGCAGACGCCCACGAACATTTTCCTTGGCCTGCCCTTCACCAAGCTTACGGAAGAGAAGATCAAGGTGCCCCAGGCCATGAACAGCGTGGTGTTGGGAGCCATCGCCTGGGTACTGCCTTTCCTTTCCCGAACCGCGTTGCGCAAGAGCCTGGAAGAGACCTTGCCCGAGAAGATACGCGAGTTGAACCTCAAAGCCTTCAGCTTGGGCTATTCCCAGGCTCAGAAGCACCTGGGCCCTCCGCCGGAATACTGGCAAGGCGAGGATGGGGCAGACGAGGCTTCTGACGCTACGCAGGAGGCCGAGGTCTGAAAGACGTATGAGTGAGGCATCTCTATAGCTAATTCAAAGTTTAACTGAACAATCATTAATTCTGCGGAGAAGAGCTATAAGCGATAATCCTATTGTTCAACCAAGATTTATCGCAATTGATTCCTCCATGCTTATCGGATGGGCAGCCGATACATTTTCTGGAGATATTAAACTTAGAGAAAGGGCTGCCTCAGTACGAACTCAACTTGCTGCTGAGTATTGGATTCCTGTTGTTTGCTGGCATCATTTTGAAGAATTGATAAGGCACTCAAGCGAGGACGTTGCAGAGAGTCGCATTAAGTTTTTACTGAGCTTACCGTTTATCGCATGGGTCTCTAGAGCTGATAGATACGAGAACGCTATAGGCTCAGTAGTCGATGTGCTTGCTAGAGAAATAAATGCTTTTTTATCTTCAGATGGTATTTCAACCAAATCAAATGAGTTTGTAAATGCTGTGCGAGCTTGCTTGCTACAATTTGGGAGACCAACCCAATTGCCTATGTCTTCATGGCGAGAACTTCGTCCAGACCTAATCGCGTTAGGCCAGAGAGAACAAGAAATTGCCTCAATCCAACATACAGGTGAATATAAAAATGATGATGCACTCCTGTCGACACTCAACAGCTTAGTAAGAAGGTCTCCTGAAGAAATCACTCATGTTTGCAGCATCGAAAGTGTTCAACTGGCACATCAATTAGCTAGTAAGGGTGATAAGAGGTTAGGTGATACTAAAGAGTTGGCTAATCTGTTTTACAGTGATGCAGTACTTCCGAAGATTGTTGGCGCATTATTGAGTGAGCAGCCCCTATTAGATGCTTTTATTTGTCAATTTGGATTCTCCCCCAGTGATTTTAGCGATTGTATAACATTAGGTGATTTTTCTAAGGCGGCAACTCGCTACAATAAACTTGATATTTCACTTAGGCAGCTTGGTATCCCTATTCAAGACATTTGGCCAAAGATGAAAAATGTTTTGCTACCATCAGAAGAAATCATTTCAGAAATACGTATATCTCGCCGAAATGCACTTCGCGCAAGTGGTAGTGATCTTAATGATGAATACATGGCATCACTCGCTCCCTATTTAGATGTAGTGATAGTTGATAAGCGTACATATGAATATATTGCACAAGCAAAGAAGCGAAGACCAGAGTTAACTCATTTTTTTAAATCGATCTTCAAAGCTAGCGAATACCATCAAATACCTGTACTCATAGATTCTATTTAAAAGCGATGAACGACTTTACTTCAATATAGACTGCATCTTGGTTGGCTGAAAACCTTATTAGGATATTCAGCTCTCAAATTATTAACAACCCCTCTTGTGGCTACGCCTTGGAGGGGTTTTGTTCACGTAGGATTTTGTATGGCGCTATTGCGCAGGTAACGGCAAGAGGCGCAGACCTTCCCTCGTTACGGCTAAGATTTGAATTCCGCGCCAGGCTCTCACTGCGCAAGGATAATTGCAATTCGGAAGTTCATCTCCTGCTTTATTCGTTCGAATAAGTGGCGCACAACAAGTCCTTGTCGTGCTCAAGTTCAGGCAAGGTTTTTGTCCGGCAGGACTTTGCGTGGGCTTGTCAGCATTAGCCGAACAATAGTAAAGCTAACGAGAACAAAGGAGAGAGCATGAGCGATATTCCTTCCACTCCCGCGGCCAAGGTCCTGCAGGAGCGCATGGAGCAGTCCCGGCAGGTGGCGCTGCACGAAGTGCGCGAGTTGCGTAAGGCCCTGGGAGACTTGGAGCAGTTCTTGACCGGCAAGCGCAAGCGGCCGGGTCCTGATCTGTTCGATGTGGTGCACAGCGCCTTCGAGATTTTTCGTAACAGTTCGGCTCTGGCCGATTACGGCAAGCTGCTGGAGGACCTTGGCAGCGAAGTCGACCGCTCCCAGGCCTTGGCCTTGCTGGAGGCCAAGGGCGCCCGGCTGCTGACCAGGCCGGCGGGCTGGCATTGGATCAACCCCAAGGGTGAGATGCATTTCCTTGCCAAGAAGGACGAGCCGGAGAAGGCGCTGGCCGCCTTGAGCAGGCTGCAGTCGGGCGGCAGGCAGCGCAAGGGCAAGGCGACGAGCGCCGTCGTATCCCAGCCGGATGGAGAGGCGCAAACGGCGAAAGGCGTGGCCGGGGAAGAGCAGGGCTGACCAGCCTGCGCGTGATTGCCTGAAGGTAACCTCTTGCCAGCCGTTGCAACTATCTTTGATTGGCCGGCCATGAAACCCCGGAGATGACTCCTGCAACCGCATTGCGACGCAATGGCCATGCTGTAGCGCGGCCTTGGTGATTTGGGCTGTTGTGGAACTCTGTTGAATCCGTTAAGAGACTTCGCTTAAAGACGTTCAGCAAGCCCTAGGCGGTGCTGTATCCGAACGCTCCGGCACCCGTTGCAGGCAGCCGGTTCGGGGCTTTGGCATGAACATTGGGTAGTATGTAAATCCTTATTTAGATTGCACTTTTGGTGTGTCCAGCAGGATTGTTTCCGCTCGTGAAATTATTCCTAAAGGCTTGACACGACAAATGCAACATGTCTAGAAAAGGCGAGTTTTTTCCAGAGCAACGGTCTATTTAATCACGAACTTTTCACGGGGCGAGGTTATGGTGCAGCAGAACGCATCCAAAGAGAGCGGAGGATTCATCTTATTCTTCCTCATCGGCTTAATGGGCGCCTTGGCCGTGGGCTGGTTTCTGTTCCCGGCCCTTCTCTTCAGCGAGAAGCAGCAGCCCATAGCCTTCAACCACAAGGCTCACGTGGAGAACGCGGGCATGGCCTGCGAGGACTGCCACTCCTACCGTGAGAACGGCTCCTTTGCCGGTCTGCCCACCACGGAGCAGTGCGCCGAGTGCCACATGGATGTCACGGGCGGCGAGACTCCCGCCGAAAAGGAAATCGACAGGTTCGTCACCGAGTACGTGCAGACGGGCAAGCAGGTCGAATGGCTGGTGACCCAGTATCAGCCCGACAACGTCTATTTCTCGCACATCGCTCATGACGGTTTCGCCTGTACAGAGTGCCACCCGGATGTGGGCAACTCCGAGGTTGCGCCTTCCTTCTACAGGAACCGCATCACCGGCTACAGCAAGAACACCATGAAGATGTGGCAGTGCGAGCGTTGCCATGCGCAGCTTGAAACGAGCAACGGCTGCCAAGTCTGCCATAAGTAAGTGAAGGGGTGCGCACAATGGGAATGGGTCGTAGAGCATTTATTGGTTTGGTGGTCGGCGGCACGGCGGGCACGCTGCTCTCGCCGATACCCTGGAAGCTGACCGACGACGTGTCCATCTGGTCGCAGAACTGGCCTTGGATTCCGCGTGTGCCCAGGGGCGACTTCGAACTCAAGCCTTCCCTGAGCAAACTCGACAACTCGGGCGTGGGCGTCAATGTGGTCACGGTCAAGGGGCATCCTTGCGCGGTGTACGGAAATCCCGAGCATCCCCTGAGCCGCGGCGGCATCTCCTCCCTCGCCGTCAACGAGGCCGAACTCCTTTACAGCCCCTCGCGCGTTCAGAGCCCCCTCAAGCGCGAAGGCGATAGCTTCACCCCGATTTCCTGGGACGACGCAAAGGCCCTGCTGGCCGAGAAGCTCAAGGCGGCGGGCGCCGATGTGGCCTGTGTGATCGGCGACGATACCGGGTCGGCTGCCGAAGTTTTTTCCGCCTTCGTGGCCGCCGCCGGTTCCAGGCTCTGCTTCTACATGCCCGCCGAGCAGGTGGATGCCGGCCGCGCCTGGCTGCGCCTGGGCGGACAGGGCATGGTAGGCTACGACATCGAGAACGCCGACTTCGTTCTGGCCATCGGCGCCGATATCTTCGAGTCCTGGGGCACGCACGTACGCAACGCCCAGGCCTTCAACAAGGCCAACCCCATGGGCGGCGAGCGGGCCATGCAGGTGATCTACGCCAGCCCGGTCAAGAACCGCGGCGCGGCCGTGGCCGACGCCTGGATGCCCGTGCTGCCGGGCGGCGAAGCCGCCCTTGCCATGGGCATCGCCTACCATCTCATCCAGGCCGGCGCCACGAACGGCGGGCCGGGATTCGACGCCTTCCGCTCCGCGGTCATGTCCGGCTACAGCCCGGACAAGGTCCAGCAGGCCACGGGCTTGGCACCCGAACAGGTGGCCGATCTGGCCAAGCGCCTGGCTGCCGCCAAGCGCCCGCTGGTCATCGCCGGCAGCGCCTTCGGCCAGGGCGGCGGACAGAACGCCGTTGCCGCCGGGCTGGCCCTCAATCTGCTGCTGGGCCGCCTGAACAAGGCCGGCGGTATCTACGCCCTGCCCGAGGCTCCGGCCGTGGTTAAGGGAGCCATGCCCCGCCAGCAGATCCTGGCCAACGACTTCGTGGATTACCTGCTCAAGGTCGGCGCCGGTCAGACCAAGGCCCCGGCCGTACTTCTGGCCTACGAGGCCAACCCTGCCTACGCCCTGCCCCAGACCGAAGCCATGGCTCAGGCCCTAGACAAGGCGGGCTTCCTGGTCAGCTTCTCTTCCTTCATGGACGAGACCGCGGCCATGGCCGACCTTGTGCTGCCCGCGCCCCTGGTCATGGAGCGCATCGAGGACATGTACACCCCCTACGGCTCCGGCTGGGTGAACTACACCGTGGCCAGCCCGGTGATCGCGCCGGTCTTCGACACGGCCCCTGCCGCCGACGTGCTGCTGCAGGTCGCGTCCGGCCTTGGATTGAACCTGGGCTTCGGCGGCTTCGAGGATGTGGTCAAGGCCAAGGCCGAGGCCCTGAGCGCCATGGGCGGCTTTGCGGCGGACGCCAAGTCCGAGCCGTGGAAGGCCCGCGCCGGCGGCGCGCCCTCGTCCTCCAGCGTGGCGAGTGCCGTCCAGGCCGGTAAGGCTTGGGTATCCATGGCCACGGCCAACGTATCGGGCCTCAGCCTGGCCAAGGCCGCGGCCGGTGAGGCTGCCGCCCCCGCCGGCGGCGAGTTCCCGCTCCTGCTCGCGCCGCTGTACGAACTCAACGTGGGCTCGACCAAGATGGCCATTCCGCCGCACAACGTATCGACCCTTCGTCCCAGCGAGTCGGAGGGCGGATACCTCTCCGTGCGCATGAACGGCGCCACGGCCTCCAAGTACGGAATCAGCCAGGGCAAGCGGGTGACCATCGCGTCCAAGGCCGGCTCCATCAAGGCCCGCGTGCAGATCGACGAGGGTGTCATGGACGGCGTCGTTGCCGCTCCGCTCGGCTTCGGCCACACCGCCTGGGACAAGTTCGCCCAGAACAAGGGCGACAACGTGAGCAAGGTGCTTACCGTCGCATCCGAACCTGGCGTCGCCGCTCCCTTCTGGGCGGGGTCCATGGTCAAGATCGCCTAACCATAGCGGAAGGATAGAGAGCAATGTCCGTACAGCATGAATTCCATACCAAATGGGGCATGGTGATCGACCTGGACAAGTGCACGGGTTGCGGCGCGTGCATGGTCGCCTGCCAGGTGGAGAACAATATCGCGCCGGATCCGGACGCGTCCGACATGACGCGCACCCTGACCTGGATGCTCGTCTACAAGCTGGAGAACGGCCAGAAGTTCCCCAATTATGACGTGGCCTATCTTCCGCGTCCGTGCATGCAGTGCGAGAATCCCTCCTGCGTGCCCGTGTGCCCGGTCATAGCCACGACCAAGGACGAGGAGGGCGGCATCGTCAGCCAGGTCTACCCGCGCTGCATAGGCTGCCGGTACTGCATGGCCGCATGTCCCTACCATGTCCGCTACTTCAACTGGTTTGACCCCAAGTGGCCGGCCGGCATGGAGAAGACTCTGACCCCGTTCAGCTCCACCCGTCCCAGAGGCGTTGTCGAGAAGTGCCACTTCTGCCACCATCGCTTCATGGCGGCCAAGGAGAAGGCGCGCGCCACGGGAACCGAGCCCATGAAGCTGCCCGAGAACGCGTACATACCCGCTTGCGTGGAGGCGTGCCCCACCGGCGCGCTCGTCTTCGGCAACCTGAAGGATCCCACGCATCAGGTGGCCAAGCTGTCCCACAGCAAGAACGCCAAGCGCCTCCTGGAGCGCCTTGGCGGCAAACCCCAGGTCTACTACATGAGCAAGCGCCAGTGGGTCCTGGACATGCTGGACAACGACCTCGGCGATGGCTCTCACGGCGGTGTCACCGGAGGAGGCAACCATGGCTAAAGCGATCGATCAGGCCTTGTGGCCGGAAGGCGTCGAGCGTTGCAGCTTGACCAAGTTTATGTTGTGGCTGACGGTTCCCGTCCTGCTCATGCTCTGGGGCGCTGTCGCAGCCGGCGTGGTGTTCTGGTACGGCCTGGGCATGACCGGCCTCAACAACTACTTCGCCTTCGGCCTGTACATCACCTTCGACCTGGCGGTCATCGCTCTGGGCGCCGGCGCGTTCTTCACCGGCCTTCTGCGCTACATACTCAAGATCGAGGCCCTGGTGCCCATCGTCAACCTGACGGTCATAGTGGGCTTCTTCTGCTACTCGGGCGCCATGCTCATCCTGACCATGGAGCTCGGCCAGCCTCTGCGCTCTTGGTTCGGCTTCTGGCACCCCAACGTGCACTCCATGCTCACGGAAGTCATCTTCTGCATCAGCGTGTACCTGTCGGTGCTCATCATCGAGTACATCCCGCTGGTGTTCGAGCAGAAGCAGCTCAACAAGGTGCCCTTCCTGCATCATCTTGCGCACAACATGCACGTGATCATGCCGCTGTTCGCCGGCATCGGCGCCTTCCTGTCCACCTTCCACCAGGGCTCCCTGGGCGGCATGTACGGCGTCATGTTCGCGCGCCCCTTTGCCTACCGTGAAGGCTTCTTCATCTGGCCCTGGACTTTCTTCCTCTTCGTGCTCTCGGCCGTGGCTTCGGGCCCGTGCTTCACGGTGCTCATCTGCACGGCCATCGAGAAGATTACGGGCAAGAGGATGGTGGAGTACCGGGTCAAGTCGCTCATGGGCAAGATCGCCGGCACCATGCTGTGCATCTACCTGTTCTTCAAGTTCCTGGACACCTGGGCCTGGATCGACACCATCCTTCCGGCCGCGGGCAACACCTTCGACCAGATGTTCCACGGCTGGGTCTACGGCAAGTGGCTTCTGTTCACCGAGCTCATCATCTGCGGCGTGATTCCGGCCATCATGCTGGTCATCCCGTCCGTGCGCAAGCGCGAGGGCATGCTCATCATCGCCAGCCTGCTCAACTGCATCGGCGTGAGCCTGAACCGCTACATCATCACCGTGCAGGCCCTGGCCGTGCCGGTCATGCCCTTCGATACGTGGCAGGTCTACGTGCCGGCCTGGACCGAATGGGCGCCGTCCTTCATGGTCCTTGCCTACGGCGTTATCGTCATCAGCCTGTCCTACCGCTACCTGCCGGTATTCCCGCAGGAGCGGAAGCTCAACTACAAGTAGGCTAAGCCAGACACTCCATGTCTGAAAAGCCGCCCCGGCCGGAATTCCGGCCGGGGCGGCTTCTTTTGCGTCGCGCATCTGAAAATCACCGCGCTCGTGTGGACGCGATGCCTCCACCCCTGTAAAAGCCAAAGTAGGGGGGACCTCCAACACACTCTTGCGGCGGTAGGCGCGTGAAAGAATCAGCGGTCCCGGTCACCAAGCGGAGCCTCTTCTACTGGGTCTGGCGCAGCAGCATGCTCCTGCAGGGCATCCTGGTAGCTGTTATCGTGGTCACGGTCCTGACCAGAGTGCTGCCCCTGGAGATGCAGAAGCGGATTATCAACGAGGCCATCAACCTCCGCAGCATCGACCTGCTGCTGCTCTATTGCGGCTACTATCTGGTCGCCGTGCTCCTGGCCAGCGGCCTCAAGTTCGTCATCAACTGGCTGCAAACCCGCCTGGGCGAACAGGCCTTGGCCGATCTGCGCCGAGAGTTGTATCGCCACATCATTTCCCTGCCCGTCGGGTACTTCCGACGCACGCCGGCGGGCATGGTCGTGTCCTCGCTTGTGACCGAGATATCGAATGTGGGCGATTTCGTGGGCATGGCCGTCGCGGTACCCCTGACGAACATTCTGACCCTGGTGGCTTTCGCGGCGTACATGTTCTGGCTCAATCCGTTGTTGGCGGCCATCTCCATGGCCATTTACCCCCTGGTCCTGCTGGTCATCCCGAGACTTCAGCGCCGCACGAACGAGGCCAACAAACAGCGCGTTGACATCACGCGGGAATATGCCAGCAAGGTCGGGGAGGCTGTCAGCGGCATCCATGAGATTCACGGCAATGGCTCTTTCAGCATCGAAGCCGGCCGCAACACAAGCCTTGTCGAACGCATGCGGCGCATCCGGGTTGCTTGGAATCTCTACAAGTTCGGCGTGAAAGCCATAAACAACCTGTTCACGAATCTCGGGCCGTTCTTCATCTTCATTGTGGGCGGCTGGCTGGCCATCACGGGCCGTTTCGATCTCGGTGCGCTGGTGGCATTCCTTTCTGCCCAGGAGAAGCTGTACGATCCATGGAAGGAGTTGCTGGAGTTCTACCAGATTTATCAGGACGCCTCTGTCCGCTATGAACGGACCATGGAATATTTCGATGCGTCGCCTGAACATGCCCTTGAGCCCGAGGGCCGTTCGCCGTTGGTGCTCGCTCCCGCCCTGCGAATCTCGAATCTCACTTTTATGGTGGACGGAGGAATCCGACTGATTTCGGATGTCAACCTGGACCTCTCGCCCGGCGATCAGATAGCATTGGTGGGTTTTTCCGGCAGCGGCAAGTCGACCCTGGCCATGTGCATAGGGCAGCTTTATCGGTACACTGGCGGGCACGTCTATCTGGATGGGCATGAAGTGGCCGATCTGACAAAGCGTGACATGGCCGTCAACATGGGTTTCGTGTCCCAGTCGCCGTTCATCTTCGAGGGCCCGCTCAAGGAAAACCTGCTGTACGCCTGCCAGGCCTTGCGGAGCGAAGGCGACGGCGATCTGTGCGCCGAGCCGAGCCTGGATGAGCTCATCGAGATTCTGCAACAGACCGGGCTTTTCGCGGATGTCCTGCGCTTCGGATTGAATACGCTGCTGCAGGAGGAAGACGGCGGGCAGCTCGCCGAACGCATCATCCGCGTGCGCGGTAAGTTTCAGTCCGACCACGGCGCGGAGTTGTCGCAATACGTGGAGTTCTTCGATGAGCGGGCCTACTTGCGCTATTCGACCGTGGCGGCCAACCTCGTTTTCGGCAGTTCGCGTGAGCCGACGCTTGCCTTGGAGAGGCTGCATGAGAACGAGTTCTTCAGGGCCTTCCTGGACGATGCGCATCTGACGCGGCCGCTCATGAGCCTGGGTGCGGAACTGGCCGAGCAGACGGTGGACATCCTGGGCGGACTGCCGCCTGACGGAGTGTTCTTCGAGAACAGTCCCGTGCCCGCCGACGAGTACCCGTCCTACCGTGAGCTTGTGGCCAGGCTGCAGCGCACACGCCTGCACCACCTGGAGGCCCAGGAAGAGGCCATGCTGCTCAAGCTCGGCCTGGGCTACATTCCCGGTCGACACAAGATGGTCGTCCTGTCCGACCTTCTGGAGAAGCTCATCCTGGAAGGGCGGGCCCTGTTCCATGAACGCGCCGAAATGGCCATGCAGGGGGCAGTGACCTTCTTCGTCCTGGACAAGTACATCTGGAACCAGACCATCCTGGACAACATCCTGTTCGGAAAAGCCAAGGCGGATTCCCAGCGGGCTCAGGAACTCATCAATCAGAGCATCATGCAATTGCTCATCGAGGAAGACCTGCTGGAAACCATCGTGGAGATCGGCATGCACTACGAGGTCGGCACCAAGGGCGACAAGCTCTCTGGCGGCCAACGCCAGAAGCTGGCCATCGCCAGGGTGCTGCTGAAACACCCCAGGCTGCTTATCATGGACGAGGCCACCTCCGCGCTGGACAATCGTTCCCAGTCGCGCATCCAGAATCTCATCCACCAGCGCCTGCGCGGCAAGGCCACGATCATTTCCGTGGTCCACCGCCTGGACACGCTGGCCGGGTATGACAAGATAGCCGTAATGAAAGCGGGCAAGATCGTCGAGGCAGGCACTTACGAAGAACTCATGGCCCGCAAGGGAGCGTTGCATGAACTCGTCCGAGGAAGACAGACTGCCTAGGTCCAGCGAGTATGCCGAGAACCTGGCGCTCTTACGCGAGATATCCTTCTTTTCCGGCCTGCCGCTTGAACCTCTCAAGGTCTTGGCCTACCTGTGCGAGCGGGAGCGCTTTGGAGCCGGCGAGTATCTCTTCCGACAGGACGACCCCGAGGGCAAGGCCTTCCACATCCTGTCCGGTCGCGCGGAACTGTTGCGCGACGACATGGGCCGCACCAAAGCCCTGTCGGATTATCTGCCGGGCGCCTTCATCGGAGGCCTGTCTCTGCTGGCGGACACGAACCGTCTGTTCTCCCTGCGCGCCGTGGGCGAAACCACCTGCCTGACTCTCACCCGCGAGCGTTTTGCCAAAACATTGAGCCAGTTCCCGGACATTGTGCCCAAACTGCTCGTTGCTGTGGTCAAGAGCGTGAGCAGCTGGGAGAGCCGCTTCTTCCTGGATCACGCTGAAATCTGCGAGCTGTGCCGCAGCCGCATGGGGGTAAGCCTGATATGAGGATCAGCATATATGCATGGGTCCCGGCCATGCTCCTGTGCATTTCGCTTCTGCCGGGGAGGCCGGAGGCCCTGGCAGCGACCGACGCGCCGAAGACTCTGGCCGCGTATACCCTGGGCCAGGATGTCTCGTCCTCCGCCGCGTACCTGGACATGGATTCGGCCGGGACCATCTGGAACCAGGAGTGGTTCAAGCAGGTGGCGGTCAAGAACCTGCCTGGCTTCCACAATGGCTATCTGATCTACGGGAACTGCAATGAAACCGGAAAGATCATGCGTATCAAGCTCAAGTACGAGGACTCCTCACTCGCATTTTTCGAACGTCTCCAGCAGGTCTTGCAACGCCGTTATGGGCGTGGTGAATGGCGCGGTGATCCGTTCGGAACCCTGCATACCTGGAAATGGGGATTCACGGATGAAAACGGCGATTCCATAAGCCTAATCTTGCAGCACTATTCCGGCAACGACACGAGCTATACTGAGGGCAATTCCATCAGACTGGCCAACCGCACCGCGATGATCCGCGAAAAGGCCTGCGGCGAGACCAGGGAGAAGGGCAAAGGCCGGCGGAAAGGCATGGGCAAGGTTCCGTCATTCGATTGGTATTTGCCTAAATAGGCATGGAAATATGGCCGAGAGGCATCTAACCCTGTCAGGTGACCTGACGCAGCTGGAGAGTTTGAGCAGCTTCGTGGACGATTTCGGCCGCGAGCATGGCCTGCCCGCGTCGTTCGTCTTCGAGCTCAACCTGGCTTTGGATGAGTTGGTCACGAACATCATCACCCATGGCAACCGCGGCGGCGGCTTGAGCTTCATCGGCGTCTCCCTGCGAGTGAAGGGGGAGGACCTGCGGGCCGTGATCGAAGACGACGGCCAGGCCTTCGATCCGTGCAAGGCGGAAGCGCCGGACCTGCTGTGCTCCCTGGAGGAACGTTGTATCGGCGGCCTTGGAATACACCTCGTGCGCAACCTGACGGATGCCATGAGCTACGAGCGCATGGGGAACCGCAACCGGATCACCTTGACCAAGAAAGCCAAAACCTGCCGCGGGTGAACTTCGCCAAGGCGGACGAGGAAGGGGAACCATGAATATCGACGAGCGCAAGGGGAACGGAACTCTGGTCATTCGCGTGACCGGCCGGCTCGATTCAGCCACTGCGCCGCAATTCGAGGAGCGGCTCATGTCTGCGATCCAGGTCGGGGAGACGCATATCGCCGTCAATCTCGAAGGTCTGGATTATATCTCCAGCGCGGGGCTGCGCGTGCTGCTCAAGGCCGCCAGGGAGATCAAGACCGGAGGCGGTGGGTTAGCCCTGTGCTGCATGCGGGACTATATCCGGGAAGTGTTCGATCTGTCCGGCTTCATATCCATCATTCCCGTCGTGGCGACCGAAGAGGAGGCCCTTGCCAAGGTCGCCTAGAGCAGATTGCCTTTAAGACGCCCGCTCCGGCGTTTACGGCGCAAGTGAATTGCGCCTACGCCTACGCGGCTGCAAGCCATGCCGACGCATGGCTTGCAGAGCATTTTCAAAAGCAAAATGCTCTAACAGAGAGAGAGGAGGCAGGCCGGTACTGCCTGCCATCAAGAGGTCCGGACTTGGGCCTCGGACGGTTTTCTGGTAAAATAAGGCTTGATGGCAAGAGCTTGGGGAAGGAAGCTGACGTAGGACGTCCGTGAAAAGACGAAACGAAGCCAATCGCCCGCTAGCCCTTGGGCACGAGGAGGAGCGCGGCTGCCGGAATTTTGATGGGCCTAATCCTCCAGCTTCTCCTCGATCAGCTCGGCGCGGTCCATGCCCCAATAGGGAGCGCCGTTGTGCGTGGAGCGCAACTTGAGTTCGAAGACCTCGGCGTTGCGGATCTTGGAAGCCATGAACACGGATTGCCCCGCGATGGTGGCGAACGCGCCCGTGAGCTTGAGGTCGGCTCCCGGATGGATGACTTCGGGCAGGAACCCCACATAGGTTTCGGGCCCCAGGTGTGCGGTCAGCGTCTTGCCGCCGCCGATGCGCAGCGTGGCGGCAAGGCCCGGGCTCATGTCCGGCAGGGGCCGTATCCTTTCGTAGCCGAGCAGCGTGCCTTCCAGGGCTACGAGCTTGTTGGGATCGTAGTGCCGGTCGTAAGCTCCGCCCTTTTCCCAGCCTGGCGAAGGAGCGAACTCCAGGGCCGGAACGGATGCGACGGCCGCCAGGACAAACAGGATCGAAACCAGGTTGATGCTGAGGCGGGATATTGCTGGCATGGCGCGACTTCCTGATATGGGGTGCGGGTTGGCCGCGTGGCCGTGTGGCCGTGTGGCCGTGCCGGAGCATAGCCCAGAGCCGAAGTGCTGAACAGCCCGCGGCGATGCCGTTTGCGGCCGACGCCGGTTGCCGTCCGCTCCGGTTTCGCGCCGCGTATTCTTTTGAATTTGGAGAGACAATGACTCAGGATGTTAACACGAGATACGGGGCGCTGACAGGCGTGACCTTCGCGACCTTCCATGACGACGGCTCGCCCAGCGAGGTCTGGCCGGGACAGGCCAATCCATTGGAAACGCCCCTGGGGCGGCTCGTGCCTCAATACTCGGGCGAGGATCTGCGCAAGCCCAGGGTCGAGCCGGTAACGTTTCATCCGGGCGGCGCGCTCAAATCGCTGCCGCTGGAAACCCAGGTTCGCGTCTCCACACCCCTTGGCGAGATGCCTGCGGAACTGGTGAGCTTTCATCCGTCCGGGGCAGTGCGGAGGGTTTTTCCGCTCAACGGCAAGCTCTCGGGTGCCTGGACCTGGGAGGACGAGCAGCGGCTGGCCGAGCCGTTGACCCTGGAGACACCCGCCGGCCGCGTGGAGGCCAGGCTGATTTGCGCGCATTTCCACCCGTCGGGCGCACTGCGCAGCCTGACCTTGTGGCGAGGCGAGGAGGCGGAGATTGACACTCCCCTGGGTCGGATAAGGGCAAGGCTCGGCTTGTCGTTTTATGAAGACGGCGCCTTGCGCTCCCTGGAACCGGCCGAGCCCCTGGAGGTGCCGACGCCCATAGGCAGGCTCAGGACCTATGACAGCGAAGCGTTGGGCGTGAGCGGCGACGTGAATTCGCTGGCCTTCGCCCCCGAGGGCAGGCTGGAAGCGCTGGCCAGCACGGATTGCGCCGTGATCGCAACGTGCGGCGGACAGACCCGCCGTTTCGCCCCGGGCAAGCGGCAAAGCCTGTGCGAGGAGGACGCCGTGGATACCGTGCCTCTGCGCCTGCGCTTTGAAAGCGGCCGGGTGCTCATCGGCGGCGAAGTCTTCGGGCTGGACCGCTATGCCTTTCGGGTCGAGCGGCAGCTTTTCTCTCTTTTCCCTGATTTCCAGGGCGCGCGCGGATGTGGAACCTAGCGCCTGGCGATGAAACCCACCAGGAAGAGGGCCGCGCCCACGCCGGCCAGAATGAAGCCGTATTCATTGAAAAACAGGGCGAGCTGGGTTTGCCAGGGCACATCGCCGCCTAGCTTGCCGAGAACCGAGCCAAGGAAGCCTCTGCCGGGATGCTTTTGCAGGTAGTCCTCGGCCAGGAAACGCCCGAGGATGCCCATAACCGCCACGAGGATTCCCACGCCCACAAGTCGCTTGCCTTTCATGGAGCCCTTCCTGATGTCATGCGCTGGCCGGCCGCATGGAATCGCATTGTCATGAACCCGATGCGTGCCGGCGGAACCAATTCATGCCAGGCCGCTTTCAGCGGCCGAGTCCAAGGCTACTTTACCTGGAAGGACTCCTGGTAAAGGATGGCGCCCGGATCGGCGGCAGTGGCAACGGTCACGCGCCAGACACCCTCGGAGACTCCGGGCATGAGGCTTGCGGTGCTCCAGGTGCGGAACCCGTCGCTCGGGGATATCCGCAGCTCGATTTGGGACATCGGGTGCATGTCCGGTCCGATTTGGGTGACGTCGGGATTCTCCTTGTACCAGGAATGCACCAGAATGGTTTCCTCGGCAGCCTTGATCTTGGTCCACAGGAAGACCTGTCCGACCTTGCCCGCCTCGACCACGGGCAGCTTGGCTTCCTCGTCCGAGGTGATAAGGTCCACGGGCTGGCGATTCACGACATCCTCACACAGGGCGGCCTCGACGACCAGGACTTGAGCGAAAGCCGGGCAGGCCGCCAGCAGCGGCGCAATGAGCGTGACAAGGAGCACCATGGTCTTTTTCATGTCTTCCCTCCCATGTTGGGTTGTCGGCCTTGATTCTGATAATGCAATAACCATACAGGCTGCCCACGGGCATGTCAAAAAACAATCTGGGAAATATCATGCTCAAGCTGGAGCTCATCAGGGACACTGCATGCCCGTAATGCTTCCGCGCTATGTCGGACGTGACCGATGCATGGTCTAGACCACGAAATTTGGATCATTCGTCACGGCCAGAGCATGGCCAATGCGGGCGAGGTGACCACGGCTCCGGGATCGGCCAGCCTGACCGACCTGGGACGACGTCAGGCAGCACTGGTCGCGGAGGCCATTCCCGAACGTCCCGGGCGGATCATCGTCAGCCCCTATATCCGTACGAGGCAGACCGCCGAGCCGACCCTGGCGCGTTTCCCGGATGTTGTCGTGGAGGAATGGCCGCTGCAGGAGTTCACCTACCTCCTGCCGTCGAAATATGACGGCACGACCCTGGAGCAGCGCAGGCCCATGGTCGACGAGTACTGGGACAGGCTTGAGCCGGCGTATGTCGAGGGCGGCGGCACCGAGAGTTTTCTAGACATGCTCGGCCGGGTGGAGGCCTCCTGTGAGCGGCTCAGGCGCATGCAAGGCTTCACCCTGCTCTTCAGCCATGGGCAGATCATGCGCGCCTTCTTCATGCTGCTGTTCGAGAGCTTCCTTGATTATCGCCAGGACCCATTGCGGGCCATGGCCATGTTTCGGGGGCTGCGCGCGGGGCTGTTCATCCCCAATGGCGCCATCATGCGGATCGGCCTGTCCGGGGAGCGCTCGGTCCCACTGCTCCGTCCCCTTTCCATGGCGCACATCCCTCCGGAGTCCCGCTCGCGCTGATCCGCCCGGCTCGCCTGCTCCTCCTTGCCTTTTGGGGCGTATCGTGGCCTAACATGGAGATTCGCGGCCTGGCCGCGGCATGCAAACCCACAACGCGAGCCCACCAAGGAGGAGCCATGGTCACGCGCAGAATAGGAAATGCTTTCGACAGCCTGGACGAGGAGACGCGGCGTTGGATGCTCGTGGAGCTGGACGAGGACGAGCAGAAGGGCGCCTTGTACTATCCTCCGCTGCTCACGGAGCGGGGACGCGAGGAGTACAGATGGCTGTTGCGCGAAGCCCTCAAGCACCATGACGACGCCTGGCTGGCCCATGGCCTGGACAAGCCGGGCATGGTGCGCATCGAAGAGGCCGACTCCGGGGCAGTGGGCATGACACAGCGCAGGCGGCACGACACTCGCGGGAGGACACGCATAGAGGAGCCCAACGCCGAGACCGCGGGCAGGAGCCCGGCCGAGGTCTCCACGGACGTCATCGAGAACATGGCCGCCGACGAATTCAACCGCTACTACTCCCGCGGCGTCTGCCGCAGGGTGCTCGAATCTGGCCTGGGCCAGGTGGAGATCTACAAGATAGAGGCCGGGGCCAACCTGCACCTGTCCTACCCGGTACCCGGAGCAGAGAACGCGGACCATGCGCGCGAGGTGGAAGCCGGCCGGGGCATCGATGCCGACTACCTGCTCGGCAGGCTGCGCCGCAACCCCGACGAGGAGACCGGCGAAGCCTTGCCCGGAGCTCCCGGCTCCGGCCTCAGCGTGCGCATGCCGGCATGAACCGGCGCGGCAGATGGAAACATTTTTTTTGAGAACTTCGCGGCACGCGTCGTGAGATGTAATCCGCCCAGGGGGTATGGGAATTCGATCCGATGAAGGGAACGCCTTTTGCAAAATGTCTGGCGCTGAACTTCTTTGATCGGTTCTCCACACTCAATCCAGCCAGGAGGCGGCATGTACATCAACTTGCACAACATGCAGGCGATCATCGCCCTTGTGAGCGGCGTTCTCATTCTCCTCATGCCCAAACTGCTCAACTACATCGTGGCCCTGTATCTCATCATAATGGGCCTGATGGGCATCGTGCGTTTTTAGGACGAACTGCCCGCTCGTGGGGCGGGAGCGCCGGCGTTTTCAAGCACGCCGGCGAGGCATGACCCATCCCGAAGTCCACGATTCATTGGCAGATTGCTCCGTACAGGCGCAAAGATCGAGGGCCCGCATGAGCGGGCCCTCGATCTTTCGAAAATGGTGCGCGTCTATGGTTTGGTCGGCAGCGGTCTGACCGGGCGGAATCTCTGTAGAAGAGGCGACAGCCGGGGACCCAGGGCGGCCAGGAAAACTCCGCAGAAGACCAGGGCGGCGGCGAGCAGGCGGCGTGGGCCGAAGCTTTCTCCGAAGATCAAGGCCGCGAAGGCCATTCCGAATACCGGCACGAGCAGGGAGAACGGAGCGACGACCGTGGGCGTATGCTTGCGGATGAGCCGGCTCCAGATGCCGAAGGCCAGCACCGTGGAGGCCAGTCCGGTGTAGAGCACCGCGGCCACGCCGGTGAAGGTCATCCCTCGCAGGGCCTGGGCTTGGCCGCTTTCGAAGATGAGGCTGAGCAGGGCCAAGGGCAGGGGCGGCACCAGGCTCATCCAGATGATCAGCCGGAAAGCGTCGATTCTGCCGGCCTGCTTGATCTGGATGTTGGCCATGGCCCAGGAAGCGGCTCCGCACAGGACCAGCAGCAGGCCGAGTGTGGTCGCCGAGGCCGACAGCTCCCAGCCGATGAGCACGATGCCAGACACGGCCACGCCGATTCCGGTCTTCTGCCAGCCGGAGGGCTGGTCGCCGAGCACGGCCAGGGCCAGAAGCGGCGTCAGCACGGCCTGGAACTGCATGAGCAGCGAAGCCAAGCCGGGCGGTACACCGTGGGCCATGCCCAGGGTCAGGAACGAGAACATGCCCGCGCCGAGCGTGAGGCCCACGCCCAGGATGACCCGCCAGGGAATGGCCCCACGCCCAACCAGAAGCACGGCCGGCAATGCGGCCGCCACGAAGCGCAGACAGGAGAAGAGCAGCGGCGGGAACTCGTCCAGGCCGACCTTGATGACGATGAAGTTGAAGGCCCACAGCACCACGACCAGCAAGGCCAGAAGAAAATCCCTGAAGCTCATTCCACTCTCCTTGCGTCAGCCATGCCCATGCGCTTGGTGATAGTCATGGAAGATCCGGAACGCGCGGCCGAGCACCGCAGACGCGACGAAAGCAACGGATCAGGCAAATCTCGGCCAAGGGCGATGAGGAACGCGGTGGAAAGCAGCGCCTGGCGGCGCATGCGCATGACGGCCCTTTGCGGACAGGCAATCAAACACATGCGGCCGCGGCTGTACAGACACAGTTTCTCGGATTTTCGATCAGGACAAACCCGTTTACCCCATAGCCGTTTGTACTCGGGCCAACAGCTCAAACGGCCTGGCAGCGGTGGCTTGCCGCGGCTACTCGGGCTTTGGCTCCTCGTATGCCGTGGCCTGGGAGCCTTGAGCATCTTCCTGAGGGTCCTGGCGTGTGGTGCTGTTCAGGCAAGTCTCCTGCATGAGACAGAGTTCGCAACCGCCGGAGTAGGGGTGATTGGTGAGCACGGCATAGGTCCGGTCCACGCGGCCCTCGGGAAACCACTCCAGGCCCAGGCGCTTGAGCTGCGAACGCATGGTCTTGTCCGGCCTGGGCAGCGGAGCGCAAGCGCCGTCCAGAAGTTCGGGCGTGAGGCTTTGAGCCGTGGCCATGGTCAGACAGATGGCTAGGTTGTGCGAAGCAAGGCCCAGGACCTGGGATGTCTGCCAATCGGCCTCCACCTCGTCCTCCACCGCCTTGTCCAGCCATACGAGCAGATAGCCCTTGTCTTCCTTGGCGAACTCCGGGAGGAGCTTCCAGACGTTCAGATACCGGTCGCGCCAGCGGTCCCAGCGCTCCTGAAGCTCGGCCAGCAGCTTTTGCTCCACACGGGACTGGCCGGCCAGCTCCATGTAGTAGATCAGGTCGAAGTGCGGATTGCCCTTTATCCTGCGGGCGGTCATCTTGCCCATGGCGTACTCCTTGGCTTTGGTTGCGGCCCGCATGGTGTACTCGACACCGTCTCGGGTTTCAAGGCGGCATGCGCCGGAATGTAGTGGCCGATCGCCCGGAAAGCCTTGACTGGCGCGGCCAAATGGGTCAGGCTTGCATTGGCAGACGCGATCAGGAAGAGAAGGTTCCGGCAACTCGTGCTCGCTATGCGTTCTCCACGACCGTCCCGGTTCTGCTTCGGCGCCTGCGCTTCACGGCTTCAAGCCGACGGGCCTTCGCTCATGGGTATCTTCGGCGGATCGATGCCCATGTTTCCAGCTCTGCCTCATTTCCTCACTTAACACCGGCGCGCGGGCGTACCGTGAAGCATCGCTGTTTCACGGCAAGGCTCAAGGTGCGTCGAGCGTCGGGCAGCAGGGGGCGCAATGCTCCAAGGGAAGTCCATGCCTTCGCACAATGAGCCTACGGCCGCAAGCGCCGGGACCGGCCTGTCCCGACGCCAAGTCCTTTCCACGCTCGCCATCGCCGCCGCGGCACCTCTGTTGTCCCCCGCCGCGGCTCTGGCTTCCAAGGGCCCTTCGCGAGGGCTCACCGAAGCCGGCGGGCGGGTGAACATCGTAATCCCCGGGAACTACAATCCTTTCGCGAGCATATCCCGCGACGCCTATCGCATCAAGCTGACGACGGCCACGCTCAAGTTCGTGGAGCAGGGCTACGGAGGCCGCAACATGCCCATATGGGGCAAGCGGCCCGACCAGGTGGACCTGGAGAAACGTGTTTACAATCTGGCCCACTGGGTTCTGGCCGGCGTGGATCAGCACGTCGGCATCTGGCCCATGGACCCGGCCTGGGTCATGGCCCAGATGATGGCCGAGTCCTTTTTCTATGAATTCGCCATTTCCTGGGCTTTCGCCGTGGGCCCGTGCCAGTTCATCCCAAACACGGCCCGAGAGTATGGCATGCTCGTGGTCGGCGACAAGCCCGAGCACTTCGCCCCCCCATTTGTCAAGACCGAGCTCGCCCCGCGCTACGGCGACTACCTGCAGGTCAGGAGCAAGCTGAGCGATCTGCGCAAGTCATACGCGGCTGAAGGCATATTGCCTCCGGAAAAGGCTGGGGAGAAAACTTGGCGCGAGACGCTCAGGGAGATTCTGGACGGCGGCACGACCAAGGCCGAGCGCTACCTGGAGTACCTGGAAAAGGCCGAGACGCTCAACCGGGAGTTGGACGCGGCGCGGAACGATTTCACGGAATACATGCGCGCGAACTTCGAGGGTCGCGACATCTTCCGCAAGGAGGATAGCAGCTACCTCAAGAGATTCGACGGCCGCGTCTTCTACCGGGAGCCGTGCTCGTCCATGGTGCGCATGCTGGCCGAGGGGCTGCGCGCCCGCAGCGGCAACATAATCGCCGCCGCCGCCAGCTATCACGCCGGCCTGTCCAGCACACGGGACGTGGGCTGCTACGAGCCCTACGGCCGCCTTCCGCCCATTGAATCAACGGTGACGTACGTCAGCCGCATCCTGGTCAACCATCACGAAATAGTAGCCCGCATGGGCTGAAGTCGAAACGTCGATCAGCGACACATCGCGCACGCGACGTGTCGCTGATCGACCATCTATCGGAGTATGGCCCCCATGTGCCTGCCGGCTTGGGAAGGCTGGCGTGCAGGATGTCCGACGACCAGTTCGCCCGCTAGTTGGTAATCCTGGCGGGACTGGCGGGCGCGGCATGCAAGAAAAGGGGCCGTGCCCATGCCGGACGGCAGCCTAGCTCGTCTTCTTCATGGGCTGGTCGCAACACACGAGGGTGCCGGCGCCGCCCTTCTCGACCTTGACCACCTGCCCGCACACGTCACACTTGTAGGTCTCGCCACTGTTGGCCATGATAGTCTCCTTTCTCTTCAGAGGGTTGGAAGGTTTCAGGCGCATCCTAGCACAACTCGAATCGATGGCAAGACGTTCAGGTGCGCGTCCGTGCTTCCCTCCACATGTAAGGCACGAGTGAGGGCGGTTGCACAAGAGAGGCCCAAGTAGGCCCGCGCTTCCTGACGTTATAACGGGTTGAAGCGAGTTCGTTTCGCTCTCGGGAATGCGGACAGTCCCTTCAGCGAGTGGCGTTCAAGACCTGCATGTCGGCTGATAGAGCCTGTAGAACGTCGGAGAATGCCTGGTTCATGGCCGCCATGAGACCTTCGGGCGAGCGCTCGGGAAGCCGTGTCTCCCGTCGATACGAGCGGTTAAGGATTATGTCGCGCCTGAATCCGCGGTCATCCAACAGAAAGAACTGCGCCGCGACCACGGCCCTGGCGTTCTCATCGTCCCGGAAGTCTCCGTACAGCTCGGTTACCAGACCCTCGAGAATGAAATCGGCGTTCAGGCCGCTGCCGGGCAGGGCCACGCTCTGGAAAAGCCCGCTTTGGCCCAGCCAGGCGCGCACCTGCTGGGTCACGAGATCGCCCGGTTGGGCCAGGTACAGGTGGTAGTAGTCGGCGGAGTATTCCGACTGGCCGGAGCGGTAGGTCAGGCTGCGTGTGTTGAAGGGCGGAGCCACGCGGATATCGCGCACCTGCAAGGTGCCCTGCAGAG
Source organism: Pseudomonadota bacterium (assembly GCA_023411815.1). Taxonomy (GTDB): domain Bacteria; phylum Desulfobacterota; class Desulfovibrionia; order Desulfovibrionales; family Desulfovibrionaceae; genus Desulfocurvibacter. Next base: position 93,306 of record JAEYOJ010000003.1, on the reverse strand, counting down.
CGGGTCTGGCCGTGTGAAGTTGCTCCGCCTGGCGGGCCTCGATCACGTAGTAGCTCTTGGGCTCCGGCTCCTGCCGTAGGGCACCGAGACAGCCTGACAGCAATACGGCCGTGGCGGAGAGAGCCAGGGCGAGCATGGGTATGGTGAGGCCGCGTGTCTGTGTCATCTGTTTTCGAAGGGGGTTTGCGCCTGGGCCGGCGGCCGCCCGAACAGGGCGCGCGACGGGTTCTGGCGCAGGTCCTCGACCAGGGCGTTGAGGTTTTCCATCAGCATGTTCAGGTTGCCCAGCGCGGACTCCAGGTTCTGACGCTGGCTCAGGGTCAGGTCGCTTATGTTCCCGGCCACGCTGCTCAGGCGTTTGGCCGTGCGGCTGAATTCGCCGGTGGTGGCCAGGATGCTTTCCATGACTTCCGGGACCTGGTTCAGGCCTCGCCTGAAGTCGGGATCGGACAGCAGCTGGTCCAAGGCTTCGGAGGTCCGGCCTATGCTCTCGGAGCTCTTGCGCAGGTTGCGGGCCAGGGTCAGCACGTCCTCCTCGGCTCCCTCGGACATGCGCCGCATGCTGGCCATGGCTTTGGCCGCATCGGTGATGATAGCCGAGGTCTCCGGGGCCGAAATCAGGGCATTGGCCTCACGGATGGTAGCGCGCAGTTCGGTGAGGTTTTGGGTCAGGAGCTCTCCCAGGCTGCCTACATTGGCTTCCTTGAGGGTCTGGTCCAGGGTGGCCATGACTGAGTTGATCGAATTGACGAGCCCCACGAAATCGATGCGGGCGATTTCGTCCAAGGTGGTGGAAATGTTGCCGATGGCTCCTTCCAGTCGGCTGAAGGTGCTGGGCGCCGAGGGGATGTACAAGGCCTCGGGCCGCCAGTCGATGGGCAGAACCGGATTTCGTGCGGGATCGAGATAGTCGATCTCCAGGTAGGCCACGCCGGTAAGGCCCTGTCTGGTCAGTCGGGCGCGCAGGCCGCGGGAGATGCGCTCATCCAGGTTCTTGCCCAATTCCTCGGCGGTCAGGGTCTTGGCCACGCGTTGCCGGATGTCCATGCGCACCAGCACGTAGCGTTCGGCGGAGCCTTGGGCGTCAGGATAGGCATCGGGCAGAAAGCCGATCTCGGATACGCTGCCGATGTTCACTCCTCGGAATTTCACCGGCGAGCCTTGCTCCAGCCCCTCCACGGACTCGTTGAAGTAGCTCTCGGCGGGGATTGTCTCCGTGAAGAGGGTGCCCAGGCCGAAGGCTATGGCTAGCCCGGCCATAAGCAGCAGGCCCACGAGAACGAACAGGCCGAGTCTGAAGTATCTGCTGTCGGTGGCCATCTATGTTTGCTCGGCTTCGCGTTTGAAAAAGCGTCTGACCCACTCGTTGTCCGAGTTGTCGCGGAGTTCTCGGGGATGGCCCTCGGCCACGATGGATTTCGTTTCCCTGGAGAGCATTACCACCCTGTCGGCGATAGTGTAAATGGAAGGCAGTTCGTGGGTGACCACCACGAAGGTGATGCCCAGGCTGTCCCGCAGGCGCAAAATGAGCTGGTCCAGTTCGGCGGAGGTGATGGGATCCAGCCCGGCCGACGGCTCGTCCAGAAAGACGATTTTCGGGTCAAGGGCCAGGGCCCTGGCGATGGCCGCGCGTTTCTGCATGCCTCCGGACAGCTCGGCGGGCATGAGCCCGCCCGTGCCGGCCAGGCCGACCAGGGCCAGCTTGATTTCGATGATGAAGTCCATGGCCTCGCGCGGCAGCCGCGTGAACTCCTCCATGGGCAGCCGTATGTTCTCCCGCACGGTCATGGAGCCGAACAGGGCGCCCGACTGGTATGACACGCCGATCTTGCTCAGAATACGCCTGTGCGCGGCCTCGTCCGCCGATACCATGTCCTCCCCGTCGATGAGGATTTCGCCGGATACCGGCGCATGCAGCCCGATGATGTGCTTGAGCAGCGTGCTCTTGCCGCTGCCGGAGCCGCCCAGGATGACGAACACCTCGCCCCTGCGCACGCGGAAGTCGATGTCCTTGAGCACCGGCTTGCCGCCGTAGGCCGCCGTGAGGCCGCGAACCCTGATGATCTCGTCTTCGTGCCTGTGCTCGGCCATGCTCATATCCCCAGGGCGAAGAAGACCACGGCGAAGATGCCGTCGGCCACGGCGATGAGCACCAAGCCCATGACCACGGCCGAGGTTGTCGATCTGCCCACGGAGCTTGCTCCCGTGCCCGTGGCCATGCCCTTCTGGCAGCCGACCGCCGCCACGATGATGCTGAAGGCCGCGGCCTTGAGCAGGCCGCCGGCGATGTCCAGCAGGGTGACCATGTACAGGATGCGGTTGATGTAGGTGACGAGCGGATAGCCGAAGCCCATGACCACCACGGCTCCGCCGGCCAGGGCGAAGAGATTGAAGAAGGTGGTCAGGATGGGCGCGACCAGGAGCGTGGCGATGAGGCGCGGGATGGCCAGGAACTGAACCGGGCTGATGCCCATGGTCTGCAGGGCGTTGACCTCCTCGTTGACCTTCATGGTGCCGATCTCGGCGGCGAAGGCGGAGCCCGAGCGGCCGGCCAGGAGAATGGACGTGGTCAGGGTGCCCAGTTCGCGGAACATGGACAGGCCCAGCAGGTCGGCCACGAAGATTTCCGCTCCGAAGCGCTTCATGGGCACAGCGGACTGGAAGGCCAGCACCAGGCCCAGGAGCACGCCGACGAGCGCGATTATGGGCAGGCTGCTGACTCCGGCCTCTTCGGCCACGGCCAGCACGTCCTTCCAGCGCACCAGGCGGGGATGCCGCATCGCGGAGGCGAGGGCGGCGGTGCACTGGCCCACGAAGCTCAAGAAATTCGAGAAGTTGTTCGCCGCCTCGGCGGTCCGGAGTCCCACCTCCTGCACGAAGCCGGCTCGGCGCGGCGCTTCGGACGCGTTTTGCTTGGGCATTTCCCGTCTATAAAGCTCCAGCAGCCTGGCCGCTTCTTCGGCCAGACCATGGATCAGCAGCCTGCCGCCAGCATCCCGCGCGGCAAGCTCCAGGCGCAGGAGCAGTGAAGCGCCGGAGCCGTCCAGGTAGTCCACGCCCGAGGCGTCGGCCCTGATGTCGCGACCGGCGGAAGCCTCGGTCAAATGCAGCGCTTCGTTCCAGACCGAGGCCACTCCGTGGCTGTCGAGACGCCCCCGGAACACGAGTCGCGGCCCGCTTGTCTCGTCGATGAACTGCACCCCGGCTGGCGGCGCGGTTCGCTTGGTTTCACGCATCATGTCTTCGCTGCTGTCTTTTTTCCGCCCACTGCGGTATACTTGCTGTGTATCGCCAATTGGTGACAAAAGACAAGCGCTTGCCGCAAGCGAGGTACATGATGTCGGGGCGAGTCTTCGAGAGCGAGGAATACAGGAACCGCGACGGAGTGTTCGCGGATCGCGTCGAGGCCGGACGCATGCTGGCGGAGCTTCTGGTTCCGGAATACGAGAGATTGCCCGGCGGGCTCGTGCTGGCCATTCCATCGGGCGGCGTGCCCGTGGCCCTTGAGGTCGCCTCGCATCTTCGGCTGCCCCTGGATCTGATCATCGCGCGCAAGCTGCAAATACCCGGCAATACCGAGGCCGGCTTCGGAGCCATGGCCATGGGCGGCGAGGTGCTGCTCAACGAGCCGCTGGTGTCGCGCCTGGGGCTCACGAAGGCCGAAATCGACGTGGAGCAGGGCAGGGTGGAGGAAGAGCTGGCTCGGCGCAACGCCCTGCTGCGCGGCGGCCGGCCGCTGCCGGACATGCATGGTCGCACGGCCGTCATCGTCGATGACGGTCTGGCCTCGGGCTACACCATGCAGGCGGCAGTGCGCGATCTGCGCGCCCGCGGAGCCGTGGGCGTCGTCGTGGCCGTTCCCACGGCCCCACTGGAAACCGCCAGGCGCATGGCGGACATTAGCGATGCCGTTTACTGCATCAGCATTCAGGATTATTACCCCTTTGCCGTGGCCTCGGCCTACCGCAACTGGCGGGACCTGAGCCGCGAGGAAGTGGCGGACATGCTGCGTCAGGCCGGATATCAGACAGGCAGGGAAAGTTGAAAGCGGACAATGGCGACGCTGGGCCGCAGGCCGCTCAAGGCCGTCCAGCCGGGCCTTCATCGCGCCCCTTGCGCATAAAAGCGGTGATCAACGCCGGGGCCGGCATCACTCCGGCCGGTGAACGCGCGGACATCGTCGTGGCCCTGGAGCAAGCCTTTGCCCGACATGCCATTCAGGCCGACATCGAGCTTGTCCGGGCCGGGGAGTTCGCGACCGCAGTCAAAAACGCGGCCCTTGGCCCATGCGATGCCGTGGCCGCGGGCGGTGGAGACGGCAGCATAGGCACTGCCGCGCGCATCCTGGCCCGGGCGAGAAAGCCCATGGCCGTGCTGCCCATGGGCACCTGGAACTATTTCGCCCGCCTGCTGAACATCCCCCTGGATATAGACGGCGCGGTGGCGGTCATGGCCGTCGGACATTTCGGCCCCGTGGACGCCATGGAGGTCAACGGCCGCTTCTTCGTCAGCCACTGCACCCTGGGCATCCATCCCCGCTTCGTGCGCGAGCGCATCCGGCTGCAACATTCGCAGGGCTGGTTCAAGCCGCTGGCCATCGCCTGGGCGTTGCTCAAAAGCCTGGTGCGCTTTCCGGTGCTCCTGGTGGAGGTTCTGCACGAGGGCCGGCGCGAAGTCCTGCGCACGCCCTTCTTCATGGCCGGAAACAGCCTGAGCGCCTTGAACCCCCTGACCGTGCCGACTCATCTGGCTTCCTTGAGCGACGGCCTGCTGGCCCTGATCCTCGGCCGCCGGCTGGGGCGCATGGGGCTCGTGGCCTCGGCCCTGCGCACCTTTCGCGGACGCCTGGACCCCGAGCGGGACTTCCGGCTATTCCTCCTGCCGGAGTGCACGGTGCGCGTGAACCGCCGCAGGGTGCGCGCCACCCTGGACGGCGAACTGACCCACCTGGCTCCGCCCCTGCGCTTTCGCATCCTGCCGCACGCCCTGACCTTGCTGTTGCCGGAAAGCGCGGCCAAGGCCCAGGAGGATCAACCCTTGCCCGACCGTCTGTAATCGGCGGTTCGAGAACCATGTATGCTGAAGCTCAAACGCATCTACAATCAGCCTGATCCTGACGACGGCAGGCGCTATCTCGTGGACCGCATCTGGCCGCGCGGCGTGCGCAAGACGGATGCTAGCCTGGACGAGTGGCTCAAGGTCCTGGCGCCCAGCGCCGAACTGTGCAAGTGGTTCAATCATGATCCCGCCCGGTGGGAAGAATTCCAGGCCCGCTATCAAAGAGAGCTGGACGCGCCCGAGCGCCGTGAAATTCTGGACCGCCTGGCGCGTGAGATTGAGGCCGGAGACGTGACGCTTCTGTATGGCGCCAAGGACGAGCAGCGCAATCAGGCCGTGGTCATCAGGCAGGCTCTTGAGGAACGCCGCAAGGAGCAGTCGCACCGGGAGCGGCCTGACAGCCTTACATTCGACGGATGGTTCGACGCATAAGAAAAGCCCGCCAGGTCGAAACCTGGCGGGCGGGCATTCAATCACACTGAAATTGTAGTGAAAACTGCCTCGGCTACTTGCCCTCGGCGGCCTTCTTCTTCGCGCCGAGCAGCGTGTGGCGCTTGGCCGCGGGCAGGATGGCCTTGCGCAGGCGGATGGACTGGGGCGTGATTTCCACCATTTCGTCCTCGCGGATGAAGTGGATGGCGCGCTCCAGGGTCATGGGCCGCACGGGCGTGGCGATGATATTCTCGTCGCGGCCCGAGGCGCGCATGTTGGTGAGCTTCTTTTCCTTGGCCGGGTTCACGTCGATGTCGTTGTCCCGGTTGTGCTCGCCGACGATCATGCCTTCGTAGATCGGGTCGCCGGGCGAGATGAACAGCTCGCCGCGCGGCTCCAGGTTGAACAGGCCGTAGGCCACGCCCACGCCGGAGCGGTCGGCCACGATGGAGCCGGAGTGGCGGGTCGGGAAGTCGCCGCGGTACTCGTCATAGCCGTCGAACAGCGAGTTCATGATGCCGGTGCCCTTGGTGTCGGTCAGGAACTCGTCGCGGTAACCGATGAGCGAGCGTGAGGGCACGGAGAACTCCATGCGCACGCGGCCCGTGCCGTGGTTGACCAGGTTGATCATCTTGCCCTTGCGCTGGGAAAGCTTCTCGGTGACCACGCCCATGTAGTTTTCCGCGCAGTCAATGTAGAGGTGCTCCATGGGTTCGAGCTTCTTGCCGTTCTCGTAGCGGTAGATGACCTCGGGCCGGCCCACGCCGAGCTCGAATCCTTCGCGGCGCATGGTCTCCACCAGGATGGCCATCTGGAACTCGCCGCGTCCCTTGACGATGAAGCTGTCGCGCTCCTCGGCTTCCTCCACGCGGATGGACACGTTGCGCAGGGTTTCCTTGACCAGCCGCTCGCGGATCTTGCTGCCGGTCACGTGCTTGCCCTCGCGTCCGGCCAGGGGCGACGTGTTGATGGAGAAGCGCATGGACACCGTGGGCTCGTCCACGCGTATGCGCGGCAGGGCCTTGGGCGCGTCCTTGTGGCAGATGGTGTCGCCGATCATCACGTCCTCCAGGCCGGAGAGCACGATGATGTCGCCGGCCATGGCTTCTTCTATCTCCGCGAAGCTCACGCCCTGGTAGGACTGCAGCTTGGTCACGCGCAGGGGCTGCAACGCTTCGTCGGGCCCGATGCGCACGAGCTGGTCGGAGGTGTGCACGCGGCCGCTGACGATCTTGCCCACGGCCAGCCGGCCCAGGTAGTCGGAGTAGCCCAGGTCCGAGACGAGCATCTGGAAGGGCGCTTCGGGGTCGAAGCGCGGGGCTGGCATCGTTGCCAGGATCTCGTCGAAGAGCACGTGCAGGTTCTCGCCCATGTTGTCCAGGTCGCGGGAAGCCTTGCCCTCGCGGCCGATGGCGTAGATGACCGGGAAGTCGAGCTGGTCTTCCTGGGCGTCCAGGTCGATGAACAGGTCGTAGACTTCGTTGAGCACTTCCTGGGGCCGGGCGTCCTTGCGGTCGATCTTGTTGACCACGACGATGATGGACAAGCCACGGTCCAGGGCCTTCTTGAGCACGAAGCGCGTCTGGGGCAGCGGGCCTTCGGATGCGTCCACCAGGAGGATGGCGCCGTCCACCATGGACAGGGCGCGCTCGACCTCGCCGCCGAAGTCGGCGTGGCCCGGCGTGTCCAGGATGTTGATTTTCACGCCCTTCCACAGCACGGAGCAGTTCTTGGCCGCGATGGTGATGCCCCTTTCGCGCTCAAGATCCATGGAGTCCATGACTCGATCGCTGACCGCCTGGTTTTCACGGAACAGGCCGCTTTGGCGGAACAGGCCGTCCACCAGCGTGGTCTTGCCGTGGTCGACGTGGGCGATGATGGCGATATTGCGGATATTGTCGTTAGTGGCGGTAGCTTTCATGGGAATCCTCGGGATGAAAAAGGAATGCGCGGGTAAATGGGTAAGTCTGGCGCAGGGCGAGGCGTGGGATACCACGTCCCGGCCGGAAGTCAACGGATAATCTGATGACGAAGACGTGTCGATGCCGGATCAGGGCTTTGCCTGCAGGGGGAACTCGACACTGAAGCTCGCGCCCTGTCCGGGTCGCGAATCAAGCACCACGCGGCCCCGGAGCTGCCTGGCCAGGCGCACGACGAGCTGCAGGCCCAGGCTTTGCGACGTAGAGAGATCGAAGTCGGCCGGGACACCCTTGCCGTCGTCCGACACCATAAGTCTTGCTCGCCCCTGGTCAAGGGATACGCTAACGGCGATGCGTCCCTGCTGGTGCTCTTCGAAGGCGTGTTCCAGGGCATTGGAAATCAGTTCGTTGAGGATAAGGCCGCAGGGCACGGCTTGATCGATGGTGACCTGCATATCTTGCAAAGCCAGCTCCAGGCCGATGCCCCGAGTGCGCGTCAGCGCATGGATCAGACGATGCGCCAGCCGTTGAGCATAGTCCTTGAGGTTGATGTGCGCAAGGTCGCCGGATCTATAAAGCTCTTCGTGAACATAGGCCATGGACAGGATTCGGTTCTGGCTCTCGGCGAAGAGCGCTTCCAGCCGCGGGTCGCCGGCTTGGCTGCTCTGCAGCTGCAGCAGGCTGGAGATGACCTGAAGATTGTTCTTCACCCTGTGGTGTATTTCCGTGAGCATGACATCCTTTTCCTTGAGGGACGCCCGCAGGCGCTCCTCGATGCTCACGCGTTCGGAGATGTCGCGCAGTATGCCCGAAATGCCGAGGAGCGAACCGTCCGGCCCAAGCTCGGGGCGGCAACTCATCGAGATCGGGATGATCTGACCGCTTTTGTGGCGCAGAAGGATGGTCGCATCGCGAATGACGCGCCGGGCGTCCAGCAGAGGCTTGAACAAGACGGCTTCTTGCTTCTTGGCCCAGTAGTCGAATGACGATCTTCCCACCATCTCGTGAGGCGAATACCCGAGCAGCGTCTCCGCGGAGGGGCTGATCAATGTGATCACCCCGTCCGGGTCCGTATGGTAGTACACGTCCTGGATGGATTCGAACATGCCGCGGAAGCGTTCCTCGCTCCGGCGCAGGCGCTCCTCGGCGGCAATGCGCTCGGTGATGTCATCGGCCGTGCAGATGACGTATTCGATCCCGCCGTCGGAACTCAGCTTGGGAATCATGCGGATGGACAGGATGCGTTTGCGGCCCAGGGCATCCTGCTGGAACGAACTGAGGCTCACGGGCTCGCGGAATCTGAAGACCGTGGCGTTGTGGAGCGCGAAGCGCTCCGCCTCCTCCGGCGGCAGGAAAGCCCTGAGCCTGCGGTGTTCCAGTTGGGCCTTGTCCGGCCCCATGAACGCGGCATGCGCCTGATTGACCGCGCCATAGAGGTTCGGTTCGCGCAGGAACCAGACCTGCAGATCTATATTGTCGAGCAGGAGCTTCTGCTCCTTGTTCTTTTCCGTGAGGAGCAGCTCGCGCTCGCTCATGGTCTCGAGCGTCTTGCGGATTCTGCCCTGCAGCGCGCTCAGTTGTTCCAGGGCGTTCCGCTTGTCGGTCCTGCGGGGGGCGGTCAACCGCCGCAACCAAGAAAAGATGGCGGACCAGGACATCTGTCAGTCGATCCGCACGAAACGGCCGTTCTGCACGCGCAGCATGGAAACTTGACTCTCCGCATCGCCGTACCTGTCCAGGCTCAGTGTGCCCGAGAGGGTCTGGAAGTCCTGTATGGTCAGGAGCGCCTCGGGCAGTCCCTCGCGCGTCCCTGCGCACCGCCGCAGGGCCTCGGCCAGGATGAACACCGCATCGTAGGCGCGCTCGGCCGCGAAGGTCGGCTGAACACCGAAGCGTGCGAAAAAGCTGCGCTGGAAGTCTTCAAGGTTCGGGCTCCTTTCGCCAGTCAGGGAGGACACGGCGATGAGCATGCCTTCCACCTGCCGGCCGCCATGGCGCAGCAGGGTCTCGGAGCAGGCCCAGTCGGCGGCCAGGAAACGGGCGTGGGGCAAGAGCTGGGCGGCGTGCTGTGCCAAGCTTGCCGTGTCGCGGGCCGAGGCGACAATGAGCAATGCCTCGATGGGATGGCCGGTCAGCTCGCGCAGGGTTCTCTCGTGAGCGTCAAGGCCGCCCGGCTCAATGGAGATCCGCTTGACGACCGTGCCTGCCAACTCCTGGAAGCGTTCCGCGAAAGCCGTGGCATAGGCCAGGCTGAATTCTGCATTGCGTTCGTCATAAATCACGGCGGTGCGCCCGAGGCCCAGGGTATGGCGCACATGTTCGGCCAGGAATGCAGCCGCCCGGGTGCTTACTGGGGAATTGCGAAAGAAATAGTCCTGGGTGCCGGCCAGCAAGGGGGTCGATGTCGTCGGGCTGAACAGCACGGTACGCGTCACATTGGCCAGCGGCAGGGCCGCCATGCTCTGTGAGCTGGTCATGTGGCCCACGATGGCGACCACGCCGGCGTCGATGAGGGCCTTGTCCGCGGCCAGGGCTCCCTCGGGCGTGCTCAGGTCGTCCATGGCCAACAGCCGCAGAGGGCGGGCCAGGACTCCATGGGCGGCATTGATGTGCTCCACGGCCAATTGCGCACCGTTGCGCCCCTGCACGCCCAGGTCGCTGTACCTGCCGGAAAGCTGTCCGGAAAAGCCGATGAGTATGGGACCTTGACGCCATGTGCGCAGGGCCTCCCATGCGAGCAGGCCAAGCGCGAGCAACCCGGCCAGGCTGAGCCCCAGCACGAAAAAGCGCAGAAATCTGATCGAAGCACTTTTCCAGGGCATGTCCATGCCGTCCGTAATGTGTATTTTATCAGATTAAAGTGCGCTATCCATTAAGTCAATATCGTCAATTAAATGCAATGGGCGAACCTTCATGATGGATTGCATGTTGTGGAGCGCCCTGGTCAGCGGAGGAACGTTTTGTATTTATCAAACACCACGGAAAACCACCTGTCAGAAAAGGTGCGCTGATATGTATTCGTCTTGGTCTATGAATAGCTGCTCGGTTGATTTATATCCTGGCGAGTGCATTTGGCGTGTGCCGTGATGAACAGGTTTGCATGTGCCGGGCATGCCCGGCTTCCGGCTTAGGGAGAGCCGGACTCCGGGGATGGATCGGAGTTGTCTACGGCGCGTTTTCACGTGCGCGAATGAGCGTTTCGAGATACCCTGGGAATGAAAATCGGTTTCATGGGCCGAGCGGCAGCCGAGTCATGCCGGAGCCGCTGGGCCGTTCCGGCCGACATGCCTTTGAAGCCGCCGGCGGCTGCCGAGGCTGACTGGTCCAAAACCCGGGAGGAACCATGAGCGCCATGATCCTTGAGACGATACGTTCCGACTACCTGGCCCATCTGTCCTACATGCTCATCCACAAAGGCCAGGCGGCTGTCATCGACTCCCGCAGGGACTGCCAGGCGTATGTCGATCTGGCCAGACAGCACGGCGCGAGCATCTCGCACATCTTCGAGACGCACCGCAACGAGGACTATGTGACAGGCTCCCGCGAACTGGCCCGACGCACTGGCGCCCGCATCCTGCATGGCAAGGGCTTTCCCTTCGAGTTCGGTGCTCCGGTCTCCGAAGGCGAGACGTTCGACATAGGCGATCTGCGCCTCACGGTGTTGGAGACGCCCGGACACACCTTTGATTCCATCTCCCTGGTGCTGCGCGACATGTCCAGCGGAGAGGATCCGGTCGCCGTGTTCACTGGCGATGCCTTGTTCATCGGCGACGTGGGCCGCACGGATTTTTTCCCGGATCGCCGCGAGGAAGTGGCCGGTCTGCTGTATGATTCCATCTTCGGCAAGCTCCTGCCATTGGGGGATCATGTCATTCTCTATCCGGCTCACGGCGCAGGTTCGGTTTGCGGCAGCGGAATGGCCCCGCGCGAGTTCTCAACACTCGGCTACGAGCGCAGGCGCAATCCGGCCTTGCAGATGGGGCGGGAGGCTTTCGTGCGGCGCAAGGCGAATGAGCATCACGAGTTTCCGCCGTACTTCCGCAAGATGGAGGAGCTGAACGCCAAGGGTTCGGATACACCTTTATGCGAGATCCGGGAGCCCCGGCCCTTGGGCGTCCAGGAGTTCGCGGACCTTGCGGCCAAAGGCGGCACGCAGATCGTGGATGTGCGCAGCCCCGAAGCCATTGCCGGCGCGTTCGTGCCCGGCAGCCTGGCCATTCCAGAACAATTGATCTCGGGCTATGCAGGATTCCTGCTGGATTACGGGCAGCCGATCCATCTCGTGTCCGAGAACCTGGAGGAGATGCGCTCGGCTCGCACGCAGCTTCTGCGCATGGGCTACGACCGGGTGGAAGGCTGGCTCGCAGGCGGCCTGACGGGCTGGGAAACGGCCGGGCGGGAATACGACAGCATTCCGGCCGTCAATGTGCGCGAGCTGGTGCGGCGCATCCAGGCGGACGAAGACTTCACTCTGCTGGACGTGCGCAAGCGGGAAGAGGTGGAAGAGGGCATGCTGCCCGGCGCCAGGCATATCTTTTTGGGTGATCTGCCGAACCGGCTGACAGAGATCCCCAGGGACAAGCCGGTGACGACCTTCTGCGGCAGCGGCCAGCGGGCCGTCATCGCCGCCTCCATCCTCAAACGCCATGGTTTCGAACACGTGGAGGACAACCTGGGCTCCATGGCAGCCTGCCAATCCTACGGCTGCCCCATAGTCGAGCCGGGCCATTCCGGTAAGCGGGAGGCCGCATGAAGCGAGTGCTCGCCACGTTGTTCTGCATGGCAGCTGCCGTCCTGGCAGGGCAGGCCTGGGCCGCCGGCGCCGATCCCGCGGGCGGGATCATGCACGAGTCCGTCTGGACCTTGCGTCCATGGTCGCCCTACATCGTCGGCCTGCTCATCGGCCTGCTCAACTGTCTGGCCCTTGTCGTTTCGGACCGCACCCTGGGGGCCTCCAGCGCCTACACCACTGTCGCCGGCATGGCCGAGAAGGCCGTGCCCGGCGGCAAGCCCAAAGAGCGGGAATACTACCGGAAAAACCCGCCGCGCGTGGGCTGGGGGCTCATGTTGTTGATCGGCATGGTTATCGGGTCGTTTGTTTCAGCCCAGTTGTCCACGGATTTCCGGCCCGAATGGGTGCCGCCCCTGTGGCTGGCCGCGCACGGCCCGGAGCTTCTGCCGCGGTTGATCACGGCTTTGATAGGAGGGGCGATCATGGGCTTCGGCGCCCGCGTGGCCGGCGGCTGCACCAGCGGCCACGGCATCTCCGGAACCATGCAACTGGCGATTTCGAGTTGGGTGGCCCTTGCGTGCTTCTTCATCGGCGGTGCGGTCGTGGCGCACATGATCTACTGAGCAGAGCCGCCGGTCGAACCGGGACTGGCCGCCGCACACTGCTTGCAGGGCCGATATCCTGCAGCCAGGGCTGCATCTCGACTGTTGAATAGCTGAGTGCAGGACTTGCAGTCGTAGTTGCGGCATCCTGGCAGGTGGAAAATCCTGCTTTGCACGTTTCCGCGTATCGATCCGCCTACGGCTTGCCCCTGTCGCTTTTCTGACTGCTTCGACCCGCCGTTTTCCATCTCGTCATCCGTGGCAGGCTCGACGGCCTGGTCAACCATCAGTGCTTCGGGGACACCCCGCAGGACGGTTTCCTGGGTCGGAGCGGGCCGTGCAGTCTCGTTGGCCACAGATACGGGCAGCCTCGACAGGTGCGCGTCGGGAATCAGGATGCGAACCAAAAGCAGGACCATGACGAACACGGCTGGTATCAGAATGTGGATAGGCCGCAAGCCCGGCTTTAGCCCGGCAAGGCGTCTCAATGTCTTGAAGAGGATTCCAATGGGCATTGCTGCGGTCGCATCTGCCGGGGTCAGCCGGCCTGTTCTCAGAAATTGCACTTCACGGCTTGGAGTCTGGTCCTGTACGGAACCTCTTCGCCGGGTATCGGAAACTCGACGGGACCGTGAGTCACGTCCTGATCCCAGAGGGGCTCCTCGGTTCCCGTCGGCAGCCTGCGCGCCGTCCCAAGGGACTCCACTGTCTGCAAAGCGGCCTTGCTGCCGGCTTTCAGCAGACCTTCCGCCTATGACAGCGGTTCATGCGATTACGCCATCATGTATCCCCGCGCGGTCGGCGCCGATGCAGTGCCGTCAGGCTCGGATGTGCCCGTTATTTCGTGCGAGCCTTCGTGAGGCCTGGCGAGCATGACCAGGAACACTCCAGGCAGACAGCGGTAAACACGGAAAGCCGGTGCCAGGGATTTTGTGCGACGGCCGGCAACCGGAAAACGACTTCGGAGAAGTTGCGCCGCCCGACAAGAAAGCCGAGCAGGGCAAGGATGCCGAACGTCCAACCAAGCAGTTGCAGGTAGATCACGGCTCACCCGGAACGGATAGAGCAGAATGAACGCACATGGTTAAGGGATGGCTATAGTAATTAAGGACTTGCCGCAAGAGTGCGGCAAGTCCTTGCTGTCCTTGGCTCAGGGAAACGATCCGCTTTGCGGGAGCGTCCCGCCCAGATGAACAGACTATGCGGACGCGGCCTGCAGCCGCCTTTCGGAAGGCTCTCGGCTCCGGAGCCTGGATGCCCGTCGCCTTCGGCTACTCGCCGTGGCAGCTATGATGGCCGTGCTCAAGGCAGACTTCCTGACGGTCCTGAAGCTGCCCGCCAAGGAAGGCTTGTACCGCATCGCGTACAGGCCCGGAAGCTCCGCGCACGACCTGTATGCCGCTCTGCTGAAGCCGGACGACTGCTCCTTCGCCCATGTTGCCGGCCACGAGAACCGTGACGCCCATTTGGACCAGCACCGGGATGATGTTCGACTTGCAGCCGCAGCCCGGAGGAGGGGTCAGTCTTTCCTCGCCGATGATTTCCTGGCCGTTGTTCACGCTGAAGATGGTGAAGGCCTCGCAGTGGCCAAAGTGCTCATCGACCAGCCCGCCACGGGAAGGAACAGCTATCTTGATCATGATCGACCTCCTGCTCGGTTATGCCCTGGTGGGCAGCTCGGTTCGCATGGGAAAATTTCGTCGTGGCTGCCTTGAGCCAAGCGAAGTAGTTGCCATTAGCACCGATTCAGCAGGTAAGCCAAGAGTTTCATTCCAAACTTAAATGGTAGGGTTAACAACATCCAGGACGTCTGGCGGATAACGCAACGGATGAAGGCTGGCATGCATTGTATCAGAATACATGTCCGTTTGCATTGAGTGAAATTGTCCTTTCAGCTAGGTTGAATAAAACTACTAACTGGGCGTCATGGCTCTTGTCGCAAAGAGGTAAGCCAATAATTGCATGCAGGATAGAGTGCAATGACTGATATTATTATATACTGGAAATGGCATGGCATGTTTTTACATAAAGGCTCTCATGGACTTAGGATGCCAATCCTTGCCGTCTGATAAGTTGAACAACAGCGTACTAAAGATAAATAAAAGTAATTTCCTTTTTGCTCAAAGCCGCTGTCGCGGGTTGTTTGTGCGGCCGAATAGGCGAGCGTGATCTGTTACAGCTTTTGCTGTTGGACATTCATCATCAAGAGCGAATCATGATGCCTGTCCGAGTCTGTTTGAATCGTGGGGGAATTCAAGCTGAAAGGCTATTTCCGACTGAAGCTGGCCAAGTTTCATAATGCATAATAGCTGAATCATGTAAAGAGTATATTGAGTTAGCCTCTTGACTTGGCTTGGTGGCGGAACCCTGCATGATGATGACGTCCGCTTCATATTTCCGGAAACTAGTCTTACAATAAGTCCAACTCAGATTGGAGAAGTATGGCCGAGAAAGATGTTTCCTTCGCAGCCACGCCACCGGGCAGAGCCCGTCTCGGCTTGCCCAGGTGGTCCAACTGGTCCCTGCGTAGGAAGGGTTATGTCGTGCTGCTCCTGCCGCTTCTGGCCATGGTTCTCGCCCTTTGGCTCTTCCATGCGTCTCAAATTCGGGAAACCGAGGCTTTCAGGCTGGTGGCGCATACGAATGACGTGCTGTCCAGCATAGCCCTTATCGAGACCGAGCTTCTGCGGGCCGAGAGCGACCTGCGAGCCTTCGCCCTGAGTGGCGATCCGCAGCACATGCAGACCTACCGGCACATCAAACGCATGATGGACCTGCATTTGCGCGACATCCAGATGCTGGTGAGCGATAACCCGGTTCAGCTCCGATATGCGGCAGAACTCAAGCCTCTGGTGGCCGAGCGGCTCAGGCTGCTGGCCTTGCTCGAGGAGCGCCCCGAGCGCTTGCGGCTGCGGGAACTCGTGGAAAAGGGCAGTCTGGCAATGGCCGCTGTTACCGGACAGATCGAGGCCATGCGTAGCGAGGAGCAGGCCCTGCTTACCTTGCGCAGCCTGCGCCTGAAGCGGATCCACCAGTGGGAGCGTCCGTTCAGCCTGATTGTCCTGATTCTGGGCCTGGGGGGTGGAGCCTTGGGCATGTTTCTGTTCACCCGTGGGCTCACGCGGCGGCTGCGCGGCTTGGAGGCGAGCGCCGGCAGGCTTGAGAGAGGAGTCGCCCTTGAGGAGCCAATTCCGGCGCGTGACGAGATCGGCAGGCTTGCGAGCCATTTCTGCAATGCCGCCAGGCGCATCCAGAAGCGCGAGGCCGAACTCCAGCAAGCCAGAAACGAGGCCGAAAAGCGAGCGGCCGAAGCCGAGGAAGGGCGGCGTACGCTGGAGGCGATCATGGAGTACCTGCCAGAGGGCCTGGTCATTGCCGACGCCCCGGATGTTCACATCCGCATGGCCAGCCGCTACGCCCTGGAGTTTTCCGGCGGCGAGCAGGCGGAACTGCTCGACATCCCCGACATGTTGCATTCCGAGCGCTGGAAGATATTCGACTCAGATCGCCAGACGCCCCTGGACGCGCGGGATCTGCCGCTTACCAAGGCCGTCCGCGAAAGCCGGGTCGTGGTGGGCGACAGTTTCTACATGGAGGATAAGAACGGCAAACGGCTGCCCATGCACGTCAATGCCGGCCCCATCCGCGACAGACAAGGAAACATCATAGGCGGCATCGTGGTTTTCCGGGATATCAGCGACATTAGGCAAGCCGAAGAGGCCCTGCGCAGGAGCGAGGGACAATTACGTCTGTTCGTGGAAAACGCTCCGGTGGCCATCGCCATGTTCGACACGCAGATGCGCTATATTGAAGCAAGCCAGAGGTGGCTGAACGATTTCAAGCTCGCCAGGGAGAATCTGCGTGGCCGCAGCCACTACGAAACCTTCCCCGAACTGCCCGAGCATTGGAAACAGGTGCACCGCAGGAGTCTAGCCGGCGCGGTGGAAGGCGCCGAGGCCGATCGCTTTGAGCGGGCGGACGGTTCGGTGCAATGGATTCGCTGGGAAACGCGTCCCTGGTATACGGCCCCGGAGGTCATCGGCGGCATAATCATCTTCAGTGAAGACGTCACGTCGGCCGTGCGCACACAGGAAGCTCTGCGCCAGGCCAAACAGGAGGCTGATGAGGCGAATAGAGCCAAGAGCGAGTTCCTGGCCAACATGAGCCATGAGATCAGAACGCCCATGAACGGCATAATAGGCATGATCGAACTGGCGCTCTTGAAGGATCCCGCATGTCCGGACCGCAGCAGCCTGGAACTGGCCCAGAAGTCGGCGTACCACCTGCTCGACATCATCAACGACATACTCGATTTCTCGAAGATCGAGTCCGGCAAGGTGGAGCTGAGGTCCCGCCCTTTGTCGCTGCGGCAGGTCGTGGAGGATGTGGTCGGGGCGTTTTCTCTCGCCGCCCGCCGCAAGGGGGTGGCCATGAGCCACTACGTCGAATCCGATGTGCCCGAGCGCCTCATGGGCGATGAGGTGCGCCTGCGGCAGGTGCTCATGAACCTGGTGGGCAACGCCGTGAAGTTTACCCACGAGGGGCGCATACTGGTCAACGTGGAGACAGTGCCGCAAAGGGCTGGAGGGAGAATTTGTCTGCATTTCACCGTGAGCGACACGGGCATCGGCATCCCCGAGGATCGGCTGGAGGACATCTTCGAGAGCTTTAGCCAGGCCAACCTCGAAACGCAGACCAAATACGGCGGAACAGGCCTTGGATTGACCATCAGCAAGCTGCTCGTGGAGCTCATGGGCGGCACGATAAGCGTGCGGAGCACACCGGGGCAAGGCTCGCTCTTCACATTCACGATCCGACTCGACCAGGCGGACGCAGATCGGCCGCAGGCGGAGATTGCCGTCAAGGCAAAGTCCACGGCGGCGCGTACCCTGCGCATCCTTGTGGCCGAGGACAATCCGATCAATCAGCTTGTGGCTCAGGAGCTTCTGGAGGGTCGCGGCCATAGGGTCAGAGTTGTCGAAAACGGCCGGGAAGCTCTGGAGGCGCTATCCCGCGAGCCGTTTGACCTCGTGCTCATGGACGTGCGCATGCCCGAAATGGGGGGAGAAGAGGCGACCCGGCGGATTCGGGCGGGCGAGGTCGCTGGCGCTGACCCGGGTATCCCGATCATCGCCCTGACCGCCTATGCCTTGGAAGGGGATCGGGAGCGCTTCTTGGCTGCGGGGATGACCGATTATCTGGCCAAGCCGATTACCCTGGGGGACCTGGACAGGGCGCTGGCGCGGATCGGGCTCTGAGGCCGGCTTGGCCGGCGGAGGCCTGCGAATACCGGCTTGCCTGGTTGGCACAATAGAAACGTGGTTCGAAGGCCTGAAATCCAGGACAGCCGGGTAGAGATACTCGGTGGGCCATAAAAAAGGCTTCCTCCGCTGGGGAGAAAGCCCAATTGTCTGGACTGGTCGGGGCGGAGAGATTTGAACTCCCGGCATCCTGCTCCCAAAGCAGGCGCGCTACCAGACTGCGCCACGCCCCGATTCCCTAAGGGAGTGCTTGTTTACGCCAAAGCCTTTGGGCTGGCAAGAGGCGGGCATGCCTCTGCATGGATGAAAAACGCCGCATGATCGTCATTCCTCAGCCGTCCAGCCGGGTGGCTGGACGGCTGAGAGGCGACTCTGCCTTTCGGCTTGGCGGTTTTGTTCCCCGGCGAGCTTGAATCCAGCTATGCCGACGGGCGGCGCGCCGATTCGGATGCGCGGCCTTTGGGCGCTCTGCCTGGGCCTCTCTCCTGCGAGTGCCACACGCCGGGAATCTCCAGCCCGCACTGGGGACACTTGTCATCCTTGATCGCATTGCGCGTGACCGAGAAGCCGCTGCGGTCCAGACATAGGCAGCCGCATTCCGGGCAGGTCGTGTGGTCCGAGACATGGCCGGGCACATTGCCCACGTAGACGAACTGAAGCCCGGCCTCCTTGCCGATTTCCCAGGCCAGTTCGAGGCGTTCGACAGGCGTGACGGGCTTGGTCGTGAGCCTGTAGGTCGGATGGAAGCGCGAGATGTGCCAGGGAGTGTCCGCGCCCACGTCGTCGCGGATGTAGGCGGCCATGGCCCGCAGTTCCTCCTCGCCGTCGTTCATGCCGGGAATGAGCAGGGTGGTCAGTTCCAGCCACCAACCCATCTTCTTGATGGACACGATGTTCTTGAGCACTGGCTTGAGCCGGGCGTCGCAGATGTTGCGGTAGAAATCGTCGTTGAAGGACTTCAGGTCGATGTTTGCGGCATGAACGATGTCGCGCAGGCGCTCCAGGCACTTGTCGCTCATGTAGCCGTTGGAGACCCACACGTTCTTCAGCCCTTTTTCGATGGCCAGTTTGCCGCAGGGCTCGGCCAGCTCGAAGAAGATGGTCGGCTCGGAGTAGGTGTAGGAAATGCTCGCGGCCTCGTAGCGCAGGGCCGTCTCCACGATGGCCTCGGGGGTGATGCGCTCGCCGCGCACCGGGTCGCCCTGTTTGGGCGGCATGGATAGGGAATAGTTCTGGCAGAACTGGCAGGCCATGGTGCACCCAGGCGTGCCGATGGACAGGGAGGTCGTGCCGGGCAGGAAATGATAGAGCGGCTTCTTCTCGATGGGATCGAGGTTCATGGCCGCCACCTTGTCGGCCGACAGGGACATGAGCCGGCCGTCATGATTTTCGCGCACGCCGCATTTGCCGCGCGCGCCCGGCTCGATAAGGCAGAACTGGTTGCACAGTTCGCAACGCACGTTCCCGTCCGAGGCGGGCTTCCACAACTGGGCTTCGATCATGGCTGGCTCCTTTGGCCGGCCCCTCCCGCTATGAGCCTGGGCGATAGACGCCCGGCTGCATCTTGTCGCCGGGCCGGTATATCTGCACCGGCTTGGCGGGTTGTTGTTGGGCCGGAACGTCGATTTCCGGGACCACGTAGACCGGTCCGTAGCAGTCGGAATCCTGGCTCTTCCGGGCCGGGCGCGCCACCCCCAGGATGCGGTCACCGGTCTGCGGGTCCGTGGTTATGTATGGGCCGCTGGCTTCCCCGTTCGTACTCGTGCTATCGGCCGCCTCGAGCTGAGCTGCATCCGCCGGTCCTGCGGCGAACAGGAGGGCCGCCAGGACAAGGGCGCAGGCGATGGTCCGCATGGCACTCTCTCCTTGAATTTCCCTCACAGAGGGCCTATGAAGGCATGCATTCGAATAGTATTCCATACACTCACACGCGAACTTGGAGACAAATATGAACGATCGCTCCTCAGCATACAAGGCCGCCGGGGTCGATATAGACGCCGCCAACGATTTCGTGCGCGGCATCAAGGCCATGGTGGGCTCCACATTCACCAAAGGGGTCGTCACCGAGATCGGCGGCTTCGGCGGGCTCTTCAAGCCCGACCTGTCCTCCATGGAGGAGCCCGTCCTGGTGGCTTCCACCGATGGTGTGGGAACCAAGCTCCTGCTGACGGTCGCCTTCGGCCGCTACGACACCATTGGTATCGACCTGGTGGCCATGAGTGTCAACGACATTCTTGTCCAGGGCGCGCGGCCTTTGTTCTTCCTGGATTACCTGGCCATCGGCAAGGTGGACGTGGAGCGGCTCAAGGTCATCCTCTCCGGCGTGGTCGAGGGCTGCAAGCAGGCGGGGTGCGCCCTGCTGGGCGGCGAGACGGCCGAAATGCCCGACCTGTACGCCCAGGACGAGTACGACATGTCCGGCTTCTGCGTGGGGCTGGTGGACAACTCCAAGATCGTGGAGGGCGCTGGCGTGGCCGTGGGCGACGCGATCATCGGCCTGGCCGCGAGCGGCATCCATTCCAACGGCTACTCCCTCGTGCGCAAGGTTTACGACAAGTCGGGCCTCAAGCCCGACGACCGGTTCCCGGGTACGGACAAGAGCGTGGCCGAAGTGCTGCTCACGCCGACGGCCATCTACGTGCAGCCCGTGCTGAACCTCATGCGCACCGTACAGGTCAAGGCCATGGCCCACATCACGGGCGGCGGCTTCTACGACAACATCCCGCGCGTCCTGCCCCATAGCGTGTCCTGCGAGATAGAGTTCGGCTCCTGGCCCATGCTGCCGGTTTTCGACTGGCTCAAGGCCACTGGCGAGCTGACCTGGCCAGAGATGCTCCAGATTTTCAACTGCTCCATCGGCTTCGTGCTCGTCGTGGATCAGAAGAGCAAGGCCGACGTCATCGATCGTCTGGCTGGTCATGGCGTCAAGGCCTTCGAGATCGGCACTATCCGCCAGCGCAGGGGTGACGAGGAGCAGGTGCAGATCAATTTCCCGGCTTCCAGGTAACCTGTCGGACACAACGCAAAGAAAGGCCGTGGAGTGTATTCACGGCCTTTCTTCTTGTCCGATCGGAGAGACGGTCATGGATGCGGCGGCAATCGAAGGTTTCTTCCTGCGCGCCTGGCCGGCGCTGGAAGAGCGGGCGCTGGGTTCCTGGCGGCTGCGCTTCGCCGGGGGCTACACCAAGCGCTCCAACAGCGTGGTCCTGCTCGGAGGCCCTCAGCGGGATCTCGAAGGCAGTGTTCAGAAGTGCGAGGCGGCCTATGCCGAGCGCGCTCTACCCGTGGTCTTCAAGATCAACGACTTTAGTCCGGACGCCGGGCCGCTGGATGCATTGCTGGAGAAGCGCGGCTACGCCCTGGCGGACCCATGCCTCGTACTGGGCCTGGACCTGCCGGAGCCTTTCTCAGACTGTGGAGCGGCATTGGCTGCGGACGAGGCCGAAACCCCGGACCTGGATGAATGGCTGGCCGTTCATGGCCGCCTGGCCGGTCTGAAGGATGTCGGACGGCATCGGCGCATCGTCTCACGCATCGATCTGCCTTGCCTGCATGCCGCCGCACGGCATGACGGCCGGTTCGCGGCCTGCGGCCTGGTCGTGCTGGACCAGCCGTTGTGCGCCATCTTCGATCTGCTGGTGCGGGAGGATGTGCGCCGCCGGGGGATCGGCAGGCTCTTGAGCCGGTACATGCTGGCCTGGGCCGCAAGACATGGAGCGAAGCGAGTGGTGCTCCAGGCGCTCGTCGACAACGAGCCGGCGCAGGCCCTGTATTGCTCACTGGGTTTTGTACCTTTGTACCGCTACTGGTATCGCAGGCAATTTTGATTCAGCCGGGAGAGGCCGCTGTCCAGTGCTTCAGCACAGCTGCGTGAAGAGCTCAGCGACCGTCTGAACGCACGGGGTCTCTCCGGAAGCACTTCAAGGCGACCATAAATGAAACGGGGGCCAGGGATATCATTTCCCTGGCGGGGGTGGGTCTGGGAGAGGGGGGCGTCCTCTCCCAGTCTCAGGGTAATCTGCCTTACTTGACGGGTGCAGCGCACCCGGTAGGTCATCCTGGCCCGCGAGCTCGTTTTTCTACGGGCTCTTAGGCCTGCTCCGGCTCGTCCGCGCCCAGATACGGATTGAAGTAGCCGTAGCGCAGCCAGGGGCAGGCGTCCTTGAGGCGCTTGCGGAAGTTTGCCAGGCCCATGCCCGATCCCTGGGCAAAGGGCTCGGCGATGGTCATGTACAGTTCCGGGTCAAGGTTCAGGTTGCGCAGTTGGATGAAATCCACCTTGTGTTCCGAGACCAGGGCCGTCAGGGCCTCCACCTCGCCTTCGCTGTCGCTCACGCCCGGGAAGAACAAGAAGTTCAGGGATACGAACAGGCCGTTCCGTTTGGCCTGGGCGATGGTCTCCACCACGTCCGCGAAGGCGTAGCCCACAGGCCGGTAATAGGCCTCGTACAGCGCCGGGCGTGCCGAGTTGAGGCTGACGCGGATGGAGTTGAGGCCGGCCTTGGCCAGGGGCTCCATGGTCTGCGGCAGGCTCGCGTTGGTGTTCACGTTGACCGTGCCCTTGCCGCCGCCCGCCCGATACAGGGCCACGGCCTCGGCTATGAGCGGGGCTTCCGTGAGCGGTTCGCCCTCGCAGCCCTGGCCGAAGGAGAATATGGGCTTGGGCTCGCGTTCGGCATGGTGGCGCATGATCTCCACGATTTCGGCCGCGGTAGGCGTGAAGGCGATGCGGCTCTGGGTGGAGGGGAAGCCGGAGTCCTTGGCCTGCAGGGATATGCAGCCGATGCAGCGGGCGTTGCAGCCGCGCGAAGTGGGCAGTGGGCACTCGAAACGGCCCAGGGCCAGGTTGCGCGCCGCCGGGCAGCAATAGGTCAGGGCACAGGTGGCCAGGTGCCGCACCAGCCGGTTGTCCGGGTAGCGCTTGAGCATTGTCTCGGCGCCGCGCTTGATCTTGTCTGCGGGCACATTCTTGAAGACCTGCCGCTGGTCCTCGTCCACGCGCGAGGCGCAGACCCAGAAGCGGCCGTTCTCGAAGCCGACGGCGCCATAGGCGAACAGAGGCAGCCGGGGCGCGCACTTGTCCGTGATGTAGGCGGCCACGCCGGACAGGGTATAGCCGGGGCAGACAAAGGCCGCCACGGCGAAATCCTCCTGCACCTGCACTTCGCCCGTTACCGGGTCGAGGCCCACGGCCCGCCGGGCAGGGAGCATGAACAGGTTGCTCTCGGGCGGCAGGGAGACGATCTCGTCGGGCCTGGGCGGTCCGAATTCGCTGCCGCGCCGTACGAGCATGGTCAGGTCGGGATGGTCGTATATGTTGCCTTGGGCGTCGGCGACCACCAGGCGGGGGATAGGCTTCTTTTTCTTGGACATGGCTCCTCCGGCAAATCGGGCGGCTTGGAC
Organism: Pseudomonadota bacterium; assembly: GCA_023411815.1. Taxonomy (GTDB): domain Bacteria; phylum Desulfobacterota; class Desulfovibrionia; order Desulfovibrionales; family Desulfovibrionaceae; genus Desulfocurvibacter. The sequence continues at coordinate 69,899 of JAEYOJ010000003.1, read as the reverse complement.
AGGCCGGATGAATGAGGCAGAAACACAAAAAGGGCGAAGCCGAGCGGCTTCGCCCCATTGGTCGCGTGAATGGGAACCCGGCGCGGTTTAGCGCTTGGAGTACTGGTAGCGGGCGCGGGCGGCGCGCTGACCGTACTTCTTGCGTTCCTTCTCGCGGGAGTCGCGGGTCAGGAAACCCGCCCGCTTGAGAACGGGGCGCAGGTTCACGTCGAGCTGCAGCAGGGCGCGGGATATGCCGTGGCGCACGGCCTGGGCCTGTCCGGCGACGCCGCCGCCACAGACGTTGACCTTGACATCCACCTTGCCGAGCAGCTTGGTCAGGTTCAGGGGCTGACGGATGATCATCTGCAGCGTGGCGCGAGGAAAGTACTCCTCGTAAGGACGATCATTGATGACGATCTGCCCGGTGCCCTTGTACAGGCGCGTACGGGCCACGGAGTTTTTCCGCTTGCCGGTGCCGTAGAAGAAATCTTCGCTCATGTCGCTCTCTCCGTGATTCGCCTAGGCGAGTTCCAGCTGCTTGGGCTGCTGGGAGGAATGCGGGTGTTCGGTTCCGGCATAGACTTTGAGCTTCTTGAGAAGCGCCCTGCCGAGACGGGTCTTGGGCAGCATGCCCTTGACCGCCAGGATGATGACATCCTCGGGCTTTTTCGCCAGCATGTCCTTCAGAGGGGTTTCCTTGAGTCCGCCCATGTGGCCGGTGTGCTTCTTGTAGATCTTGTCGGTCATCTTCTTGCCGGTGACCTTGATCTTGGCGGCATTGACCACAACGATGAAGTCGCCGTTGTCCACGTAGGGCGTGTACTCGGGCTTGTGCTTGCCGCGCAGGCGGAGCGCGATCTGGGTGGCCAGGCGGCCCAGGATCTTGTCGTCAGCGTCGACGATGTACCAGTCGCGCTGAATATCCTGGGGCTTGGGGGTATATGTCTTCATGAAAAGCTCCTTGCTCAGAACTCGAAGGGGTAACTTCTTAGTCAGAAACGCGGGCGCTGTCAAGGGACCAGCTCCCGAAGCCTTGAAAAGCACAAAAAACCTTAATCGACCCGGGCTTGTGCTTTGCCTGACCACGGGCTAGAACGTCTCGCCGGGGAAAGTTGTAACGGACGGGAGACGCGAGGGGTGGATGTAACCGAAAAATCAGGTCATGCCAAGTATTAGAAAGAGCCTTTTGCAACTTGTCTTTTCGGGCTCGTTCATGAAGCGCTGGAACGACAAGCTGCGACCCATGGAGCTGTTCGAGGTGGACAAGCAGGCGCACAAAATGATGATCGCCTGGCTCTTGTACATGGAGAACAGCCAGGAGCTGGGGGAAGAGGAACGCTGGAGCCTGGCCGACCGGCTGGTTGAGGGCGGCCTGTTCGACTATTTCTTCCGCCTGGTCATCACGGACATCAAGCCGCCGGTCTTCTATCAGATAAAGGCCAACCCCGCCCACTACCGCCGGCTGTCGGAATGGGTGCTCGCGGAGCTGACCCCGCGCATCCAGACCCTTGGCGAGGAATTCATGGGCCGCATGCGCGACTACCTCGCGGTGCCGGATCAGCAGGATTTGGCCGGGCGCATTCTGCACGCCTCGCACATTTACGCCAGCCGCTACGAGTTTCACCTCATCAAGGGCCTGAATCCCTGGGACGAGGAGCTCGACGAGATCGAGGATGATTTCACGGCCATCCTGAATGGTCATCTCGATCTGCGCGGAGTGCCGGAGCTCATGGACGAGGCCTCGGCGCTGGCCCGCTTCGCCAAGCTCTGCGGCAGGCTGCGTTTTCAGCGCCGCTGGTCCCAGACTCCGCGCATACCCGAGACCTCGGTGCTGGGGCACCTGTTCATCGTGGCCGCCTTCGCCTATCTCTTCAGCCTGGAGATCGGGGCTTGCCGGGGGCGCAGACTGAACAATTTCTTCACCGGACTGTTCCACGACCTGCCCGAGCTGCTGACCCGCGACATCATCTCGCCGGTCAAAAGAAGTGTGGCGGGCATCGCCGATATCGTCCGGGAATACGAGGAGAAGGAGCTGCAGAACCGGGTTTTCGCCGGACTGTCGGCCGGAGGGCATCCGGAGATCGCCGAACGGCTCAAGTATTTCCTGGGCTACGGCCTGGAGCAGGAACTCGGTAATACCGTGCGCCAGAACGGTGGAGTGGCGCTGGTCAGCTTCGAGGATCTCCAGGAATGGTACAACGACGACCGTTTCGACCCGCGTGACGGCGAACTGGTCAAGCTGTGCGACAACCTGGCCGCGTTCATCGAAGCCTATACGGCCCTGCGTAACGGCATCACCTCTGACCAGTTGCAGCAGTCCCTGTGGCGCATCAAGAGCTCTTACCAGAAGGATTCGTACAAGAGCGGCGTGCACATAGGCTCGCTGCTTGCAGATTTCGATTGAGTGCGCAAAGGGCTTATCAGCCATTGGGACCGGGCGGCAAGGCGCTGCCTCTGGATGCGGAACCGTGACACCAGATACCAGACACCTGACCCCAGACACCAGACACCGGCACTGCCGGACAGCTCAAACATCAGTGAGGAGAACCGAATGCTGCTGCGCAAACGAGCCTGGGACATCATGCGCGAGGAATTCCTTGTCGTGGAGGAAAAGACGAGCATGGCCGAGGTCATCACCAAACTTCGCGAATCCATAAGCAAGCATGCCGACGACGACTTCGCCATCGTGATAAAGGAGAGCGGTCAGCTAGCAGGCGTGATCACTGCCCGCGACATGCTGCGCGCCATAGAGGATTGCGTGTTGCGCGACGACGTCGTGCGCAATGCCGAGGAGACGGACTGGGACCGCGCCTTCGCCAAGGCATGCACCCTGTGCTGCCACCGCAGCGTAAAGGACATCATGGAACGCAGGCCCCCCACCGTGCGGCCCAACGATCCTGTATTATTGGTGCTAAACAAGCTGGTGGACAGCAAGGTCCGCTGGGCCGTCGTGGAAGAGGGGGCCAAGCCCATCGGAGTGGTGCTCATAAACGACTTGTTCAGCGAGATCAGCCGCGAGATGGTCAAGTCGTTTTAGCCGATCGACCTTGGCTTGAGAAAAGGAACGGCCCGCCAGGCTTGCTGGCGGGCCGTGTGGTCGCGGGCGGCTAGCCGATGTCGCGCGTGGCGACAGGGAGCTTCTTGACGAGCACTTCGGATTGGAAAAATTTTGTTATCTTGGGATCATAGCGTTTTTCGTCGCGGGCAAGCTCCTTGACCGCGGTTTCCGGGTCCATGCTCTCGCCGTAGGGCTTGTCGGTGATCATCGCGCAGTAGGAGTCCACGATTCCCGTGAGCCGGCCGACGAAGGATATTTCATTTTCCTTGAGCTTGTTGGGGTAGCCGGAGCCGTTCATGCGCTCGTGATGTTCCAGGACGGCCTTTTCCGCCTCGCTGAACTTGGCGTCGATCTTGGTCAGCACTTCGTAGCCAAGCTTGGGATGCTGCAGGAGCTTGGACTGCTCCTCGGGCGTCAGGTTGTTGGTCTTGTCCCGGATGAAGGCGGGAATCTTGGCCATGCCCACGTCGTGCAGGAACAGAGCCAAGGCCATGTTGTCCAGGTTCTTTCGCGGGATGTCGGTCTTGGTGAAATCCTCGGACTGCATGCTAAGGAAAAGTCCTAAACCCACGATACCGCTGTTGACCGAATGGTTGGCCAGCGTGTGCTTCTTGTGCAGCCGTTTGATCAGACCCTTGATGCGGTAGATGTCGGCCGAAAGATATTCCGTGAGCACCAGGATGTCCTCGCGCAGGCGTTCATAGATCGCCTTGACCGGCTGCTCCAGGAAGTGCTCCATGCGCATGGTCAGGGCTTGCATGAAGATGTCGCAGATCTCACTGGGCTTTAGATTCTTGTCGATGAGCACCAGGTCGAGCTGATGGCTGATGTGCTTGACGTAAATGGGATGGTCGCTGCGCGATACAAAGGCGAACCCTTCCTGCACGAGCTGTTCGAGTTCCTCGACCTGCTCATTGCTCAGACGATCACCGACCCTGTAGTATGGTTCCAATCTGCCTATATTTTCATGAAATCGATAGATGTTCAGCGGCGGTCTGTACTTAGAAAAGCTGTTACGAATGTCCAGATTGATCTGGTAGTACTCTTCGTTAAGGCTGTCGGGAACGTCCAGTAGTTTCTTTGTCATGGTGCTTTACATGGCGTTAGGCGCACATTCCGGCCTACGGAATGAAATGCATTCAGTGGTCGGTAACATGAGCGCAATTACTAGACACAAATCATCAATCGATTCGCATTTCCCCTAAACCCCTGAACCTTGATATCAACCTTTCCAATGCGTTTGCAAGCGCCATTTGGGTGGCCGTCGGCGCGACATAGCATGGGGTGTGAGCGCTCTTATGCCCATGCGCGTCTCTTCTTCCTTCTATGCAGCCGCAAACATGGCCTGGAGGGATCGCTGGCTTGCGGAGAGGCTACGAACTGGATTCCAGCGCCTCTTGCCGTGGACCTCCCCGGGGGTGAATCCGCGGCGGATTCTGACGCGGCAGAGACGCTGCGCGCCGGATGTGCAATCCTGGTCAAGCCCCCCACCCATTTCGTGGCCGGCAGATGATGGTTGAAGTCACGCGCCATAGCTCTGGGTAGCTGCTTATCGGCCGTAAGATCGTGTTCGCGGTTATGGAGACCTGCGGACATGCGTGCGCGATCATCTATAGTCCCATTTTTTCCGTCTGCAAAAAAAAAACACTGGAGCCATTCCCAAGTTCATCAGCCTGGTTAGGGCATTTTTTGCGGTTCGGACACGGCTTTGTTCGCTGTCAAGTCTCTTTTAGATTGACAAAATTTAGTGTCTGGATGAGGAGTGAGTGGGATTATGTGGTAATTAGTGGGAACTTAAGGGGCAAAGGGCATGTTCCGGGGCAGATCACTGCGCAACATCGATGCCAAGGGCAGACTCATGATCCCGCCTGAATTCCGGGATCAAGTCGTGGCCGCGGCCCCGGAAGGCAAGCTCATGCTGACCAATTACGACGAGGCCATATCCTGCTACCCCTTGCCGGAATGGGAGGAGATCGAACTCAAGCTGAGCCAGGTCAAGAATCCTCCCTTGAAGGTGCGCGCCTTCCTGCGGTTCTTTCTGGGTGGCGCCCAGGAAGTGACCCTCGACCCCCAGGGGCGCATTCTCGTTCCGCCGTCCCTGCGCGAATACGCCGCGTTGGACAAGGAGATCTACCTTGTGGGCATGGGGCGCAAGTTCGAAATTTGGGACAAGAGACGCCATGACGAGCAAATTCTGTCGCAAGTGCACGAAGACTGCTCGGAGGCCATAGCGGCCACGGGCATAGAGGTGAGTCTGTAAGCCATGATGCGCGAGATGGCACGCAAGGAGCAAGGCGAGCACGGTCACATCAGCGTTATGCTCGAAGAGGCTCTGGAGTTCCTGGCTCCCAGGCCGGGCGGCCGATATCTGGACGGCACCCTGGGCATGGGCGGCCACGGCGAGGCCATTCTGGAGCGCGCCGGGCAGGGAGCCGAACTGCTGGGGCTGGATCGCGACGCCCAGGCCCTGGAGCGGGCCAGGGCCCGTCTGGCCCGCTTCGGCCAGGCAGCGCACCTTGTCCAGGCTCCTTACAGCAGCTTCGAGGCCGAGATGGAAATCCTGGGCTGGGACCTGCTCGACGGAGCGCTGCTGGATTTGGGCATATCCTCGTTGCAGGTGGATACGGCCGAACGCGGCTTCAGTTTCCTGGCCGAGGGGCCGCTGGACATGCGCATGGACCCTGACAGCGGCGCCGCGCCGGCATCGCAGGTGGTCAACAAGGCCTCCTGCGAACGGCTCAAGGAGATCATCCGAGACCTGGGCGAGGAGCCCATGGCCGGGCGCATCGCCAGGGCCATCGTGCAGGCCAGGCAGGACAAGGATATCGAGACGACGGTGGAGCTTGCCGCCATCGTGGAGCAGGCATATCCGGCTAAATGGCGGCGCACGGCGCGCAACCATCCGGCCACGAGAACCTTTCAGGCCCTGCGTATGGCTGTGAACCGGGAACTGGAAGAGCTGGAATCCTTCCTATCGCGCATCACGGACCGGTTGAGCCCCGGCGGCCGGGTGGCCATCATATCTTTTCATTCCCTGGAGGACCGTCTGGTGAAGCGGGCTTTCCGGGATGAGGCCAGGGAGTGCCGTTGCCCCAGGACGCAGCCGTTCTGCGATTGCGGCGGACAGCCCAGGCTCAGGCTGCTGACAAAGAAGCCTCTGGCGCCGTCGGAGCAGGAAATGGCCGCCAATCCCCGCAGTCGCAGCGCCAAGCTGCGCGCGGCCGAGAGGGTGGGGGAGGCCGGACTGTGAAAAGCGGGCACGTACTGGCCGTCAACTTGGCCCTGACGCTGTTCCTGGGCTTGGGGCTCGTGTGGCTGAACATCGAGCGCGTGGAGTTGGCTTACGGTCTGCGCCGCCTTGAGCTGGAGTCGCGGGAACTGCGCTCGCTCGTCGACAAGCTGGAGATGGAGCGGAACAACATGTGCGCGCCGTACAACCTGCGGCGCAAGGCGCCGGAGTTTGGACTCCGGCCGGCCCAGACCGGGCAGATACGACGTTTAGAAGCGGCCCGGCCTGGACCTGCGGTTCAGTAGCCGAGCCGATTCGCCTTGAAAGCGGCCTAGTCCGGAGAGCTATGGTTCCGATGCAGCTGACAACAGGCAAAGCGAAGGACGTGAGCAGGCGCAGACTGATCGTCGGTCTGGCCTTCTTTCTGTTTGCCTGGCTGGGGCTGTGGCTCCGGGCCGGCTGGGTCCAGATCGTCAAGGGCCCGCAGTACTCCGAACTGGCCAGGCGTCAGCACCTCTCCGCGGAGTTCGAGCGCGGACGGCGCGGTGAGATTTATGACCGGAACGGCGTCGTCCTGGCCAAATCGATCCCCATCGAGTCGGTCTACGCCCGTCCCCTGGAGATTCCCGATACCTTGCAGGCGGCCCAGGTGCTCTCGCCCATTCTGGGTGAACCGGTGAACTCGCTGGCCAAGAAGTTGCGCTCCCAAAAAAACTTCATCTGGCTGGCCAGGCAGATCGACGACCGGGCCGCGGCCAAGATCAGGCAGAAAAAGCTGCCGGGCATCCATTTGGTGCCCGAGTACGCCAGGCTCTATCCCAACGGCCATGTGGCCGGCCCTCTCCTTGGCTTCGTCGGCCTGGACGGAGAAGGCCTGGAGGGGCTGGAGCGGTCTTTCGACGGCGAACTGGCCGGGCGCACGGCCGAGATAGTGCTGGCCCGCGATGCAGCGGGGCACAGGCTCTACCTGGATGCCGAAGGGCGCGAGATGGATATCGACGGGCGCGACGTGCGCCTGACCATCGACGTGCAGGTGCAGACCGAGGCGGAAACGGCCCTGGCACGGGCCGTGACCCAGTATGGAGCTTCCTGGGGCGGTTGCCTCGTCATCGACGTCCCTAGCGGCGACATTCTGGCCTGGGCCAGCTATCCGTTCTTCAATCCCAACGCCTACCGGGGCAAGTCGCCCAGCCGCTGGCGCAATCGGCTGGCTCTGGACATCATCGAGCCGGGCTCGACCATGAAGCCGTTCCTCATCGCGGCGGTGCTCGAGGAGGGGCTGCACCGCCCCTCGGATCCGGTGTTCTGCGAGAACGGCCGCTGGCGTCTGCGCAGCAAGATCATCCGCGACACGCATCCTTATGGTGAGCTGTCCGTATCCGACGTGCTCAGCCTGTCCTCCAATATCGGTTCGGCCAAGCTTGGTCTGGAACTGGGCGCCGAACGTTATTCGAGCTACATGTCCGCGCTGGGTTTCGGCCGTCCCAGTAATCTGCCCCTGTCCGCCGAGAGCCGCGGGCTCATCCGCCCCCATGTGCAGTGGAACGAGATCGACACGGCCGCGGCTTCCTTCGGCCAGGGCGTCGGCGTGACGGTGCTCCAGCTTACCCAGGCCTATCTGGTGCTGGCGGCCGACGGGCAGAGCAGGCCCCTCCGGCTGGCCAAATCCCCGGCTTCGCCGGAGCCCGAGATCAGGCAGATCATTTCTCCCGAGGTGGCCCAGGCCGTGCGGGCCATGCTGGTGAAGGCTGTGGATCAGGGCACGGGCAAATCGGCCCGGATTCCGGGCCTGGTGGTGGGCGGCAAGACCGGCACGGCCCAGAAGGCCAGCGCCGAGGGCGGCTACGGCAGCGGCTATATCTCCTCCTTCGCCGGCCTCGTGCCCGGCGACCGGCCCCGCTATCTCGTGGTGGCAGTGCTGGACGAACCGACCAAGGAGCAATATTACGGCGGCCTAGTGGCCGCGCCGGTGGTGCGCGACGTGGCCATCAAGACCCTGGCCTACTACGGCGTTCTGCCCGAAGAAGTGCTTGCGACCGCCACGGCCATGGCATCTATGGCCCCCGTGGCGGGCCCGGCCGCCGACGGCCGGGTGCGGCTGGCCAACAAACCCCTCTCGGCGGACACGGTTCCTGACCTGCGTGGCATGGAACTGCGCAAGGCCGTGGAGATCCTGGCGCGCAGCGGCCGTATCCCGCAACTCCAGGGGGACGGCTCGATTGTCGCCAAGCAACAGCCGGCCGCGGGCAAACCCTGGCCGGTTCCGGGCGATGAGTCCTTCACAATCTGGCTGTCTCAGGCAAGGGAGTCCTGAAGAACATGCATATGCATTCGTGCGATGTTTTGTGGCATGAACTGCTCGCGGCCGTGCGCGCCGGGTTGCCCGTGCGCGCCCATTCCGGCAAGGTCGGCGCGGGCGACGCATTCGTGGCCCTGCCCGGGCCCAAGGCCGATGGCGCGGGCTTCATCCCCGATGTCCTGGCGCGCGGCGCGGCCTGGATCGTGGCCGCTCCCGGCGTGCGCCTGCCCGAAGGGGCCAAGGCCAAGCTGGTGATGCGCGACGATCCGCGTCAGGCCCTGGGCGAACTGGCCCGGGCAGCTTTCGGCACGGCCGGCCATGGCTACAGGCTCGTGGGAGTCACGGGCACCAACGGCAAGACGACCATCACCTATCTTCTCGAGCGCCTCTTCGCCGGCTCCAGCCGCCAGGTCGGTGTCCTGGGCACAGTAAGCTACCGCTGGCCCGGCTTCAGCATGGATGCGCCGCTCACCACCCCGGACTGCCTCAGCCTGCACGAAATGCTGGCCAGGATGGACAAGGCCGGCGTGGAACTGGCGGTCATGGAAGTCTCTTCCCATGCCCTGGATCAGCAGCGCGTGGCGGGACTTGCCTATGACGCCGCGGTCCTGACCAACCTGACCCAAGACCATCTGGACTACCACAAGGACATGGAGACGTATTTCCAGGCCAAGGCCCGACTTTTCCGCGAATTGCCCAAGGAAGGGAAGGCCTGGATCGTCAATTACGAAGACCCGTACGGCCTGCGCCTTCTGCGTGAAGGCCTTGCATCGGGCCGTGACGTGCTCGGCTACGGCCTGGAGGCATCGCCTGCGGGCATGCCCGTCATTCGCGGTGAGGTGAAGGTCATGAGCGCCGCGGGCGTGGACCTGGCCGTCGAATGCGAGGGTCGGCGTTTCGAATTGGCTTCGCCACTGGTCGGCCGGCATAACGTGATGAACCTCCTGGCGGCCATGGGCGTCGGCTTCAGGCTCGGCCTTTCCGAGTCCGACATGCAGGCCCTGGCCGGATTCACCGGCGTGTCCGGCCGCTTGGAGCGCGTGACCAATCCGCACGGCCTGAACGTGTTCGTGGACTACGCCCACACGCCCGACGCCCTGGTCAACGTGCTTTCGGCGGTCAAGGCGCTGGGCGTGCGCAGGCTCGTGTGCGTGTTCGGCTGCGGCGGGAACCGCGACCGGGCCAAGCGGCCGCTCATGGGTCAGGCTGTGTGCCGTTATGCCGACGTGGCCGTGCTCACCTCGGACAATCCGCGCCACGAGGATCCGCTGGCCATCATCGAGGATGTGAAGCCGGGCCTATCCGGCTGCGCGCGGGTGCTAATCGAGCCCGACCGGCGCAAGGCCATCGCCCTGGCCCTGGAAGGGCTGACTCCGGACGATGCCCTGGTCATCGCCGGCAAGGGCCACGAGCCGTACCAGCAGATCGGCGACGTGAAGCATCCCTTCAGCGACCAGCAGGTGGTGAGGGAGTTGCTCGGATGAAGATGGAGCTTTCGCGCATCGCAACGGTGCTGAACGCCGTGGGAGAGCCGGCCGACGGGCGCATGGTGACCCGCGTGCAGATAGACAGCCGCGCGATCCAGCCCGGAGACCTGTTCGTCTGCCTGCCGGGAGAGCGCGTCGATGGTCACAGCTTCGCCCTGGATGCCGTGCGCAATGGCGCTGTGGCCATCCTGGCCCAGCGGCCCTTGCCTGAAGTGAAAGACGTGCCGGTGCTCCTGGTGCTCGACTCGCGCAAGGCCCTGGCCGATCTGGCCGTGGCCTGGCGTCACAGCGTGCAGAGCCGCGTGGTCGCCATCACGGGTTCGGCCGGCAAGACCACGGTGAAGGAGTTGATGGCGCAAACCTTGGCCGCCGAGATGAGCGTGGCCAAGAACCACAAGAATCTGAACAACCAGATAGGCCTGCCCTTGTCCATGCTCGCCGCCAGCGGCGAAGAGGACGTCTGGGTCATGGAAGTGGGCATCAGCCGCGTGGGCGACATGGAGGAACTGGCCCCCATAGTGGCCCCCGATCTGGCCGTGATCCACAACATAGGCCCGGCCCACCTTGAGGGCCTGGGCAGCCTGCGCGGCGTCGGCGAGGCCAAGGCCAAGCTGCTGACCACCGTGCGCCGCGGCGGCGCGGCCATCGTGAACCGGGATTATCCCGAGCTGTGGGACGCCGCGCGGCGCATATTCCCCCGCGCGCGGGCCATGAGCACGCAGGACGAGGGCGCCCCGTATTTCTGCGCCTATCTCGGCCCCTCGGATCATGGCGGTTTGTTCCTCCTGCGTCTCGAGGACGAGCGGATGGAGGCCAGGCTGCCTTTCCAGGGTGCGCACTTCGCCGAAAACGTGGTCGCCGCCGCCGCCGCGTCTTACCGCATGGGCATGAGCGCGGAATCGATCGTGCAGGCCATGGCCAGGGCGCAGTTGCCCGACCAGCGCTTCGCGGCGCACCGCCTGGGCTTCGGGACGCTCATCGACGACACGTACAACGCGAATCCCCTGTCCATGAACAGGGCCATTCAGGCCGCGGCCGAGTTTGCCGGCGGCAGGCCCCTGGTGCTCGTGCTCGGCGACATGCTCGAACTCGGCTCCGAGGCCGAGGCAGAGCATGTCAGGCTTGGCGAGCGGGCCGCGGCCTCGGGCTGCGCGGTCCTCGTCTACCGCGGAGGCTTCGCCAAGGCCGTGGCCACGGGTTTGACCCGGGCCGGCTTCAAGGGCCGTTTCCAGGAAGTTCGCGCCGGGGTCGAGCTGCCGCCGGTGCTGGAAGATCTTGGATTGACCAGGGAGCAGGCCGGAACCGTCATCCTGGCCAAGGGCTCACGGTCGAGCCGCATGGAAGAGTTCGTTACCGCATTACTTAGCCGCTACGGCTCGACTGGAGGAGCCGGGCAATGATTTATCATCTTCTGTATCCCCTTGCCGGCGAGTTCGGTGCCTTCAACGTGTTCCGGTACATCACGTTCCGGTCCATCTACGCGCTGCTCACGGCACTGCTCATTTCGATTCTCCTGGGTCCGCTCATGATCCGCTGGCTCAAGAAGATCAAGTTCGGCCAGTACATCCTCGAGGACGTGGCCGCGCACAAGGCCAAGGCCGGCACGCCCACCATGGGAGGCATGCTCATCGCCGCGAGCCTGGTGCCGAGCGTGCTCCTGTGGGCCGATCTGACCAATATCCACATCTGGCTGTGCATCATCGTGTTCCTCGGCTTCGGGCTGGTGGGCTTTCTGGACGACTTCATCAAGATCAAGCGGAAACGCAACATGGGGCTCTCGGCACGCACCAAGTTCCTGGGTCAGGTCGCCGTGGCCGGCCTCGTGCTCGTGCTGCTCATCGATCACCCGGCCTATTCCACCAAACTGGCCATGCCGTTCTTCAAGGACTTCATGCCCGATCTGGCCTGGCTCTACCTGCCGTTCGCCATCCTGGTCATGGTCGGTTCGAGCAACGGCGTGAACCTCACCGACGGTCTGGACGGCCTGGCCATCGTGCCCACGGTGGTGGTCAGCGTGGTCTTCACGGTCTTCGTCTATGTTGCCGGCAACGTGAATCTGGCCAACTATCTCCAGGTCTCCTACGTGCCAGGGGTGGGCGAGGTGGCCGTGTTCTGCGCGGCGCTGGTGGGCGCGGGCCTGGGCTTTCTGTGGTTCAACGCCTATCCGGCTCAGGTCTTCATGGGCGACGTGGGCTCGCTGTCGCTCGGCGGCACGCTCGGTTTCATCGCAGTGCTGGCCAAGCAGGAGCTGCTTCTGCTCGTGGTGGGCGGACTGTTCGTGGTGGAAACCATCTCGGTCATCCTGCAGGTCAGCTACTTCAAGATGTCCGGGGGCAAGCGCATCTTCCGCATGGCCCCGCTGCACCACCACTTCGAGCTCAAGGGAATTCCCGAGTCGAAGATCATCATCCGTTTCTGGATACTGTCCGTGCTTCTGGCCCTGGTGGCCCTGAGCACGCTCAAGTTGCGCTAGGGGAGGAAAAGCGAACCATGCGCGAACTCATACATGCTGGACAATTGGCGGGCTATCAGGCCGTCGTGCTGGGCGCGGGCAGCTCCGGAACCGCCGCGGCCACGCTGCTGGTGGCCCTCGGCGCAAAGGTGCGCTGGCTGGAACGCAAGGACCCGGGCGAAGACGTGCGCCGTTTCGCCGCGGACAAGGGCATCGACCTGCAGGTCGGCGAACACACGCCGGAACAGTTCGCGGGCGTGGACCTCGTGGTGGTCAGCCCCGGCGTGCCTGTGCGCAAGATGGGCCACCTGCTGGGCGAGATGCCCGAGCGCAAGATCATAAGCGAGCTGGAGCTTGCCTCCTGGTTCGTGAGCGAGCCCATCCTGGCCGTGACCGGCACCAACGGCAAGACCACCACGGTGAGCCTGTGCGGCCACATCCTAAGGGAATCGGGCAAGCGGGTCTTCGTTGGCGGCAACATCGGCACGCCCCTTTCCGAGTACCTGCTGGGCGGCGAGCGCGCGGACATCCTCGTGTTGGAGGTCTCCAGCTTCCAGTTGCAGAACAGTCGGACCTTCAAGCCCCACGTGGGCGTGCTGCTGAACTTCTCGGCCAACCACCTGGACTATCACGAGTCCATGGAGGAGTACCTGGAAGCCAAGCTCAAGCTCTTCTCCCGCCAGACCGAGGGAGACCTGGCCATCGCCCCGCTGAACATGAAGGACGAGCTGGAGGCGCGCGGATTCACCAAGGCCAAGCGTGTCTACTATGTGCCGAGCAACCGCTTCGAGGGCGCACCGCTCCTGGGCGCGCACAACAGAGCCAACATGGAGGCCGCCTGGCTGGCCTGCCGGGCCTTCGGCGTGAGCGACGAGCAGGCCCGCGCGGCGGTCATGAACTTCAAGCCGCTAGCCCACCGCATCGAGCCGGTCATCGAGGCCGGCGGCGTTCTCTTCGTGGACGATTCCAAGGCCACGACCATCGACGCCATGGCCGCGGCCATTTCGGCCTTCGACCGGCCAGTGCGCCTGCTGGCAGGCGGAGTGTGGAAAGGCGGCGACGCGGCCGCCCTGGTCCCGCTGCTCAAGGAGCGGGTCAAGTCGGTGGGCCTGTTCGGCAAGGCCCGCGAGGTGTTCGAGGAAGCCTGGCAGGGCCATGTGCCCCTGTCCTGGGAGCCGACCCTGGAGCTTGCGGTGAAGCGTCTTTACGCCGAAGCGCAGCCCGGTGACGTGATCCTGCTCTCTCCGGCCACGGCGAGTTTCGACCTGTACAAGGACTACAAGGCTCGGGGCGACGATTTCCAGCGTATCGCCCGGAGCCTGGCCGGAGCGGGACGCAAGGCATGAACGAGCGCAAGGCGGAACACACGGAGCGCAGGAGTTTCGACTACCTGCTCCTGGCCGCGACCCTGGTCCTGCTGGGCTTTGGGCTGGTCATGGTGCTTTCCGCCAGCGGGGTCATGGCCGAGAGGTACATGGGCAACAAGTACCATTTCTTCATCCGGCAGGCCGGCTTTTCCGTGGCCGGTCTGTTCGTCATGACCATTGCCTGGGTCTTCCCGCGCGAGCGCCTGTACGCGCTCAGCTATCTCTGGGTCGTCGGGGCCATGCTTCTGTTGGTTCTCGTGCTGTGGAGTCCCCTGCGCCACGAAGCCAACGGCGCGTTCCGCTGGCTGCGGCTCGGGTCCTTCGTCATGCAGCCTCTGGAGCTGGCCAAGCTTGCCCTGGTCGTCTACCTGGCCAACTTCTACAGCACCAAGCAAGCCCTGCTGGGCCGCTTCAGCGTGGCGTTGATTCCGCCGTTGCTCGTCACCGGCGTTCTCGCCAGCCTGCTTCTCCTGCAACCCGACTTCGGCGGCGCATCCTTCCTCTTCCTGCTCCTGCTGCTGATGGCCCTGGTCAGCGGGGTGCGGCTGACGCACCTGGGGGCGGTGGGAGTGGCGGCGGCCTGTGCCGCGGTCGTGCTCGTGAGTCAGTCGCCGAACCGCATGCGCCGCATGTTCGCCTTCGTCGATCCTTTCGTGGACCCGCTCGATACGGGCTACCAGCTCGTGCAGTCCCTGTATGCCCTGGGTTCGGGCCACATTTTCGGCGTGGGTCTGGGAGCGGGCAAGCAGAAGCTCTTCTTCCTGCCCGAGGCGCACAACGATTTTCTCGTGGCGGTCATCGGCGAGGAACTGGGATTCCTGGGCGTGTCCGCCTTGTTCCTGCTTGTCGGCGTGCTGCTCTGGCGCGGCTTCGCCATCGCCTGGTCGCGAAGCGATCTGCGCGACAGGCTGCTGGCCTTTGGCCTGACCTGCGTGCTGGGGCTTGGTTTCGTGCTCAACATGGCCGTGGTCCTGGGCGCGGCGCCGCCCAAGGGAGTGCCCATGCCTTTCTTGAGCTATGGCGGCAGCAACCTTGTGGTCTCCTTCGCCACGCTCGGACTTTTGCTCAACTTGTCGCGGAACGAGGAATAAGTTCATGCGCATCGTGCTGACCACCGGCGGAACCGGTGGACATATCTTCCCGGCCCTGGCCGTGGCCGAAGAAATCAAACGCCGCCATCCGGACGGCGAACTGCTCTTTCTCGGCGGCACCTACGGCCCCGAGGGCCGCATGGCCGCCGAAGCGGGCATTCCGTTCCGCGCGCTGGCCGCCCGGGGTGTCATCGGACGCGGCGTGCGCTCGGTGGGCTCCATCTTCTGGATCACCCGCAGCGTGCTCGAATCGCTGTGGGTCCTTTGGCGCTACAAGCCCCAGGTCGTCATCGGGTTTGGAGGCTATGCCTCGTTCTGCCCCGTGCTGGCCGCCAAGTGGCTGGGCATCCCCACGCTCATCCACGAGCAGAACAGCATGCCCGGCGTGGTCAACCGGGTGCTGGGCCGCTACGTGCGCATGGTGCTCATCAGCTATGCGGACGAGCACCATTGCTTCGACCAGGCGAAGACTGAACTTACGGGAAATCCCGTGCGCGCCGCCATTCGCGAATTGCGCGAGGGGAAGACCGAACAGCGTCCCACGGATAGGCGGGTTCTCATCCTCGGCGGCAGTCAGGGTTCCAAGACCCTCAACGACGCCGTGGTCAGGGATCTGCCCAAGCTTGCCAAGGGAGGTATAGAGCTATGGCACCAGACCGGAGAAAAGGACTTGGAATCCGTCAGGCGCTCGTACGCCGCGCTGGGATTCACCACGGCAAAGGTGGACCCGTTCATCAAGGATATGGCGGCCGCCTACGGTTGGGCGGACCTCGTCGTCTGCCGCGCGGGCGCAACAACCCTGTCCGAATTGACTGTCGCTGGTAAGGCCAGCGTGTTGGTTCCGTTCCCGCACGCCACGCACGACCACCAGACCATGAACGCCCAGACCCTGGCCGAGCGAGGCGCGGCCGTCATGGTCAGCGAAAGGAAGCTGGAGGAATCGGGGCTGTTCAGCGTAATTAAGCCGCTGCTCGAGCCCGAGTGCCTGCTGGAGATGGGCAGGTCCGCGGCCATGCTCGGCATGCCCGATGCCGCGGCGCGCGTGGCGGACGCCCTGGAAGCCGCATCGGCCGAACGCCTTTAAGTACTGGAAAGCAAAAGACGAAAGATGAAGAATACTATCAAGAATATTCACATGATCGGAATCGGCGGCTCGGGCATGAGCGGCATAGCGGAGGTTCTCCTGAATCTCGGCTATGCGGTGACCGGCTCGGACCTGTCCATGAACGCAGCGGCCAAGCGGCTCAAGGACCTCGGCGCGCAGGTTTTTCTCGGACATGGCGCGTCCAACGTGTGCGACGCCCATGTGGTGGTCAAGTCCACGGCCGTGCCCGAGTCCAATCCCGAGGTGCAGGAGGCGCGCAGGCGCGGCATTCCGGTCATCCCGAGGGCCGAGATGCTCGCCGAACTCATGCGCCTGCGCACGGGCATCGCCGTGGCCGGTACGCATGGCAAGACCACGACCACCTCGCTTTTGGCCGAGATATTCACCGCCGCGGGACTGGACCCCACGGTCATCATCGGCGGCCGGCTCAATGCCTGGGGCGCCAACGCCTATCTGGGCGAGGGCGAGTACCTCATCGCCGAGGCCGACGAGTCGGACGGGTCGTTCCTGGTGCTTTCGCCAATCATCACCACCGTGACCAACGTGGATGCCGATCACCTGGATTTCTACCCGGACCAGCAGGCCATCGACCGAGCCTTCACCGAGTTCATGAACAAAGTGCCCTTTTACGGCGTCAACGTCGTCTGCGGCGACGATCCCGGGGTCGAGCGCATCCTTCCCAATGTCCGCAGGCGCATCATGACTTACGGGCTGCGCAAGGGAAACCGCATCCGCGGCGAGATAGTCAGCTGTCAGGGGCGCTGCGTCTTCAAGGTCTACGTGGATGAAGAGTACTGGGCCGACGTGGTGCTCAACAAGCCCGGCCGGCACAACGTGCTCAACGCCATGGCCGCCATCGGAGTGGCCTTGGAGTCGGGTTTGTCCAGGGAGGCCATCCTGCAGGGCCTGGAGAGGTTCGGCGGCGTGGGGCGCCGTTTCGAAATCAAGGGCGAAAGGAACGGGGTCCTCGTGGTGGACGATTACGGCCACCATCCGGCGGAGATCGGGGCCACCCTGGCCACGGCCAAGGACTGCTACCCCGAGCGCAGGCTCGTGGTGGCCTTCCAGCCGCATCGCTTCACGCGCACCAAGGCCCTGTTCGGGGACTTCTGCAAGGTGTTCGATACGGCCGACGTGCTCCTGCTCACGGAGATCTATCCTGCGTCCGAGGCTCCCATTCCCGGTGTGAGCGGCATGTCCCTGGCTCAGGGCATCCGCCAGGTGGGCAAGGTTGACGTGAGCTTCTTCCCGAACTTCGAGGAGATGGAATCCGCCCTGCCGGGGCTGCTCAGGCCCGGAGACGTGCTCCTGACCCTTGGCGCGGGCAACATCTGGCAAGTTGGCCAGAACTATTTGGACAAGGTCTAGGCGGAGCCGACGCGGCATGGATCTGATCATCGGCAATGGACCGCTCCTGAGCGAGCGCACGACCCTGCGGCTTGGCGGCCGCGCGCTGGCAGAAGTCGGCGTGGGCAGCGAGGCCGGGCTCGACCGGCTGGCCGGGGAGCTTGCGCGCCTTGGCGGCCGACCGCTGGTCCTCGGCTGGGGGAGCAACCTGCTGGCCAGGGACGGCGAACTCCACCTGGTGCTGATCCGGCCGCAGTTCGAACAGGAACCGGAGGTCGTGGGCGAGGCCCAGGGCAAGGTCCTGGTGCGCTGCGGGGCCGGGGTTCGCCTGCCGCTCCTGCTTGGCTGGGCCGCCCGGCACGGCCTGTCCGGCCTGGAAGGGCTGGCCGGCATTCCCGGCAGCGTAGGCGGCGCGGTGGCAATGAACGCAGGCTCCTACGGCGTATCCTTCTGCCAGGCCATGACCCGCGCGCGCATCTGGACGCTCGAGACAGGGCTTGAGTGGCTGGGCCCTGACGGATATGAGTGCGCCTACCGCCACTTCAAGCCGCGCCGCCATGACAGTCATGACAGCCATGGCCGGTATGGCCGCGCCGGGGAATCCGGGCTGTTCATCGTCTCGGAGGTCGAGCTGGCCCTGACGCCCGCTGCGGGCGAGGCCGTGCGTTCGACCATGCGCGCCAACCTGGCCCGGAAGAAGGCCACGCAGCCCATTACCCTGGCCACGGCGGGCTGCGTGTACAAGAACCCCGAGGGCAACAGCGCCGGCCGCCTGCTCGATCAGGCTGGTTTCCGCGGGCTCAGGCTCGGCGGTGTCGGCTTTTCGGATATGCACGCGAATTTCCTGGCCAACTTTGGCGGCGGCACCGCCGGTCAGGCGCTGGAGCTTTTGGAGGAGGCCTGGACCAAGGTCTTCGATCTGTTCGGCGTGTCGTTGGAGCTTGAAGTTAAGGTGGTCGGATGAGCGCGCTCCCATTGCACAGGCAGCGCCGGCGCAGACTGCTCGGCGATCTGCTCCGCGATACGCGGCCGGGTGACGTGCTGCGCTGGAGCAGGGTGCAGTTCGGACGCGTGATCGTGGGGTCGCTGCTGGTGGCGGCCATGGCTGGAGTGGGCCTCTTGCTGCTCATCGCTTATCGGGTCGTGACGACCCATCCGTACTTCACGCTGCGCAGCGTGGGGATCGAGGGCAGTCAGCGGCTCAGCGTTTCCGACGTGGTGGCACTGACTGGAGTGAGCCTGGGCCAGAACGTCCTGGCCCTGAACATCAGCGACATGGAAGCGCGCCTGGCGGCGAATCCGTGGGTCGAACAGGTTTCGATTCGACGCGAGCTGCCGGACGCCCTGCGGATTGTTCTCCAGGAGCGGCAGGCAGCCTTCTGGGTCCGGCAAGGCAAACATTTATATTACGCCGGTCCGGACGGTCGGCCCATCGAGGAGCTGGTGGCCGAACGTTTCGCTTCCCTGCCCGTGCTGGATGTGCGCCCCGGCGCGGAACGTTTTTATGACCAGCTGCAGGTTCTGGTGGAGAGTGCGCAACGCAATGAATTTTTCTTTGGAATGCAGCAGGTGGCCATGATCACCGCCGATCCCGAGCGTGGGCTCCTGCTGCGGCTGGACATGGAGGGCCTGACATTGGCCACCGAACTGGACGACTGGCGAGAGGGGCTTGCACGCCTGGCCCTTGTCTGGGCCGACCTGGGCAAGCGGGGCGAGCGTGAGCGGGTCACGGGCATGCGTTCACGGGGCGACAAGGTCTGGGTGACGATGCCCGGCCTGGCGCAGTGAGCGTGTGTGCAAGCGGAAAATGGAACGTACTTCATGCTGAGGAATCCTGAGGAGTAGACCCAATGGCCAGATCCGAGCTCATAGTCGGCCTAGACATCGGGACCACCAAAATCTGCGCCGTGGTTGGGGAGCCGTCCCCGGGCGGAGTGGATATCGTGGGAGTGGGTACATGCCCCTCCAACGGCCTGCGCAAGGGCGTGGTGGTCAACATCGAGCAGACCGTGCAGTCCATCAAGAAGGCCGTGGAAGAGGCCGAGCTCATGGCCGGCTGCGAGATACGCTCCTGTTACGCGGGCATCGCGGGCAGCCATATTAAGGGCTTCAACAGCCATGGCGTCATCGCGGTCAAGGGCGGCGAGGTATCGGCCAAGGATGTCGAGCGGGTCATCGACGCGGCCAAGGCCGTAGCCATTCCGCTGGATCGCGAGGTCATCCACATCCTGCCCCAGGAGTTCATCGTGGACGACCAGCGCGGCATCGCCGACCCGCTGGGCATGGCCGGCGTACGCCTGGAGGTCAAGGTCCACATCGTCACCGGAGCGGTGACCAGCGCCCAGAACATCGTGCGCTCGTGCCACCGGTCCGGCCTGGATGTGGCCGATATCGCACTGGAATCGCTGGCTTCGGCCAAGGCCATACTCACCGAGGAGGAGCGCGAGATCGGCGTCGCGCTCATCGACCTTGGCGGAGGGACCTCGGACCTGGCCATCTTCTCCAACGACGCCATCAAGCACACGTCCGTGCTCGCCCTTGGAGGAGCCAACCTCACCAACGACATAGCTTTCGGCCTGCGCACGCCCATGCTCGCAGCCGAGAAGATCAAGATAAAATACGGCAGCGCCTTGGCGGACATGGTGCGCGGCGACGAGATCATCGAGGTGCCCAGCGTGGGCGGGCGCGAGCCTCGCAAGCTTTCGCGCCAGGTTCTGGCCGAGATCTGCGAGCCGCGCGTGGAGGAGATCCTGATGCTGCTCGACCAGGAACTCGTCCGCTCGGGCTTCAAGAACTCCATCGCCGCGGGCGTGGTGCTCACGGGAGGCACTTCGCTCATCCAGGGCTTGCAGGAGATGGCCGAGCAGATATTCAACCTGCCCACGCGCATCGGCTATCCGAACAACGTGGGCGGCCTCAAGGATGTGGTGGACAGCCCCATGTACGCCACGGCCGTGGGCCTGCTTCTTTACGGAGCCGAAAAGGAAGGGGCGGGACAGAGTTTCCGCATAAGGGACGCCAATGTGTTCAACCGCATCCTGGGTAGGATGCGCAAGTGGTTCACGGATATCAAGTAGCACATACGGAAGCGCTAGCGACAATGCAGCGGCTGTAGGGAGCCGCTCATGGGTACAGAGGAGGATGCCATGGAAAAGCTTGAGATCGTCTGCGAGTCCACGGCGCAGATCAAGGTGATCGGCGCGGGAGGCGGCGGCGGAAACGCCATCAACAACATGATCGAGTCAGGGCTCAAGGGCGTGTCCTTCGTGGCCGCCAACACGGATATCCAGGCCCTGAACCGCTCCAAGGCCGAGTTCAAGCTGCAGCTCGGCGACGCCCTGACCAGGGGCCTGGGCGCGGGAGCCGATCCGGAGAAGGGGCGCAAGGCTGCCGAGGAGTCCATCAACCAGATCCGCGACGTGATCAGCGGCGCGGACATGGTCTTTGTCACCGCGGGCATGGGCGGCGGCACGGGCACCGGCGCTGCCCCGGTCATCGCCAGGGCCGCCCGGGAAGCCGGCGCACTTACCGTGGCCGTGGTCACCAAGCCCTTCTACTTCGAAGGCAAGCGCAGGCTGCAGGCCGCCGAGCAGGGCATCCGCGAACTGCGCAATGAAGTGGATTCGCTCATCACCATACCCAACGACCGCCTGCTGTCCATCGCCTCCAAGAAGGCCAGCTTCCTGGACATGCTCAAGCGCGCCGACGAGGTGCTGTACTACGCGGTCAAGGGCATCTCCGACCTGATCATGGTCCATGGCCTCATCAACCTGGACTTCGCCGACGTGAAGGCCGTCATGGGCCAATCCGGCCTGGCCATGATGGGCACGGGCATCGCCCGCGGCGAGGGCAGGGCCAAGGAAGCCGCCATGAAGGCCATCACCAGCCCGCTGCTGGAGGACGTGTCCATCGACGGCGCCAGGGGCGTGCTCATCAACATCACCTGCGGCCCGGACATGACCATCGACGAGGTCAGCGAGGCGGCCAGCACGGTGCAGAGCGCGGCCCACGAGGATGCGCAGGTCTTCTTCGGCACGGTCTTCGACGAGAGCGTGGCCGACGAAATGCGCATCACGGTCATC
The DNA here is from genome assembly GCA_023411815.1 of Pseudomonadota bacterium. Taxonomy (GTDB): domain Bacteria; phylum Desulfobacterota; class Desulfovibrionia; order Desulfovibrionales; family Desulfovibrionaceae; genus Desulfocurvibacter. The sequence goes on along the minus strand of JAEYOJ010000003.1, from coordinate 48,400 downwards.
GCCACGGGCATCGAGAAGGATATGCCCACGGCGCCCGCCCAGGACAAGGAGAAGGTCACCCAGCTGCGCCAGGCTCCGAGCCTGCGCCCGCGCAAGCCGCGTATGGCTTCGATCTCCGGCTTGTCCATGGAGGACCTGAGCACTCCGGCGTTCTTGCGTCACCAGGGGAACGCCGGCAAGGATCAGCCCGAGATGCCCATGAGCAGGAGCAAGGCCGCCAGCGCGGAAGAGGATTTCATCTTCGATGAGGACGAATCCGACAAGGAGTTCGAAATACCTGCTTTCATCCGCAGGCAGGCCGACTAGGCTCGCCTTGCGCCGGCATCCTCATGGCGCGGAGGCGGGCGAACCCGCCTCCGCGCTGCCACATGGCGGCGGATTGCCCGCTCAGATCCGGACAGGTAGTCTTCGGTCATGAGCGAGCAATTCGAACGCGCGTACTTCTATCTTGGCCGTCGGCAGCCTCAGGTTCCCGAACGGGGAGGGCGGCTGCCAGTTGCGCTGGCCTTTCCAGGCCCGGTACGCTTCGCCCTGTCCGGCCTTGGATGGCAGGCGGTATACCGCATGCTGGCCTCGCGGCCCGGCTTCGCCGTGGAGCGCTTTTTCCTTGAGGACACCCATGGCGCTGGGCCGGTCTCGGCAGATTCCGGGGCGCCGCTGTCGGACTTCCCCTGCATCGCCTTGAGCCTGACCTTCGAGGAGGAGTTCGCGACGGTCCTGCGCGCCCTGGAGGCGGCCGGCCTGCCCGCCCGCTCCGCCGACCGCCCGCAGTGGCCGCTGGTCCTCGCGGGCGGGCCGCTGGCCTGGCTCAATCCCACGCCCATGGCGCCCTGCGTGGACCTGTTCTGGATCGGCGAGGCCGAAGCCGGCCTGGCCGAGATCATGGATCGCATGCGCCTCGCCGCCCTGGCCGGCAGGCCCAAGCAGGAGTTCCTGCGCGAGGTCGCGGCCGAACCGGGTGTCTGGGTGCCGGGAGTCAGCCCCACACCGGTGCACCGGGCCGTGTCCGGCGGCGGCCGCCGTCTGAACGATCCGGCCTATTCCTGCTTCATCAGCGGCAAGGCCGAGTTCGCGGACATGCTCCTGCTGGAGGTCAACCGCGGCTGCCCTTACGGCTGCCGCTTTTGCGCGGCCGGCTTCATCTACCGCCCGCCGCGCCACGCCGAACTGGACGAGCTCAAGGCCATCGTGGAGGCGGCCAATCCGCCCAAGGTGGGCCTGGTGGGAACGGCGCTCACGGACTGGCCGCAGCTCATGGACTTCCTGTCCTGGCTCAGGGAGCGCGGCACCAAGTTTTCCCTGTCCTCCATCCGCGCCGACGGTGTGACCCCGGATTTCCTCAAGTTCCTGCGCCACAGCGGGCTGCGCACCATCACCCTGGCCCTGGAGGCGCCCAGCCGCAGACTGCGCCGGGCGGCCAACAAACGGCTGCGCGAGGAGGATTTCCTCAACGCCGTGCGCTTGTGCGCGGAACACACGGTCAACCACCTGAAGGTCTACTGCATCGTGGGCTGGCCCGGTGAGACGGACGAGGATTACGAGGAGCTGGGTCAGTTCCTGGGTGATATCCAGCGCGCGCGTGAGGAGGGTAAGGGCAAACGCAGCAAGGGCCTGGATCTGATCACCCTGAGCCTGTCGCAGCTCGTGCCGAAGCCCTGGACGCCTTTCCAGTGGGCGCCCATGGCCACGGATGAACAGCTCGACGCCATGGTGGCGCGGGTCAAGGCCATGGCCAAGCCCTTGCGAGGGCTCAAGATTTCGGCGGACTCGCCTTTCGGTGCGCGGTTGCAGGGCTATTTGTCGCGCAGCGGGCCGGAGGCTTTCGACTTCCTGCTGGCTGCCGCGCGCCTAGGCGGCTGGCGAAAGGCCCTGCGCGAAACGGGCGTGGATTTCTCCTCAGTGCTCGACCGCGAGCGCGACAAGGACGAAGCCTTCCCCTGGGAGGTCGTGGACCCCGGCGTAGGCCGCGAGCACCTGTGGCGCGAGTGGCAGCGCTACAAGGAAGAGCGCAACACGCCGCCCTGTCCGCCCGAGGGCTGCGAGCGGTGCAGGCTGTGCGGAGTCTTCTCGACCACTCCTTGACGGGCCCTACTCGTCCCGCGCCACGACCTCGAACAGCGGCTCAGGCTCCCGATCTGTCTCGCCATGGGTCTGGGCCAGCAGCACTTCGTCGCCTTCCTGGATCTCCTCCCACTGCTCGGAACTGATCTTGCCTTCCCAGAGCAGGAACTCCTCGTCCGGAACGCTCTCTTCCTCGCCGGTGGTCAGGTTGCGTAGATAGACCCTGAGCATGGCCCCTCCTTCAAGGTTTATCATGGAGCCTTCAAGCATACACGAGCCGAGGCGGGAGGCAATAGATTGCCTTGCGCGAGCAGGCTGCCTTGCCCGTCGGGCAGATTCCCCAGGTTGCGCTCCGGCGCGAAAAGCCGACGGCCCGAGTCTCCCTGTTGAAGGCGTTCGGCAAATGGCATAGACTGCGCGGACTTATCCTCAGGGCGGGGTGGAATTCCCCACCGGCGGTATTCCGGCGCGAGCCGGGGAGCCCGCGAGCGCTCCCTCCGACGTGGAGGGAGGTCAGCAGACCTGGTGCGAGGCCAGGGCCGACGGTCACAGTCCGGATGGAAGAGGGATGAGCATTTGCTTTTGAAAATGCTCTGCAAGCCATGCGTCGGCATGGTTTGCCGCTGGCTTCGGCGCAGGCGCAATTCACTTGCGCCGCGGGCGCCGGAGCGGGCGTCTTAAGAAGCAATATGCTCATGACAGGTGGCGTCCCCGCCGCCGGCGTCCTGCCGGCGCGAGGCTGCCGGCACGTATCGTGCGAGCCGGCAAGCTGTCTCATCCTGCGCCCTGATTCTGGTAAGCAACCGCTTCACAGGAGCATTACCATGAATCAGACTCTGCAAAACCGTTTCGGCCATTCCTTCGAACAGGTGCAACGGGCACTCGATTCCCTGCGCCACGGCCGAGGCGTGCTGGTCGTCGATGACGAACAGCGCGAGAACGAAGGCGACCTGATCTTCTCGGCACAGCACCTCACCGAGGCGCAGATGGCCATGCTCATTCGCGAGTGCAGCGGCATCGTGTGCCTGTGCCTGCCGGAGGAGAAGGTGCGCGCCCTCGATCTGCCGCCCATGGTGGATCGTAATTCGAGCCGCTACGGCACGGCCTTCACCGTGACCATCGAGGCGGCCGAAGGCGTGACCACGGGCGTTTCGGCCCGCGACCGCCTGACCACCGTGCGAGCGGCCATCGCCGATGACGCCAGGCCGGAAGACCTCAACCGGCCGGGGCACATGTTCCCGCTGCAGGCGCGTCCGGGCGGCGTGCTCGAACGGCAGGGACATACCGAGGCCACGGTGGACCTCATGCGCCTTGCCGGGCTCAAACCGTACGGCGTCCTGTGCGAGCTGACCAACCCGGACGGGAGCATGGCCCGCCTGCCCGAGATCAGGGCCTTTGCCAAACGGCACGATATCCCGGTCCTGACAGTGCAGGCCCTGGTTGATTATCGGAAATCCTTGGAGCGGCAGCTTCTGTGAGCGGAGCTTGAGATATTCTGGGCTGCCTTGAGCGGCGCGAACGAAATGCGCGGGTCCAGGGCGTCGTCGCGCCCTGGCGGTTGTGGGTCTGGGAGAGGGCTGCATCCTCTCCCAGCCAAAAAACCGGCGGCCTGAGCGAACAGCTCAGGCCGGCAGGAGCAGTGCGCCCGGAAAGGCCCGCCATGCCTCGGCCAGCGGCAGGCGGCCGTCGCTGCTCTGCAGCGGCCTTCCCGTGATGGCCTCGCGCCAGTCCATCGGAGCGCCTTCCGGCAGGTCCAGATCCGTACCAGCCCATACATCGCCCAGGGGCAGGTTGCCCGGCTGGACCACGCCCGCCAGGAATCGCGGTACGGCGATGATGGTCCAGCCGAGCTCGTCATGTTGTCTGGCGAAGGCGATGACCCGCTCGCCGTGACCGCCCTTGGCCTTGAGCGGCAGATAGGCCCCGCGGCGGAACAGGTCGGCCTGGGCCTTGCGCGCGGCCATGGCGCGTTGGACGAGGAAGAGCTTGATGCGGCCGTCGTGCATGGAATCCAGCAGTTCGGCCGCAAGTCCCTCTGCATCGCGCTCGGCCCGCGAGGTGATGGCTTCCAGGGCATAGACCCGCGCTGGATAGTCCACAGGCCGGCGGTTGTCCGGGTCCACAAAGGCGAAATCGAGCAGCTCCGAGCCCTGATAAAAGTCCGGCACGCCCGGCGCGGTGATCTTGAGCAGCGTCTGCGTCAGGGTGTTGAACAGGCCGTAGAAGGCCACCTGGCGCAGGAAATCGAGGAAATCCGGCAGGAAGCGATTGGCTTCCCCTGGCGTCAGGATGGTTTCGGCGAAAGCGAGCAGGGATTTCTCGTACTGCTCGTCGGGATCGATCCAGTTCGTGCGGACCTTGGCCTCTCGGGCGGACTTGATGAGGTAGTCCTTGAGCCTCGGCAGATAGGCCTCCACCATCTTGGGCTCCATGGGGTAACTGCCCAGAAGCGTCTGATAGAGGAAATACTCGGCGTTTTCGTCCGGGTAGCGCTCGCCTTGCCAGGAGGTCTTGGCTTTGCGGTTGGCGCGTTGCCAAGCCTTTAAACGGGCATCGAACTCGCCCGGAAGCTCCGAGAGAACCAAGATGCGCGCCCTGGCGTCCTCCCCGCGCTTGGCGTCGTGGCTGCCCAGGGAGTTCATGGTCAGGGGCCATTTCTCGGCGCGCTCTCGGCAAAAGGCATGGAACTCGTTCACGGTCACGCCGAAGCGCTCCGGGCTGCCGCCGACCTCGTTGAGCGAGACGAGCCGGTTGTAGTTGTAGAGCAGGGTGTCCTCGAAACCCTTAGCCATGAGCGGCCCGGTCAGCTGCTGGAAGCGCATGGCAACTTCCATCCAGCCCCGACGCTCCTCGTCGGGCAGCTTGTCGTAATGGCGCAGGAGCAGAAAATCCTCGATGAAGTCCAGCTCGAAGCGGTGCGTGGGCAGATGCTTGCGCGCCCGGCCGATGGCCTCGCGGATGTACGCGCCGTCGCGATCCGTGAATCCCGAGGGACTGATGTAGGTGCGGTAGACCGGAAAGCGCGCCAGGACCTCCACGATGGCCCACTTGAGGCCGAACATGGTTATGTCGCTGCCGTAACGCAGTCTGCCGCTTACCCGCTTCATGAGACGGGCCAGATTGTCCACGTCGCCGCCCATCTCCTTGCCGATGATGAGCCGCTTCTTGAGGGCGACCAGTTCCTGGTAGTCCTTTTGCGCATTGGAGAAGCGGGCGTAGATGCGCTCGAAGCGCCGTTTGTTGCCCGTGGCGCAGAGCACGCCGCCCGCCATGTTCATGAAGTCGTAGCCTGTGGTGCCGGCCACGGGCCAGGATTCGGGCAACTCCTCGCCGAACTGGAGAATCTTCTCCACCACGAGATAGGCCTGGTCGGCGAAACGCCGCAGGCGCTTGAGGTAGCCTTCGGGATCGAACAGCCCGTCTACGTGATCCACGCGCAAGCCCTGGACGATGCCCCGGCGGACCAGGTCCACGATGAGCCCGTGGGTTGATGTGAACACGTCCTGGTCTTCCACGCACACGGAGATGAGCTCGTTGATGTTGAAGAATCGGCGGTAGTTGATCTCCTCGGTGGCCACTTTCCAGAAAGACATGCGAAAATGCTGGCGCTTCAGGAGGTCGTCCAGACGGTTGAAGCTCTCGGGTTTGCCCGGCTCGCCGTTGAACCTGGCGATCTCCTCGTCCAGCAGCGCACGCAGCGTCGCGTTGCCGGCATGCAGCTCGGTCAGCAGTTCCTTGACGAATCGCACTTGGTCGCGGCGCTCGGCGACCTCCTCGATGGAAGGCAGGGTGCGCAGCACGTAGGACAGGCCCAGGAGCTTGACGTAGTCGTGGGAATCCTTGCCCGCGCTCTTGCCGAAGCGGCGCAGCAGCGGGTCCAGCACATCGGCGTAGGTTTCTATGGCCAGAGGGTATTCATGGTCGTAGTAGGCCACCTGAAAGCCGTTGCTCGTGTAGCGCAGTGATATTTCGCCAGCCTCCAGGGCCTCGCCGTACATCTTGCCCAGAAAAGGGGTCAGCACCCGGCCGCGCAGGGGTTCGTAGGAGTGCCGCCAATCAATGTCGAAGCTGCGGTAGTAAGCCGAGTTGGGGCCGCTTTCCATGACATCCATGAGCATGCTGTTGGCCTTGTGGTAGGCCATGTGGTTGGGCACGATGTCCTGAATCCAGCTCAGCCCGAGACCGCGCGCCTTTCGCGTCAGGGCTTCCAGCTCCTCCATGTCGCCCAGCTCCGGGTTGATGCAGGAGGGGTCCACCACATCGTAGCCGTGCTGGCTGCCGGGTTTGGCCTTGAACACGGGCGAGGCGTAGATGTCGCTCACTCCGAGCCTGGCCAAGTATTCCAGAACCTTGGTTACGTCGGCGAAGTCGAACTCTGGGGTAAGCTGCAGGCGGTAAGTGGCGACGGGCTCGTGCATCAGGCCACCTTGATGCTCAGGAGCGGGGCCAGGGCCGTGAACGTGTCCAGCCATCGCCGCGCCTGGGGATCGCCCTCGGCCGCGCGTTTTTCCATGTCCGGGGAGACCGTGCGGTAAAGCATGAAATATATGTTCTGCGCTTTCCAGAGGTTGAGGTCCAGGTGCAGCCGCTGCAAGGATTCCAGGATATCCTTCAAGATGATGAGCGCCCTGGTTTCGTGCGGCTCCTCGGCTCCCCTCTCCATGGCCCGGGTGACGTGACCCTCGGCGGCGAGCCCGACCCCGCCCTTGTCCAGGAAGATATTCCAGCGCTTCAAGTTCGTGACGACGTGGTTCAACTGGTCAAGGTTGACCGATTCGCTGGAGAACAGCTCGTGCAGCTCGTCGTTGAGCACTGCCTCGGCCGCACTGGCCAGTGCCCTGGGCAGCGGCCGGTGAATCTCCGAGAGGAAGTTCATGATGGTGAAGTTCTGGTCCAGCACGCGGGCGAAGTCGGCGCGCACGTCGGCCATTGCGGTGTCCAGGATCTGGTTGATGACCGTCTGTTGCTCGTCCTTGAAAAGGTGCGTCAGGGAGTAGATTTCACCGCCGAAGTGTTTTTCCATGAGCCGCACCAGTTCCGGCACGTCTCCCAGGGGCAGGGCCTTGTTCATGTCCTCGCGCATGGCCGCGAAGTCCTGCCGGGACAACTCCTGGCACACGCCGCAGGCCACGCTGTGACCGCCGAAGTGCAGGGCAGCGAAGGCCATGACGCGTTCGTCCAACGTGATGGTCGACCATGCCCTGGTCCGGCCCAGAGCCATACGCAGGTTTCCGGCGGCCTGCTTTTCGAAGTCGCCCGTCTCGGCGCGGAAGCAGTAGACGCGGATGTCGGCCAGGTCCTCATGGAACAGGGAAGATATGGCGAAATGCGCTCCGACCCGGCCCAGGTCCAGACTGGCCGGCTTGACGAACATCTCGTATATCCGCGCCCCGTTCCCGAAATCGGCGATATTGCTCGGCGCAACGACCAGCCCGCGTTTGAAGCGGTCCTCCAGATCGACATGGGCCGTATCCTTGAGCAGCTGTATGGCTCGCGCCGCATAAGCCATGACCTGCGTGGTCTCGATGCCCGAGATTTCATCGAAGAACCAACCGCAGCTCGTGAACATGAACATTGCGTGGCGCTGCATCTCCAGAAGGCGCAAGGCGTCAACACGCTCCTCGGGCGCGAGGGAACGCCCGGCCTGGCGGTCCACGAAGGCAGTCATGGTCTCGGGAGTGTGGTCGAGGAGAACCTCGATGTACTCGTCCCGTGCCTTCCAGGGGTCGATGAAGAGTCTGCCTGCCTCGCTTTCGTAAAGCGGAGTCATGGAGTCACGCAGATGATTGAGAGAGTCGCGCAGGGGCTTTCGCCACTTCTGATGCCATCCCGGATGCATGCCCGAATTGCAGCCGCAGTCCGAGCGCCAGCGCTCCACGCCGTGGGCGCAGCTCCAAGCCGAGTTCTCGAGTATCTCGATCTCGTGCTGGGACGGATGCTTTTCCAGGAACTCGGCGTATACGGTCAGCTTGGCGAGTTGGTTGCTTTCGATGTGGTGCAGGCAGTAGGCTAGGGCCATATCTCCCGAGCGATGGTGATGGCCGTAGGTCTCGCCGTCCGTGGCGATATGCACGAGCTGCGGCCAGTCGCGCTCGTCGTTGAAGGCGCCCATCAGCCTGGAGGCAAATCCCTCGCCGCTCTTGAGCATGTCGCCGAAAGCCAATTCCTGGGAAATGGGACCATCATAGATGAACAGCACGATGGTGCGGCCCGAGGGCAGGCGGCAGACATAGGGGGCCGTCGGATCAACGCGGCCGCCGCTGACGTCGGTGAACTTTTCCGCGCCCTTGCGACGGACCTTGGACACCTGATTGGGCGCGAGGATGGTGAACAGTATGCCATGGTCAACGAGTATTTCCAGGGTCTTCAGGTCCACGGCCGTCTCGGGCAACCACATGCCCTCCGGGTCGCGGCCGAAGCGATGGACGAAGTCTCGGATGCCCCATTCCACCTGGGTCTGCTTGTCGCGCTCGTTGGCCAGCGGCATGATCATGTGGTTGTAGATTTGGGCCAGGGCCGAGCCGTGCCCCGAGAACCGTTTTCGGCTCATGCGGTCAGCCTCGACAATCGCCTCGTGGACGTCCGGGGTATGGCGCTCCATCCAGGTCAGCAAGGTCGGTCCGAAGTTGAAGCTGATCTTGGAGTAGTTGTTGACGATATCGATGACGCGCCGCTCGCCGTCCAGAATGCGCGAGGCGGTGTTTGGCGCATAGCACTCGGAGGTTATTCGCTGGTTCCAGTCATGGTAGGGATAGGCCGAATCCTGCAACTCCACCTCTTCCAGCCAGGGATTCTCGCGCGGAGGCTGATAAAAGTGACCGTGGATGCAGATGAATTTGTCCATGCTACTCCCTTTTATTGATAAAGAGACAGGCGCTTTCGGGCGGTAGGCGCAGCTCCTCGCCAGGCGCGAGGCTGCCGACCAGGGAAGAGCCCGGCCCGGCGAAGGCCGGATCGCTCGAATCCAGGACGAGGTCCCAGCAGCCCCCGGTCAGCTCCGGCTTCACCAGGCGTTCCTCGGCGGCAAAATTCAGGCAGACCAGGGCCTCCGCGTCGCCCGCCGGCCGCAGGAAGCATAGCCAGCGTTCTTCTTCGGACCACATGGTGCGCACGACCTGGGGCGCAAGATGCATGAGCGGCGGATCGCTCGCGCGCAAGGCCAGCAAGCGCCGGTAAAAAGCCAACATGGCCGTATGCCTGTCTGATTGGCCCCCGATCCTGGACCAATCCAGGCGCGAGTGTTCGAAAGTCGCGGCGGCCACGGGATCAGGCGGCTCGCCCTGCCAGCGGAAGGATTCGAACTCCTTCTTGCGGCCCTCGCGCACGGCCGTGTTTAAGGCCTGATCCTCGTGGCTGACGAAATAGAGGAATGGGTTGGTCTCGTAGAACTCCTCGCCCATGAACAGGAGCGGAACATAGGGCGAGAGGATCAGAGCGGCAGCGGCAAGCTTGCAGGCCTCGAATGATACCAGCCTGGACAGCCGTTCGCCGAGCATGCGGTTGCCCACCTGGTCGTGGTTCTGGGCGCAGACCACGAAGCGTTCGCCGGGCAGGCCCGCGGCCGAGCTGCCGTGGGTGCGTTGCCGGAACGCCGAGTAGGTCCGGGAATAGACGAAAGGCTGTTCATAGGCCTTGGCCAGCTGGCCAATCCGGCCGAAATCCTCGTAGTAGCCGGCCCCTTCGCCCGTGAGAACCGTATGCAGGGCGTGGTGGAAATCGTCCGCCCACTGGGCGTGCATGCCAAGGCCGCCTTCGGCCGCAGGCAGAATCGTCTGCGTTTTGTTCAGGTCCGATTCGGCGATTAGCATGCACGGGCGGCCCAGCTCCGCCGACCACTTCTCCGCGCGCTCCGTCAGCTCCTGCAGAAAGGGCACGGCGCTCTGGTCGAAGATGGCGTGGCAGGCGTCCAGACGCAGGCCGTCGAAGCGGAACTCCTCGAACCACTGGCGGGCGTTTTCGAAGAAGAATTCCCGCACCCCGTCGGATCCCGGACCGTCGAAGTTCACCGCCAGGCCCCAGGGCGTATGGTACTTGTCCGTGAAGTAGGGTCCGAACAGGGACAGGTAGTTCCCCTCGGGGCCCAGGTGGTTGTAGACCACGTCGAGCACTGCGGCCAGGCCGTGGGCGTGGCAGGCGTCCACCAGGCGCTTCAGGCCGTCCGGACCGCCGTAGCAGGCCTGCACGGCGAAGGGGTAGACGCCGTCGTAGCCCCAGTTGCGGCAGCCCGAGAAGGCGGCCACGGGCATTATCTCCACGCAGGTCGCCCCGAGTTCAGCGATATGGGCGAGGCGCTTGCTGGCTGCGTCGAAGGTCCCCTCTGGCGTGAAGGCGCCCACGTGCAGTTCGTACATGACCCAACGGGGTAGGGGTGGAGCCTGCCAGCAGTCGCACTTCCAATCGTACGCGGCTGAAATGACCATCGACGGTCCATGCACGCCCTCGGGCTGAAAACGCGACGCAGGGTCGGGCCGCAGGCCGCCTTCGCCGAGATCGTACAGGTACAGCGCGCCTGGAGCCAGTTCGTCCACTTCAGCGGTGAAGTAACCCTGCTCGTCCCGACGCATGTCCAGGGTTCGGCCGGAATCCACCAGGCGCAAACGCACGTCATCCCGGCCTGGAGCCCAGACGGTGAACCGGCAACCGCTTCGAGGCAGGAGCCGCGAGCCTATGCGCCTACGCATGGATGGTGAGGAACACTTGCCCATGCTTAATGCATAGGCGAGCCTGAAGGAAAAGCAAAGGATCGTGTGGCCAGAGAATTGTAATCTGAACTTAAGGCTTGATTCAGCGTCGGGACTTGGAAGCCGGGGATGACCTTCCCGGGCGTGGGGACGCTCCTCGGCCGACCTGTTTGGGCTGAGTTTGCGTGGCTGGGAGGGATTTGCCTGAACCGGTGCGTTTAGCGGCGGCAGATCCGCGGTCCACGGGAGCCGGCCTGCTTGATGGGGCGATCTTCAGGTTAGTGGAAAAAGGCGGAGGTCCCTTGGATTGATTGCGCCTGGAGTCTGTCTTGATCAGCAGACAGGCGATGAAGACGGCGATGAAACCCAGGAAAAGGAAAAGAAAGAAGCCTCGACCAGACTGCCAGTTACCCCAAAAACTTCGGCTTATGGCGCTTTGTGCCGCGAGGACCGAGGGTGGACCGGTCAGCACGAAGAGGGAGGCAAGAAGAATACGCATGGTTCCTGCCTAGTTGCGTTCGAATGGGGATGGAATCAAACAACGAGTTAATTAATAATACAGTACCTGAAACATTTAAGCAATATGAATGCCATGAGCGGCTCATGGGCCTGCTATCGGGTGCGGCCCAAATGCAGAAGGGCCCCTGCCGAATCATGACAGGAGCCCTTATCAGCGAGTCTGGCGTGGAGCCAGACAGGATTAGAAATCGAAATTGAGCAGCTTTCTTACGTCAGCCATGTTTTGCTGGGCCACATCCCTAGCCTTGGCATTGCCCCGGCGCAGGACGTCCCATACGAGGTCCGGATCGCGGTCGTATTCGGCGCGGCGGGCCTGGAGCGGCTCCAGGAATTCGGCCAGGCTTACGGCCAGGCGCTTCTTACAGTCGCCGCAGCCGCGCGTGGCGTTGATGCAGCCGTCCCAGACCTCCTTGAGGTAGTCTTCCTTCTCGAAGATCTGGAGGTACGGGTACAGGTTGCAGTCGGGCGGGTTGCCGGGGTCCTTGAGGCGCATGCGCTTTGTGTCCGTGAGCATGCTCATGACCTTGGGACGGATCTCGTCCATGGGGTCCTTGAGGTAGATGGCGTTGCCGTAGGACTTGCTCATCTTGCGGCCGTCCAGGCCGGGCAGCTTGGCCGACTCGGTGAGCTTGGCCTCGGGCTCGGGGAAATAGTCGCCGTACAGGTGGTTGAAGCGGCGCACGATCTCTCGGGTCAGCTCCAGGTGTGGAAGCTGGTCCTGCCCAACGGGCACCCACTTGGGCTTGTAGATGATAATGTCCGTGCACATGAGCACGGGATAGCCCAGGAACCCGTACGTGGAGAGGTCCTTCTGCATCTGCTCGCGGACCTCCTTGTAGGTGGGATTGCGTTCCAGCCAGCCCACGGGCGTGAGCATGGACAGGAGCAGGTGCAGTTCGGCATGCTCCTTTATCTGCGACTGCTGGAAGACCACGCAGCGTTCCGGATCGAGTCCCGAGGCCAACCAGTCCTTGACCAGCTCGGGCACGAAGCCCTTGATCTTGCGCGGCTCGTCATAGGAAGTCGTCAGGGCGTGCCAGTCGGCCACGAAGTAGAAGCACTCGTGCTCCTGCTGCATCTGGAGCCAGTTGAGGAGCACGCCGAAGTAGTGGCCGAGATGGAGCGGCCCCGTAGGGCGCATGCCGGAGACGATGCGATTTGCGGCTTGAATCATCGCCAGGAGTCCTCGTGAGACGGGTTAGAAAAGGAGCATCTGCATGAAAAAGGCCACGGGCGGCCATAGCAGCCTGCCGAGCAGCCCGGAGGCGGCGAGCAGGATGATGATGAGAAATCCGTAGCGTCCGACCGCCATGTATTGCGCCACGGCGGCGCGGGGCAGGAAATAGGCCAGGATGCCGCTGCCGTCCATGGGCGGGATGGGCAACAGGTTGAACAAGCCGAGCACCAGGTTGATCTGCACGCCGAGGTAGAAGATGTTGGCCAGCGGCTCGACGAACATGAGCTCCACCTGACTCAGGGGCCGGCCCCCGAAGAGCGCGTTGAGCCCATGGAAAAGCATGGTGAAGATGATGGCCAGGGCGAAGTTGGCGCCCGGTCCGGCCAGGGACACGTACATCATGCCCTTGAGCGGATCCCGGAAGTAGCGCGAGTCCACGGGCACGGGCTTGGCCCAGCCAATCATGCGCGTGACGACCAGCACCAGGGTGCCCAGCACGTCCAGGTGCTTGAGGGGGTTGAGCGTCAGCCTGCCGGCCAGCTTGGCCGTGGGGTCGCCCAGGCGGTAGGCCATGTACCCGTGAGCGACTTCATGGCAGGTGATGGCCAGAAGAAAGGGCACCGCCAGGAGCGCGATCTCCCTGATGATTTGAGCAATATCGAAATGCGGCATGGGCATAGCGGCTAGCACGACCTTATGTTCGGAGCAAGAAGGAAATCGGCCGATCCCGTCTGGAGACCGGCCGAGAAAGGACGCTTATGGCGACCGGCCTACTTGGCGCGGGCCATGGCCTTCTGCATGGCCAGATCGACCTTGGACTTGAGCTCGGACAAATCCACGGATTTCACGACATAGTAATCAGCGGCGATGGACTTCAAATCATGCTGAAAAGTGTCGTACGCCGTGCTGAGAATGACCGGCAGTTCCTGATTCTGGCTGCGTATCTCCTGCAACAGGTCCAGGCCAGAACGGTTGGAGCCGAGCTTTATGTCCAGTATGACCACCTGCGGGTTCTCGCGCTCGATGACTTCCAGGATGTCCTCTTCGCCGTTGGACGTGGCCACGATGTACCCTTCGGTCTCCAGTTCCTCCTGGTAGAGCATGCGGATATGCTTTTCGTCATCGACTACCAGCACTTTTTTCTCGCTCATCTTAGCCTCCCGGGCTCCAGGCTCGGCTTGCGCATGGATAGGGCCTGCCGCAGGCGATTGCCGCGGATGGGCCAGTCTGTCATCATAAAAGAGGGGCGGCCGCAAGGCAACCACCGCAGCGGTTTTCGGCCTGCCTGCTTGCCGCCGAGCCACAGGGAGGGTACAAGCTGCCTTCCCCATGGAACGGTTGTCATATCGTAAGATGAAGTCGCAAGACAGGGCAAGAGAATGATAACAATCCGTCGCGAACCCGGAGGCATGATCCTCCGCTTCGAACGCTTGAACACGGTGCGCCAGCTTCTGCACCGTCTTGACGAGAAGGTCAACTCGGTGCTGGTCATCCGCCAGGGCAGACTGCTCACTCCGGACATGCACCTGAAGGACGGCGATGAGATCGTTGTGCGCTCGGTGCGCTCCAGCGGCTAGCGCCCAAAGAAAAAGCCCGTCTTCCGGGTATGGGAAGACGGGCCGAGGCGGGGAGGGTGAGGTGTGGTGATATGCGGACGGGACCGGCAGGGCGCTCAGCGCCGGCGTGAGGTCCCGCTTGGCCTGCCCTGGGTAAGCCGCCTGCGCCGCGATGCGTGCGCCATGGCGTAATGGGCAGGGGAAGGTGCGTGCGTGGCGGAGCTCCCCAAGACGCCCAGGGCCGTCAGTGAAGCCGCCAGCAGGCAGCCCTTCCCGGCGAGGGCAAGAATGAGAAGCGTGTGTGACATGCCTTCTCCTTGGGGTTTCGGATTCGGCAACATGCCGTTTCCGTTTGCCTTCTTAATAGCAACGGCCGTTCCAACCCGCCGCAACCCCCGCCAGCCCGGGCTTCACGCATATCGCGGAAATGTTTAACACTGTACGGACCGGCTCCTGACAATCCCTTTTTGCGCAGTTGCGCAAGAACCGTAACCGTGCCGCGATCGACGACTTGGGGATTGATCGCGGCGGGGAGTGAAACGCATGAAATGCAGACGATGCCGGCAAGAGGCCGAGATCGCCCTGCCCAGCCACACGACAGGCTTTTGCCGGGAATGCTTCTTTCTCTATTTTCGCCGTCAGATCGAGAGAGCCATCAAGAAGCATGGCATGTTCGGCCCGCAAGACAAGATTCTTGTAGCTCTTTCCGGAGGCAAGGATTCTCTTGCGCTGATGTATGAGCTTGCCGACCAGGGCTACGACGTCACCGGCCTGCACGTATATCTAGGCATTGGCAGATCGTCGGAGCAGGCAAGGCAACTTGTCGAGAGTTATTGCGCGAAATATGGATTCAAGCTCATGATCGCGGACATGCCGGCCGAAGGGCTGGCCATTCCCGAAGTGAAAGAGTGTATCAAGCGGCCGATATGTTCCGTATGCGGCAAGATCAAGCGACACTACTTCAACCGCATTGCCTTGGCACAAGGTTTCACCGCCCTTGCCACGGGGCACAACCTCGATGATGAAGTCGCCAGGCTCTTCGCCAACACCCTGCGCTGGGACGCGGCTTACCTGAGCGACCAGGGGCCGACCCTGTCCGAGGGTTCGGGATTCGCGCGCAAGGTCAAGCCTCTGTACCGCCTCACGGAGTTCGAGACCGCGGCCTACAGTTTTTTGCGCG
The DNA here is from genome assembly GCA_023411815.1 of Pseudomonadota bacterium. Lineage (GTDB taxonomy): Bacteria > Desulfobacterota > Desulfovibrionia > Desulfovibrionales > Desulfovibrionaceae > Desulfocurvibacter. The sequence continues at coordinate 33,226 of JAEYOJ010000003.1, read as the reverse complement.
GTATCGAGTATGGCGTGGACCCCTGCCCCTACAGTTCGGGTGCCTCGTTCACCGGGCACAAGGCCCTGTGGGAGAACCTGGAGGAGAAAAGCCCCGGCTCCAAGATCCACTTCTACGATGGCTTCCTGAAGTACGGCCGCAAAGCCTTCCAGACACTGGACCAGGAGACCGGCGTCGAACTGGCGCCGTGCGCCGAGTGCGGCTCGCCCACTTCGGGAGAGGTCTGCGGAGTCTGCCTCGTGCGCAAGCGGGTGCAGGAACACAGGCAGAGCCGGGCAGCCTCGGGAGTGGCCTCGTAGACCTATTGCCTCGGACGGGTTTCGTAATGTGACGAAGCGGGCCCCAAAGAAATATGCTTCGGACCGGGAGGGCTCCGTTTCTGGGACCTCCCGGCGAGGCCAGACGTGATCAAGTGCCGGGCCGCTCGAATCCGCGGCTTGCGGCCGGGAGGAAGGTCGTGGCTTGCCTCCCGCCGAAAAATCAGGCCGCGGCCCGGGCGGCCTCCCTTCCGAAGGCTTCCCGCAGCATGTCGCAGGCGAGGGTTATGGCGGCGCGCGGGGCAGGGGTATCGGTAATGGCGTTCAGCATGACGAAGTCATGGATGGTGCCGAGGTAGCGCACGGCCGTCACCTGCACGCCCGCCTGGATCAGTTTGCGTGCATACGCCTCACCCTCGTCGCGCAGCACGTCGCACTCGCCGTTGATGATGAGCGCCGGGGGCAGTCCCCGGAGCTGATCCACTGACGCCTGCAGCGGGGACGCCGTGGGCTCCTTGCGCTTGGCCACATCCGGCGCGTAATGATTCCAGAACCACTTCATGCCTTCGCGGGTAAGGAAGTAGCCGGTGGCAAACTGCTGATAGGAAGGCGTATCGAAGTCGGCATCCGTCACCGGATAGAAGAGCACCTGGAAATCAATGCTCGGTCCGCCGCGCTCCTTGGCCAGCAGGGTGACAGCGGCAGCCATGTTCCCGCCCACGCTGTCGCCCGCCACGATGAGACGCGAGGTGTCGAGGTTCAGGCTGCGGCCGTTTTCCGCGATCCATTTCGTCGCGGCGTAAGCTTCCTCGATGGCCACGGGATACCTGGCCTCGGGCGAGGGCGTGTACTCGACGAACACGACTGCGGCTTGGGCTCCGTGTGCAATCTCCCGGATCAGCCGATCATGGGTGTTCTTGTCGCCCAGCACCCAGCCTCCTCCATGGAAGTACATCACCACCGGCAGCGTATCCGTGCCGCCCTGTGGGCGGACGATGCGGATCGCCACATCCCCCTGCGGGCCGGCGGAAATCTTGCGGTCATCGATGTCGGCCGGCAGCTTGGACGCCTCTCCCGACTGGGCATCCGAAAGCACCTTGCGCGCGTCTTCAACGGAAAGCTCGTGAATCTGGGGGCCACCCTTGGCCGCAAGGGCATCGAGAAAGGCCTTGGTGCGCGGTTCCATAACCGGTTGATCGATCAAACTCTCTCTTTCCTGCATGGAGTACTCCTTGCATATCGCTTGCATGATTGTCCTGAATAATCGGACAGTAGGCGAAAAGAGGCCTCTGGAGATGGACCTTCTCCCCTTGCGGCTTGTCTGGACAAGGCGGCGAGGATGGGGTCCGCTCGCTTCATCCTAGTTCGGAGCAACTGGGTGGGAATGATAAAAAAGGGGCGAAAGAACTATCCGCTTTTATCGCAAGACGGACAGACAGGGGAGAGGGCGGGAAAACGCGTGAGGCGGGCCGGAGCGCGCCGCCTCACGCGGGCGATGGTTCGGTCTAGGCCAAGCCGGATTCGTCCATTCCGCTCAGCAGGTTCATGGCCAGCTTGTGCTCGCTCTTGAGCCGGTTGCGCACCGCTGCCTGCACCTGCGCCGTGGAACTGCCGAAGCGTGTGGAGCGCAGGGTGTAGATTTCTCGAATCAGGTGCTCGGCAAGGACTTCTCCCGAGAATTCGGTCTGGCCGATGACACCGTTGAGCCCCCTGGCAGCCTGAGCGAAGATGTTCGCCGCTCCCGTGGGGCCGTGCTGGACCGCCGTGGAGAAGAGCACCTCCTGCAAGGCCTTCGGGAAGCTGGAGATATCCAGCCCGGTGCGTTCCTGGATGGCTTGCAGCGCGGGCTGATAGTGCGTGTCGTTGATGAAGCGCTGCTGCAGGGCCGTGAAGAGCCCGGGGTTCTCGGCGGCGATGGCGCGCCATTCACGGGGCATGGCTCCGTTGCGTCCGCCCGTATCGGCCGGCCCGGAATTGCGCAGGCGGGTTGCCCATTCGGGCGCAACGCCATCCAGGAAGGCCAGGAAATTATCCATGCTGCCCTGGCGCGAGGAAAGCTGGAACAACCCGTAGCTAGTTCCGCCCACCTTGTCCCAGCCAATGGCCTGGGAGCCCTCGGATCCGGACTCGAACGCACGGGCCAGGGCTCCCACCATTTCTTCCAGGGAGACTTCGGTTTGCCCTGAATCGCCTTTCATGGGTAATCCGCCGGCCTGACCGCCCATCTGGGAAGCTGCATCGGCAAGCTCTCTCGCATCCGGAGAACCGGCCCGAGAATTCATGGAAGGTTGCCCCTGATCCGTATTTGCTTGGCTGGCTTCGCCGCCCTGGAATGTCTGGATCCTGGCTAGGGTGGACAGCATGTTTATGCCCAGTGTGTTGAGGCCGATGCCCTTTCCCTGGCCTTCGTCTTCATCCTGCTCGTCCCAGCTCATGGAAACGTTCAAGAATCGGTCGGCCATGGCCAGATCAATGGCTTGGCGCATGGTTTCCATCGTCTTCCGAAAGTCGGCGGTGTTGCCACTGACGGCTTGCCGACGGGCCTGTGGCTGGATATCGGCCGCTGATGTGGATGGAACAGTATTAAATTTCGAGGGGATATGGGTCATTTTTTAAGCTCCGGGCATACAGTTCGGATATTTTTTTGCAATTACCGGACCAAGGCTTTTAAAGGAAAAATAATATAATTTAGTAACTTGCAACAGAGCTGCTGGCGCTGGCTGTTTGTCCACCACTTCAGGACGCGTCAACCGCCCAGCTTTTGACGCAGGGTGTCGATAATCGTTGCAAGTCCGTCAACCCGTAGTGGCGTCAGTATAAATAGATAATGATCAACAAATTATTGATGCATTTAGCGCAAGATTGTCCGATAAAACCGGAAATCGGCTGCCGGCTTTGATTGCCGAGGCTGGTATCACAGTTGCTATGCCAGGATGGATTGTTGAACAATACAGGGGGGCTTACCCCCGGGGGATACATGATCAAGATTCTATTTCAAGCAATCGTGTTGTTCTTTGTCGTGCATGCGCATCTGACCGAAGCGCACGGTCTGGTCATCTACGGTGGAAAGTCAGTCCAGGACCTGGGCATGTACGTAGCCGAGGTGACCTATTTCGCCTATACGGATACCGAAGCCGAGCTTACGGTGACCATGTGTAACCTGAGCCGCGCTACGAACGGCAGCCACATCACGGGTTTTGCGTTCGTCACTCCCGCGGATCATGTGCAGCAGATCACGCCGGGGAGCGATTTCCCGATAACGTTTCAGGTCTTCGGCAATCCTGTCCGGCCGGACAGCTCCAAGCTGGCATCAGGCAAGGTGAAGGAGTTCGGCGCGACTCTGAGCCAAGGGTTCCCCGACTGGGTGGATCTGTCCGCCGGATTGCCGCCGGACCAGGCCGACAGGGCCACGGCTTTCCGTTTCCTCATCACTGGCCGTGGACTGTACTCATTGCAGGAGACGGATTTCGTTCCCGATGCGGCGCACATCAGGCGCGTGAGCTCGGGTGGTCCTCGGGAGGGCAGCTGTTTCTTCGCCGTGCGCTTCGCGGATGCTCAGGGCAAGGAGCATATCCTGGGGCGGGCCAACTACTGGTTGCGCTGAGCACAAGCCGCCGATTGCCGAGTCGACATGAAAGCCTCCCTACGGAGGCTTTCATGTTTTCGATTAACTACTAAGCTGACAGCGTGCCGACGACCATAGCCATGCCCGGCGCCGTGTCGATTCTTTGGATATCGCGGCAACCAGCCTCCATCAGCCAGGAGGCTATTTCCTCCTCGGTGTACGTATCCCCGGCAGGAGTGTTGACCAGCATGTTCAATGCGAACAGCGCCCCGCGTTCGGGTCGCACGCGGTCCGGCTCCATAATGAAATCCAGGACCACGACGCGGCCTCCGGGATTGAGGGCCGCGGCCGCCTTGCGCATTAGCCGCTTGTTTTCCTCGGGCGAGTTGATGTGCGCCACGGCCGAGAGAAAGACCAGATCATAGGACAAGCCCAGGTCGTCGGTGCGGTAGTCACCGGCATGCGTGGACACGCGGCCGGAGAGGCCTGCCTTGCGGATGTATTCATCGGCCAAGCGGGCTACGGGGGGCAGGTCGAAGACCGTGACGCTCAGTCCCGGCTTGGCCTTGGCGAAAGCCATGGCATAGACACCTGATCCTCCGCCCACGTCCAGCAGCCGGTTCACTCCGTGCAGATCGAGCTTGCTCACCTCCAGGGGAGCCGACTTGAACGCCCGCCGGTGCATGGCCGCGATGAAGCTTGCGGTCCATTCCTCGTCCTTGATGGGAGACAAGGTCTCGTCCAGGCTGCCGCCCTTGCGCACGGCATCGGTGAGCGAGCCCCAGGCGCGGTACAGTTCGGAACTGTGCCGCAGGTTGGCCAGGTAGTCTTCGCGGCCTTCCACCAGAAACAGTTCGCTCAACTCCGTATTGGAAAAGAGCCCGTGTCTTTTGCGCACCAGACCCAGCGCCGTGAGGGCGTTGAGCAGCCGGTCCGTGGCCTTGGCGTCGGCCTTGATCCTGCCTGCCACGTCGGCCGAGGACACCGGCTCGCCATCACCGCCTCCAAGGTTGGACAGGGCGGTGAACACTCCCAGATCCATGGCCGTGAGCAGAGTCCGGCTGCGTTGGAATGCCATGGCCAGGGCCATGATGCCTTCGGGCGTATTGAGTTCCGGCTGGGACTGCGACATGGGTTTCTCCTTGGAGCCGAATGGGTCGGTAATATCCTCACATGCCTAGCCTCTTGCCTCGGCTGGCGCAAGGCGTTCGCGGATATTCCTGCATGAACGGCAACATGGGCTCAGCAGGTCGGCGGGCTCAGGGCCAGACCGCCCATGGAGGTTTCCTTGTACTTGCACAGCATGTCGCGCCCGGTTTCCCGCATGGCCCACAAGGCCCTGTCCAGGCCCACCACATGCGCGGCCGGATCGCCGAAGGCGGCCAGGATATAGGCGTTGTAGGCCTTGACCGCGCCCATAGCGTTGCGCTCGATGCAGGGTATCTGCACCAGACCGGCCACGGGATCGCAGGTCAGGCCCAGGTGGTGCTCCAGGGCGATCTCGGCCGCGTGCTCGATTATCTGGATGTCCTGACCGAGGCAATGCGCCACGCAGGCAGCGGCCATGGCCGAGGCCACGCCTACCTCACCTTGGCAGCCGACCTCGGCTCCGGCGATGGACGCGTTGTGCTTGGCCAGAAAGCCAATGGCCGCGGCGGCCAGCAGGCCTTCGCGCAAAATGCGCCGCGGCAGTTCCATGCGCCGACGCAGGAGCGCCAGCACGGCCGGCATGACTCCGGCCGACCCAGAGGTGGGCGCCGTGACCACGATGCGCCCCGCGGCGTTCTCTTCCGCCGCGGCCAGGGCGTAGGCATTGAGCGACACCAGGAAACGGTCCGGTATCGGCCGGGTGCGGCTGCGCTCGTGCAGGGCCTTGGCCTTGCGCCGCAGGCCGATTGCGCCGGGCAGCAGGCCTTCCGCGGCCACCCCGCGCTCCACGGAAGCCAGCATGGCCTCCAGGATCTCGTCCAGGCCCTGGATGACATCCTCCACGACCGCTCCAGTCACGGCCAGCTCGTTCTCCAGTATGATCGCCGGCAAGCCCAGGTCCGTGCGGGAAGCCAGGGCGCGCAGGCCGGTCATGGACTCGAATGGGTGCGCCGGCTCTCCGCGCTGGATCTCGTCATGGCCCTGCCATTGAATGAAACCGCCGCCCACGGAGTAGCAGACGCGTTCGAGCAGAACCTCGCCACCGGGTCCCAGCAAGCGGAAGAGCATGGTGTTGCTGTACGGATGATCGTGTTCCAGGGCATCGAAAACGATATCTGAGGGCTTGAGGGGCAGGCTGTGGCCGTGCAGGTCCAGGCGCAATTCGTCCGCAGGGAGCTCAAGGATCGCGAGCAGCTTGTCCGGATCGCACGATTCGGGCCGCATGCCCAGCAGCCCGGCCATGACGGCTCTGTGCGTGCCGTGTCCCTGGCCCGTGGCGGACAGGGAACCGAACAGGCGCACTTCCAGGCCGGCGGCGCGTTTCAGGACCTGAGCGGGCAGGGCGCGCACGGTTTCGGAAAATTCCCTCGCGGTGCGCATGGGGCCGATGGTGTGCGAACTGGACGGCCCCGGCCCGATCTTGAACAGATCGAAGATCGATGTGCGGATGGGGGGCAAGGCTCCTCCTGGGCGTCTCCGCCCTTGTCACCGGATGCTTAGGTACGGAAAACATTTACAGTTTGCCGCTCACTTTATACAACATGCATGGTCGGATTCCTAGCGTGGCGCGGCCTTGCGATCGGCTGCAAGAACAGGGGGTGGGAGGATGCTGCTGGACGAGCAGGCGAGCAAGCGGCTGTTCCGGAGTGCGGGGATAGAGGCGCCGGACGGCGACTGCCTGGAGCCGGGCGGAGAGGATCGCTTCAGGCCGGCCTTTCCTCCGCCCTGGTACCTCAAGGCCCAGGTGCTGACCGGCGGCCGAGGCAAGGCCGGCGGCGTACAGCGCGTGAACGACGCCGCCGAGTTGCCGGACAGGGCGCGCGGACTGTTCGCCAAGGAGATACGCGGCCACAGACCTCCGTATCTGCTGCTGGAACCGGCCGTGGATTTCGTGCGCGAATGCTACGTGTCATTTGCCGTGTCCCGCGACCGCGCAAGCCTTGTGCTCAGTGTCAGTCCCCACGGCGGCGTGGACGTGGAGACGTCGGCGGACGTCCTGGCCCAGCCGGTACCCTTGCCCGAGGGCCCTGCCGAGCGCAACCTGCGGGCGGCGTTCTTCCATCTCAAGGTCGGCAAGGAGCATTGGCCTGGATTCCGCGATCTGGTCCAATGCCTGTTTGCAGCCGTGCGCCACAACAATCTGTTGCTGGCCGAGATCAATCCCCTGGTGCTCACGCGCGAGGGCCGCTGGCTGGCCCTGGACGGCAAGGCCGAGATCGACGACAACGCGGCCGCCCTGCGGCCGGAACTGGAGCGCTGGTACGACCCGCGCCACCACATGCCCGAAGACGTGCGCGCCCGCGAGGACGGCATGAGCTTCGTGAAGCTCGGCGGCTGGGTCGGCTGCATGGTCAATGGTGCGGGTCTGGCCATGGCCACCATGGACCTGCTCAACCTCGCGGGCCTGCCCGCCGCCAACTTCCTGGACCTGGGCGGAGCGGCCGACAGCCGCCGCCTGGATCGGGCCCTGCGCCTGCTTTTCGAGGGACGGGACGTGCGGGTCGTGTTCATCAACCTCTTCGGCGGCATCCTGTCCTGCGCCAAGGTGGCTCAGGCTCTGGCCGATGTGCTGGCAGGCAGCGAACCGGCCAAGCCGTTGGTGGTGCGCATGTCCGGCAATGGCGCCGGCGAGGGCCGGCGACTGCTGGAAGGGTTGAACCTGCGCGGGCTCACGCTCGTGGAGGACATGACCAGGGCCTTGGCGATCCTGGAGGGGTTCGGCCCGCGCGATCCCAACCCGCCGCGTATCGAGGTCAACGGGGAAGCCGCGAAGGCGGGAGACGACCTGTCCCCGGTGCTTGCCGCTGCCCTGCGGGGAGCGACCGCCGGGGCGCATGCCAGATCCTTTGATATCGACGCGAGGACGCGCGTTCTGGTGCAGGGCATCACCGGCAAGGTCGCGGCCCTGCACACGAGGCTCATGCTCGACTACGGCAGCCGTATCGTGGCGGGGGTCACGCCCTTCAAGGGCGGGAATGAGATCGAGGGTGTTCCGGTCCATGACTCTGTGCGCGAGGCCCTGCGCCATCACGAGATCGATGCGAGCATCGTGTTCGTGCCTGCGGCCATGGCGGCCGACGCCATACTGGAAGCCGCCGAGGCGGGAATACGCTGGGTGGTGTGCATCACCGAAGGCATACCGCAGCAGGACATGCTCGCCATGCTGCCGATACTTCGCAGGCTGGGCACCAGGCTGATCGGACCCAACACGCCGGGAATCATCGTGCCGAGCATGACAAAGGTCGGCATCATGCCGGCGGCCCCCTTCACGCCAGGTCCAGTGGCCATCTTTTCGCGCAGCGGCACGCTGACCTACGAGGCCGCCGCGCGCCTTTCCGCCGCGGGCATGGGCCAGGCGCTGGCTGTGGGCATCGGCGGCGACCCGTTCATCGGCCTGGGTTTCGCTGACTGTCTGGCCATGGTGGCCGATGACGCGCGGGTAAAGGCCGTGCTCGTGCTGGGAGAGATAGGCGGCCGTGCCGAGGAGGAACTGGCCGAGCATGTGCTGCGTACGGGTTTTTCCAAACCCATGGCGGCCTTCATAGCCGGGCGGACCGCGCCTGTGGGCCGCCGCCTGGGACATGCCGGCGCCATCCTGGAGGAAAGCTCCGGCGGCGTGGCCGGCAAGATGCGGGCCTTGTGCAGGGCTGGCATCCGCCTCTGCCCGGATCTGGAGTCCATTCCCGGCATCGTGATGGAAATCATGGCCGGGCAAGGAACTGGGCGTGGCGCACTGGGCCGTTCGGTTCCATTTCCGCTCAGCGGCGGTTGAGCAGAACGCAACCAGCGCTTGGGCAATCATGAGCCTGCGGCTTCGGACAGGCCGGGTTGTCATTTCCGGGCGGCGGCCGTTTCCTGCTGGCCGTCTGCCTGCGCGCAGGCAGACGGGGATAATGCCTCTTGCGCCGTTTGCCGCGCCGTGTCACATGAGGCAGGACCAGCGATTGGCGCGGCACCGCGTCGCGCGTCGAGCCTAATTGCAAGGAGCAGCAGCATGCCCAAACCAAACGGCAAATGGATCGCAGCCGGCATTGTGCTTGTTGCCGTGGTGATCGCCTTCGCATTAGTGTACATGGCCGGCGACAGGAAGAGTGAATCCGAGGTCACCGGCCTCATTCGCCAGACACCTCCCGAGGGCGCCAAGCCCATGACGGACAACGCCTTCGATGAGCAAGGACGCCTGCGCGGCCGTGCTGGCGGTTCGCCCGGCGAGGATTCCATGATTCCTTGGGCTTTCGTGTCCGACGTATCCGATTACCTGGTGGGCCATTACCATCCCGCCGGAACGCGCGAGAACCCGACGGGCAAGGCCGTGTTCACCCTGGGCTACAAACAGCTCAACATGCGCTACGGCCTGGAGATGTCCTTCTTCGGCCATGACGGCGATGACGTTCCCGGGGCCCGGCAGCAGATTTTCGAATATGTTTTCCGCCCTGGCATGCTCACTGCGCTGCATACTCTCTACGCCGAGACGTTCGTGCGGAATTTGGCCCTCAAGGCCACTCAGGCCGAGCGCGAGTTCGCCCTGCCCGATGGCAGCTACGAGGTGCGCCCCTTGAGCGAGGGAGAGGTGAAGGAGTGTCTCGGCATGGTGGCCGGCTTCCTGCGCGAGGGCGGCCGCGTGTTGAGCGTCATGGCTTCCAACGAGCGTGTGATGGCCATGTTGCCCGAGTATGAACTGGCGTCGCAAGGGGTGAACAAGGCCTTTGCCGAGTTCAACGTCCAGCGTGATTCCGCCGGCCAGGATCAGGACAAGGCCGGGGAAGCCATCAAGAAAGCCATCCAGAGCCGCGAAGCCCTGCGCCAAGCCGTCGTAGGTTCCGTACGCCGGGACGCCGGCCGCCTGTCCATGCCCGACGATTCCATCTTCTACCTCGTGCAGTGGGGCTTCAGGCGTACGGCAGGCGGCGAGGGCCGCACCCAGGCCTTGTCCGTGGCCGGCAAATTGCTTAATGACGTGGCCAGTCGTCTGCTCCTCGTGGCCACCCAAGGGACCGAACCCGGCAAAGCTTGATTCGCCGGCAGGCGCGATTCGCAAGACACACGGCGCAATCGGCGTCCCCAGTCCACCGCGGCGGAATTGAATGCTCCCCTGCGGTGGATTGTTGCTTTCGTTTTTTGCAGCACGTTCGTTATTTTCACGCATGGAGCAATTACAGTGCGCCTGCTAGGCATTGATTTCGGTCTCAAGCGCGTGGGCCTGGCCCTTACGGACGAGGGCGGCAGAATGGCTTTCCCCCGGCCGGCCCTGGCTCGCACCTCCAACGAGGCCCTTGTCGCGGAGATCGGACGCATGGCGGCCGAGGATAAGGTTGAAGCCGTCGTGCTTGGCCTTCCCATTGCAATGGACGGGCAGGAGACGGATCTGAGCCGGCAAGTGCGCAACCTGGCTCGAAGGATCACCTCCAAGACGGGCCTGCCCGTGCACCTGGTTGACGAAAGGCTAACCTCGGCCGAGGCTCAGGCGCGTCTGCGCGAGGCCGGGACGTCAGCGCGGAAAATGAAGGGGAAGCTGGACAGCGGCGCGGCTGTGCTCATCCTCGAAGCATACCTGGAACGTTCATGATCAAGAGAATGCTCAAGATGCTCGTCGGATTTGCGGCCGCGGGCCTCGTCATCGCTTTTGCCGTCGGCGGTTGGCTTGGCTGGCAGGCCTGGAAGTTCCTCAATACTCCGCCCGAGAAGCCCGGTCGCGAAGTGGTGCTGGAGATCGAACCCGGCCAGACCTTCGCCCATGTCGCCATGGAACTGGAGCGCAAAGGCGTGATCACCGACGCGGAGAAGTTCCGTCTGCTGGGTCGCTGGCGCAAGGCCACGGGGCACATACGCGCCGGCGAATTCGCACTGAACACGGGCATGGTCCCGGATGAGGTGCTGAAGACCCTGACGACAGGCACGGAGATGTTGCACCGTCTCGTGATCCGGGAAGGCTTGACTTGGTGGGAAACGGCCAGGCTCGTGGAGCAGGCCGGCCTCGGCTCCTTCGAGTCCTTCAAGGCAGCCGTGCACGATCCGGAACTGTTGGCCAGGCACAACATCCCAGCCGGCAACGCCGAAGGCTACCTCTACCCAGAGACGTACATGCTGCCCAAGCCCAAGGGCAACGATGCCAGGGCCGTGGTGGATATCATGCTCGGCCACTTCGCTACCGCTGCAGGCAAGGTCTGGCCGGAGGGGCTGCCGGAACCGCAACGGCTGCACGAGCTGGTCATTCTGGCCTCGCTGGTGGAGAAGGAGACCGGCGCGCCCGCGGAACGGCCGCGCATCGCCGGCGTTTACGCCAACCGCATGGAACGGGGCATGCGCCTGCAATGTGACCCGACCATCATCTATGGCCTGGGCGAGAGCTTTGATGGAAACATCCGCAAGGCGGACCTGCTGGATTCAGCCAATCCGTACAACACCTACCGCATCAACGGCCTTCCTCCGGGTCCCATCGCCTCTCCGGGGCTGGAGGCGCTCAGGGCGGCGGCTGTGCCCGAAAAGCACTCCTACCTGTATTTTGTGTCCAAGAAGGACGGCACGCACCAGTTCAGCAAGACGCTTGAGGAGCACAACGCGGCCGTGCGGGAGTATCAGCTGAGGCGCCGCTGATGACTCATGGACAGCGCAAGCGATGAAGGCCGGCGGATTCCTCCGCCGCTGGCCGCCGCTTTCGGCGCCGTCTTACTGGGCCTTCATCCCGCCTTGCATTCCGCCGTGCGCCGAGCGGAACTTGTCCCATTCCTGGGCGCTGACGGTCCCGTTCCCGTCAGTGTCGATTATCGCCATGTCCTGCTGGCCCATGCCTGGATGGCGGGCTCTGAACTCTTCAAGGCTGACCTGGCCGTCCTTGTTCGTGTCCATGTCCTGGAAGTTGGCCCAGCGGCCCATGCCCATGGAACCTTGGCCTTGCCCAATCAAACCGCCATGGCCGGCCTGCCATTCGCTCCGATCGAGATAGCCGTCGCCGTTGCGATCCCATTTTTGGAAGGACTGCTGGAACTCCTGACTGCTGATGCGCCCGTCCTTGTCCTGGTCCACGATCTCGAAGCCGCTGTCGGCCATCATGCCATGCCCATGGCCGGGCCTGCTGTCCTGGGCTGGTTTCTTGCCCGCGCTTTGTCCTTGAGCCAGCGCCGATCCGGCTGCCGCCAGCAGGGCCACGGTAGCCAGAATTGCCATCAAGCGTTTCATGATGCCTCCTTGGTTGAGGTCAGAGCATTTTGCCTCTGAAAATGCTCTGCAAGCCATGTGTCGGCATGACTTGCCACCCGCTTCGGCGTAGGCGCAATTCACTTGTGCCGTCAACGCCGAAGCGGGCGTGTTGAAAGCAATCTTCCCAGCTGAGCGCATCCGCATTGACAGGCAGGCGCCACTCACTCGTTCGGTTCGTCCTCGCCCTCCGGGCCGTGCACCGCCTTCCACTCGCTCGTGTTTATGATCCCGTCGCCGTCCGTATCCATGTGCCTGAAGGCCAGGGCGTATTCCTCCTGGCTGATGAATCCGTCACGGTTGGAATCCATGACCCCGAAGCCTTCGTAATAGAGCATCGGCCGTTCGCGGGCGTTCCCCCTCGGCCACTCCTGGCCCGGCCAGTCTTCCGGATAGCCAGGCTGGCCGGGCAGTTCTTCGCCCGGAGCACTGTCGATTTCCGCCCTGTCCTGGGCAACCGAAACGGAGGCCGACAGAAGCCCGGCCAGCATCAGACAAACGCTCACACCACGCCACATGACACCCTCCTGCCGTTCCCCTATTGCTGCTGCCCGGCGGTCTGCCCCTGTGCCTGTCCGCCCGGCTGTTCCTCGGGCTGACGCACGATGGATCGCTCGTGCATCTCCTGATAATCTTGCCAGCTCTGAACTTTGCCTTCCCGGGCCCTTTGCGGATCGGGAGAGCCCGTCCATTGCTCTCGGGTCGAGGAATCCTGGCCTTCCTGCGCTCCGCGCTCGGCAGTGTCTTCGGCACCTGATTCGCTACTCATATCGCCTGGTCCGAAGGTCGATGATCCGGTGCGCGGCATGGCCTGCTGCCATTCCTGGGCGCTGAGATGGCGATCGCCGTCCTGGTCCGCCTGCCGGAATGCGGCCACGACTTCTTCCGGGCTCAACTGTCCGTCGCGATTCTCGTCGGCCAAGGCGAAGGGCGCATCGGTGGCGGATTCTTCACGGCCAGGCTGGTCCACATCGGACAACTTTACTGGCTCACCGGGCTGAAACTCGTCGTCGCCTTGTTCCTGGGCCCGCACGGCTTGCCCGGAAGATTGCCCGGCAGGCTCCTGCGCTCCTCGCTCGGCCTCGACGGAGGCGTCATCCCTGGGCGCTTCCATCTGGCTGGCGCCGATGCCGATATTGGGCATGGCATCGCGATACTCTCCAAAGTCGACCGTGCCGCTGCCGTCTCTGTCGGCCTGTTCGAAGGCCCTCCGGACCTCTTCGAGACTCAACTGTCCATCACCGTCGGCATCAATGGCGCTGAACGGCGCCCGCGGCTCGGCGACGGAACGCTCCTGGGCCATGGTTTCCTCATCGGCCAAGGATTCGCCCTTCAAGCCGGTCACATCGCTGCCGGTTCCTCCAGAGCGTTCGTCCGTGCCCTCGGATTCGAAGCCCTGCGTTCCTCCGGGGGCGGCTGTCTCCGTCTGTTGCCCGGTTTCGACCTCGCCGCCGATGGCAGCTTGATCCTGGCCTGTCTCGTCCGTGGGGCCCGCGGTCGCGGCAAGGGCCTGCGAGCCCGTGGACACGGTCGCCGCGATGGCGACCGCGAGGATCAAGGTTTTCATGAGTCGACCTCCTTGTTGAGATTCCGGGTCAATAATCGAACATACAGGCCTGCGCCCGTGAGACAAGGAGGGTATTTATTTACCACCTGATTTTAGAGCGTGTCGTGAATCTCTGCGCGCGACCAGGGTCCGGCAAGAAATCTTGCTCGGGAATGGTCAGGACAGGTCTGTTCGGGGATTATGCGCCTGGCAGTGAGCCCGGGGGGGCCGAGCGGAGCTGGCGGCCACGATGGAAGCGTGGCCGCCAGCTCCGAGAAGGCTTTAACGGCAGGGGCCTGGGAGCGTCTTGCTTCGCTTTACTTGTCCAACGTTCCGAACTCGCCGATCTGGCGGTTTTTGCGCACGTTGTCCCAGGTGAAGATGCGGCCGTTCATGGTCACGTAGACGCCGATCGGCAGGCATTGCACGGCCGTCACGGCGCAGCCCAGGTTGAAGCCGGCATCTGAATGCACAAAGGAGTAGGGGATCATGGCGCCGACTAGTGCCACGGTCTTGTTGGTCACCGCGGGCCCCAGCACGCGGGCTGTTTCGGCCATGGTGTCCGTGCCGTGCGTGATGACCATGCGCGACTCGGGTGCGGCCAGGCAACGCTCGCGTATGAGCAGGCGGTCTTCCATGGTCATGTCCAGGCTATCCTTGAGCATGACCACCTCCACGACATACTCGGCCCGACAGCGGGCCAGGCTCAGGATATCGCCCAGCCTGGTGCGCGAGAAGACCAGGTTGCCGCTCTGTGCGTCGTATTCCTTGTCGATGGTGCCGCCCGTGATGAGAAAGCGGATACGGCCGTCCGCGATTTTCGTCATGGCTTACATCTCCAGCCGGACTTGGTCCGGGCTCAGGCGGCGCTCCAGACGGCCAGCCACGATGCTCATGGAGTAGCAGCACAGGAAGTAGAGCACGGCCACGGTGGTGTATATCTCGAAGGGATAGACCATGAGCCGATTGTTGATGCCCTGGGCCACGAAGGTCAACTCCAGCACGCCGATGACGTAGGCCAGCGAGGTGTCCTTGAAGATGGCTATGAACTGGCCCACGATGGCCGGAATCATCTGCTTGAGGGCCTGGGGCAGGACGATCTTGCGCATGGCCTGGCTGTAGGACAGGCCCGTGGAGTAGGCCGCCTCCAACTGGCCGGGAGGAATGTTTTGAATGCCGCTGCGCACGATTTCGGCCAAGTATGCGCCGGTGAACACGGTCAGGGCGATGGTCGCGCTCCAGAACACGTTCAGGTAGGCGCCCGTGAAGGCCGGCAGGAAAAAGTAGATCCAGAAGATGACCATGATGAGCGGCGTGCCGCGCACACACTCGATGTACAGCGTGGCGGGCAGACTGAATATGCGGTTCCTGGATGTGCGCGCCAGGCCGACGATCAGGCCGATGAAGAAGCTCACGGTAATCGCGATGAACGACATGAAAATGGAGAAGGACAAACCGCCCAGCCCCAGGAACAGTTCGGTGGAGTCGCCCTCGGGAAAACGCCAGATGAGCATGGTGCGGAAGTTGTCCGCGATGACCTGCCAGTTGAACGAGGCGATGCCCTGGGCCACCTGGAAGAGCAGGTAGCCTAGAATGGCCACGAAGCCGACTTTGGCGGCGGGGATGCCGAGCTTGACCGTGATTTGGCCCAGGCGCCGCAGGAAGGCCGCGCCGGGCGAGAGGCGCAGGCTGGCCTGGGTGGGGATCTGTGCTGATTGGCGAGAAGCGCGTCGCAGGCGCCCCAGCGGCGAGAACAGGATATGCAGCGTGCGCAGCACGGGATTGCGCGGCCTGCGTTCCAGGGAGCGCAGGCGGACGTTCACGGTGTTGAGCACGAGAGAGATGGTCAGTGACAGGCTCAGGTAGAGCACTGTGGCCGCCGTGGTGGCCTCGAAGCCGCGGAAGGTCAGGGATTCGACCTGCTGCGACTGCCAACAGAGTTCGGCCACGCCCACGACCATAGCCAGGGAGGAGTTCTTCATGTTGTTGAGGAACTCGCTGCCCAGCGGCGGGATGATGGCCCGGAAGGCCAGTGGCAGGATGATGCGCGTGAGCACCTGGAAGTAGGACAGGCCGCTGGAGTAGGCCGCCTCGAGCAGGCCCTTGGGGATGGACTGCAGGCCGGCGCGGATGACCTCGGCCATGAAGGAGCCCGTGTAGATGGACAGGCCGATGGTCGCGGTCCAGAACTCGAAATCCTGGGCATAGGCGAATTCGCGCGCCGCCTCGGGAAGGGCCAGGGGCATGGCGAAATACCAGAAGAACAATTGCACCAGCAGGGGCGTGTTGCGGAAGAACTCGACGTAGGCGTTCGAGGTCCAGCGCAAGGGCTTGAACTTGGAGAGCCTGCCCAGGCCGAAGAACGTGCCGAGCAGCAGGGCGAAGAGGGAGCTGACGAGCGTTATCTTGACGGTCAGGCCGAGACCCTTGAGCAACTCAAGCCCGAGGTTCATGCCGTAGGTCTCGTTGAACTTATACAGAATGGACCAGTCGAATTTATAGCCGAACTTGAAAACGAATCCCCAGTACCAGACCATGAGCCCGGCCAGGGCCAGGAGCGCCGCGTTCTGGACCCAGCGCTTATCCAGCCAGTATGCCATCATGTGTGGAAGTCCCGATGCAAACAGGTTCATGGAAAAACGCGGGTCCGGGACTGATCCCGGACCCGCGTGGCAAAAACTCTAGCTCAGGCTAGGGCCACATCTCGATCTTGGCGGTCAGGGGGAAGTAGTAGGGCGTGTCGGGGCCGTACCACTTGTCGTAGATCTTCTTGTAGGTGCCGTCGGCCCACATGTCCTGCAGCGCGAAGTTGATGGAGTCGCGCCACTTGGAGTCGTTCTCGGGCAGGCCGATGCCGTAGGGCTCGTCGGAGATGAAGTCGCCCACCAGCACGAACTCGCCGGGAGCCTGGGCGGCGTAGCCCAGCAGGATCGTGGAGTCGGTGGTGAAGCCCGCCACGCGGCCGTTCTTCAGCGCCTGGAAGGCGGCAGCATAGTCGGGGAAGGAGAGGACGTTCTGGTCGGCATTGGCATCGCCGAGCGACTTCAGCATGTTGCGCGCGTTGACTTCGCTCGTGGTGCCCTGGGTCGAGGCGATCTTCTTGCCCACGACATCCTTCCAGTCCTTGATGCCGCTGTCCTTCTTGACCAGCAGCTTCTGGCCGTCGAAGAAGTAGGTGATGGAGAAATCGATGGACTTGTCGCGCTCGCGCTTGTGGGTCATGTTGGCCACGGACATGTCGATGCGGCCCTGCTGCACGAAGCTGATGCGGGTCTTGTCGGTCACCTGCACACGCTCGAGCTGCACGCCCAGGCGCTTGGCGACCTCTTCGGCGATATCCACGTCGAAGCCGACCCACTCCTTCTTCTCGTTGTAGAAGGCGCCGGGGATGGAGTTCGTCATTATGCCGGCCCGCAGGACCTTGGCCTTCATGACCTTGTCATAGGTCGACTCGGCAAAGACCGACGAGGCGCAGAACAGCGCGACGGCGGCCACGACCAGAAATGCTTTCACCAGACGCATGGCACTCTCCTTGTTGCACAACCACTCGGGGACACGGGCGTCCCGAACCCAAAAAACGCCGGCTGGTCGCCGGCGGTATTCCCTAATGGGAGAGAATCTTGCTCAGGAATTCCTTGGTCCGTTCGCTGCGCGGATTATTGAAGAACTCCTCGGGCGAGTTCTCCTCGATGAGCTTGCCGCCGTCCATGAAGATGACCCGGTCGCCCACCTCTCGGGCGAAACCCATTTCGTGCGTCACGCAGACCATGGTCATGCCTTCGCGGGCCAGGGTCTTCATGACGTCCAGCACTTCGTTGATCATCTCCGGGTCTAGGGCGCTGGTGGGCTCGTCGAAGAGCATGATCTTGGGCTTCATGGCCAGGCCGCGGGCTATGGCCACTCGTTGCTGCTGACCGCCGGAGAGCTGGGATGGATAGGCCCCGGCCTTGTCCGGGATATTGACCTTCTCCAGGAGCTCCATGGCCAGATCCTCGGCGTTGCGCCGGGGCATCTTGCGCACCATGAGCGGAGCCAGGGTGATGTTCTCGAGCACGGTCATGTGCGGATAGAGATTGAACTGCTGGAAGACGAAGCCCACTTCCGCGCGCAGCATCTTCAGGTTCACGTCCGGGGCGCCCAAGTCCTGTTCGTCCACGATGATGCGGCCGCGCTGGATGGGCTCCAGGCGGTTGATGCAGCGTATGAGCGTGGATTTGCCGGAGCCGCTGGGCCCGCAGATGACGACCACCTCGCCCTTGCGGATGGTCAGGCTGACGTCGTTCAGAACGTGCAGCTCGCCGAACCATTTATGGACATGCTCGAACTCGATCACGAATACTCCAGTGAATGTGCTTCGGTTGGCAAAAACGTGAAGTAGCAGAATCGCGCTGGCCGGGCAAGGGGAGCATGCCGAAGGTTGATCGACAAATCCGCCCAGGTGAAGGCTCCAAGCCCTCACGGGATGTAAACATAGAAACGCGAATTCCCGGAGTCATGCGGCTACAGGGCGATAATACCTTTTATGCAAGACGCGGCGCGATAGATTGAGATGACCGTCTCGCTGCTCTCCATGTGCAGCTCAGCAGTGTAGCTGGTGTATTTTCCCGTGCGGGATTCCCGTGTGGTGAATTCGAAGCCCTTCAGCAGATCCTCCATTTCCGTGACCTTTGCCTTCGGAACGATGAACTTGAAGACGTAGCGGCAGGGGAAGCTGTGGTGCTCGTCCAGCTTCTCCTTGAGCCGCAGGAAAGGATCGTGTGTCATGACGGCATTCCTCCCGAAGATGACTCCGCGACGTGCACCGAACGCACGCCCGAGTATTTGTTTTTGCTTGCCGAATATTTACGGCATGATAGAGTGTCGTACCCCTGGATGCTTCCGGCCGGGGCCGATACCGCGCCAACCTGGGAGAATACATAAGCACTGATCAAGGAGTTGGCATGACCAGACAAGAAATCATCGACATCATCCAGATTGGGGCCGATTTGCCCGACAAGGCTGCTGCCGGGAAGGCGCTGGATGCCATTCTCGAATCCATGGTCGAAGAGCTGGCTGCGGGTGGCGGCGTTTCGATCCGGGGCTTCGGCTCCTTCCAGGTCAAGACCTTGGCTGAACGCCAGGGGCGCGATTTCAAGACCAATCAGCCCGTACTTATTCCCGCCTACAAATCGGTCAAGTTCGAACCGGGCGTGGAATTGCGCCAATACGTGCTTTCCGGCAGGTCCGAGGCTTACGCAGCGAGCGCGCAGACCCGTTTGGACGCCCTGCGGGCATCCCTGGACGAATGGAGCAAGAGGACCGGAAGCCTGAGCGCTGGAGCCCGCGAGTATTATAAGACGAACATTGGCAGGTTCAGGAGTACCTATGAGGATGCCCGTTACAAACTGACGCTCCTGCAGGGCAGCAGCGGCAGCGCCTGGGCCGAACTCAGGCAAGGCATCGACGGCGCGCTCAAGGAACTCAGGACCGCCTTCCAGCGGGCCAAGGAGAAACTATAAGGCCTGCGGCCGCCCACAGGCCTCGTACAGTCATCGGCTGGCCTCGCGCATGCCGCTCCAAGATCGGGCACCGCGGACGGCCTGCCTGCGGCGATCAGACCCTAGCCCACAAGGGCGAACAGGGCTGACTGAAAGAGGCCGATAGCGAAGCCGAGCACGCCGCCCACCATCTCGATGAAGCGGAACTCCTTGCGCATGATGGCGAAGAGCACCTCTTCGAGCTTGTCCATGGAGAAGTTCTCGATGCGCTCGCGCACATGGCGGCTCACGTCCAGGTTGGCCTCCAACTCGCTCGACGCCTTGGTCAGAAGCTCGGGCACGAAGCGTTCCAGTTCCGGCACGAGGACTTCCTTGATCTTGACCAGGGTGGGGCCGTTCAGAAACATGGCGGCCATGGGCACGGCCTTGGTCAGATCCTTGGTCAGCAGTTTTTCCACGTAGGCGTCCAACTGCCCGTGCAGCCTGCCGGCCAGGGCCGGATCGCGCAGCAGCGTGGAGATGTCGCCAGCGCAGATGAGTTCCCGCTCGATCACATCGCCCAGGTTGGCCGCCAGGGCCGACTTGCGCTTGGGAAACACGCCCTGGATCGTGAGCAGGGGCAGGCGCACGGGCTGCCTGGGATGGAAGAGCATCTTCACGGCCAGGTAATTGGTGAACCAACCAATTCCAGCGCAGATGACGGGCGCGAGCAGAAAAGGAATGACGTTCATTCGCGGGCGTCCTTTGTCTTCTTTGAGTATGGCGATAACCCGAACGATGTCGGGAGGGCGAGTTGTAATGCCCCTTGGTCAGGAGCGCAAGAGGGAGAGATCCTGTCTTGGGAGGATCAATCCTGGTGCTCCCGATAGAAGGACAGGACCATTTCCGCGGCTCTGCGGTTGAAGAGCAGGCCCACGTGGCTGCACAGGCCGACGGCTTCCTCGCGCCAGGGCGCGCCGGCCGGTATGCGTGCGGCTTCGGGCGGCAGGACCATGTTGTCGTAATCCGTATACACGCTGAGCACCGGCGGAAGAGGGCGTGGCAGGGCGTTGAGCCCGCGGATGAAATCGCCGCCCCAGAGCAGATCCCGCGCCGTGCGTCCGATTCCCAGGGCCGCCAGCTTGCTGCCGTGATGCGGCGTGCCCAGAGTTGCCGCGCCTGCCACATGGGCTGCGATTTTCGGGTCGGTCAACCCCAGCCGGATGACCAGCCCGCCCGTGCTGTGTCCCACCAAGAAGACCTTGCGCCCGGGATGGGCGTCGAGCACCTCGTTCAAGCGTCGCCCGAGCTGTCGGCTGATGTCCGGCACGCTGTCACGCACGGAGTTGTAGGTCAGGGCGTACAGGTTGCGCACGCCTGCCCGAAGGAAACGACGGCGGAAGGCTATCCAGCCGCCGGCCGAGTGATACAGCCCATGCACGAAGATCACCGGAGTTCCGGCATCGGCGACTTGCTGGTCCTGGCGTGGCCGGTACATGCCCGGCCATAGGCCCAATATGATGGAACCGTACGCCGCGAGCTGCGCGCGCATGGCCAGGATTATCAGGCGAGCAGCCAGCCGCCGAGGACGTCCGGCCGCCGCGCGCTCGAACACGGCCCTGTGCGGCGAGGAGGCCACCTCGTACCAGTAGAAGGCGTAGCTCAGCAGGCCGACGAGAAATGCCGCTGCCAGTGGGATAAGCAGGATCAGAAACAGGGTGCCCATGGCTTGCCATTGCCGGAGCGCGTTGGGAAGTCAAGGATTACCGTCTCTTCCGTTCGCGAATCTTGCCAGGAGGCCGGGCCGGAGCTAATCTACCGCGCAAGGCTGAATGCCGGACCCTGGAGTGCCCATGAGTTCAATAATATATGACGATTTTGCAAAAGTGGAGATGCGCGTGGGCCGCATCGTGCGTGCCGAGGGCTTCGAAAAGGCGCGCAAGCCCGCCTACAAGCTTTGGATCGACTTCGGCGAACTGGGCCTGCGCAAGACCAGCGCCCAGATAACCAAGGCCTATACCCTGGACGAACTGCCTGGTCGGCTGGTCATCGCGGTGTTCAACTTCCCGCCCAGGCAGATCGCGGACTTCATGTCCGAGGTGCTCGTGCTGGGCGCGGAGGACGAGCAGGGCAGGATCATCCTCCTTGAGCCCGAGCGCGAGGTGCCGTTGGGCGGACGCATTTATTAGCAATAGTTTGTCTCGCATCCGGCGGGCACCCTGGCCCGTGCAGCCTGTTTTCAAGAGGTTTTTCAGCCGAAAGGAGCGGACATGAGCGCGCGATCGACTCTCGTGCTGGACATCGGCAGCGGCACCCAGGATGTGCTTTATTTCCTCCCGGACCGCGAGCCCGAGAACTGCCCCAAGTTCGTGCTGCCCGCGCCGGCAAGGCAGGTGGGGGCGCGCATCCGGCGGCTGACCTCCGAGGGTCGGGGCATTTACCTCTTCGGCACGAACATGGGCGGCGGATTCCACCGGGATGTCATGGCCCATATCCAGGCTGGTCTGCCGATTGCCGCGCACCCCGAGGCCGCGTACTCCATTGCCGACGACCTGACGGCCTTGGAGGATAAGGGGGTGGCCTTGTCTGAAATCTGCCCGCGCGGTTACGCGGCCGTGCGCCTGGCCGACTATGACGCCGGATACTGGAGTGCGCTGCTGGTCGCCGCAGGGTTGGACATGCCCGACGAGGTCATGGCCTGCGCCCAGGACCACGGCTTCCATCCTGGAAAAAGCAACCGCATGGGCCGGTTCGGGCTGTGGCGCAGGTTCCTGCTGGAGGCCGAAGGTCGGCCCGAAGCTTTGGTCTACGATCATCCGCCCCAGGAGCTGACACGCCTGGCGGCCCTGCAGCGTTCCATCGGCGGCGGCCTCGTGGCCGACTCCGGGGCCGCGGCCGTGCTCGGCGCACTGAGCGATCCCGAGGTAGCCGAGCGAAGCCGGCGCGAGGGCCTGTGCCTGATCAACGTGGGCAACAGCCACACCATAGCCTTTCTGCTGTTTCGCGAGCGCATGTGGGGTGTCTACGAGCACCATACCGGCCTGCTGGACGAAGCGCGGATCTGGAGCGAGCTGAACGCCTTCCGCCGGGGCGAGCTGACTTTCGAGGCCGTCTTCGACGGCAAGGGCCACGGCTGCATGACCCTTGATCTGCCGGCCGAGGCGCGCGGCTTCCTGCCCACAGTCGTACTCGGCCCCAGGCGCGCCATGCTTTCCCACCACCCGGTGATAATGCCCGCGCCGGGTGGGGACATGATGCTCGCCGGCTGTTTCGGCCTGCTCAAAGGCCGCGAATTGCGCGGTCGGTCCGGCTAGGCAAGCTGAACGACTCTCACTTGCCGAATCCTGCGGCGAGCGTGGCGCAAAGCAGCGCCATGCTGCGAACCGGCCTGATCGGAGTGGTTTCCCGCGCCGGTGCGGGCGCTCGTCCGCGTTTCCGAAACGTCTGGATGCGCACGGCGGGGCGGCAGGACCTTCCGGCTGGTCAGGTCCTTTTTTGTGCACAGGATGTTTGACAGCGGGCGGGCATGGTTATAAATGTCTTTTTCTCTTTGGGGGCGGATAGCTCAGCTGGGAGAGCGCCTGCCTTACAAGCAGGATGTCGCAGGTTCGATCCCTGTTCTGCCCACCAGATTGATCATGCGGAGCCGTAGTTAAGTCGGTTATAACGCCGGCCTGTCACGTCGGAGGGCGCGGGTTCAAGTCCCGTCGGCTCCGCCAGCATGCAACCCCGCTCACGGGGATCAGCAGGCCCTTCCTGAAGGAAGGGCCTGCCTTTTTCTTTGGCGGTCGATGGATAAAGGCAGGCCTTTGGGCCGCAGTCAGTTCCAGAGGGGAACGGCAACAACCCGGACAGCACTCGCGCAAGGGGACGGCCATGAGCCAGCTCTTCATCAGCATCTACATCAAGTTTTTCTTCCTGCTCACGCCCTTTTTCGTTCTCTCGGCCTTTATCGCCTACACAACTGGCATGGAGCCCCGGCGCCAGCGCATGCTGGCCTTGCGCGTGACCCTGGCGGTCATCGTGACTTGTCTGATCCTGTATCATTTCGGAAACCTGATTTTCTCCGTCTTCGGCATCACCGTGGACGCATTCCGCATCGGAGCGGGCTGCCTGCTCTTCCTCTCGGCCGTGAGTCTGGTGCGCGGCCAGCGCACCGTGCCCGAGGACACCGAAGGCGACATCCACGTGGTGCCTCTGGCCATTCCCATTACCGTTGGGCCGGCCACGACCGGCGCTCTGCTCATTCTGGGCGCGGGCGAGCAGACCTATCTGGAGCGGCTGGTGGGCAGCGGCGCTCTGTGTCTGGCCGTCATGAGCGTGGGGCTCATGCTCGTTCTGGCCCCGGTCATCGACCGGCTCATCGGCCGCAACGGCCTGGCCATCCTGTCCAAACTGACCGGTCTCATCCTGTCGGCCCTGGCCGCGCAGATAGTATTCACGGGCATCAAAAACTTTTTAGGGTGATTTGAAAAACTTGCTTGACTTGCAAAGCCGCCTTGTATAGTTACCTGCTTCCGCGGCGACGAGAAGTCGACGCCGCGATGCGGAGCCGTAGTTAAGTCGGTTATAACGCCGGCCTGTCACGTCGGAGGGCGCGGGTTCAAGTCCCGTCGGCTCCGCCACTTAGGCGGAAAGAGAGGCGATCAGAAATGGTCGCCTCTTTCTTTTGTTTTCTCCAGCCTGCCGCATGGTCCGTGGTTTCCACAAGCCTGTCCGTCGATGTCGGTCCTGGGCGGCCGGCCCCTGATTTGCTGTCCAACATGATGCCTTTACATATCCTTACATGAAAGCCTGGCAGGGTGGATACATGGCTCCGGCTTGCCTGCAGGCAATGCTTGCCGTCGGGAAAAATTTGCCGTGCAGCCGAGAGGAAGGGCGAGAATGAATCGGAGCCGGGTCCATCCTTGAGACCCAGGCTCCATCTTCGCCGGAAGGGTGAAGGAAAAGGCGGCGAGCCCATCCCTGAGGCTCGGTCGTGGACGAGCTAAGCGAAGAAGCTGACCTGCGTCATGGCCTGCAGGCCCATGGCGCCCTGGCCCATGGACTGGTATTGCTGAATGGCCGAGGCCATCAGTGAGGAGGAAAAGCCGCCCGGCTCCTGCTGCTTGCGCATGGCCTGCAGCCCTTCGCTGTGCTCCTGCCTGGTGATGCTTCCGTCGCCGTCCGCATCGAGCGCCGCGAACAGTCCCTCGGCATCCGGTCCGCTGCCGCCCGCGGCCTGGCGGGACTCCACGGCGCCGGCCAGTTCGTCCGCGTCGATAACGCCATCGCCGTTGGCGTCGGTTTCGGAGAACAGTTCATCGTCCATCCGGCCCCGCTCAGGCGGAGGCGGATGAGTCATGCCCTGCATGGCCATGCCGGTGCGCTGGCTTTCCAACTCCTCCATGAGGGTCTTCAGGCCGTCGTTGAGCTCTTCCTCGCTCACGGTCCCATCTCCGTCCTTATCGAGCGCGGCGATCAGCTGCTCCAAGGCCGAGCTGTCTTCGTCATCATTGGTGGAAGAGGAGTTCCCCAGGGCGTTGGCCAGTTCCTCGGCATCGATGACGCCATCGCCATTGGTGTCCAATTGCGAGAATATACTGCTGGACGACTGCTGGGCCTCTTGCGGGGGAGTCATGCCCACCATGCCCAGCATGGCCATGGTGTTCTGCTGGCCTTGCAGCTTGTCCTGGATGGCCTGCATGCCGTCGGCATGTTCCTGCTTCGTGATGCCGCCGTCGCCGTCGGCGTCCAAGAGATCGAACAACTCCCCAGCGCTCGGCCCTTCGCCGTTCCCGACCTTGGTTTGGCTGCTCAGGGCCTTGGAAAGTTCGCTTTCATCGATGATTCCGTCGCCGTTGACGTCGGCTTTGGAGAACAGCTCCTCGGATAGTTGGCTGGCGCTTTTCGTCTGCTTGCGCATTTCAGCGATCATGCTGGAGAGATACCCTGTACTGCCGCCGATACTGCTGACCATAAGGCGCTCCTTGCTGAGAAATGCAGTTTCTGGATGATCTGCGCATGAGGCTCCGTATCCAAGCCATGGTCATGGCAGGCCCTGATCAATGGTGCCTTTGGGAGTCGCGTAAGCAACAGGGAGCAAGTTGTGATCCTCATGGATGTTGCTTTACAATTGCTTACAATGAGGCCGCAGCCGCAAATATGCCACATGGAGAATTCACTCCACTGACTTTCACATTTATTTAAAAATTGAATTGCGGATCACGGCCGACCGCGCGATTGACCGCTCCAGGTCAGGCGTGTACGACCGGGACGATTATTGACCGGCACAACTTGTGAGCAGGTGAAGGCGCATGACCAGACGCTATGTCGTCCTGGATCGGGACGGCACCATCATTGTGGACAAGCATTACCTAGCGGACCCCGAGGGCGTGGAGCTTCTGCCCGGGGCGGCCGAGGGGCTGGCGCGGCTGGTCCGCGCGGGCCTGGGCCTCGTCGTGGCCACCAACCAGTCGGGCATCGGCCGCGGCTACTTCGGCGAGGAGGACATGCACCGCGTCAACGAACGATTGTCCGAGATGCTGGCCGAGCACGGTGTGCACATCGAACGCTACTACTTCTGTCCGCACGGCCCCAATGCGTACTGCACCTGCCGCAAACCCTGCACGGGCATGCTCGACCAGGCGGTCCGGGAACTGGGGTTGGATCCTGGACAGGCCTTCGTCGTCGGGGACAAGGTCAGCGACGTGGAACTGGGCCGCAGGGCCGGGGCGGTGAGCATCCTCGTGCGCACGGGCAAGGGCGCGGCTTGCGCAGTCAAGGCCGGTGCGGACCACACGGTGGATGATCTGTCCGCCGCCGCCGAGATCATCCTGAAGCTGCTCTGAGGCGGCCTGGGCGCAGCGGGGGCAGGATAGGGCCTTGGTCCCGCACGTTACCACTGCCACACATCCACGGAGGACATCCATGCCGGACGCGTACGGCCCGAGCCCGGAGACGCCCTATCCCATGCGCGGCATCAAGCGGCTCTGCTTCCTCAAGAACTTCGTTACTCGCCCCAATATCCTAGTGGGCGACTATACGTACTACGATGACCCCGACGGGCCGGAGAACTTCGAACGGAACGTCCTGTACCACTTCGACTTCCTCGGCGACAGGCTCATAATAGGCAAATTCTGCGCCGTGGCCGCGGGCGCGAAGTTCATCATGAACGGCGGCAACCACTTCATGGCCGGTTTCACACCTATCCCTTCACACTCTTTGGAGACGGCTGGGACACGGCGCTGCCGAAGCTGCCGGATTTCCCCTTCAAAGGCGACACGGTGGTGGGCAATGACGTCTGGCTCGGCTACGACTGCCTGCTCATGCCCGGCGTGAAGATCGGCCATGGCGCGGTTGTTGCCGCGCGCTCGGTCGTGACCAAGGACGTTCCGCCATACGCCATCGTGGCCGGCAATCCGGCGCGCGTGGTGCGCACGCGCTTCGACGAGCCGACCATAGAGCTGTTGCTGCAACTGGCCTGGTGGGATTGGCCGCCGGATAAGATCACGCGGCATATTGCGGACCTGTACGGCAACGATCCCGAGAAGCTGCGGGCTCTCTTGTGAGTCTTCGGGCTTGACCCCCGGCCCGGCTTGCCTCTACAAACCGAATCTTGTTCGTGAAACTCGGCACGATCGGTCCGGCAGTCCCGCCAGCTGACCATTCCGCCCATCGGCATACACCGCAAGGAGAGCGCATGGAGACCAGAACAGTATATTTCATCGAAGGTGACGGAATCGGCCCCGAAGTGTGGGCAGCCGGTCGCCCGGTCCTGGATGCGGCCGTGGCCAAGGCCTTCGGCGGCCAGAAGAAGCTCGAATGGAAGGAGATCCTGGCCGGCAAGAAGGCCTTCGACCAGACCGGCAACTATTTACCCGATTCGACCCTGGAGACGCTCAAGTCCGCTGACCTGGCCTTCAAAGGTCCGCTGGAGACGCCCGTCGGCGGCGGCTTCCGCAGCCTGAACGTGACCCTGCGCCAGGTGTTGGACCTGTACGCCTGCATCCGGCCCATCCGCTACTTCCAGGGCATCGAATCGCCGGTCAAGCGGCCCGACCTGGTGGACATGGTCGTGTTCCGCGAGAATACCGAGGACGTGTACGCTGGCATCGAGTGGGCCTCCGGCACTCCCGAGGCCAAGAAGCTCATCGCCTTCCTGCGCGACGAACTGGGCAAGAAGGTCGACGAGACCGCCGGCATCGGCATCAAGCCCATGACCCCGGCCGGCTCCAAGCGCCTGGTGCGCAAGGCCATCCGCTTCGCCCTGGACCAGAACAAGCCCAGCGTGACCATGGCCCACAAGGGCAATATCATGAAGTTCACCGAGGGCGCTTTCCGCGCCTGGGGCTACGAGATGGCCAAGGAGGAGTTCGCCGCCGAGGTCATGACCGAGGAGGAGGCCAAGGCCGGTGCCAAGAAGCCTCTCATCATCAAGGACCGCATCGCCGACGCCATGTTCCAGAACGTGCTCATGTACCCGGAGCAGTACAGCGTCATCGCCACCCCGAACTTGAACGGCGACTATCTGTCCGACGCGCTCGCCGCGCAAGTGGGCGGGCTGGGCCTCGCGCCGGGCGTGAACATGTCCGAGCGGCTGGCCTTCTTCGAGCCGACCCACGGCACGGCTCCGTCCATCGCCGGCAAGGACATGGCCAACCCCGGCAGCCTGGTGCTGTCCGGCGCCATGCTCCTGGAGCACATCGGCTGGCACGACGCGGCCAAGCTCATCCACAAGGCCGTGGAAAAGGTCATCTCCGGCAAGCAGGTCACCGTGGACCTGGCCGGTCAGATCCCAGGCTCCACGCAGGTGGGCTGCAAGAAGTTCGGCGAATTGCTGCAGGCCGCGCTGTAGAGCGCGTTACTGAAGATCTGGGAAGGGTCTTGCCCTTCCCATACCCCATCCACCAGGGCCGCGTCGGCCCTGGACCCGCGCAGTTCGTGTGCGGTTGCGCCAACCGTTTCTTGTTCTGAATGCACATGGGCCGCCGACGAAAGTCGGCGGCCCATTTTTATGCCGTGCAAGCCGGCCCATGCGCGTCGGGCGGCAAGCATGACCAGGGGAACAGCGAGAAAAATGATGGGTTCAGGGAGATCATCTCCCTGGGGGGTGAGGATTCGGGAGAGGGGGGCACACTCTCCCGATTGTCTAACGTCCGAAAGCCAGCTTGGCCGCCGCCAGATCCCACAGTGCGTGGCCCACGGACTTGAAGATCACTGGGCCCTTCTCGGGCTTGTCCTTGTCCTCCACGTCCTCCAGGGCCATGACCGTCGACCAGTCCACGCCGGCCTGGATGAAGTCGCCGGCTTCTTCCTTCGCACTCTCCATGGTGTCCACGAACAGCCTGGACTTGAGCACCAGTTCCGGCGGCAACTCGGCTGCGTCGGGCGTGAAGGAGCCGATGGCCGCGATGAAGGCGTCGTCGCGCACCTCGGGACCGATGACCGGTGTGCGGCTCGTGGTGGCCGTGATGATGACAGTGCACTTGTCCAGTGCCTCGGCAGGCGAGGACACGACCTCGGCATCCAGCCCCCAGGCCTTGGCTTCGCGGGCCAGCTCACGGGCGCTCGATCCGTGCCTGGAGCAGATGTAGGCCTTCTCCGAAACCAGGGCCTCGCGGAAGGCGCGCAGGTGCTCGCGGGCCTGTGCGCCCGCGCCGACGACGAGGATCGGGCCGTAGGGATCCGGGGCGACCTTGCGCGCGGCGAGCATGGTCAGGGCCGCGGTGCGCCTGGCGGTCAGGGCCATGCCGTCCAGAACGCCGAGGCGGGAGCCGTCGTCGGTATCGATGACCACCACCTCGCCCTGAATGGTCGGCATGCGTCGCACCGAGTAGTTGTCAGGGTGCACGGTGACCATCTTGACCACTGCCAGGGAACCTTGGGAGGCGGGCATGATGAGCAGCGTGCCCTTGTCCTCCAGCGGCACGGCCATGCGGGCGGGAGCCACGGCCTTGCCGGACTTCTTGGCCTGGAGCATGGCGTCGATGGATCGAGCCAGGGCCCGGAAGGGGAGCATGTCGAAGGTTTCCTGGCGGTCGTAGGCACGCATGTCTAGCCCTCCGCGAAGATCTTGGCCAGGATCACTATGAATCCCAGGGCCGGCAAGAGATTGCTGATGCGGATGTAGGTAAGTTTCATGAGGTTTATGCCAATGCCGATGATGAGTAAACCACCTACTGCGGTCAGCTCCGTGACAAGGCCCGGGGTGATGACCTCGCGGAACAAGGAGGCGAACATGGTCAGGGAGAACTGATAAAGGAACAGCGGCACGGCCGAGAAGAGCACTCCGATGCCGTAGGTCGAAGCCAGGGCGATGGAGGCGAAGCCGTCGAGCATGGATTTTGTGAACAGGAGCGTCGGGTCGCCCCGCAGCCCTTCGTCAAAGGAGCCCAGTATGGCCATGGAGCCGACGCAGTAGAGCAGCGAGGCAGTGATCATGCCGTCGGTGAACATGGTGTTGCGGCTGCGTACGAGCTTCTTCACACGGTCGCCTAGGCTGGCGAAGAATTCCTCCAGGTGCAGCAGTTCGCCCGTGACGCCGCCCAGCAGTATGGCGAAGATCATGAGCAGCGGATTGCTGAACTTGAGAGCCATCTGCACGCCGATGATGAAGGTGCACAGCCCCAGGCCCTGGAATACGAGATTGCGGATGTTTTCCGGAAAGCGGCGGCCGATGACAAGGCCGATGGCTCCGCCGCCAAGTATGGCGGCGACATTGACGATGGTGCCGACGGGAAGCATGGGTGTCCCCCTGTTGAGAGGGGTCACAATGGAGAAAGTGCTTCCCTCTGTCAATAAGCGACCTTGCTTGACATCGGGCAAGCGCTGCCATACAAGGCTTTCTTTGCGCCGGGATGGCGAAATTGGTAGACGCAGCGGACTCAAAATCCGCCGGTCGCAAGGCCTTGCGAGTTCGAGTCTCGCTCCCGGTACCACATGTATTTTAAGGCGTTAGCTCCTTCTATAAGAAGAGGCTGGCGCCTTTCTTTTTGCGATATCTGTTTCTGGTCCCACACTGGTCCCACATCCGCATCAGGCGGTCGAGGGTAGTGTATGGGCTGGGCAGGCAAGCATCTTCCCGAGTCAGATCGCGTGCGCATCGCGCGTGGGCTGTTCGAGGTGGACGACAGCATCTCCACGGAAGAGTGGCTCAACGGCGGACCGTACCCACTGGCAAGTCAAGCGAGGCGCGCGCCGAGATGATGATGGCCTCAGGCCGCTGTAGGCGGTCGATCAGTTCGCCATGACTCGGCCTGCTCATGACAGACATCTTCAGATCCAGAAACAAGGTATCCACGTGTTTTTTGTAGAGCATGCCCAGGGCCTTGCGTCCATTTGTTGCTTTCAGGGCGCGCAAACCCTTCATGTTCAGCAGCTTGAGCATGTTGACCTGAACCGCTCCTCATCATCCACTGCGGGAATCAAGGATCATCAATCATGACTTCCGCTATATGACGTTGAAAAGTCGACAGTGTCAGGATGATCTGGAATTGATTGCTTATCGCCCTGTTCTTGTTATCAAATAGAAGGTAGGCTCAATTGGTCGGAGGAATGCGTGGACAGCAGATATTATAAGCTTCTCCGCTATAAAATCATGGCTGCGATAACGGCCTTCTCGCTCATCCCGCTGCTTGCCCTGGGCTCCTTCATGTACCTGCAGTTCAGCCAGAGTTACCGGGAGCGTATCTCCAATTCACTTCTGCGCACTGTGGAGAACCGTAAGGCGGCCATCGGCATGTTTCTGGAGGAGAATGTCCTGCAGCTTTATAATATGGCTTGGACTCACAACTTTGATAACATGAGAAATCATGAGTACTTACAGCATGTTTTCACGGTCATGCAGGCCGGTAACAAGGCTTTTATCGACCTGGGGGTCATCGACAGAGACGGACGTCATGCCGCCTACGCGGGGCCATATGAGCTGGGGAATGTCAACTACCGTAATCAGGAGTGGTTCCAGAAGGTAATGCTAAAAGGCGTATACATAAGCGATGTATTCATGGGCTTCCGCAATTATCCTCATTTCATTCTCGCCGTAATGCGTCGCGAGGGCAACAAGTACTGGGTACTGCGAGCGACCATCGATTCGGAAATCTTCAACGCCCTGGTGCACAACGTCCAGACCGGCATTCGTGGGGATGCCTTCCTGGTCAACGGAAATCACATTCTGCAAACCTCATCCAGGCTTCAAGGTCCCGTGCTCGGCACGGCAAAGCTGCCGACCGGAACATCACGCTTCGCCGGCGCGCGTATTGAGGATTCGGTCCTGAACGGCCATCAAGTGCTCTACGGCATGGCCTGGCTGGATAAGGTAGACTGGCTGCTCGTGATCACTGAGGATCCCAACGAGGCGCTCTCGCCCTTGTTTCGCACGCAGGCCATTGTCCTCTCCATGGTAGGTGCGGGCATGCTCATCATCTTGGCCGGCGCAGCCCTGGCCACGCGCTCCATCGTGCAGGCCATGGCCAGGGCTGACCGTCAGCGAGCAGAAATCGAGGCGCGAATCACTCAATCCAATAAAATGGCAGCCCTAGGCAAGATGGCTGCAGGCGTGGCTCATGAGGTGAACAACCCGCTCACGCTCATTCGCGAAAGCGCGGGCTGGATCAAGGATCTCCTTACCGAGGAGGACCCGGCAGCCATCAAGAATTATGATGAAATCAGCGATGCCATGGACCGGATCGACCAGAACGTCGAGCGGGCCAAGGGCGTGACTCACCGCATGCTTGGTTTTGCCCGGCGCATGGAACCCATGCAGGAGAACGTGGACCTGAACCAGGTCGCCCTGCAGACGCTAGGCTTTCTTCAGCATGAGGCTCTGCACCGCAACATCGAGCTTCTCACGGATTTCGCGCCGGACCTTCCGGTCACTACCACCGATACGGCTCAAGTGCAGCAGGTCATCCTCAACCTGCTGGAGAACGCCATCGATGCCGTGGCCAGGGATGGACGGGTTACCATCCGCACGGCAACAGATGAGGCTCGCAAGGAGATCCGCCTGAGTATAGAGGATACCGGCCCGGGCATTCCCAAGGCCATGCGCGACCGCATCTTCGACCCCTTCTTCACCACCAAAAGCGTGGGGGAGGGCACAGGGCTTGGGCTGGCCATCAGCTATAGCACCATGGAAAGGCTTGGCGGGAGCATCTCGGTCAAGAGCGAGGAGGGGCAGGGCGCGACTTTCACAATAACGCTTCCCGTGCACTGAGGGCGGTTAATCCTGGAGGTTTGCATGAGCAGAATAAGGGTGCTCATAGTGGATGATGAGAAGGAATTCCGGCAGCTGTTCGTCAAGCGTTTCTCCCTGCGCAACCTCGACGTGGATAGTGCCGGAAGCGGCAAGGAAGCTCTGGAGGCACTCGGTCGCAA
This sequence comes from Pseudomonadota bacterium, assembly GCA_023411815.1. GTDB lineage: Bacteria > Desulfobacterota > Desulfovibrionia > Desulfovibrionales > Desulfovibrionaceae > Desulfocurvibacter. The sequence goes on along the minus strand of JAEYOJ010000003.1, from coordinate 706 downwards.
GACATTTGATGTGGTGGTCTTGGATGTACGAATGCCGGGGATGGATGGAATCGAGACTCTCAAGGAGATCAAGAAGCGCCATCCCGGGATTGAGGTCATCATGCTCACGGGCCATGGATCGGTTAAATCAGGTATCGAAGGCATGAGCCATGGCGCATTCGACTACGTGCTCAAGCCGTTCAAGATTGACGATCTGCTGGAGCGCATCCTCAAGGCGCACGAGCGCAGACGGCTCTCGCGCGGAGCATAGCGAGCCGGAACAGGTGCGAAGCCATGAACAAAGGCAATCCCGTTTTCAAGAGCCTTTTGCATGGCATCGCCGTCCCAATGGTGGTCGTGACCGCCTGCAGCTCGGCCGCCCTCCTCGGCCAGGACCTGCATTGCTCATCGCCGTTCTTGTCGCCCTCATCCCTCATCTCTCGGCGAGAGCCCTGCCCACCTCGTTGCGCACCATCAACGCCGACCGTCGCGACATTGGCGTGCAGCTTTATCAGGTGCAGGAGCTAGCCACCCTTGGAGACCTGGCTGCTGGCAAGGCCCACGAGATCGATAACCCGATGATGATCATCGGCCTGGAAGCCTAAGGCGTGTCCTCAAATGAGCCAGATGGCCGTTGAGGCGAGATATATTGCTGCCAGGAAGTTTCTCGCGGTCTTGTCGTAGCGAGTGGCGATGGCTCGGAACTGCTTGAGCTTGCAGAAAAAAT
>JAEYOJ010000147.1 GCA_023411815.1 Pseudomonadota bacterium | reverse complement strand
CTCAAAACAGAAGGATCGTTTCAGTGGATGTAACCATATCTTCCGGGATATTGCCCGCCGTGAAAAAACCCTTTGTCACACCGCTCATTTCTCGAAGGATCGTGATCCCGCGCGAGGTGGGGACTATTCTTTATTAGCACCGCCGCTCAACTGTACTGCAAGACTATGGCCGAGACGAGCGATATTTACGAGAAAGTCATGGAAGTAGCCAGAAGACGGGGTTTCGTCTGGCCCTCATCCGAGATATACGGGTCGATCGCCGGGTTCATCGATTACGGCCCCCTCGGAGCGATGCTGAAGCGAAACGTCGAGAACCTCTGGCGGTCGTTCTACGTCTTCCAGGAAGGCTACTACGAGATCGAATGCCCCACCGTCGGAAACGAAGCGATCTTCATTGCATCCGGCCATGTGAAAGAGTTCGCCGACAAGATGGTGCAGTGCCCGCACTGCGGCGAGTACCTCCGCGCCGATCATATCGCGGAGGAGAACGGCATTGGGAACGCAGGCACGCTCTCGGCGGAAGCGCTTCAGACAGCGCTCTATGAACTCCCCTGCCCGTCGTGCAAGGAACCCCTGGGCGAAGCGGGCGTCTTTGCGTTCAACCTGATGTTTCAGACGACCATCGGTCCCGGCTCGCAACGGAAGGGCTACCTGCGTCCCGAGACCGCCCAGGGCATATTCACCGACTTCTCCCGGCTCCTGCGCTTTTACCGGGACAAACTTCCCTTCGGCGCCGTTCAGATCGGGAAGTCCTACAGAAACGAGATCTCCCCCCGCCAGGGCATGATCCGGCTGCGGGAATTCTCCCAGGCGGAGGCCGAGATCTTCGTCCATCCCGACCGGAAGGATCATCCTGCGTTCCACCGCTACACGGACTACACGGCCCCGCTCCTCACCATCGCGCGGCAGCTCGACGGCCAGGAGCCCGCCGCAATGACGATGCGCGCCGCCGTGGACGAGGGGGTTATCGCGAACGAGTACGTCGCCTACTACATCGCGCTGACGCACCGGATCCTGACCGCCATCGGTGTCGATCCGGCAAAACTCCGGTTCCGCCAGCACCTGACCGACGAGCGGGCGCACTACGCGGCCGACTGCTGGGACGCCGAGGTCTACTCCGGCCGGTTCGGGTGGGTGGAGATCGTCGGCATCGCCGACCGCACCAACTACGACCTTCGCTCGCATGCCGCGCACTCCGGCACCTCGATGACGGTCTTCATCCCCTACGACGAACCGAAACGGGTCGTGAAGCGGCGGATCGTTGCCGACATGGGCGTGCTCGGCCCGCGGTACCGCGGCAAGGCGAAGCCGATCGCGGACGCCCTCGCCGCATCCGAGCCGGGAGAGGACGGAGCGCGGGTCACCGTCGACGGCGAGGAGTTCTTCATCCCTGCCGACCTCTACCAGGTCCGGGAAGAGGAAGTCGAAGTCCGCGGCGAAGAGGTGATGCCCCACGTCATCGAGCCGTCATACGGCATCGATAGGATGATCTATGTCGCCCTCGAGCACAGTTACGCCGAGGAAGAGGTCGAAGGCGAGATCCGGAAAGTGCTCCGGCTCCCGCCGGCGGTTGCGCCGATCCAGGTCGCCGTCTTCCCGCTGATGAGCCGCGATGGTCTCGACGATATCGCGCAGACGATCACGGAGAGGCTCACGCAGTGCCGCATCCTCGCCCAGTACGACGACTCCGGTGCCATCGGCAGGCGTTACCGGAGACAGGACGAGGTCGGGACGCCCTTTGCCGTCACCGTCGACTATGATACGCTCGAGGACAACACCGTGACCGTGAGAGACCGCGACAGCATGGAGCAGGTTCGCGTACCGATCGAGCGGTTGCCGGAGGTTCTCTCCGCACTTGTCTCCGGCGCCGTCACGTTTCGTGAAATAAAGGTATGAACTACGTCTCGCACCCGCTGATCCGATCGGAGAGCATCGAGGAACGGCGGTATCAACTCTCCATCGCGCTCCGGGCGCTTGACGCGAACACGATGGTCGTCCTCCCGACAGGGCTCGGGAAGACGGCCGTCGCGCTCATCGTCGCGGCGTCCCGCCTCTATTCTCACCGGGGGAGAGTGCTCGTGCTTGCGCCCACGAAACCCCTGGTCGAGCAGCATCTCCGTTTCTTCAAACAGTTCCTGCTCATCCGGGACGGCTCCGGGCCGGATGAGTCCGATTTTGCCATGTTCACCGGCGACACCTCGCCGGAGGAGCGGGCGCGGGCCTGGGAGGCGTGCCGGATCTGCTTCGCCACCCCGCAGGTGATCAAGAACGACTGCCTGGCCGGAAGGTACAGCCTCGCCGACGTCGCACTGCTGGTCGTGGACGAATGCCACCGGGCGGTGGGGAACTACGCCTACGTCTTCCTTGCCGGGCACTATTGCACCGCGGCGAAAGACCCCCTGCTGCTCGCGATGACCGCCTCGCCCGGCGGGGACCCGGCGAAGGTGCAGGAGGTCTGCGACAACCTGCACATCGCGGCGGTCGAGACGAGGGTGGAGACCGACGAAGATGTCCGGCCCTACATCCACGAGCGCGATATCCAGTACGTCGACGTCTACCTGCCCGAAGAACTGCAGGCGGCGATCGTCGTTCTCAGGGGGCTCGTGGAGTCGCGTCTTGCCCGGCTCGCGAAACTCAACTTCCGTGTCCCGAAACCGGACAAACTCTCGATGAAGGCGCTTAATGCCTTGAACGCCCAGATCCAGCAGCGTATACGAACGCGCGATCCGTCGGCGTTCATCGCGGCGTCCCTGCACGCCGAGTGCATGAAACTCCGGCACGCCGTATCGCTTGCCGAGACGCAAGGGAGCGAGGCGCTCAAACTCTATCTCGCCCGGCTCGGCGCGGAAGGAGCCTCGAGC
>JAEYOJ010000051.1 GCA_023411815.1 Pseudomonadota bacterium | reverse complement strand
CACGCAACGCTTGATCTCGGGCTTACCTATGATCTCCAGGCGGTCAAGGATGCGCTCGACGGCATCGTCCCCGACCACGGCACCCCGCTCCGGCACGGGGTGAAGATCTCGATCGACCACCTGGTCGCCCGTTCAAACAACGGTTCGGTAAGGGCCGTGGTGCTCCTCTCCGACGGGGACTACAACTGGTACGGCGACCCGCTTGCCCGGGGTTCGGGTTCGACCTATTACTCGCCGGAGCAATACGGAACACTGACCCGGAGTTACTACCGGTACGGGGATCTCCCCTCGAACTGGCAGAACCTGGCGGCTTACGCTGCGGATAACAACATCCGCATCTTCACGATCTCGTACTCGGAGAGCCTCTCCGGTGACGCGAGATCGACGTTGCAGAGCATTGCCGAATCGACTGGGGGGAGATATTACCACGCACCGGGTCCGGATGCCCTGGAGCCGATTTACACCGAGATCGCCGGTGTCCTCAAGACGGAAGCCGGTATCAACACCACGATGGGCCTCGACTTCGGCACGATCCGGGTCAACGGCGAAGACCGGGAAGGGAGGAACGTATTCTCCTACGTTTACGAAGACGGGGTATCGACCGTCATCGAGAGCGTGGTCGAGAACGAGACGGGCGAGTATGTGATCATGCCGGAAAAAACCGTCAACCAGACCGACGACTGGAGCGACGACCGGAGCCTGGAGTTCGAGATCGGGACGGTTCACCTCGGCCAGACCTGGGAGGCGACGTTCCGCCTGAGGGTGCTTACCGACGGCAACATCAACGTCTTCGGGCCCGGGTCCAGGATACGGTTCAACGACGCGGCGGAGCTCGCCCTCCCCGACACCTTCGTCACAGCCGTTCCGGATCTCAGCAACACGGGTTTCGGCTCCGCGACGCTCACGCTCTCAAACCCGCGCTACACCTGTGCAGAACCGGTCGAGGAGATCCTCTCCGCCGCCTGGGATCTCACCTACACCGGGGCGGGAACCGTGACCGAGTCCGTGGAGTACTCGAACGACGGCGGCCTCTCCTGGGTGCGGTTCGCCACCGTGACCGGTGAAACCTCCTCGCTCCATGTCCGGGAACTCCCGCCGGGCGAGTACCTGGTACGGGTACGCGCCTCTGCAGACGACGTGCCCGATGCCGGGTTGGTCTTTCCGCCTATCCTGGTCGGGAAGCAGCACCAGGCGTATATCCGGATCATGTAACGATTATTCGGGTGCGTGGTTCACGCACCCCACAAAATTGACGGACCCAGCGGGAATTGAACCCGCGTCCTTGGGTTCGAAGCCCAAAAGGATGTCCACTACCCCATGGGTCCCCTCTTCGGTTTCTATCATAAGTTATTAAGCGTTTTTGTGCCAGTACTCTATACAATGATCCACTCGTCCAGCGAAATCGCTTGCCGGCGCGAAAGCGGCGATCTTGTCATCGAGCCGTACCACGGTGCATCCCAGCAGCCCGCATCCTATGACCTCCGTGCGGCTGAAGATGCCGTGCTCCCGCGCGGCGTATGCACTCTCGTTCCCTCGATCGAGCGGGTAGAACTCCCGCGAGACCTTGCGGCAACCCTGCGGTGCCGCTCCTCGCTCGCCCGTCGCGGCGTCCTCCTCGGCGGCGGGTTCGTCGACCCCGGGTTCCGCGGCCAGCTGACGCTCTGCCTGACGAACGCCGGGGCTGAGGAGATCCACCTTGCAGCGGGCGACCGGATCGTGCAGATGATCCTGCAGGAAGTGTTGAACGGCGACCGGCTCTATCAGGGCCGGTACCAGGACAGTGTTGGCACGGTGCATACACGATGACTCCGTCGATACGTTCGGAACGGAAGTATCTTGAGATCCTGCGGATTCTTGCGGAATCGCACGAACCCCTGGGAGCGAAACGGTTGAGTGAGAAGATGGCCGAACGGGGATTCGTCTTAAGCGACCGCGCCGTTCAGTACTACCTCCAGTACCTCGACGAGATGGGATTTACGGAGAAGGCCGGGAACCGGGGGCGCCTCCTCACCGAGGCCGGAACCGCAGAGAGCGAGAGCGCGCTCGTCGATCAACGGCTCGGCTTCATCATATCGAGACTCGAACAACTCGCCTTCCGGAGCACCTTTGACCCGGCGACCGCCACGGGGAGCGTCACCTACAACCTCTCCTTCGTGCGGGAAGAAGATCTCGAGGCCGTCACGGCAGCCTTCGACGAGGTGGCGGCGGCGGGCTACGGATTTCTGAACACCTACCGGCTCGTCGATTCCGACCCCCGCATACCTGAGGGCCATGTCGGGATCATGACCGCCTGCAGCGTCACCCTGGACGGTGTCCTCCAGAAGATGGGTATCCCGACGAGGCTCGAGTATGCCGGCAGGATTGCCGTCGATGACGACGGCTCCGCTGGATTCCTCGATCTCATCGGTTACCGCGGGACGTCGGTCGACCCGCTCCACCTCTTCATATCCGCCGGGCTCACCTCGATCAACCGGCTGGTGACGACCCGGGCCGGCGTCGCGCTTGCGAACGTCCGTGCGGTGCCTGCGGCCGCACGCTATCGGGTAGAGGTGGCTGTCGGCCTGATGGAGGAGTGCGGCTTCACCTTCCCCGCCGGAGGGGGTATCGGCGAGTTCAACCTCCCGAAACACCCCTACCGCCTCTCCGTTGTTGCGCTCAGCGGCATGAATATGGTGGCGAACGCCGTTGAGAAAGGCTACGCTATCAAAACCGAGATTGGTGCAGGAACCATACCGTTCGAAAAAATAGCGGACGCTACTGGATCCAGGTGATCCCGCCGTCCCTATCGTCGTCCGATCTCTTCTCTTCGTTCCGGCTCTTCTGCCGGGCGGCCGTATCGATAACCTCGAGCCTTCCGCGCGAAGGCTCGACCTCTTTCGGGAGGGGGCCCGATCTGCCAAATCCCCGCTGGCCCAGCGCACCGTCCTTCGGTACGGGCGCTCCTTCGCGCATGCGCAGGCCGGCTTCCTCGAAGAGGCCGTCCTTCGGCCGTTGCATCCCGTGGCCGAGCGTAACGTGGTCG
>JAEYOJ010000078.1 GCA_023411815.1 Pseudomonadota bacterium | reverse complement strand
TTCGATCCGTTCCCACTGGTCGTCTCGCAAGGCATAACGTCGCGCCATGTCTGGGCCCCTCCATCAGGCAATTCCCACATAGGCACGACGACACCACCTGGAAACCCCATTTGAGGACACGCCCTAGAGCAAATCGCTATTGAAAATGCTCTAACGGAACTCGACCTTGTTGATGTTGTAGCGGGTGAGCAGTTTGTGCAGTTGCCTGGGCGTGATCCCGGCACGCTCGGCGGTGCGGCCGATGCGGCCCTTGCACTCGCCCAGCAGCTCCTTGAGATAGCGGCGTTCGGCATGTTCCTTGGCTTGGTTGCGCACCTCGGCCAGGGGCAGGCTCAGGTCCAGGGGCACGCTGGCCACGGGCGCGTCCTGGGCGAAGAGATCGGCCGGGAAGCTCTCGGGCGTGAGCATGTGGCTCGTCTCCAGGATGAAGGCGCGTTCGATGAGGTTCTCCAGTTCACGCACGTTGCCGGGCCAGGAGTAGTAGCGCAGCGCCTCGATGACCGTGGGATGGATGCCGCCGACCCGCTTGGGCGTCTGCCGGCGGAGCTGTTCCAGAAAACCCTCGGCCAGGAGCTCGATATCCTCGCGCCGTTCGCGCAGGGGCGGCACCTCGATGGGAAAGACGTTGAGCCGGAAGTACAGGTCCTGACGGAATGCTCCCTGTTTGATGAGCTGCTCCAGGTCCACGTTGGCCGCGGCGATGATGCGCGCGTTCATGGGGATGTCCGTCTCCCCGCCCACGCGCTGGAAAACCTTGTCCTGCAGCACCTGCAGCAGGCGCACCTGGGCGGCTTGGGAGATGGTGCCGATTTCGTCCAGGAAGATGGTGCCGCTGGCGGCGATCTCGAAGCGGCCGGCCTTGCGCTTGACCGCGCCGGTGAAGGCTCCCTTCTCGTGGCCGAACAGCTCGCTCTCGATGAGGTTTTCGGGGATGGCCCCGCAGTGCACGGCCACGAAAGGGCCCTTGCGGCTGGCAGAGCTGCTGTGGATGAGCCTGGCGATGACGCCCTTGCCCGTGCCAGTCTCGCCGGTGATGAGCACCGTTGACTTGGTGGGGGCCACCATGGCCACCTTCTCGAAGACCTTCTTCATGAGCAGGCTTTCGGTGCCCAGGATGGGCGCTTCGCCCACGTCGCAGGCCGCCTTGCGCAGATAGTCCAGCTCGTGCTGGATCTTGTGCGACTCCTGCAGGCTCTCCAGCACGTAGGTGGCTTCGGCGGGGTTGATGGGGTAGGTCAGGTAGTTGCCCGCGCCGGCCTTCACGGCGGATACGGCCTCGCGGATGTTGTCCTGGGGCGTCAGGACGATGATCTCCAGGTTGGGTGCCTTGGCCCACAGCTCGCCCAGGGCGGGCTTCATGGTGGCGGAGGAGCGCTCCTCCTTCTTGCGGTCGAGCCAGTTCAGGTCGATGAACAGGACATCGACGTTTTCCTTCTCCAGCATGGCCGACAGTGCGTCGCGGCGCTGCGCGCGGCGCACTGCGAAATTCTCCGAAAAACTTTTTTCCACGGCTCCGGCCGCCGCGGAGTCGTCCGTGGCCACGAGGATGTTGCGCATATGGTTTCTTCCGCCCCCCTGCTGCGGCCCTTGTAAGACCAGTGCACCGCCTTGGCAACAGTTCCGGCTTATTAGGAGGGCAGCATGGCTTGTATTGTTTGCCAGTCGGCCTTGGCCAGCCGCCGCACGGCCGGAAAGCGCATGGCCGCCGTGGGATGGTAGGTCGGCAGCATGGGCAGGCCGGCATGCTCCAGCAGCCTGCCGTGCAGTTCCGACAAGGGCGTCTTGAGGCCGAGCAGGGAGCGGATGGGCGCGTTACCCATGAGCACGACCAGGTGCGGCTTCAGGGCCTCGATCTGCGGCAGGAGCCAGCTTTCGCGGCAGATGTCCATCTCCTGCGGCTTGGGGGCGCGGTTGCCAGGCGGACGGCACTTGACCGAAGAGGTGATGAAGAAGTCGTCGCGGGACAGGCCGAAGCGGGACAGGAAACGATCCAGGAATGCTCCTGTCCGGCCGATGAAAGGCCGGCCAAGTTCATCCTCGCGCTCACCCGGAGCTTCGCCCACCAGCAGGCAGCCCAGGCGGAAGCCGCCCTCGCCGGGCACGGCATTCTGTCGGTCCAGATGGAGCGGGCAGCGCTCGCAGACGCGGATGCCCGCGGCCAGCTCGGCCAGATGCTTGCGGTCCGGTTCCACTTTCAGGGGGCCCTCCTGCCGTTCGGCGTTTTCCGCCCCGATCGCTCGGCTCCGCAGTCCGTCAGAGCTTCAGCCACTTCCAGCTCCCGCGGTGCGAAGCGTACTGAAAATGGTAGCCCAGCGGTCCCACGAAGCCCAGGAAGAAACCGTCGCCCCGCACGGTGTACTTCCATTGGCTCCCCGGCACGAGCACGGACGGCAGGAGGGGGATTTCTTCCGGCGCGAGCTGGTCGAGCGTCCCCGGCAGGCGGCCCGTGCGCCGTTCGTGGTCCCGGATGGCCTGCACGAGGCCGTTGCCGAGGTTCATGGTTTCCAGAGCCTGGGCCTGGGTCACACGCAAGCCCATGTCCAGGCCGCCGTACGCGAGCAGGGCTGCCAGGATCACGGACAGGCCCACGGCTTTGGCGCGCGTTGTCCACAGGACCACGCTGCCGATCAGCAGAACCGCGCAAACGAAGTAATAGGCGAGAAAGCACGGACTGAGCGGCGTGAGAGAGCATTGACCCGCCTGGTAGGTCACGACGGCCAGCGCTACGCCCGCTCCCGCGATCCACAGGTTAACCTTGCCCGGCCTCCAGCGCCCGGCTTTGCCCGGTCCGGAGCGCCGCCGCGCCGCCGCATACGCGGCCATGGCCGGCAGGCACGTGAAAAGCAGCAGTGCCGCGGCCATCCAGGCGAAGTAGTCCTTGGGATACAAACGCACGATGAGGTGCACGTGCGGATTGAAGCTGTACCCGCCGCCCGGGAAGAGCAGGGGATGGAAAGCCGTGAAGAATAGCGGCCATTCCAGGGCAGCCAAGCCAATACCCATGAGCAACGCGGGAAGCAGCAGCGCGCCCAGGCGCAGGTCGCGCGCCAGAGCCTTGCGGATCAGGCCGAGAATGACGGCCGCGGCCAGTGCTGTCAGCCCCGCCAGGCGCAGATTATCCAGCAGGGCGGCCACGTCCGCCAAGTGCCTGGCCTCCTTGGGCCCGAAGCCGCTGGGCAGGGAGGCTCCGCTCAGCAAAAAGCCCATTACCCCCTGGTGCAGCGCCATGGCGTTCGGCACGCGGCCAGGCACGCCCAGGGCGCTGAGGAACAGGGACGTGAACGGATCCAGGCGCACGAGCAGCTCCAGCCCGAGCACTGCCAGGATGAAGCACCAGCCCACGGCGGCAGCGATGTGGGATATGAGGGGAATGAGGCCTGTGCGCATGTGTGATCCCGCCAAGCTTGAATGGTCGCGTTGCCGTGGTCAGGCAAGTGCGGCGGATGGCCGGTGGTTGAGGCAGCCGTCACCCGCTTTAGCCGGTTTTCCGCACGCTGCCCCGGTCACGCGGTGAAGGCCCCAGCGTGCCTGCGGCCACAGGCATATCACATCCAATCGGAAAAGAGGACAGACATATGACGGTTCACGCCTACGGGCGGGTGTAGACGATCTTTCCATCCACACACAGGATGAGCAGCGTGGTCAATGGTCCGGACTGGCGGACGATGGCGTAGTAGGGCCGGGCTTGCTCGGGAGTGTTGAGCAGGGATATCTCGCCCGAGATTTCGCAGGCGTCGCCCTGGAGAGTCACGGAGGGCTCATGGCGTGCGTCGAGTTCGTAACGCCCTGCGTCCATGCCGAAGCGGGACAGCATGTCGAAAATGACCGCGCGGGCGTCGACTAGGTCGATGGGCGAGGCTGCCCGGCGTGCAACCGTGGCTTGGGAAGGAGGCTCGTTTTCTGACTCCGAGCCGGAGCCCGGGCGGAGAAACGCGGCGCCGGCGGCCAGAAGTATCCCCGCTAGGCATGCGGCCAGGATGAGATAGGTCCGCCAGGAGGCGAAGCCGCGCTTGGCCTGCTTCACCTCAGGCCCCATGCGCATGTCGAGGCCCGTGACCGATGATTCCCTGGAAACGGTCCGTTTCATCATCGACTCCGATTTGTGTGTTCGGGTAGAGAATAGGCAAGAGCCGCCGGGTCGGCAAGCCTCGATATGGCAGGCTCATGCGGTTTCCGCGCTCATGACTTGACAGATGTGCGAGAAGCGGATTCACAGGATGCAGCGTTGCCGAGGAGGGACGGTTCACGGTCGTCAAAGCGGATGTCCCTGGTCTGGCACGGAAACCGTCCAAGAAGCAAAGTGCGCTGGAGGCTGCCATGTACGTTGGCCTGAAGATGTTGAAGGGCTTTCAGACCGTGACCCCCAAAACCTCGGTGGCCGAGGCCAAGGCGCTGCTGGAGATGCAGCACCTGTGGATGCTGCTCGTGGTCGACGGAGAAAAGCTGCTCGGCTATGTGCGCAGCGAGGATATCAGCGCCGCCCTGCCGTCGATGATGACGACCCTGGACAAATTCGAGGCCCTCTACCTCGTTCGCAAGCTGTCCGTCGGCATGATCATGCGCAAGGACATCGTGAGCGTGCCGCCGGAAATGGAGATCGAGGCCGCCGCGAACATCATGCACGATAAGAACCTGGCCGGCCTCGCGGTCGTGGACCGTCGCGGCAGGCTCGTTGGCTACATCAACCGCACGGTCATGCTCGACGTGCTGGTGGAGGAAATGGGACTGCGCCAGGGTGGGGCTCGCATCGTGCTGGAGGTCGAAGACCGGCCGGGCGTGCTCAAGGACATCACTGGCATCATCGCGGACCAGGGCGTGTCCATCATCTCCACGAGCACCTTCCATCAGGACCGGCATCTGGTGGTCGTCCGTCTGGCCACGGAAGACGCTTCCGGCATCGAGGCGGTCCTGCGCAACCGCGGGTTCAAGCTCAAGACCGTGGAGGATTTCGCTGGCGAATGGGGGAAGTGAGACCGGCTGGCGGTCAGGGTGGAGAGGTGTGAGCCGGGATATCGTTTGAAAGGCGAGGAGGGGGAGCCCTCCTCGCCGAATGAATTTCGGAAGCCGGTCTTAGTCGTATTTGACCGAGCTGACCTGCATGAGCGTGTCCCACTTGTGCGAGGCCTCGATCCAGCGCACGGTGCCGGTCTTGCCGCGCATCGACAGGGAGAAGGTCGTGGCGCCCGCGCCCGTGTAGCGAACGCCTCCGAGGAAAGTGCCGCCCGAGATGCCGGTGGCCGCGAAGTAGAGGTCCTCGCTCTTGACCAGATCCTCAACTGTGAAGGTGTGGCGCAGGTCGTAGCCGAAGTCGGACAGGGCGTTGCGCTCCTCGTAGCTCTGCGGGTCGAGGCGGGCGTACATCTGGCCGCCCATGATGCGGATGGCGATGGCCGAAAGCACACCCTCGGGCGTGCCGCCGGTGCCCATCATGACATCAACGTTGTTCTTGGGGTCGATGGCCATGAGCGAGCCCGCAACGTCCCCGTCGGTGTGCAGCTGGATGCGCGCGCCGGCCGCGCGGATCTCGGCGATGAGCCGCTCGTGGCGGGGCTTGTCCAGCACGAAGACCGTCAGGTCGTCGACGTCCTTGCCCAGGGCCTTGCCGATCTTGCGCAGGTTCTCGCCCACGGGCGCTTCCAGGTCCACCACGCCCATGGCCGCCGTAGGCACGACGAGCTTCTTCATGTAGAAGCTCGGCCCGGGCCGGAACATGCTGCCGGCCGGAGCCACGCCCAGAACGGAGATGGCGTTCGGCCGGCCGAAGGCCAGGAGGCGCGTGCCTTCCACAGGGTCGACGGCCACATCGACCTTCGTTCCGCGACCCGAGCCCACGCGCTCGCCGTTGTAAAGCATGGGCGCGTCGTCCTTCTCTCCCTCGCCGATGACGACCGTGCCATCGATGTCCAGGGATGAGAATGTCTTGCGCATGGCGTCCACGGCCGCCTGATCGCCGGATTCCTTGTCTCCGCGTCCAAGCCAGCGCGCGGAGGCCAGGGCGGCTGCCTCGGTCACGCGCACCAGATCAAGAGCCAAATTTCGTGAGGGAGCTTCCATGATCAGTCTCCTGTCCTGCGCCAATCGGCAGATCGCACTGCGGCGGCGCGGCCGGCAGGCGGCAAACCAGCCCTGCGACCTTGTCGAGCCTGGCCGCAAGAAACTGGTCGGTGCATTATACACATACTATAGTTGCTTTTGAAACATCAATCCGTGAGAAGGTTGATTCTTGGCATATGTTTCCGAAAACGCAAGCGTCTAAAGCAAATCATCATCAAGACGCTTCGCTCGTCGTTTGCAGCCGGCAAAAGCGGCCTACTCCTCGTGGACGGCAAGCCACGCTCGGACGTGGCTTACGGCGCGCCATCAAAATGAAAATGCTCTAGCGTGATGCGACCGCGTCAGGGGCTTCAATGAGCTCTATGCGCCTTTGATGGCGGCCGCCCTGAAAGGCCGTGGACAGGAACACGTCCACCATGGCGGCGGCAAGGCCCGGGCCCACCACGCGTTCGCCGAGGCAGAGCACGTTGGCGTCGTTATGCTCGCGGGACATGCGGGCCGAAAATTCGTCGCTGCACACGGCGGCGCGGATGCCTGACATCCGATTGGCGGCCATGGACATGCCGAGGCCGGTTCCGCAGATGAGAATGCCAAGGCTTGCATCGTTTTCGAGAACGCGCTGGCAGACCGCGCGCGCATAAGGCGGATAGTCGCAGCTTTCGGCGCAGTCCGGCCCCAGGTCCGTGACCTTGACGCCGCGCTTGATCAGGTGCTCGCGCAGCTCCTGCTTGAGGCGGAATCCGCCATGATCCGAGGCGATGTAGATGGACATGAAGGGCATTGATAATCCTGACTAGTTCGTGCCGTCCAGATTCCATTTGTCGACCCGCCGCCGGACGTGTTCGCGGCGGGCGCGCTCCCGTTCACCTTGCAGGAGCGCCATCTCCTGCTTGAGAAAGGCGATCTGCCCCAGGGACAGCTCCTGCTCCCGGCGGGCGGTTTCGGAGTCGTCCGGCAGGGGCTCCTTCCGGTTCAATCGTTCGACTATGCGGCCCAGAGCCAGGTACTCCTGGTCCAGGCGTTTGCGCAACTGGTGAATCTCCAGTTCGCGCAGGCTGTTCTTGAGCATCCAGGACAGTTCGCTGGCCAGGACGCGCAGGCCCAGGTGCAGGATGTCCAAGGGGCCGGCCGTTTCGTGCAGGTCTTGCTTCACTGACATGGAAATCTCTTGCCGTGTTCGGCGTGCAACCGTTTATGCGATCATACCCCGCGCTTACAAGCCTCTCCGCAAGCCCTTCGGCATGGATGCCGCCTGGCTAGGGCATCTTGCTTTTGAAAATGCTCTGCAAGCCATGTGTCGGCATGGTTTGCCGCCAGCTTCGGCGAAGGAATAATTCATTTGCGCCGTCAACGCCGCAGCGGGTGTCTTAAAAGCGATCTCAGTCGGCTGAGACAGGACGGCGTCGGAAGCCTGTGTTCATCGGATTACGGCGGCTTGCACCTGTGGAGGCAACTTCAGTTCGAGAGCCGTGGCCTCCCAGGGCTCCTCACGAAAGGACAGATTGCGCAACCGCACCGAGGCCTCTTGCCTTTGCGGCACGCTCATGCTCAGGCGCTCGGGGATGTTCCCGGCTTCGGGATGCCGCCGGTAGCCCGCGATCTCAATGGTCCAGGGCCGCTCGCCCCGGCCAGTCAGACCGGACAGGCTGCCGTCGGGGAGCAGCCGCACCTCGGCGATGGCCGAGTCGGACGGCAGCGCGTAGACATATTCCCGGCCGTCCAGGCGCGCCGAGACGTATACGGCGGGCACGAGCCGATTGGCCTGGCCGAGCAGCAGCATGGTCAGGTCAAGCAGGTTGAAGGGTAGATCCAACCCCAAAGCCGGCAGGGCGGCCCGGCTGTTCGGCTGCTGAAACGCCTTGAGTTCAGAGGGATAGAAAACGGTGAGGCCTTCCTCATCCTCGCGCATATGGGCCAGGGCTGCGCCGATGCCGGCGCGCACGTCCAGGCGCAATGGGTAAGTCCGATCGCCCCAGATATCAAGTATGGTTCGGTTGGTCCGGCCCGCGGCACTGTAGTACAGCGAGGCGCTGAGACTGAAGGCGTTCGGCATGGAGGCCGAGGATTGCTGCGCTTCCTGAAAGCGCACCCAGGTCGCGGCCGGTGCGGCGTCGGGTTGGGGCATCGGCTGTAGCGCCGCGCAACCGGTCATGAAGGCCAGCAGGAGGCCCAGAAGTGGGGCCAGGGCGCAAAGGGAGAGCTTGCGGTGCGCCAAGGTCGTGATCATAGCTCCCCAAGCTTTTTGTTGATGCGCTCGGAATGCTTGGAGCCGAGCTTGAGGGCCTTGGAGTACCCCTTGCGGGCTTCCATGTGCATGCCGAGGGCGCGGGCGATGTCTCCGTAGTGCTCCCATATGGCCGAGTCGTTCTTCTCCAGGCTTACGGCCTTGCGGATCTGAACCATTGACTTGTCATATTCGCCGAGCTTGAACAAGACCCAAGCCAGGGAATCGACAATATACCCGTTGTCCGGTTCCAGTTCCAGGGCCTTGCGAATGAGCACCAGGGCGCGCTGGAGGTCACGGCCCTGCTCGGCCAGCACGTAGCCGATGAAGTTGAGGGCATCCGCCTTGTCCGGGTCGAGCACGATGACCCGTTCCATGGACAGCAGGGCCTCGCTGGTGCGGCCTTGGTCTTCCTGGATCAGGCCCAGGCGGTACAGGAGATCCGCATTGTCGGGCCAGATGGTCAGGGCGTGCACGAGGACCTGCTCCGCCTCGGCGTTGCGCTCGGACGCGGCGAAGGCCCAAGCCTGAACCTCGGCGAACTCCGGCTCGGCGGGGTATGCTTCGCGGGCCTCGCGCAAGATCGCCAGGGCCTGATCGAACTGCTTCTGGGAAATGAGGATCTGGGCCTGAAAGGACATGGCGCGCTGGTGATGCGGCGAGTCCGGGGGGATCTGCGCGAGATGCGCCAGCGCGGCCTGGCTGTTCTTGCGGCCCTCGTATTCGAGCAGGGCCAGATAGAAACGCACGTCGGCATCCACCGGGTCGTGATGGGCAAGCGGCGCCAGGACTTCGGAAGCTTCGTCGTAGAACTTCTGGCCCAGGAAGAGGTGCGCCGTTTCGAGCACGAAGGCTTTGCTTTGGGAACCGTTCTGAGCAAGGCTGAGGGCCTTTTCGGGATTGTTCAGCTTGAGGTTCAGGTCGATAAGCTTGATCCAGACGTCGGTGCCTGTCTCGCCCAGTTCCAGGAGCCGCGTATAGACACGCTCGGCCCCGGCGAAATCGTTCTCCAGCTCCAGGAGGTAGGCCAATTCCACCACGGCCGGGAGGTAGATCGGATCCTTTTCCAGGGCCTTGCGCAGGGTGGCGATGGCCTTGCGGTTCTGGCCGAGGCCGACTTCGGCCTTGGCCCGCAGGTACAAGACCTCGGAGGACTGCAGTTCGGTCGGCATCTTGGCCAGGATGTCTCGGGCCTGGGTGAAGCGCTCGCGCTCAAGGGCGAGGCGCGCCTGGCGCGACAGGGCCTCGGCATCCGAGGGGTGAGCCGCGAGATAGCTATCCAGGACCGTAGCCGCGTCGTCATAGCGTTGCTGGATCCGGTAGATGTCAGCCAGACGCAGGGTGAGCCACTTGTCGCCGGGGTACCGGGCAAGCCCGTCCTGAAGCAGGACGGCCGCTTCCTCGGTCTTGCCCAGGCGCCACTTGAGATCGGCAAGCTCCATGTAGATTTCCTGACGCTTGTCCAGATCGAGCACCCTGGATAAAGCGCCGTCGGCCTGCTGCGCCTTCCCCGAACGCGCGGCATCGAGGTAGACGAGATAGTTGTAGCTCGCCTCGGCGGATGGAGAGAGACGCCACTCCACCTTGGCCGGATCAACGGAAGGCATGGTGGCGCACGAGACGACCACGGGCGCGGCAAGCAAGAAAATGGCGAGCCGCAGGCCCTTGCAGCCGGCGAGAGGCTTTATTCTGGTCATATTTTTGTCCGGTCAGAAGGCCTGGCGGAAAATCAGTCGCAAGGATGAGTTTCGCAATAACTGCGCATGAGCGCGTACATCCGGCGGCCCACGATCAGGCCGCGCTCGACGATGTCCTGGCCGTATGTCCGGCCGGTCGCCGTGCGCAGTCCGGCGAGTCTTGCGGTCGCGCGCTCCAGGGCCGCCGGGAAGCGTTCGATGGTGGCGCTGATGGGCCAGTCCTGGTAGTCGCAGATCTCCCACAGCGCGGTAACGAAATAGTCCGGTCCCCAACGGAACACGTCGGCGTCGTGTAGCGCGTCGGAAACGATCTGGCGCGTCGTGTCGCCCGCCGGTTCCACGGGGCTCGTCGTCTCGTGGTTGGCTATGGCGTAGGCCACGATGTCGCGGTCCTCGTCGCTCAACGGATAGCTGGACAGAATGCGGCGCGCGGTCTCGGCGCTGTGGCGCGCATGGTCCAGGTCCAAGCGACAGACGTCGTGCAGCAGGCCGGCCACCTGGGCCAGCATGACCATGCGGCGCGCGCTGTCCCTGTCCTGGCCCTTGGTCTCGGCCAGCACGATGGCTCCCGCATCTATGGCCACGTTCTTCGAGTGCTCGATGCCGTGACCGTAGTCGTCGTACAGGAAGGGGATGACATCCTCGCGCAGGCGAAAGATGATGGGGTTGTCGAAGAAATGCTCATGGGAGGCGTCGTAATCGGCCGCACAGGCGATGTAGAACTTGGGAGTATTGAGTGACGACGCGATCTTTCTCGCCTCCCGCTTGAAACCGGAGAGGACATTACTCATTTTCTCGAATCCAATCCTTGGAAAAGTCTTCAATCTTGTCGGTGAGATGCTCCCGAATCTTCTGCAAAAGCCGAGCCTCAATCTGTCGCACACGCTCGCGGGTAATCCCATATTGGTCACCGATTTCGCGGAGGGTCACTGGAGAGTCCGATAACAGGCGCTTCTGAAGTATATCCTGTTCCTTGTCGCTCAGCATGGGTACAATGCTGGCCAAATGCTCCCGCAGCAGCGCGGATATTTCCGAGTTCGCCAGGGTCTCCTCTATGCCCGGCCCGAGCGCGGGCAGAAAGTCCATGCGAGTGGCGGTGGTGTCGTCGCCGACCGTGATGTCCAGGGACATGTCGCTTCTCGACAGCCGCTGATCCATCTCTTCGATGTCTTCCACGCTCACGCCGAGGCTTTCGGACAGGGTGGACGAGTTCGGATCGTAGCCCAGGGCTTGCAGACGCTGGCGCTCTTTGTTCAGGTTGTAAAAGAGCTTGCGCTGGGTCTGGGTCGTTCCGATCTTGACCATCCTCCAGTTGTCCATGATGAACTTGAGGATATAGGCCCTTATCCAGAACGCTGCATAGTAGGAGAACTTGATACCCTTTTCAGGGTCGAACTTCTGGACCGCCCGCATCAGGCCCACATTGCCTTCCTGGACGAGGTCCAAGACGTTTTGCATCCATCGGCGCTGAAAGTCCATCGCTATCTTGACCACCAGCCGCAGGTGCGAGGTCACCAGGCGGAAGGCCGCGTCCTGGTCGCCGGAGTCGCGCACTCGCCTGGCCAGCTCGACTTCTTCCTCCGGCTTGAGGATGGGGAAACGGCTGATTTCCTGCATGTAGAGGTGCAGGATGTCGGCGGTGCCGCCTCGCCCGGCCTTGGGAACCGGCAGCCGGAAGGCGCCAGACCCCAGGGGCGAGGCCTCGCCGGCGCCCTCGGCGTCTTCCTTGTCCATGCCCTCGGGAGCTAGTTCCTCGACCAGGTCGTCGAGGTCGGGTTCGGCCTCGATCTCCATCTCGGGAGCGTCCGCCTCATCCTCCGGGGTCAGGTCGGTGTCGGCCGATTCCTCGTCGGAGTCCCCGGACTTGAGGAGTTCGGATCCGTCGCCGCGATTACCGGGTTCGCCCGCCGCCGCGGCGGCTCGCCGGCCTTTGCGGCGTTCCTGGCCTGGGGCGTCGGGTGCTGGGCGTTTCTGGCGAGAAGTCTTCATATATATGTATTCGCCTTCGAACAGGTTGTAATTGCCGGCAAACGCGTGGGTGGCACGGTATGGCGGCCGGTTTTCAACAGGCTGTGCGGGTCTGGGCTGCCCGCCCGATGCGAAACTTCAGCAAGCGACGGCCGCGTTTTCGCTCGGCAGTCGGCTAGGTTGAAAAAAGTCGGAACGGCTTTTTCCAACAGACAGGTAGACATGCAGGGTATATTTTCTGTTTGTCCTTTTCAACGCTTTTCAGTATCAAGATTTGCTCTCCGGCAAGGCCAACCGCGCTTCCCGTCCCCCCCGAAATAACTGCAGGAGTTTGACCGTGCCCGATTTCAGGAAAGCCTTGAACGATCAAGCCATCCACCTGGTCGATGGCGCCTACGGCACCTTGCTCCAAAAGCGCGGACTGCCGGCGGGCATGTCGCCGGAGCTTTTCGGTCTCCAGCGGCCGGACGTGCTGCGCGGCGTGCACGAGGAATACTTGGCTGCGGGCGCGCGCATCCTGACCACCAACACCTTCGGGGGCACGGCTCCCAAGCTGGGCAAAGACGCGGATGTGCGAGCCTTCAACCGAGCCACGGCCGAGATCGCCCGGCAGGCCGCCGGCGAAAGGGCTTTCGTGGCCGGCAGCGTGGGGCCCACGGGCCTGTTCGTCGAGCCTCTGGGTCCGCTGTCCTTCCGCGACATGGTGGAGCTCTTCGCCGAGCAGATCCGCGGCCTGGTCGAGGGCGGCGCGGACCTTATCAAGGCCGAGACGCATTTCGACCTGGCCGAAGCCAAGGCCGTGGTCGTGGCCGCGCGGCAGGTCTGCGATCTGCCCGTGCTCGTGTCCATGACCTACGAGGGCAGGACCAGCCTCACGGGCACCCCGCCGGACACCTTCGTCGACACCATGCAGAACCTGGGCGTGGACGTGGTCGGCGTGAACTGCGGCACCGGGCCCGAGGAGATGGCCGCTCTCGTCGAGCTGATGAAGCGCAGGCTCGTGACGTTCTATCATGTGCAGCCCAACGCCGGCCTGCCCAGGCTGGAGAACGGCCGCACCGTATTCCCTCTCGGTCCCGAGGAGTTCGCGGACAAGACGGCCCGCTTCGCGGACCTGGGAGCCAAGTTCCTGGGCGGCTGCTGCGGCACGAGCCCGGAGCACATCGCGGCGCTGGCCAAGGCCGTGCAGGGCAAGACCTGGAGCAGGTCCACGCCGCCCGAGAGCCCCTGTCTCGTGCTGACCACCCGCGGCCGCACCGTGGCCGTGGACCATACGCTGCCCCTCGTGCTCATCGGCGAGCGCATCAATCCCACGGGCAAGAAGAAGCTGGCCGAGGAACTGCAGGCCGGGGTGTTCGGCGAGGCCCTGTCCATGGCCGGCGAGCAGCTCTCAGCCGGAGCCGGCATCCTGGACGTGAACGTGGGCGCGCCCATGGTCAAGGAGGCCGAGGTCCTGCCCGCCTTGGTCAAGGCTCTGTCCGAGCGTTACGACACGCCCCTGGCCATCGACACCACCGACATGCAAGCCATGGCCGAGAGCCTGTGGACCTGCGCCGGTTCGCCCCTGGTCAACTCCATCAGCGGCGAGCCCGGCCGGCTGGAAGAGCTGGGGCCGCTGTGCAAGCTGCTCGGCGCGCCGTTCATCCTGCTGCCCCTGGCGGGCAAAAAGCTGCCCGTGACCGCCTCCGAACGGCTGGCGGCCATCGAGTCGCTGCTGCGCAAGGCCGACGACCTGGGCATTCCGCGCAGGCTCATCATGGTCGACGCACTGGCCCTGACCGTGTCCTCCAAGCCCGAGGCGGCCAAGGCCTGTTTCGAGGTCATCCGCCATTGCCGCGAGGCCTGGCGGCTGCCCACGGTGCTGGGCCTTTCCAACATTTCCTTCGGCCTGCCGGCCCGCGAGCTGGTCAATTCCACCTTCCTGGCCATGTGCATGGCCGAGGGGCTCACGGCATGCATCGCCAATCCGGGCTCCCCGCGCCTGCGCGAGGCCCTGGCCGCGGCCGAGGTGCTGCTGGGCCGCGACGCCCAGGCCGGGCGCTTCATCGCAGGCTTCTCGGCCTGGAAGGCGGGCGAGGCCGGTCCCGCGGTCTCCCGTCCGGCCGGCGCCGAGGCCGCCGCGGCCACGCCGCGCGAGGCGGTCGTCCGGGGCGACAAGGACCGCCTGCCTGCCTTGCTGGATGCGGCCCTGGCGCGCGGCGACAGCCCCTTTGACCTGGTGAACCAGGAACTCATCCCCGGCATCATGGAGGTGGGCGAGAAGTACGAGCGCCGCGAATACTTCCTGCCCCAGCTCATGCTCTCGGCCGAAACCATGCAGCTCGGCTTCGAGCGGCTGCGGCCCCTGCTGGAGCAGTCCGGCCGGGACGAACAGCGTCCGCGCATCGTCATGGCCACGGTGGAGGGCGATATCCACGACATCGGCAAGAACATCGTCTGCCTGCTTCTGCGTAACCACGGCTTCGACGTGCTGGATCTGGGCAAGGACGTGCCTGCCGCGGCCATCGTCGAGGCCGCCCGCTGCCATGGCGCCAGGCTCATCGGACTGTCCGCGCTCATGACCACGACCATGGTGCGCATGGAGGATGTCGTGAAGCTCGTGCGCGAAAGCGGCCTGCAGGCCAAGGTCATGATCGGCGGAGCGGTGGTTTCCCAGCGCTACGCCGACGCCATCGGAGCCGACGGCTACGCAAGGGACGCCGTGGCGGCCGTGAGACTTGCCAAGCAACTGGTCAGCGCTTAATAGGCGAACTGGCGCGGGCCACGATGCACAGCCTGCGCCCGCCACCGCGAGGTTTCTCTAACGATGACAGGTTCGAACCGCTTCATGTGTCTGATGGCTTGGGTCTGCGTGCTGGCCCTGCTTTGCCTTGCCGCCTGCTCGCCCGATGACGGCTCGGATCGCGCCGGCGGGCGGAAGGACAGGGGCCAGGCCGGCGTTCCGCAGGGCACCGCCGCCGCGGAGCGGCAGGGGGCGGCCACGGGGGAGGGCAGGCTTCACGACGGTGCGGACCTCAAGGTGCTCAGCTATTCCGAGCTTCTGGAGTTTATCGACGGCAGCAAGGGCAAGGTCGTGCTCGTCAACTTCTGGGCCACCTGGTGCCCGCCTTGCCGGCAGGAGCTTCCGGAGCTCAAGGCGCTGCGGGAGAAGTATACGCCCGAGCAGCTCGTGGTTCTCGGCATCTCCGTGGACGAAACCCGGGAGCCCGTCAGGCGCTTCCTGCAGGATGAGCCCCTCAACTATCCCGTGTACATGAGTTCCAGGGAGCTGCTGGCCGCCTATCAGATCACCGGCGTGCCTTATACCGTAGTTTATGACCGCAACGGCCACCAGGCCGACGACATGTCCGGTTATGCCGCCGGGGAGGTCGAGGCCATGGTGCGCAACCTTGTGCAGGAGAACTGATCCGCCCATGGAGGGGTACACCATTCGCAAGGCCCGCATGTCCGACATCAAGGGCATGCACAGGCTGCTCATGTCCTGCGCCCAGAAGAGCCAGCTTCTGCCGCGTTCCCTTATTTCCCTCTACAGCCATGTGCGAGACTTCTATGTGGCCGAGGAGACCGCCACGGGCACGCCCGTAGGCTGCTGCGCCCTGTCCATCTGCTGGGAGGATCTAGCCGAAGTGCGCTCACTGGCCTTGGAAGACGCGCACAAGGGCCATGGGGTAGGGCTGGCCATGGTCCAGGCCTGCCTCGACGAGGCCGTCCAGCTGGGCCTGTCGCGGGTCTTCGCCCTGACGTACGTGGTGGATTTTTTCCGCAGGTGCGGCTTCTCGGAGGTCGAGAAGGACACCCTGCCGCAGAAAGTCTGGTCCGACTGCATCAACTGTCCGAAATTCCCGGAGTGCGATGAGACGGCCATGCTCATCGCGCTCCCGCCCCGTTGAACCGGAGCCTTGTCATCATGCCTACCTTCATCAAGCTCATCGACGAACAGGATATAGCTCGCCGCGTGCGTGAACTCGGCCAAGAGATCGGCCGCCACTACGGCGACGAACCTATTGTCGCCGTATGCGTGCTCAAGGGAGCCTTTCTTTTCTTCTCGGATCTGGTACGCGCACTGCCGCAGCACATGGACGTGCGCTTGGACTTCGTGCGTCTGGCCAGTTACGGCGATCGTACGCACGGCGCCGAGAAGGTCGAATTCAAGAAGGACATGGAGACGAACATCGAAGGCAAGCATGTGCTTGTGGTGGAAGACATCGTGGATACCGGACGTTCCATGGATTACTTCCTCAAGGTCCTGGCCCTGCGCAGGCCGAAATCGGTCAAGATATGCGCCCTTATAGACAAATCCGAACGGCGCGAGGTCGAGTTGCAGGTGGATTTCCGCGGCTTTGCCCTGGACAAAGGTTTTGTGGTGGGCTACGGACTGGACTATGCTGAAAAATATCGCGGCATGCCCAGCATCTACGACTTGATCCCCGATGGCGACGGCCGGAGCGGATAGGTCTGTGCTGACGCGGCCGTAGTCCGGCCATCGGAGATTACATTCATGATTGTTCAATGCCCAGAGTGTCAGACCAAATACAACCTTCCTGACAGCAAGATATTGGACAGCGGCACCAAGGTCCGCTGCTCCCGCTGCACACATACCTTCATCGCTTATCCTGAAGGAGTCGAGCCCCTGCCCGAGCCGGCTTCCACGCCTCAGCCCGAGGCCAAGGCCGCGCCCGCGCCAAAAGCGCCCCAGGCCGCTCCGGCGGCCTCCCTGTCCCAGTCCCCGAAAGAGGATGGCGGCGCGGATGCCCCCTTGGGCGGCAAGCCCGGCAAGGCTGCTTCCGAGGCCGGTTTCGATGAGGATGACTTCCTCGCCGGCCTGAACGACCTGGGCGATCTGGGCAAGGATCCCTTTGGGGACAAGCAGAAGGACAGCGACGAGATTTCCTTCTCCGACGACTTCCTCAAGGAGGACCTCCCGGCCAAGGCGGACAGAAAGAAAAAGTCCGTGGACGAGGACGAGGACGTTTTCGGCGGCCTGAGTTCCGAGGCGGACCTGGACGCTCTGCTGGGCGACAAGCCTGTCCCGCGCAAGCAGACCGCCGATGACCTGGGCCTGGACGATCTTGATTTCGGCGGGGATTTCGCCGCGAGTTCGAGCCGTGGAAACAAGGCCTCGAAGGCTGAGACTGATGACCGGGACGACCTTGGCCTCGATGCGGACCTCGGTATGGGAGAACCGGCCGGAAGGGCCGGTGAGGGCAGGCAAGACAAGCCTGGGGCCTCGGCACAGGAAGAGCTTGGGGACGACGAGTTCGAGGCGGCCTTGCGCGGCCTGTCCATGGATCTGGACGAGGGTGCGCCCGCTCCTGCGGCGCGGTCCGCTGGGCGGCAGCAGTTCATGGAACAATCGCTGGACCAGTCTCAGGATGAGGACTTGTGGCCGACGGCGGACAGCGAGAGAGATTTCTCTGCAGAGAGAGGATCCGACTCCCGCGAGGTTGGCCTTGGCTTGAGCCTGGATGAGGAAGGCCCGGAAAGCCTGGGCGACTTCGATCGGAAGCCCCGGAAGGAAAGAAAGAAGTCCGGCGCAGGCAAGCTCTTGCTCTTCCTGCTCCTGTTCGTATTCCTTCTCGCGGGAGGCGGCATTGCCGCCATCCACTATCTGGGCTTGTGGTCCAGCCTGCCTCCGTGGGTCCAGGATCTGGCGCGCACGGCCGGGCTGCCCCAGGATGGAAAAATGGCCAAGCCCGCCGAGGAGCAGGTCCGCCTGCTCTCGCTGGAGAACATCCGCCAGTACACCGTGCAGAACGAAAAGGCGGGCCAGGTCTTCGTAATCGAGGGCAAGGTGGTCAACAATTTCCCCAGCCCCAAGGAGCTCATCCGCGTGCAGGCGAGCCTGTACGACCAGACGGGCAATGTCGTGGTCAGCAAGGATATGTCCGCCGGAAACACGGTTTCTCTGTTCCAGCTCCAGATCATGAGCCCCCAGGAGATCGATGCCGCACTCAACTCCGACGTGGGCATACTGAGCAACAATACGGACGTGCAGAGCGGCCAGTCCGTGCCGTTCATGGCGGTGTTCTTCAATGCGCCCGAAACAGTGGCGGAATTCGGGGTCAAGGTCATAGAGGCCAAGGACCCCGCCAAGTAGGCGAGCGGACAGCCGGCTGTAGCTGGACGTGCAAGCATGCATGCAGGGCCGGGAGTTTCGCTCCCGGCCTTGTTTTTTACCTGAGGCGGTTTGAAATCCGCCGGGAGACGGCATGGCCAAGACGCGAGAAATCTATATCTGCTCGGCTTGCGGCAACCAGAGCCTTGTCTGGCAGGGCCAGTGCCCGGCTTGCAGGGAGTGGAACACTCTGGGCGCGGAGGTCGTGAGCAGGAAAAGCCCGGCCGAGGCGAGGCCAGGGGGCAAGACCGCCCCGGTTGCTCTGGAAGATGTCGGCGGCGAGTTGCTGCAAGGCAGGCCCACTGGCTTCGAGGAACTGGACCGCGTCCTGGGCAAGGGCCTTACGCCCGGCGCGGCCGTGCTCCTGGGCGGCGAGCCGGGCATCGGCAAATCCACGCTGCTGCTTCAGCTTGCCGGCAGTGTGTCCAGCCGCGGCGGCCGGGCCGTCTACGCCTCGGGCGAGGAGTCCCTGGCCCAGCTCAAGGGTCGGGCTGAGCGGCTCGGCCTGCTTGGGCCCGGACTGCTGGCCCTGGCCACCAACGACACCGACGACCTGCTCGGCCTGTTCACGTCCGGCCAGCCGCCCGAACTGCTCATCGTGGATTCCGTGCAGACCATGGCGTCCTCGCGCGTGGACGGCATACCGGGCAGCGTGAGCCAGGTGCGCGCCGTATCCACGGAACTGATCGAGCAGGCCAAGAAGTCGGCCACCACGCTTTTCCTCGTGGGCCACGTGACCAAGGAGGGCAGCATCGCCGGACCCAAGCTCATGGAGCACATGGTGGACACGGTGCTCTACCTAGAGGGCGACCGGCGCCACCTGTACCGCATACTGCGCGTGCTCAAGAACCGCTTCGGGCCGAGCGACGAATTGCTGGTGCTGGAGATGCTCGAAAAGGGCCTGTCCATCGTCACGGACCCTTCCACCTTCTTCCTTGGCGAACGGGACGCCTCCCTGTCGGGAACGGCCGTGGTCATGGCCATGGACGGCCAGAGGCCCTTCGCCGTGGAGGTGCAGGCCCTCGTCGGCCGCACGACCCTGTCCATTCCCCGGCGCACGGCCCTAGGCTTCGACGTGAACCGCCTTCATCTGCTGCTGGCCGTGCTGGAAAAGCACCTGCGCATCAACCTGGGCACGTCGGACGTTTACTGCAAGATCGGCGGTGGCCTGAAGCTGGCCGAACCTGGGCTGGACCTCGGCATCGTCGCCGCCGTGCTGTCAAGCTTCTACGACCGGCCGCTGCCCGAAGGCGCGGTGTTCTGGGGCGAGATCGACCTGAACGGCATGGTCAGGCCCGTAAGCGCTCACGACATACGCCGCAAGCAGGCCAAGCGTCTGGGATACGGCCCCATGTTTTTCTCCAGGCAGGGCAAGGGCCTGCCCGGCAGCGGGACCATCGGAGGCTTTCAGAAGGCGTTGTTCGGCCAGGAGGAGGGCGAACGCTGAGATCGATTCTGCCCGCCGAAAGGGAAAGGGGCTCGTGGATTTCTCCATGAGCCCCTGAATTATTCCCTGGTCGGGATGAGAGGATTTGAACCTCCGGTCTCCGCGTCCCGAACGCGGCGCTCTACCAGACTGAGCCACATCCCGTTGTGAGACGAGCAGATATAGGTAGTGGAACCGGTTTTGGCAAGAAAAAAGATAAACGCAGTCGGAAAGGTCTGCATTGACTTGCGGAATCCGCAGGGGCATTTTCGGCGTCCTGTTCGGGATTGTTTACAAGGAATGAATACCGATGACGCCTTCGGAGCGAAGTTCGCGCCTGGCCCACGCTTCACTGTTCGCCTCGGCGGTGCTGTGGGGCGGTTCGTTCATCGCCATGAAGGTGGCCGTGACGGGCTATGGCCCCATGCCGGTGGTCTGGGGGCGCATGGCCATCGCCTCCTTCATTTTCCTGGCCTGTTCGCGCAGCCTGCGCCGGAAGGTATTCCAGTTGCGCGATATCTGGGCGATCCTGCTCATGGCCATCTTCGAGCCGTGCCTTTACTATCTGTTCGAAGGCTACGCCATGCGCTACACCACGGCCTCACAGGCAGGGACCGTCTCGGCGATCCTTCCGCTGACCGTGGCGGTAGGCGCGCGCTTCATGCTCGCGGAGCGAATCCGGGCAAGCGTGCTCGTCGGATTCATTGTTTCACTCGCTGGCGTGGCGGTTTTGTCCTTGGGTGGTTCCGCCACGGAGGATGCTCCCAATCCTGTTTTGGGCAATTTTCTGGAATTCATGGCCATGGTCAGCGCCACGGGCTACATGCTCCTGGTCAAGCGGCTCTCCGCGCGCCATTCACCCTGGTATCTGACCGCCATGCAGGCCGTGTGCGGCGCCGTGTTCTTCCTGCCGGCGTTTCTGTGGCACGCGCCGGACATTCCGGCCAACTTTGCCTGGGCGCCTACCCTGGCCGTCGTCTTCCTCGGCACGTTCATCACCGTCGGGGCATACGGCCTGTACAATTACGGAATGAGCATCCTGCCCGCGAGTCAGGCTGCTGCGTATGTGAACCTCATACCAGTGGTCGCCGTGGCCCTGGGCTGGCTCCTGCTCGGAGAACGCTTCAGTTCGGTTCAGTTCGCGGGAGCCGCGCTTGTGTTCATCGGAATTTATTGCAGTCAGGGCCGCGGCATTACGCTACGGAAAGCCCATTCGCGCGAGAGGGGATGAGAGGAAAACATACTTTTCGGCTGACCCGTGTGCGAAGGCTTTGTCTGCGATCGAGGAATCTGCTGTCTCGCCTGAGAGCGGCCAACCGGGAAGCTCTCGGGCTGCTCGAATTCTGGAGGCTTGAAAGAGAAAGGCCCGCTCGTGCGGGCCTTTCCTTCGGCAGTACGAAGATGGTCAGAACTAGCCGCCGATGAGCTGCATGGCCATCCTGGGCAGGGAGTTGGCCTGGGACAGCATGGCGACGGCGGACTGGGACAGGATCTGCTGGCGCACGAACTCGGTCATCTCGGAGGCGACGTCCACGTCGGAGATGCGCGACTCGGCGGCCTGCAGGTTCTCGGACTGGATCTGCAGGTTGGAGACGGTGTTCTCCAAACGGTTCTGCAGGGCGCCCAGGTTGGCGCGGATGTTGTCCTTGGAGATGATGGCGTTGTTGATGGCCGTCAGGGCTTCCTGGGCCATGGCCTGCGTGGAGATGGACCGGCCGGCGGTTCCGGGGGCGGCGCTCAGGCCCACGCCCAGGGCCGAGGCCGTGGAGTTGCCGATGGAGATGTAGTAGTAGTCCTCGGCGCAGTCGTTGCCGGTGCCGAAGTGGACCTTCAGCGGGCCTTCGGAGCTCAGGCCGCTGCCGACATGGTCGCCGTTTTCTCCGGACAGGTTGCCGTTCAGCAGGTAGACGCCGTTGAAGTCGGTGGCGCTGGCGATACGGGTGATTTCCGAAGCCATGGCCTGGTACTCGGAGTCGATGATCAGGCGCTGGTCGGAGTTGTAGGTGCCGGTGGCGGCCTGGGTGGCGAGCTCCTTCATGCGGATGAGCTTCTCGTCGATGACCTGCAGCGCGCCGTCGGCGGTCTGGATGAGGCTGATGGCGTCGTTGGCGTTGCGCACGCCCTGGTTGAGGGAGGCGATGTCGGCGCGCATGAGTTCGCGGGAGGCCAGGCCGGCCGCGTCATCGGCGGCGGTATCCACGCGCAGGCCCGAGGACAGGCGGCGGGTGGAAACGGACAGGTTGGAGTACGCGGAGCTCAGGTTGCGGGCCGCATTCGTCGCCATCAGGTTGTGATTGATCGTAAGAGACATAGTTGATTCCTCCTTGAAGTGTGTTGGCGTCCTTGCCAAGTGAACTATGCTGCTCTTATCGGCGTCCCCCGGAGAAACTTTAGGGAATTATTCCGGCGCTTCCCGATTCGGCCGGGTCGCCCGCCAACCCGCTTGGAACAAGGATTTCCGGCCATTAGGTGTGGACACCTGGGCCTAAAAGCTGTACGAACCCAGCAGAAAAGTGCAGACGCGTTCAACCAAACCCACCCGACATTTTCTCCATGACCAATCACTATCGAATGACCATTAAGAAGCGTTCAAGGCGCAAGACGATCATGCTTGTCATGATCTGCTTCGTGGGCATCCTCAGCCTCGTGCCCATGCTCGACCGAAGCGAAAGGCGGGAAAGAGCTTCGGGCTCCTTCGCCGGGAGCGAGGCCGAAACCGCACTGGATGATGTCGCGGAGGCGACCGGGCAGGGCGGTGACGAATCCTCGCAGGGCGACGGCGACGCGGACATCCGCCTGCTCAAGGAAGGCATCGTGCAAAAGGGCGATACCGTAATAACGCTGCTCAGCGACTTCTTTTCTCCCGCCGAGATCATCGCCCTGGCCCGCGAATGCGAGAACATCTTTTCCTTGTCGCGTATATCGGCAGGCCATGCCTTCGCCATCACCATCCAGGGCGATGATTTTCACGGATTCGAGTACGAGATAAACGCGGCAGAGAAGCTTCGGATTCTCAAGGCGGAAGAGGGCTTTCAAGTCGAACGGGCGCCCATCGAGTATGAAGTGCGCACGGAGCGCGTGTCGGGTGCCATCACCAGCAACCTGTTCTCGGCGGTGGACGCTGCTGGCGAGTCTCCGGAGCTAGCCGTGCGGCTGGCCGATATGTTCGCCTGGGACATCGATTTCATCCGTGATATCCGCGAGGGCGACTCCTTCGCGGTCCTCGTGGAAAAACGTTCTCGAGATGGGCAGCCGGCAGGTTACGGGCGGATTCTGGCGGCCACGTTCATCAACCAGGGGCAGGCCTACAAGGGGTTTCTCTTCGAGACCGCGGAAGGCCAAGCCCATTATTATGACGAGAACGGCCGTTCCCTGCGCAAGGCCTTCCTCAAGTCTCCACTGGATTTCGCCCGCATCACCTCGGGATTCACGCAAAAACGGTTCCATCCCGTGCTCGGCGTCAACCGCCCCCATCTGGGCACCGATTACGCGGCGCCGACCGGCACGCCCATCAAGAGCGTGGGTGACGGCGTGATCACGGTAATTGCCCGCGACAACGCCTCGGGCAACTATATCTCCATCCGCCACAACAACAGCTACGAGACAGCCTACCTGCACATGAGCCGTTTCGCGTCGGGCCTCAAGCGCGGCTCGCGCGTGCGCCAGGGCCAGATCATCGGCTACGTGGGCCAGACCGGCTGGGCGACCGGCCCGCACGTCTGCTTCCGCATGAAGAAGAATGGTCAGCATATCAATCCGGTCACCCTCAAAACGCCGCCGGCGGAAGGCGTGCCCCAGAACCGCAAGGAAGCCTTCGCCGGATTGGTCGATCATCTGACCGCCGCCTTGGAGCTTGATGCGGGTCACACGGCCGAAGCCCGGCAACCGGATCACGACAAACAGGCCGTTCCTGCAATCTAGAGCAGATTGTTTTTAAGACGCCCGCTCCGGCGTAGGCGCAGGTGAATTGCGCTTACGCCGGAGCGGGCTGCGAGCCATGCCAACGCATGGCTCGCCGAGCATTTTCAAAAGCCAAATGCTCTAGCCTCGCTGCTTGTCCAGCGATTACCGGAGGAGATGCTTGCGTGTCTCCCCGAACTGCGGGCAAAGCGCCTGACGGCAGCGGACCGTAAACGCAAGACTGCGGCCGCGTTATTGACCGTGGGGAATGCGGACAGTTATATTGTTCGCATGTCTCGGAAAGATTCCGCGAAACGGTGCCAGCCGCGTTGCATGAGCCAAATAACGAAAACCCCGCCGGGATGTGCCTGGCGAGGTTTATTCGCAGGGAGGCTTGTGGAGCCCTCCGTGTCGGCTGCCGCTGATGCCTGCGGCTTGACGGCTGGAACTAGTCCAGTGTCGGGCACCAGGACAGCAGGTTGAAAGGCTTGTACTCGTTGCCTGGATCAATGGCGTAGCGGCATCCGAGGCGAGAATCGTCGCGCTTGTTGGTGATGGTTTCGTTGGAGCCCTTGAAATACGGGCAGTCGTTGTTGTTGCAGACGAGGATCTCGCCCCACCACGTTTCGGGCGGCGCGACCCAGATTTTAAGCTCGCTGCCGCAATGCGGGCAGGTGTGCGTTCCAAACTTGTTGTCGGACATGAACTGCTCCTTTGGGCAAATCTTGGTATCGGGACGCGGTATCAGCGTCACGGAACATTAAATATAATGCAAACCGGGAACGTCAACACCTTGCACCCTGCTTTTTGATCGATCCGATCCATGGCGCACTCCGCCGGATGGGTGCGGGATTTCTCGACGAGGGCCGATTTGCCGGGTATTTACGGAAGGCAGACCATTTCGAGGAGCAGTGCATGTTCGTTCAGACTTGGTGGATGAAGGCATTCGAGCGTCTTGGCGAGTCCCTTTCCGGTGTCGGCGACGGCGGGATCCCCATGGCCGCGAACTTCGACAAGAACTATCTCGATACGGTCCAGAATTCCTTTTCCAGGATCCAGATGAAGCCAGCCGATACCCTGTTCCTCGGCAGCATACTGGCCGTTGTGGCGGTTTTGCTCCTGGGTTATGTCCTGCGCCATCATCACAAGAAGATCCATTATCACTTACTGGCCATGTTCGCCGGCAAGAGACGCCTGGAGGACAATCGACGCATTCTCGACCACCTCGCCAAGGCCGCGTCGCCTTTGGAGGTGCATCAGGGCGAAGGCAAGGCGGCCCACTACCTGGCCGAGGGCAAGATAGAAGAGGTCGGTCCCGCGGGCTTCGTTCTCAAGGTCGTGGGTTCCTCCGCCAACATGCGTTTTCCCGTGGGCAAGATGCTTTCGTTCTATTTCCGACCCATCCAGTTCAAGGACAGACAGTTCAACTACTTCAATACGTACCTCGAGCGTGTCTCGCAGCCAGGCTCCAGGGAGTATCTGCTGCATTTCATAACTCCCATGTCCCTCACATACCTGCGCCGTCGCAATCACCCCCGTTATGAGGTGGAGCGGCAGAGTTTCATCAAGGGCAAGCTGTGGCTGGAGCGCTGGGAGGATGGCCGCTCGCGCCTGCGCCTGATCGGCCCGTCAATGCGGATCAACATGGATAACGCCGGCGACGCCTGGGTGCACGACATCTCGGCCGGTGGCATGCGCCTCGTGTTGCCCGAGGGCGCCCGCCCGCAAGCCTATAAGCAGGGCAAGGACTTGTGCCTGCAGCTTTTCCTGTTCAATCCAGCCAAAGGCAACTACCGCTGGATATGGCTCGGGGCCACGGTGACCAAGGTGTTCTCCAGCGGCAAGGGGCTCAACCTGTGCATGCGTTTCGCGGCCCTGGGCAGCGTGGTCAACGCCGAGGAAGGAGAGATGCGCTGGGCCGACATAGGCGTGGCCGAGGGGTTGCCCGGTATGAACCGCGTCATCGACGAGTGGGAACAGTACCTGTCGGGACGTCAGGAAAAGGATCAAGAGGCCCTGGTCTGAGCCGTCGGACATCGGGCTTTCTTTCTCCAACGCTTGGGCGTAAGCTCCGGCATTGGTACGGAACCGGGTGATCCGCATGACAGCCTCGATAATCGTCAACAACGGCGCGGGCGGTCGGCGCGAAATTGCTGTCAGCCGCGACGGCAGCCTGTCCCAGGCCTTGTTCGCCGCGGGATTGCGCCCGCCTTTGCCTCTCTGCTCGGGCCTGGGCCGGTGCGGGCTGTGCCGGGTGCGCTATCTTTCCTCCACCAACGAGCCCCCCCAGCCGACGGATTCCGAACTCGAAGTCCTCTCCCCCGAAGAACTTGACTCCGGCATGCGCCTGTCTTGCCGTCATTCGCCGCAACCAGGCGATCATATCGAACTGCCCGAGGTTGCTTCCGATGTTTCCGTGGAAGAATGCGAGGAGCTGGCCTCGCCGAGCGGCCCTCTGCATCTGGCCGTGGATCTGGGCACGACCAGCATATATTGGGAAGCCTTCTCGGAAGGAGTCACCGTAGCACGCGGCCGGGCCCTGAACCCTCAGCTCGGAGCGGGCAGCGAGGTAATGTCCCGGCTTGCCCTGGCCTTGAGAGGAGAGGCTGGCCCCCTGCGGCAAGTCGTTCTGGATCTGCTCGTGCGCATCGCGCGCGGATTGCCCGGTCCGCTGGAATCAATGTGCGTTGCCGGCAACTCGGCCATGACCTATCTCTTGCTGGAGTTCCCGCCCTCGGGCCTGGCTGCGGCTCCCTACAGGCTGGACTTTCGCGGCGGGGTCTGGCATGGCCTGACGCCCGACCTGCCGCCATGCTACATTCCTCCGCTGCTTGGCCCTTTCGCGGGCGGAGACCTGAGCGCCGGTTTGGCCGCCCTGGACGCCCGGGAAACGGACGGGGCCAATCCGCCCTTCCTGCTGGCGGACATGGGCACCAACGGCGAGTTCGCCCTGGTGCTCGACAGGGAAAGCGTGCTCGTGGCCAGCGTGCCTCTGGGGCCGGCCCTTGAAGGCATAGGCCTGCGTCACGGCAGCCTGGCGGGACCGAATGTGGTCACTCGCTTCGAGCTTGGGCCGCAAGGTCTGACCTGGGGCGTGCGGGGCGACGTTTCGCGGCCCGTGGCAGTGAGCGGCACGGGTTACCTGTCGCTGGTGTCAGCCCTGTTGCGCGTGGGGCTGCTGGATGCGCGAGGCATGTTCCGTACCGGAACCGCCACGCCCCTGGCGGCGCGGCTGGCCCGCGAATTCGGCGTTTCGTCCCGTGGCGAGGCGCGCTTGCGCATGGCTCCCGGCCTATGGCTGCACGCAGGCGACGTGGAAGAGCTGCTTAAGGTCAAGGCGGCCTTCAACATTGCCGTCTCGATTCTGCTGGCCGAAGCCGGCTTGCCGGCTTCGGATCTCACGACCGTCTTTCTGGCCGGCGCCTTGGGCGAGCATGCCGCGCCCGGCGACCTGGAGCGGCTCGGATTCCTCCCCCCGACGCTGGCCAGGCGCGTCCGCGTGGCGGGCAATACGTCCCTGTCCGGCGCGCGCAGGCTTCTGGAGAGCGAGGCAGCTCGACAGCGTCTTGAGCAGGTGGCCGCTCGGGTCACGGTCCTGGACTTGACCGCCCGCCCTACATTCGAAAAAGATTATTTAACCAGAATGGTGTTTGAATATGTGCCCTGAAACGCATGACTCCCGTTCCGCGGATAGCCCGCACCGGCCCGCCGCCTGCCTTTTCCCCCCGTTGACGGCCGAGGCCGCCCGGCTGCTGGAGGGCTACGGCCTGATCGCGGCCAAGGTCCTGGACCTGAAGCCCAAGCACCGCCGCGAGCTGCCGTTCAGCATCCGCCGTCTGTCGCACGAGTTGACCGACGAGCGGGCACAAGGCTTCGCGCCGAAATACATGAGTGACGCAGCCAGCTTGGCTGCGTACGTGGCTTTCTTTCTGCCCTGGAACCTTTATCGGCTTACGCGGCTGATGTCCGGCCTGGAGTTGGACCTGCCCGACAATGCGGTCTGCGTGGATCTCGGTTCCGGCCCGCTTACCGCCGTGCAGGCATTGTGGATTGCCAAGCCCGAGCTGCGCCAGCGCAAGCTGCGCTTCTTCTGCCTGGACCGCGCCGCACAGCCCATGCGCGTGGGGCTGAACCTCTTTCGCGCCTTGGTGGGCCAGGACACGCCTTGGCGCATTGAATTGGTACAAGGGGCCATGGGCGCGCGACTGCCCGCGCGGGCCGATCTGCTCATCGCGGCCAATGTGCTCAACGAGTTTTCCACACGCACGGGCGAAGGCCGCGAGGAGCGCATGGCTCAGAGTCTCGCTCGCCAGACGACCGAAAATGCACGCATGCTGTTGGTGGAGCCGGGCACGCGCACGGGAGGGCGGCTCCTGTCCTCCTTGCGCACCGAACTGGCCGAGGAGGGCTTCATGCCCTTGGCTCCCTGCACCCACGTAGCCGAATGCCCCATGCCCGGCACGACCGGCAAGGCCTGGTGCCATTTCCAGTTCGGCGTGGTCGGCGCTCCCCAATGGCTGCAGCGCATGTCCGAGGATGTGGGCTTCCGCCGACGCGGCGTGGCGCTGAGCTTTCTCTACACCGGTCGGGGAGAAGCCGCGCGCTCGCCTTTGGAGATGTCGGGCGTGCGCATGATTTCAGATGTTTTCGAGCTGACCGGGGTCGGTTTTCGCGCTGGCCGCTACGGCTGCGCGGAAGCCGGACTCGTGATCGCCGCCGGCGACGAGCACGAACTCAAGCGTCTGCCTTCGGGCTGCCTGTGGCGTCCACGCCGGCAGCCCGAGGAACCGCTGCGCGATGCCAAGACCGATGCGATCATCCTGCCTCTGGAGCCGCTGCCCGAACCACGTCGCTCCACGCGCGCGGAGGTGCGTGCGGAGGTTGGCGAGGAGGCTCGCACCGGCTCGCGCGGGGAAGGCAAGCTGTCCAGGTCCACCCATGCGCCCAAATCGAAGAAGGTGCCAGGGATTCTCAAGGTGCGCAACATGGCCCTACAGGCGTTTCGCGCGGGGCAATCCGAGGAGCGTGAGAGCGGAGAAAGTGCCCGCAAGACAGGCCATGGCCCGCGGCGGGAGCCGGCAGGCACGACCGCCAAGCCCTGGGCCGGCAAGACCGGAGCTGACACGTTCAAGGGCGGCCAACCTCGTTCCGGCACTCCCAGGGCCGGCCAGAATCGGCCAGGAAAGCCAACCTTCGGCGGTCCGAAGAGCGGCAAGCCGTTTTCCGGCAAGCTTGGCCCCAAGGGCCGACAAGGCAAGCCGGAGGACTTCGAGGCTTCGCCGTATGCGGGCAAGGCTGAACGTCCGCGCAAGGCGGGCCTGGAGCGACAGGGCGAGTTCAAGCCCAGGGCGGCGGCAGGGCATTCCGAGCGAGGATATGCTCCGCGTGGACAAACCGAAGGTCGCCGCTTCGAGAAACGTGGCGCCGGGCCGTCTGGTGAGAAGCCCAAGAGCTTTG
The DNA here is from genome assembly GCA_023411815.1 of Pseudomonadota bacterium. GTDB lineage: Bacteria > Desulfobacterota > Desulfovibrionia > Desulfovibrionales > Desulfovibrionaceae > Desulfocurvibacter. The sequence goes on along the minus strand of JAEYOJ010000078.1, from coordinate 45,297 downwards.
GCAAGGGCAAGCCTGACTCCGACCAGCGAAAGCCCTCGACGCAACGGCATGGCCAGCCGACTGGCCAGAAAGCGGACAAGGCTTACGGGTCGCGCGCCGGCCATCCGGCCGAGCGCGGTGGACGTTCGCTCGAGCGGGAGGGCGGTCGCACTGAGGGCGCTGATCGCCGTGGCGCTCGGAACACAAATGGGCGTCCTGAACAGCGCCGAGACCTTCGGCCGGACGAGCGCAAGGCCAAGAGCAGGCTGGATAGCGACGAGCGGGAATCCCGGGAACGTGATGGGCGCAAGCCGCGCGGCCCCAAGCGTGGTCGCGGCTCCGGCAAGGGCGGCCGGTGATCGTGCGCGGCCTGGGCCTTGTTCCCTACGGGGAGGCCGAGGCCCTGCAACTCGAACGGCTGTCCCGGGTGGCAGTCGGCGAGGAAGAGACGCTGTTCCTGCTGGAGCACCCCAAGGTCATCACCGTGGGGCGCCACGGCGGCGAGGAGCATCTGCACGTGTCCGCGTCGGCCCTGGCCGGTCTCGGTGTCGATTACGTGCGCTCGGCCCGGGGCGGCAAGATCACCTGCCATTTCCCCGGCCAGCTCGTGGCTTATCCCATCGTGCGTCTGGACAGGCGACCCGGCGGCGTGCGCCGCTTCGTGACCCTTCTGGAGGATACGGCCATCGGACTGCTGGCCGGCTACGGCATCGCTGCCCGCCGTTTCGACGACCGGCCGGGCGTGTGGACCGAGCGCGGCAAGATCGCCTCCATAGGCATTGCCGTGCGGCGCTGGACCACTTGGCATGGTCTGGCCTTGAACGTGGCTGCGGACACGAGCCTGTTCAATCTCATCACCCTTTGCGGCCTGTCCGGTGTTCGGCCCGTCTCCATGGAAGGCGAGTTGGGCCGGCGGGTGGACATGGACGAGGTACGGCATGACTTCGGCGAGCGGTTCGTCAGAGGCTTCGCGCAAACCCTTGCGCATCCCGCCCTGGCTCAGGATTGAGCTGCCCCGGGGCAAGGGATTTTCCTGCATGGGCGCCCTGCTGGGCGACCTGTCCCTGAACACGGTGTGCCGCTCGGCCCGCTGCCCCAATATCTTCGAGTGCTACTCGCGCAAGGTGGCGACATTCCTCGTTCTCGGCGCACAGTGCACGCGCGGCTGCGCCTTCTGCAACATCGGGCTTGGCAGGCCCGAACCCGTGGACCATGACGAGCCGGCGCGCATATCCGAGGCCGTCGGCCGCCTGGGACTCAGGCACGCGGTCATAACCTCTGTGACCCGCGACGACTTGCCTGACGGCGGCGCGGCGCATTTCGCTGCCGTGCTGCGGCGTATCCGCACCGACCATCCGCAGGTCTCCACCGAGGTGCTCATCCCCGATTTCTTGGGCGACCGCCAGGCCCTGGAAACCGTCCTGGCCGCCGAGCCCGGCGTACTCAACCACAATGTGGAGACCGCGTCCGGCCTTTACTCCCGCATCCGTCCACAAGCCGTGTATGGCCGCAGCCTGGAGCTTTTGCGGACGGCCAAGGCGTTGGCTCCGGAGATTTCCACAAAAAGTGGTCTCATGGTCGGGCTTGGCGAAACCGACGAGGAAGTGCGGGAGGTCGTCCGCGACCTGCGTTCCGCGCAGTGCGACATCGTCACCGTGGGCCAGTACATGCGGCCTTCGCGCAAACACCCGGAGGTCGAACGTTACGTGCATCCCGAGACGTTCGAGGAGTATGCTGCCTACGGCCGGTCCCTGGGCGTGCCGCACATGTTCTGCGCCCCGCTGGTGCGCAGCAGCTACAATGCCGAGTTGTTCGCCTATCGGAAACCAGACGCACAGCCGTCGCCGCTGCCTTGAGGCAGACGCCTGGCCGAGGGATGGAAACGGGCGGAAAAGGCATTACCCTGCGGGTTGCGATCAGCCGCGGACAATGACGACAAGGAAGGCCCGGCAGTCGATTCTGCCGGGCCTTTTCCTATGCCAACGGAACGGCTCGAGTACTTGGCGAATCGGCGAGTGCGCTGAGCCGTCGAAGCTGCGGCTTTCCCTGAATCATGGTCGGGGAGTAAGCCTTGCCGGACGTCAGGAACTGCCTCTAAAATGATATGCGCTGCTTGCGCTTGCCGCCGAAGCGACCCACGAGAGTGCCCAGGAGCCACGGTATGATCACTGCGGCAGCCCCGGCCAGGAACCAGTTCAGGCTTTCGGTGCCGGCAAGGGATAGATTCTCGGAGCTCAGCTTGGCCACCAGGGCCGAGATGCTCTCCAGACTGACCGAAGCCGCCTGGTACTGCTGCTTCAGTTCGATGACCTCGCCAGATTCCGAGCGCAGAGCCTCATAGTCCTTGCTGACGCGGTCCAGTTCGGCCTTGGCGCTGTCCAGCCTGCCCTGAAGATCCTTGTTTTCCGCTCCGAGCACGTTTGCCTGCTCCTGAGCCGTCTTGGATTCCTCCTGGAGTTGGGCAAACCGCTTGCGCATCTCGTCGAGGACCACTGCCCTGGGCTTCTCCTGAGTGACGAAACGCTTGGCCACCCAGCCTTCACGCCCCTTGTCCGTGCGGACCCTGGCCCACTCGTCCCCCTCCTCGAGCAATTCAAGCGGAGAGCCCGTGGGCAGCATCTGGATGATCTTGTGCGTCGTGTCCGGACCCGTGCGCAGGGTGAACTCGTGTTCATCCGTTACGTAGTAGGCGGACCACGCGGGGCTTGCGGCGAATAGCGATAAAGAGAATACGAGCGCGAAAGCGAGACGATGCACGGCTGCCATGGCGTATCCTGTGCTGGTTACGGTTCTATGAACTGCTGACGGGATGTTCAGCCAGTATCCTGACGGGAAAAAATATGCAAGGTGCGGACCGGGGTGCGCAAATATCGTGCGTCAATCACTGTCTCAGGGAGAGTCGCCAAGCGGGGAGATCACATAACCGCACATGTGCGGCTGACATCGGTGAGTGACGGCTCCGAAGCAAGCTCAATGGATGCAAGCAGTTGGAAGAGTTGCCTGAGAGCATGGTTCACGCCGCGCATACCGGCTTGGTCGGCGAGGATAAGGAACCAGGGTTCCGCGTCTGTACGGAGCAGTGACGGCTTATCCGGCCTGCGGAGCCGGAAGGCGTGTGCGAAGGAATGCGGGGAGGAACTATCTGCCGCCCTGTCAGGCCGGCTTCCAATCCTTGATGTGCAGCTCTATCTGGTCCAGGCCGTTGTAGGAATTGACCTTGGGCGTAAAGGCCAGGCTGATGGGTTTCCCCAGGACTTCAGTGGGCAGGCTCTCGGCCTGGCGCCAGGCCTTGGCTTTGAGCGTCACGCCCGAAGCCTCGTCGCGCAGGTCCAGGCTGACGTGCTTTCCGGCGAAGATGCGGTGCGCGCGGACCATGGCTCCGGAGTGAAGGAAGACCGGTTCCGGGTTGCCCATGCCGAAGGGCTGCAGAAGCTCTAGTTCGCGCAGCAGGCGCTGATTGACGAGCCCGAAGGCCAGCAGGCCGTCCAGCTTCATGCGCGGCGCAAGCGGCGTGTCGCCGACCTGGGCGCGCACGGCAAGATCGAAGGCCTCGCGCAGGGCTTCCAGTTCCGAGGTACGCAGTTTGAGCCCGGCCGCCTGGCGGTGGCCGCCGAAGCCGGTCAGCAGATCGGCGCACGCGCACAGGCCCTGGTGCAGGTCGAACTCGTCGATGCTGCGTCCCGAGCCCTTGAGCAGGCCGTCCTCCTCGCTCAGGATGAGCACGGGCCGGTAGAAGGCCTCGACCATGCGCGAGGCCACGATGCCGATGACTCCGTGGTGCCAGCCAGGCGAGGAGAGCACCAAACCGGCGCGGTGCAGCTGCGTCTCCGCCTGGGCCTGGGCCTCGGCCGTGATGCGTTCCTCCTCGCGCTTGCGTTCGCTGTTCATGGCGTCGAGCTCGGCGGCCAGGGGCCTGGCGGTCTCGCGGTCCGGCGCCATCAGCAGATCAAGGGCGAGGTCGGCCTGGCCGAGACGGCCGGCGGCGTTGATGCGCGGAGCGAGGCCGAAGACCACCTGTCCCGCGCCCATGGCCGCCGTGGGGTTGTAGCCGGCGGCTTCCTTGAGGGCGAAGATGCCCGGCCTGCGCCCCTCGGCGATGAGCAGCAGGCCGTTCTTGACCAGGATGCGGTTCTGTCCGTTCAGGTCAACCACGTCGGCCAGGGTGCCCAGGGCCACGAGGTCGAGCACCTCGCGCATGTCGCAGGGAGTGCCCGGCAGAAGCCGGTTGACCGCGGCCATGAGCAGGAAGGCCACGCCCACGCCCGCCAGGGATTCGCAAGGGCAAGGAGCCAGACGCGGGTTGCACAGGCCCTGAGCAGCGGGCAATTCGCCGCCCGGCAAGTGGTGGTCCGTGACGACCACGGTCATGCCCAGCTCGCGGGCTCGGGCTATCTCGGCCGTGCTGGTGATGCCGCAGTCCACGGTGAGCAGCAACCGAATGCCCTCGGCCGCGAGCTGCTCGAGGCCTTGCAGATTCAGGCCGTAGCCTTCCTCCATGCGGTTCGGCAGGTAGGCGCGCACGGCATGGCCCCGGCGGGCCAGCACATCCTTGACCAGCGCCGTGGCCGTGACTCCGTCCACGTCGTAGTCGCCCCACACGGCCATGGGCAGGCCCTGCTCCAAGCCTTGGGCCAGCACGCGTGCCGCATCTTCCAGGCCGGGGAATTCGCAGGGGTTGGCGAGATGGCGCAGGCCGGGACTCAGGAACACGTCCATGTCGCGCAGGGTGCGCAGGCCGCGTTGCCAAAGCATGGCGGCCAGAAGCGGAGATACGCCGAGTTCGTGAGCCCAGTTTTCGGTCTCGGCCGGGGCCTGTCCGGAATGGCGGAAGACCCAGCGGCGTTCCTGGGAGGAGGGAAGTGATCCTGTGCTGCTCATGTAAATGTTTCCTGGGGAGGCTCTGTCTGGCGGGAGACAACGTCTGCCAGCGGTTCCCGTGTCATGCCGGGACGCGGGACATGCCTTTATGGCTCTTTGCCGCGGCTCGCCTCTCCGGCGTCACTCTTCCCCGATAGTAGCCCATGGCCGCGGAATAGGCCAGGAGGTCGGCGAATGAATCGCCCGGACCGCATGCGGCGTATTTCGATTACACGGGCGCATGGTCGCCGTTATGCCAGGTCGTCCTTGTAGACCTTGATGTCGATGCTATCGACGACAGCATTTTGCTTGCGTTTTTGCCGTCTGCTTTCGATGCGTTGAGTGCGCTCCGCCTTGAGCTTGGCAAGCTCCTTGTCCAGATCCATGTCCTTGAGCGGGCTGTCCAACTGCCCACGGCGCTGCAGAAAGGACCAGAACTGCTTGGCTTCGTCCTGATCGGGATTGAGGTCGAGGGCCTCCTTGAGGTGCAGGATGCACTTGCGGATGTCTCCCCGCTCGAAGTGCAGGCGGGCGATGTTAACGAGCAGGTGATCGTCTTGGCTGCTCAGCTCCATGGCGCGCTCGTAATAATCCAGGGCCTGGCCGAACATGTGGTTCTTACGCAGGTTGATGCCGAACTCGTTGAACAGATGCTTGTGCCGGGCATCGAAGGCTGCCTCGAGGTTCACCAGGCGTCCGAGGATGTCCTCCGCCTTGAGCGTGTCGCCGCGATCCATGTAAGTGAGCCCCAGGCCAAAGGTGGCCCGCACGTTATCCTCGTCCACCCTGAGCGCGGAATTGAACTCGAACTCGGCGCTGTAGGATTCGCCACTTTTGCGGTGCGCCTCGCCGCGCTGGATGTTTTTTTCCAACTCGCGCATGCGCGGCAGGACCGTGGAAACGTAGAACTCGGGCTCTGCGTTGAAGCTCGCCAGGAACTGATCCTTGCTCACCTGTTTCTTGGGGCCCGAAGGCACATAGTTCGCATTGAGGGGCTGCACCTCGACTATGTCACCGTCGAGCTCCAGCGCGCCCCAGTACTGCTTGCGGATGACCTGCCGCGTGGTGCTGCCGGTGCTGGTCCCCTCTCGGACCTGGGTGGAGAATATCCCTTTTATCCGTTCCATGCCTCGTCCTTTGGATTGTCCTGTAGCGGGCGAGCCTTGGCGGGTCCGGTGTCGGCCATGGCATGCAGGAAGGCCTGGATCGCCGCGGCCGGGTCCGGCGAGGCGGTGATCGGGCGGCCGACGACCAGGTAGTCGGAACCTTGAGATACGGCGAAGGCCGGGTTGGCCACACGCTTCTGGTCGTCCGCGCCCTGACCGCCGGTCGAGGCGGTCAGGCGGATGCCGGGGGTCAAGCAGGCCAGCCTCCCTCGGGAGTCATCCTTGACAAGCCTGGCCTCCTGCGCCGAGCAGACCACGCCGTCCAGGCCGACCTGTGCGCTCGCGCGGGCCAGGTCGCGCACCAGCTCCGGCACGTCGCTTCTGCCGAGCAGGGCCGTGTCCTCGGCCGACATGCTCGTGAGCACGGTCACGGCGAAGAGCAGGGGAGCCTGCGGCGAAGCCAGGCTCGCCTCGCGAGCCGCCTCCAGCATGGCCCGGCCGCCTGAGGCGTGCAGGGTGAGCATGTCCGCCCCGAGAGCGGCTGCGGAACGCACCGCGCCGAGCACTGTATTGGGAATGTCGTGAAACTTGAGGTCCAGGAAGACCTTGAGCCCAAGCTCCTTCATGTCCGTGACCACGCGCGGCCCGGCGGCGGTGAACAGCTCCAGGCCGATCTTGACCCAGGCGGCCTTGCCGCGCACGGCCCGTGCCATGGACAAGGCCTGCTCGGCGTGCGGGTAATCCAGGGCTATGATGAGTTCCGCCACTAGTCGGACCAGCCTGCGAGAATGGATTCCACGAGCCCCGGATTGCGCTCCGGGGCCAGCTTCTGGGCCACGACCACGGCCCGCAGTTCGGCGTAGGCCTGCTCCAGGTCCGCATTGACGATGAGGTACTGGAACTTTGGAGCCTGGCGGATTTCGTCGCGTGCATTGGCCAGCCTGCGGGCAATGACCTCGTCGCCGTCCGTTCCGCGGCCGGAGAGGCGCGCCACGAGGGCTTGGCGCGTGGGAGGCAGCAGGAAGATGAAGCAGCTGTCGGGCATGGTCCGCTTGAGCTGCAGGGCGCCCTGCACGTCGATGTCGAAGATGATGTCCCGGCCGCTTTCCAGGATGGCCCGCGCCTCGGACAGGGGGGTGCCGTAGAAGTTACCGTGCACCTCCGCCCACTCCGCGAAACGTCCCTGCTCGCGCATGTGCTCGAATTCGGCGCGGGTGACGAAGTGGTAGTCGCGGCCGTCGACCTCGCCGGCGCGGGGAGCGCGCGTGGTGCAGGACACGGAGAAGGCGAAGCCCGGCATGTCGGCGAGCAGGCGCCTGATGAGCGTGGACTTGCCCGTGCCGGACGGGGCGCAGATTATGTAGGCTTGGCCCAGGTGGCTACTTGTCATGGTCCTCTTCCTCGGCGCCGAAACGTTGGGCGATGGTCTCCGCCTGGATTGCGGAGAGGATGACATGGTTGGAGTCGGTGACGATGATGGAGCGCGTCTTGCGGCCCTGGGTAGCGTCGATGAGCCTGCCGCCGCCCTTGGCGTCCTCGCGCAGCCGGCGCATGGGGGACGACGAAGGGTTGACGATGGACACCACGCGTGAGGCGACCACGAAGTTGCCGAATCCGATATTGAGCAGTCGTGATTTCTGCATGCGATGAATCCCGGCGGAAAACGCGATACGCTGAGCGTGCCGCCCGGCGGCCGCTACTCGATGTTCTGCACCTGCTCCCGGCACTTTTCAAGCAAGGTCTTGAAATCCACTGCGAGGCGACTCATTTCGGCATCCTGGCTCTTGGTGCCGCAGGTATTAATCTCGCGGAAGGTCTCCTGCAGGAGGAAGTCGAGCTGCCGGCCGACTTCTCCCTTGCCATGCAAAACCTTGTCCATGCGCGAGAGGTGCATGGACAGGCGCGTCAGCTCCTCGGACACGTCCAGCTTGTCCGTGAGGATGGCCACTTCCTGGAGCATGCGGTCATCCGAGATCTCCACTCCGGCCTGCTCGACCATGGCGCGGATGCGCTCGGCCAGTGTCGTGGTCTTGTCCTGCAGCACCTGGGGCACGCGTTCGCGAATGCTGTCCAGCAGGCGGCCCAGCTCGGCGAAGCGGGATTGGAGGTCGGCGAGCAGTGTCTTTCCCTCCTGGCCGCGCGTGATGTTCCAGACACGCAGGGTTTCGCGCAGGCTCTTGTCCAGGTCGGCCACCAACTGCGGGTTCGGTTCGGCCGAGGATTCCTGCCACAGGACCGACAGTGACAGCAGGCGGTTGAAGTCGGGCCGGTAGTCCTGGCCCATGGACTTGGCCAGTTCGGACATCTGGGCCAGCATCTGCCTGGCCAGCTCGGTGTTGAGCGTGGCGAGCATGGCCGTGCCGCTGCCATGGGGCTGGAAGTGCAGGTAGATATCCAGGCGCCCCCGCGAGGCCTCCTCGCGCACGGCGCGCTCCCAGTCGGCCTCAAGGCCGCGCAGGTTATGCGGGGTGCGCCATTTGATATCCAGGAAGCGGCTGTTGACGCTGCGGATCTCCCAGGTCAGGGTCCATTGGGGAGTGCTCAGTTCCGATCGTCCATATCCTGTCATGCTGCGCGGCATGTTCTGCTCCGTGTATTGTGTTCCATCCGGGAATGTCGCGCTATACAGGAAAACCAACTGGCCGTCAGCATCCAATGGGCGACTGTACGTGGTGGAAAGTCATGGCTGCTCCAGACCGGGAGCGAGCACGATGCAGCCGCCGTCTGCGGACAGAGGGCGGCCGCCGGCCAGGGATTTGAATCCCGCCGTTCCAGGCGGACGCGCGAAGCGGCACTCCACATAGAATTCGCAGACGCCGGACACCTCGGCCTTGCGGCCGGGATGTTCCACGATCACCGACAGGCTTGCCATGGTCAGCAGATGGTGCGCGAAGGCCTCCTTGCGCCTTTCGGTCAGGTCGCGCAGTTGCCCGGCCCGCTCCTTCTTCTCCTGCGTCGAGACCTGGCCGGACATGCTCGCCGCGCGCGTGCCTAGCCTCCTGGAGTAGGGAAAGACGTGCGCGTAGGTCAGGGGCAAGCGCTCCACCGCGGCCAGCGTTTGTCCAAAAAGCCCGGGGGTTTCCCCTGGAAAGCCCACCAGCAGGTCGGCGCCCAGGGCAAAGGTAGGCCATGCCTTGGCAAGGTCGCGGAGGAAACCTTCTATATTCTCGGGAGTGTAGTGTCCACGGCCCATGGAGCGCAGTATCTCCGGCGACAGGCTTTGCAGGGACAGGTGCAGGTGCGGACAGACCAGCCGCGAGGCGGCCAGGGCGTCCAGGGCCTTGTTCCCGAGCTGCGCCGGGTCCAGTGAGCTCAGGCGCAGTCTGGCGCGACCGGCCCACTCCGGGGCCAGCTCGGCGTCCAGGGCGGCCAGCAGGTCCCACAGGTCCGGCGTGCCGGGCAGGTCGCGGCCGAAGTGGCGCAGGTTGATGCCGCCGAGGATGATCTCTCGAAAGCCCGAGGCCAGCAGACGGCGCGCCTCGGCCAGGATGTCGGCCACTGAGCGGCTGCGGCTCGGACCTCGCGTGAGGGGCACGATACAGTAGGTGCAGCCATGGGAGCAGCCGTCCTGGATCTTGAGCACCGGCCTGGCCCGCTCGAAGTCGGAAATGCGCAGGGGCGGAAAGGCGGACATGGGCATCGCCGGCCCGATATCGGGATAGGAGGCCAGACCGGTCTTGCGCGTCTGGTCCAGGACCAAGGTAACGCCTGGCAATTCCTCCAGTTCGAAGGACAGAACCTGGGCCGCGCAGCCCGTGATGACAATCTCGGCCTTCGGGTTGGCCCGATGCACCTGACGGACCTGATTGCGCAAGGTCCGCACTGCGTCGGCCGTGACAGCGCAGGAGTTGAACAGTACGAGCCGGGCCCGCGGGGCATCCGCCTCGGTCCATCCCCGAGCGAGCCACGACTCGCGCAGAGCCTGGCTTTCGTACTGGTTGATCTTGCACCCGAGGGTGCGGATGGCGAAGGTCCTTCGTTGATCCATGCCTGTTATCATTCGTTAGGGCCTAGGAGCATGCTATCCTTGGCCACTCGGGTGGCCATTTACCGGGAGGGGGTACATGCCCAAGCGGCGCGTCCATGAAATTTCCGTCATACTGGCCTTGCTCCTGGTTGCCGTCGCGCAGGCCTGCGCTTACTACCGGGGCAACCTGGCTCTGAATCGCGGGAACTACCAGGAGGGCCTCACCCTGCTCGAACAGGCCGTGGCGGAGCACCCGGACTGGGCCAATGCGCGCATTGATCTGGGTCGGGCCTATCTCTACCTGGGCCGGGACGTGGAGGCCAGGGCGCAACTCGCGTCCTCGGCCGCCTTGAGGCCGTCGGAATGGCGGGCCGTCTACTATCTGGCCGTGGCCGACATCCTGGATGGTCAGGTCGAAAAGGGGCTGGCTCGCTTCGCCGAGAGCACCTATCCCCTGGAGCTGTACATGAAGCGGGACATCCTGAACATGACGGCGGCCCTTGCCGGACGCGGATTGCCGCGCCAGGAATTTCTGGACGGAGCCAGGGAATTGCTCAACGAGGCCAGCAGGAGGCAGAAGATGCGGGAGCTGAGGCAGGGCAATTAGAGCAAAGCATTTTCAAATGCAAATGCTCCAAGATCCTCAAAAAGAAGTGAACTCCATGTCCATGCCCGGCCCTTCCAGCGGCACGCCCAGGGGGGCTTGGAAGCGTGCGCCCAGGATCGCGCCCTGCCGCCACCTGACCTCGCAGGACTTGTGCAGCAGCAGGGCCTGGATGGCCTCGCCGCAGCCGATAACGTTCAGAACCCGGCAGTGCGAGAAGCGCTTGGCGTCCTCGGCGCTGACGAACTCCAGGCGCAGGCCGAACGGGCTGATGTCGATGATGCGGCACACGGCCTGTGCGTCGCGGCCGTCGCTGACGGCCACTTCCACCAGGCGCGACAGGGTCGTCCGCTGCGCGCTCCTGCGGTCATGGATGTTCATGCTGGCGCACATATCCCGGTTGGTGTTCTGGTCCGTCAAAGTAACGCGGCGCAAGGCTCCTGGCAATGGGCTGGTCAGGCCATTGCCGGTCAGGCCCGGCGCAGGCCGTGCTCGATAACCGCTCCGGCCAGGACCGTTCCGGCCTCGTCGTAGGCCACGGCCACCTGGCCCGGCGCAGGCCGCTCCTGGGGTTCCAGGAATTCGAAGATTAGGCCCGTTTCAGTGCGACGGGCCCGGGCCGGCGCAGCCCCTTGGCGGTAGCGCGTCTTGACCTGCACGACCTTCGGCCATTGCGCCATGGGCACCAGGTAATTCGCCCCGCGCGCTTCGCAGCCGGCCGAGGCCAGACCGGACTTTGGCCCGACCAGCAGGGCATTGCGGCTTACGTCCTTGTCCAGCACGTACAGGGGCTCGGACCAGGCGACGCCCAGCCCCCGGCGCTGGCCAAGCGTGTACCGCCACAAGCCCTGGTGCCGCCCGACAACGCGGCCGTCCTCCAGTACCATGGGGCCGGGGCCGGACAAATCCACTCCGCGCGATTGCAGGAAGGCCTTGTAGTCGTCGTTGGCGATGAAGCAGACCTCCTGGCTCTCCAGCGGCAGGGGCGGGTTCAGCCCTCGCGCCTCCAGGGCGGCGGCGACATCGGCCTTGCGCCAGCCGCCCAGGGGGAAGACCGCCTTTTCCAGCCGTTCGCGCGGCACGAGGGCCAGAAAATAGCTTTGGTCCTTGAGCGGATCGGCACCCCGGCGCAGGCACATGCCATAGGCGGGATCATGTTCCAGCCGGGCATAGTGGCCCGTGGCGATGGCTCCGGCGTGGAATTCCCCGGCCGCGCGCTCGAAGAGCAGTCCGAACTTGAGCCTCGGGTTGCACAGGGCGCATGGGTTAGGCGTGCGGCCGGCCTGGTACTCGGCCACGAAGGGCGCCACGACACGCTCCTCGAATTCCTCCCGCAGGTCCAGCACACGCATCTCCACGCCAAGTTGTGCGGCAACTTGCCGCAAAGGCTTTCCCAAGCGCTCCTCGTCCCACTCGCCAGGCAGGAAGCGCGCATGCACTGCGACGGCCTCATGGCCCTGCTCCTTGAGGAGCGCCAGGGCCAGCAGGCTGTCGCGGCCGCCGCTGACGGCCACGGCGATCGGGGCATGGGGCGGGAAGGACTGACCGCGCCGATTATCTGGAATTGTCGCCTCCGGAGGGAGAATCCATCATCCTCTGGCTGTGCCTTGAGGTCGGGAAAAGGGGTTCATTTGCATATCGGATGTTGAAGAACAAGCAGCTCTCGCCGCGGCTGTCAAGGATTTCGCTCCCGCAAGCCTCACGCCGTCAGGAGCGACCTGCCTTGCGCCAGACGCTCCCGCCACGCCTTGTCGTCGATTCCGAAGGTGCACATGGAATGCTCCATGAACTGGAGCAGCAGGCGGGCTCGTTCACCATCGCCCATCTGGAGATGCACGAGGAAAAGCTCGTAATACACCGTAAGCGAAGGCTCCTTGGCCAGCGCCTTGACGACGAGGCCTTTGGCACGTTCCCAGGCCTTGCGCAGCCTGCAAAGCGAGGCGCGGAACAGGAGGCATTCGACGGTTTCGCCATACCTGAGGCTCGCCGTGCACATTATGGCCTCCGCGGCGTCCAGATCACCTTTTTCCATAGCCTCGTAAGCCTGCGCGACATGCTGATACAATTCCTGCGGCTTCGAATAGCGGTTGCACAGCGCGGCCCATACATCGGCCTTTCCGCTGCGCGCCAGCATCTTCATTTTTCTGGCCAAGCCACCGAGAAGATCTTCCTTTTCCTGGGGAAGCTGGAGGTGGGCATAGAACTGGTGCCATCCCCGCGTGCTCTCGTTGAGGGATGCGGTGTCAGCTCTGCCACGTTGCAGCTTGGTCGCGAAGTCCTGCTGTGATCTGTACCAATAGTGGTTGATCTGGGCCCGCCTGACCGCATGGTAGCTCATGGCGCTTCCCACGGGCAGGTGATCCTCATTCACGCAGTATGAGCCTGGCTTGTAATTGAACATGTGCACATTGGCGACTCGGCTGATGTGCGGAGGCTGGACGATGCTCTTCACATGGAAGCTGCTGGCCGCGAGGCGCGTCGTGTAATTTTCGATCTGCAGCCCTGCCGGTCTCAGAACATGCCCCGATGAGCCGTACATGACCCAATGCACGGCCAGCCCCCCGTGATCCTCGTAATCGGACAGCAGTATGCGGGCATCCCGCGTGTCCTTGAGCACGAGGAACTCGTCCAGGTCCAGGAAGCCGATCCAGCGGAAGCGCGGGCCATACTCGCGCAGGCAATGCTCGTAGGCGGGGATCTGCCGGTCCTGGCCGGAAACGGGAACGACATCGACGATGCCCGCCTTGACGTACTTGGCCAGGGTCTGGGCTATGGGCGTGGCGCTGTCGTTGTCGTAGATGATGAAGCGCTCCACGCCGACGAGAATGTGGTAGTGTATCCACTCCAGCAGGTAGCGGTCCTCGTCCTTGGCGATGGCGCACAGGGCCAGGTAATGCATGCTGTCACTCCGATGGGCGATAGGGAGCGGAAAAGAGATCCATGCGGGCATGTCCTGTTCCAGAATCATGCCATGGACTGGAGCGGCTTGTAGCTGCTTCGGCTTTGGGAAGGCCGTTGGCCTGACGAGTGCCGGCGGTCCGGCGGTAGTCCGTAATGAACTTGAAAAAAGCCGGGGAGGGCGGCACCCTCCCCGGTTCGTTTGCGCTTAGGCCAGCGCCCGAGGCTCGGGCAGCGGCCCGATGGCCTTTTCCAGACTCCGGGCCACCGAGAGTATCTTCTCCTCGCCCCAGGCCGGGCCGAGGACCTGCAGGCCCACGGGCATGGAGCTGTCCCCGCCGAGCCCCACGGGCAAGCTCAGGCCGGGCAGGCCGGCCAGGTTCAGGGAGATCGTGAAGATGTCCATGAGGTACATCTGCAGCGGGTCGGCGGTCTTGTCGCCCAGCGGGAAGGCCACGGTGGGGCAGGCCGGACCGCAGATGACGTCGCACTGCTCAAGGGCCTGCTCGAAGTCGCGGCGGATGAGCCGGCGCACCTGGGCGGCCTTGCGGTAGTAGGCGTCGTAATAGCCCGAGGAGAGCACGTAGGTGCCGGTGATGATGCGCCGCTGCACTTCGTCGCCGAAGCCCTTGCTGCGCGACTGCTTGTACATGTCCAGCAGGCTGGCGGCCTGCTTGTCGCGGAATCCGTAGCGCACGCCGTCGAAGCGGGCCAGGTTGGAGGACGCCTCGGCCATGGCGATGATGTAGTAGGTCGCGATGGCGTACTCCGTGTGCGGCAGCGACACGGGCACCAACTCCGCGCCCAGGTCCTTGGCCATGTCCATGGCCTGCCTGCACAGGGCCTCGACCTCCGGGGCGAGCCCCTGTCCCCAGTATTCCTTGGGCATGCCGATGCGCAGGCCCTTGAGGCCGTCGGCATTGTTCACCGCGGCGAGGTAGTCTGGCACGGGCAGGTCCATGGACGTGGAGTCGCGCGGATCGTGGCCGGCGATGACCTGGAGCACCGCGGCGGAGTCGGCCACTGTGCGGGTCATGGGGCCGACCTGATCCAGGGACGAGCCGAAGGCCACCAGGCCGTAACGCGAGACGCGTCCGTAGGTGGGCTTGATGCCCACGCCGCCGCAGAAGGAGGAGGGCAGGCGGATGGAGCCGCCGGTGTCGGTGCCCAGGGCCGCGAAGGCCTGTCCTGCCGAAACGCAGGCGCCCGATCCGCCGCTGGAGCCGCCGGGCACGCGGCTCAGGTCCCAGGGGTTGCGCGTGGGATGGTAGGCCGAGTTCTCGTTGGACGAGCCCATGGCGAATTCGTCCATGTTGGCCTTGGCCAGGACGATGGCCCCGGCTTCCTTGAGCCTTGCCACGGCCGTGGCGTCGAAGGGCGGCACGAAGTTCTCCAGGATGCGCGAGCCGCAGGTCGTGGGCAGGCCCTTGGTGGTCAGCACGTCCTTGACGATGACGGGCACGCCCCACAGGGGCTTGCCAGTTTCCGGTCCGGCCTTGTCCAGGGCGTCGGCCCGGGCCAGGGCAGCGACGGCGTCCACGTGCAGCAGGGCCTGCACCTTGGGCTCGGTGGCCTCGATGCGCTCCAGGCAGGCCTGCACGGCCTGGCGGGCTGAGATCTGGCGCGCGGCCAGCAGGTCGCGGATCTCGACAAGCGTCTTGCGGGTCAACTCGATCATGCTGTCAGCCATGTAGTGATCCTCGCCCGCACGGGCTAGACGATTCGGGGCACGATGAAGAACTCGCCATCGGTCTGCGGAGCGCCCGCGAGCAGTTCCTCGCGGGTGAACTCCTTGACCACGGTATCCTCGCGCATGGGCGTGGGCTTTTCCACGGGGCTGTAAAGCGGCTCCACGTTCGAGGTGTCCAGTTCGCCGAGCTTGTCCATGTAGGCCAGCACATCACCGAGCTGCTCGGCGAAGAGCCCGATCTTGTCCTCGGAAAGCTCGAGCCTGGCCAAGGAGGCTATCCTGGCAACGACTTCGGGGCTGATTTTCATTGCGCGACTCCCTGGCTCGGCCTGGCGGCTCTGCCCTTCTGTTCGAGCTTCGCACGGTTCAGTTCCATGCGCTCGTCGTGGCGCTGCTTGACCTGCTGCATCCTCTTGAACAGATCCTCCGCGTTCACGGGCACGAGCCCCTTGCGCGAGGGCTGGAAGAGGAACAGGTCCTGGCGTGCCTTGCCGTTCTGGTTCCAGCTCATGGGAGCCAAGCTCCAGTCCATGGCCGGCGCGGCCGCGAGGCGCTCGTTGATTGCCTTGCGGTCCCACCCGCCGGACATGCCGCCCAGGTTTGCCGCGAAGCGCACGAAATCATAGCCCAGCGCGTGCCAGAAGTCAGGCTGTCCTCGATTTTCTTCGGCCATGCGCCGGGTGAGTTCGCGCACTCCCGGGCGCTGGCTCTGAGCCCACCAGGCTCCCGGGCAGACGGCCAGGCCAAAGTAGTTCATGTCCGCGTCGGTTCCGCCGATAACGGCCTGGCTCCACAGCTCGGAGCCCATAAGCAGCGTGTGCTCGGCATCGTAGTAGTAGAATTGCGGAGCCAGCAGCTGGGCCTGGGTCCAACCGTCGGGCAGGAACACGGCCCGGAAGCCCGGCTCGGGGGGAGGCGTGCCGCTCCTTTTGTTGTGCTCGGCCGGGTTGATGCCCAGCAACTCGGCCACCTTGCCGCCCCAGGCCGTGTGCGACTTGGGCGGATAGGTCCCGTAGGCGGCCATGGTCAACCCGCGGTTCCAGGCTTCCTGGCTGAAGACCTCGGTCATGTAGGTGCCGAAAGGCTCTTGCGGCGCGAGCACGGCGAATTCCGAAAGACCGAACTTTCCGGCCGCCAAGTCGAGCAGGGCGCGGACCTGGTCCTCTGGGCTGGCGAAGAAACGCCAAGCATCACGGCCTTCCTCCGCATCCCCCAGGCTTTGCAGGAAGGTCATGAAAATCCGCTCGCGGGTCAGCTTGGAGTCCACGATCTGCTGGAAGTCGCTGCGCAAAAGCGGCCCGCCCACGACGGTGAAGCTCGGGGGCAGCGCGTTCAGGTCGTTCAGCCAGCCCGGCCGCGAGGTGTTCACCACGCGTACTTCGACGTTCAGCCCCTGCTGGGCGAGCATGGCCTGGGCGATGTTGGCGCCGGTGGCGATCTTCCAGCCGATGGCGCCGATCTTGTCCGACAGGGGTATGGCCAGGGCGATGCCGGTACGCGGCGCTCCGCGCTGGCTCTCCAGGGCGCGCAGGGTCACGCGGGGCAGGCTTTCGTCGGCAAAGCGGCCGCGGGTGAGCAGTACGCGCATCTCGCGCCAAGCCGTATCCCACTGCTTGGGCTTGGCTTCGGCCAAACGCTTGGCCGCGGCGAGGCGCATGACCGTGTACGGGAAGGTCGGTTCCTGGCCTTCGCCGATTTCCATGAGGCCCAGAAGCTGCTTGTCTTCCAGGTCGAGCAGGCGCAGGAGCAGGGTCTGCTCCAGGCTGGCCTTGGCCTCGCGGTTGGGCGCGGTGTCGTAGACCTCGCGCAGGGCGGGCACGGCGGGCATGGGCCGATCCTTGCGCAGGAAATAGTCGGCCTGGAACAGGGCCGCGTTGCGCCGCACGTCCCATGTGGCCTGGCGCGAGACGATGAGCCCGGCCAGGAAATCCTGGAGTTGGTCGTCCTGGCCTTTCCCGGCCAGGGACTTGGCGTAGTATTCGTTCCAGGGCCAGCTCTGGCGGACCTTGGAGTCGAAGCCGGACCAGCCCCTGAGGGACTGCAGGGCACGTTCGTATTCCTTCACCGCCAGGGCGCTGCGGGCGGCGCGCTCGTAGCTGAGCGCGCGTTTCTGCCCGCTCAGGTCCGTGCGGTTCTGGGCTTCTCCGTAGTAGGTCAGGCTCTGCCGGTAGTCCTCGGCGGCCCAGGCGGCGTCGGCGCGGGTCAAGACCTCCTGGGTCGGCAGGGCCTGCAGTTGCGGGGCGGGGATGACGGGAGCCTTCTGGCAGCCCGCCGCGAAAAGCAGGGCGCAGACCAGGAGGAGCGAAACGAGTATACGGGACATACGGTGATTTCCAAGTGCTCTGTTGCGTTGGGTCGTCACGGATGGCGTTGAGGGAACCATTGGCCGCGGGACGAAAAAAAAGGCTTGGCCCGCATGAGGCGGACCAAGCCAAAGTATACGTCTTTGCGGGTCGAGGCAAGGGTTCTGCGCCGCGACCGGCGCGGCTTTACTTGACCTCGGTGTAGTCGGCGTCCACGACGTCCTCGTCCGGCCCCTTGGCCTGGCCTCCGGCCTGTCCGGCGGCGCCAGCCTGGCCTTCCGCGCCGCTCTTCTTGGCGTAGAGCTGCTCGGCCAGCTTGTGCGAGGCCTGGGCCAGTTCGTCCGTGGCGCGCTTGATGGCCTCGGGATCGTCGCTATCCTTGACCTTCTTGAGCTCCTCGATCTTTGCCTCGATCTGGCCCTTGAGCACGCCGTCCACGCCTTCGCCCAGGTCGCGCAGGGTCTTTTCCGTGGTGTAGATGAGCGTGTCGGCGTGGTTGCGGACCTCGATGAGATCCTTCTTGCGCTTGTCCTCCTCGGCATGGGACTCGGCGTCCTTGATGAGCTTGTTGATCTCGGCTTCGGACAGGCCGCTGGAGGCCGTGATACGGATGGACTGCTGCTTGCCCGTGCCCAGGTCCTTGGCCGACACGTTGACGATGCCGTTGGCGTCGATGTCGAAGCCGACCTCGATCTGCGGCACGCCGCGCGGGGCTGCGGGGATGTCGGTCAGCTCGAAGCGGCCCAGGGTCATGTTGTCCGCGGCCATGGGTCGCTCGCCCTGGAGCACGTGGATGGACACCGAAGGCTGGTTGTCGGCCGCAGTGGTGAAGACCTGGCTCTTGCGCGTGGGAATGGTCGTGTTGCGGTCGATGAGCTTGGTCATGACACCGCCCAGGGTCTCGATGCCCAGGGACAGCGGGGTCACGTCCAGCAGCAGCACGTCCTTGACCTCGCCGGCCAGGATGCCGCCCTGGATGGCCGCGCCCATGGACACGACCTCGTCCGGGTTCACGCTGCGGTTGGGTTCCTTGCCGAAGAACTCCTGAACCTTCTTCTGCACCAGGGGCATGCGGGTCATGCCGCCCACGAGCACCACCTCGTCGATGTCGCTCTGCTTGAGGTTGGCGTCGGCCAGGGCCTTCTTGCAGGGGCCGATGGTGCGCTCGACCAGGTCCATGGTCAGGGATTCGAGCTTGGAACGGCTGATCTTGACCATCATGTGCTTGGGGCCGTTCTGGTCGGCGGTGATGAAGGGCAGGTTTACCTCGGTCTCCATGGACGAGGACAGCTCCTTCTTGGCCTTCTCGCCGGCCTCGCGCAGGCGCTGCAGGGCCATGCGGTCCTTGGCCAGATCGATGCCGTTCTCCTTCTTGAACTCCTCGATGAGGTAGTTGACCACGCGCTGGTCGAAATCCTCGCCGCCCAGGAAGGTGTCGCCGTTGGTGGCGCGAACTTCCACGACGTTGTCGCCGACTTCGAGGATGGAAATATCGAAGGTGCCGCCGCCGAGGTCGAACACGGCTATCTTCTGGTTGTGCTTCTTGTCGAAGCCGTAGGCCAGGGAGGCGGCCGTGGGCTCGTTGATGATGCGCTTGACCTCGAGGCCGGCGATCTTGCCCGCGTCCTTGGTGGCCTGGCGCTGGGAGTCATTGAAGTAGGCCGGAACGGTGATGACGGCCTCGGTGACCTTCTCGCCCAGGTAGGCTTCGGCGTCCGCCTTGAGCTTGCCCAGGATCATGGCCGAAATCTCGGCCGGGCTGTACTTCTTGCCCGCGACCTCAACGGCCGCGTCGCCGCCGCTGCCGGAAACGACCTTGTAGGAGCTGTGCTTGAGCCACTCCTTGACCTGGGGCGCATCGAACTTGCGGCCCATGAGGCGCTTGACTGCGTATATGGTCTTCTCGGGGTTGGTCACCGACTGGCGCTTGGCGATCTCGCCCACCAGCCGCTCCTTGTCCGTGAAGGCCACGACCGAAGGGGTCGTGCGGCCGCCCTCGGGGTTGGTGATGCACTTGGCGTCCTTGCCTTCCATTACATAGACGCAGGAGTTCGTCGTCCCGAGGTCGATGCCGATTATCTTGCCCATGCTATATACTCCTCGTTCACTGGGAATTTCGCTCGCTTACGTTCTCGTGCGATCGCCTTATGTACTAACCACGATCATCGGGCTGTAAAGAGAAGCAGGCGATTTTTTTCAGCAGGGCCTGCTGATGAGCACCTTGGCCGGCCGCAGCAGGCGACCCTTGAGCTTGTAGCCTTTCTGCAGGAGCTGGCAGACATGGTTCTCGGGGACATTCTTGTTCGGCTCCGCGCCGACGGCCTCGTGCCATTCGGGATTGAATTCCTCGCCCACTCCGCCGGTGGGTTCCAGGCCGTGGCCCGCCAGGATGTCCAGGAAGACCTTGCGGGTCATCTCCACGCCTTGGACGAAGCCCTTGCAGGCCTCGCTCTTCTCGGCATAGGCCAGGGCCATGTCCAGGTTGTCCAGCACGGGCAGAAGGTCCGCGAGCACACCCTCCACGGCGAATTTCTGGAATTCCTCCTTCTCTCGCGTCAGGCGGCGTTTGGTATTCTCCATCTCGGCCAGAGCGCGCAGCTTGTCATCCTTCACGCTGGCCAGTTCCGCCTCCAGTTCCTTCACGCGCGCCTCGGCGTCGGATGGGGCGGCCGTTCCGGCCTGGTCGGCTCCGGTCGCATCGGCGTCGGGGGTCTGTGCGGTCTTGTTTTCTTCGTTCATGTTCGCGCTCCATGTGTGCTACGGCTGTTCCAGCCGTTTTTGCAGGATGTCGGTGAGAATGCGGGCCATGTAATCGACCATGGGCACGACCTTTGCGTAGTCCATGCGCAGGGGGCCCATGACGCTGATGACGCCCAGGCTGCGCCCCTGGATAGCGTAGGGCGATGAGATCAGGCCCATGTCCGTCCCGGACTGCAGGGAGGTGTCCTTGCCCAGGGTTACACACAGGCAGTTCGACTCCATGACTCTGTCGAGTATATCCAGAAGCTTGGAGCGATCGTCAAGGACATCGAACATCTCGCGCATGGACCGCAGGTCGGCGAAGTCTGGCTGGCGCAGGATGTAGGCCGTTCCGTCCACGTACAGCTCCTGCGGCCCGTCGGCGTCGAAGGCTTCCTCAACCAGGCTGAGCGCCCGGCCGCACAGGTCCGAGAGGCGCTCGCGCGCCCCGCGCAGCTCTCGCAGGATGTGCGCGCGCACCTCGGCCACCGTGCGGTTGATGAACAGCTCGTTGAGGTAGTTGGCGTACTTGCTCAGGTCGTCGGCCGTGACCTTCTCCTCCATGGCGATGAGCTTCTGCTGGATCATGCCGCCTTCGAGCACGAGCACGACGAGCACGAGGCCGGTCCTGACCAGCACGAATTCGATCTGTTTCCAGCGGACGGATCCGTAGCGCGGGGCCAGGATCATGCTCACCTGATGCGACTGATCCGAAAGGATGCGCCCGGCCTGGCGCAGGATGTCCTTGATCTCCAGGCCCGCCTCGGAGAGCACGCGTTCGATGCGCTCCCGGACCTCCCTGCTGGGCTCGGGCCTGGGCAGCATGGTGTCGATGTAGACGCGGAAGGCTTCGCTCGTGGGCACCCGGCCCGCCGAGGTGTGCGGCTGCTCCAGCAGGCCCTTTTCGGTCAGGTCTGCCATGACTGTGCGCATGCTGGCGGGGGAGAGATCAAGGCGCGAGCGCTTGGCCACGGTCCTGGAGGCGACCGGCGCGGCCGAAGCGATATAGGCCTCGATGATGGTGGCCAGGATTTCGCGTTCCCTGTCGGTCAGTTGCATGGCTCGGTCCTGTTTTGGCAAACTGTTGTCACGAGTGCCAATGCGGGTAACAACGCCACGGCGGGCTGTCAAGGGATCGCAAAATACATCTAGCTATTTCGATAGGTTGCCTACGTGACCGTATCCGCTGGATAGTGCAGGTCGTCGAACACGTATTCACGCAGGCACTGCACCCAGGTCCTGGGCTTGAGGCCGGTGCTGGCGGTGAAGCCGGAGATGTCCAGTACCGAGTAGGTCGGTCGCTTGGCCTTGGTGGGGTACTGGTCCGTGGTGATGGGCGTGACTCTGCACTGCAGCCCGGCGGCATTCACGGCCTCGGAGGCCAGTTCGCACCAGCTGGCCCGTCCCGCGTTGGCCAGGTGATGGATGCCCGAGCCGCCGGCCTGCACCAGGGCCACGGAATTGCGGGCCAGGTCGGGCGTGTAGGAGGGCGAGCCCACCTGGTCGTGGACCACGCCCAGCATGTCGCGGCTCTTGGCCAGCTCAAGGATCTTCTGCACGAAATTAGTCTTGCCCGGCCCGAAGAGCCAGGACGTGCGGATGATGAGCAGGCTTGGCACATTCTGTTCCAGCAAAGCCCGTTCCCCGGCCAGCTTGCTCTTGCCGTAGACGCTCAAGGGATTTGTGGGCGCGTCGGGCATGTAGGGGGTATCGGCCCGGCCATCGAAGACGAAGTCCGTGGAGTAGTGCACGAGGCGGATGCCCCGAGGCCGGGCCAGCCTGCCGAGCAGCTGCGGAAGCTTCTCGTTGAGGCGGTAGGCCTCTTGGGGCTCGTCCTCGGCCTTGTCCACCTGCGTGTAGGCCACGGTGTTGAAGATCGCGCCGCACTCCTCGCGATCGAGGATGGAGGCCAGGGCCTGGGAATCGAAAATGTCCACATCGGCCCGGCCCAGGGGGACCACGGCCCAGCCGGCGGCCTCCAGGGCCCGCACCAGGCTCTGGCCCAGCAGCCCTGTCCGGCCTCCCAGCACGACAGCCTTGTTGGCCTTCATGTCCTCTCTCCGTACCAGTTGTCCATGAATTCCCGATAGGAGCCGTCCTGAACCTTGGCCAGCCATTGGGCGTTGTCCTGGTACCAGCTTACGGTGCGCGCCAGCCCTTCCTCGAAATCCAGGCTGGGCGCGAAGCCGAGCTCGCTGGCGGCCAGGGAGAAGTCCATGGCGTAGCGCCGGTCGTGTCCGGGGCGGTCCTTGACGAAGCGGATGAGCTCCTCGCCCTTGCCGAGGATGTTCAGCATGGCCTTGACCACATCGATGTTGGCCCGCTCGGCGGCTCCGCCGAAGTTGTAGACCGCGCCAGGACGGCCCTTGCGCAGGGCAAGGTCCACGCCGCGGCAATGGTCGCCTACGTAGATCCAGTCGCGCACGTTGCGGCCGTCGCCGTACACGGGCAGAGGCTCGTTCCTGGAGGCCTTGAGGTACATGAGCGGGATGAGCTTCTCCGGGAACTGGTAGGGGCCGTAGTTGTTGGAGCAGCGCGTGACCACGACCGGATAGCCGTAGGTGTGGAAGAAAGACCGGCAGAGCAGGTCCGCGGAGGCCTTGGAAGCGGAATAGGGGCTGTTGGGCGCAAGCGGCGTGTCTTCGCGGAAGGCCGGTTCTCCGGGTTCCAGGGAGCCATAGACTTCGTCCGTGGAGACGTGCACGAAACGCTCGATGCCGGCCTTGCGCGCGCATTCCAGCAGGTTGTGCGCGCCCATGATATTGGTGTTCAGGAAGGGCGCGGAGTCGTGGATGGAACGATCCACATGCGTCTCGGCCGCGAAGTTGACCACGGCCTCGATGCGCCGCTCCTCGAGCACGCGCCGGACCAGCTCGGTGTCGCCTATATCTCCGTGCACGAAATGGTAGCGGCCGCCGCCGTGCCGCTCCTCGACCTGGGTCAGGTTAAGCCTGTTGCCCGCATAGGTCAGCTTGTCCAGGTTGACGACAACGTCGTCGGTTTCGTCGAGGACCTGCTGGACGTAGTTGGAGCCGATGAAGCCGCAGCCGCCGGTGATAAGAAGTCGCATCGGGAATCCTCTTGAGTTGCGTGCCGGCCGTCTGACTAAGTAGCTCAAACTGTTTGCCGGCGGTGCTGTCTTTTACGGAATAGCCCGGCACGAGGCAAATTTTATCCCTGTGCTAAAAAATTTCTTGCCAAGTACAAGCCGAATGTCTATTTTCCGTCTCCCGCGTGGGCGATTAACTCAGCGGTTAGAGTGCCACCTTCACACGGTGGAAGTCCCGAGTTCAAATCCCGGATCGCCCACCACTCTGGAACCCGCAGCCCGGGGCCGCAGCACGGTCCCGGGCTTTTGTTTTGGGAGTAGCCGCGCCTGCCATGCAAATCGTTCTCTATCAGCCCCAGATTCCGCCAAACACCGGAAGCATCGCCCGGCTGTGCGCCGCCACGGCCACTCCGCTGCACCTCATAGAGCCGCTGGGTTTTTCCATCGACGACCGTCACCTCAAGCGCGCCGGCCTCGACTACTGGCAGCACGTGCAGGTCACTGTCTGGCCCGACTGGCAGGCCTACCTGGACAGCGCGCAGCCGACGCGGCTCGTGGCCACCTGCGCGCGCTTCGGCACGCCGCATCATGAATTCTCCTTCACGTCCGACGACGCACTGCTGCTTGGCCCCGAGGCCACGGGCCTGCCCATGCGCGTCATCGAATCCATCCCGCATCTCGTGCGCATTCCCATATGGGGTCATGTGCGCAGCCTGAACCTGGCCAACGCGGCAAGCGTGCTGCTCTACGAAGCCTACCGGCAGACCGGCGCGCTCCAGGGCCGCTAGGCCTGGGCTCCCCCCCGACCATCAGGCGCGAGCCTGTGCCCGGACGATGTCGCGGACCCGATAGGCGACCGCGCTGAGCGTCGGGGATTTCTTGACGCTTTCCCGGAGAAGCCTGAGGCTGGCGCTGGCCGTGAGTGCGGCGATGTTACCGAGATAGGGAGCGAGCCGGGGAGAGCTGATGATGAGGTTGCAGTACGGCCTGTCCTGCATGCGCCACTTGGAGTACCAGGCGAAGTTGGTGACCAGGTCGATCTCGGTTGTCCCGTCCGCGAATGATCTGTGCACGAGCCTCTCGAAGAGGAGGTTGCCCGGGGCGCATTGGCTATACTCCTCATTGTAGGCCAGCTTCCACAGTGTCAGCTTGTCGCCCGTCCGTACGGCCATGTGGCCGGCGAGCAGCTTGTCTCCGGCCCTGAGAAAATGCCATTCGAGCATGCCGCGGGCATGCAGCCTGCGCACAAGGGAAGTAAAGAAGGCGGTGTGGCGCTCGGAACTGAGGATCGCGCTGCCGGCCTGCCCCTTCCAGCCCGAGGCCTCGAGGTCGAAGAAGCGCTGCATGTGTTCCCCGGTGATGTCGCTGCCCATCAGGAAGAGAGCGTCACTGCCGCCGAGTCGGGCGAGCCGGTTGTTCGCCCTTTTCAGGTTGCTCCGGAAATTCGAGGAAAGCGAGGCCATGTATGCCTTGGGACTGCCACCGATCTTCAAGTGCGAGCCGCATCCGCTGGATTCCTTGAAGATCCGGCATCCGCCGAAACCGTCCTGCAGGATTTGGAGGGAGGGCGATTCCGGAGGCAGATTGTCGAGCCTGAGGACGGCATACTCCGGCTCCATGCGTTTGAACTCGGCGAGCAGGGCCGCGGCTGCTTCCGACTCATGTCCATTCGCGAGGAGCAGATCTCCTGTCCTCGCATCCAGATCCGATGGAGCATGGAAACGCCTGCCACCATACAAGGCTGCTTGCCCCGGTTGATCTATGACCGGGAGGACGCCGACCAACTTCCGGTCGGCATAGGCGAACAGGCAGAACCACTTTTCCCCTGGCCTCAACAGATGTTCCAGATAGGAGCTGACCCAGGCATGGGAGAGCAACGGCGTTCGCTGCGGTGCGGCGAGGCTCAGCCTGTCCCAGGCCTCGGCATGGATATCGAGATCTTCGAGAGTATATGCGGCATGAACGTGCATCTGGCTTATGTGAGTCTCCGGCAAGAGGTTCTTGTGGATTCAAGGCGCTGCTTCGGGAATCGAGGCGAGCTCCTGGCCGTTGAGCACGCCCGGATGAAGTGGCAGCAGCGGCTTGGCCTGAGTCAGTTTGTCTACCGGTTCGGCGGTTTGCACCAGGACGGACAGGAGCTCCAGCCCTTCGGTCGAGGAAAGCGCGGCCAGGCACTCCCGAATCACCTGCGCCGGGAGCATTTCCATGGCGCACAGCCAGGCTGTGTCCGCGAAAGTGGGTACGGGCTTGTCCTGCCCTGGGTACGTCCCGGCCGGGATGGTCACTGGCGTATAGCCTAGGCGTTGGTCGTACAACCCCGTCGCGCTTGCGGGCTGGTGCAGGTCGATGAGACGCAGGCCTTTGGCGCCGGCCAGCTCCAGCAGGTGCTTGCTGGGCAAGCCGTCCATGAGCAGCATGGCGTCCGCGCGTCCTTCGCTGAGCGCCTGCGCCGCTTCGGCGTGGCCCAGGAACAGCTTTTCCATGGTGTCCCACCAGCCCAGGGCGGAAAAAAGCCGTTCGGCGACATGGACCGTGCTCGATCCAGGGCTGCCAACGCATACGCGCTTGTCACGGATATCCTGCGCCAGCGTTATGGGCGAGTGCGCCAGCACGGCGAGCTGCGCCGGGACGCGGTAAAGCCCGGCCACGGCGCAGACCTGACCCGCCTCGATGACCGTTGGATCGGTCATGGGCGAAAGCTCGGGCAAGGTGTCTCCCGCGAGCACTATGCCCAGCTCGATGCTGCCTTCCCGCAGGCGTCTCAGGTTGGCTCTGGAACCGGGAGTGACCTGGGAGCTGACTTCCAGATCTTGAATGTTCCTGGAGAGCAGGACGGCCACGGCGGTGGCCGCGTTGGTCATGGCGCTTCCACTGGGGCCCCCGCCCAGATGTAGTTGCAGACCGGTTCCGGCCGAGGACTCGCGCGACAGCATCGGCCATAAAGCCATTACCGCCATCAACAGAATCGTCCCAAGCCCCGCGCGCCCCATGCATCCCCTCACTTTGGCAAGACTTCCCAAACCAATGGTCAGCGGTCCGCAAGGGAACCGGATCATTGCGCAACATGACACAGGGGGCGCATGCCTGCATCATTCTTCGGGCGTAAGGTTGGTTGATTTGAAATCTCATACCATTGTGACCAATTTCACAATTGACCTTGGGCCTTTTAATTACATAGAAATATTGTAAGTTTTCAGTCCATGGCTCTCGAGACCCATAGTGTTTCGACTGGCTGTTGCCCTTGCGCGGACTGCGCCGAGAGGAGTCCCCAAGGTCAGGCTTTAGGCTGGGCGGGGTTCCGGCGTGGCGAGGTGACGCGGGGCATCCTCTTCCATGCCTATGAGTGCGAAGAGCAGGGTAGGGTGGCGGCCGCGGGTTCCGTCGTTCCCATCAATCAGAACCACGGCAAAATCCAGAAGGACATGGAGGCTCTGACGCCCGGATCGCCGGCCTGCCCGAATCCTAGATAGAGCGTCTGCTGAGCATGCTCGTACGCGCATATGATCCGTGCATCTCCTGCTCCACGCATTTGCTGGAGACCGAGCAGCGCACTGCCGAACGTCCAGTCCGATTTGTCAGGACACAACGCCTCGGCGCGTTTCGCACAAGGGCG
The DNA here is from genome assembly GCA_023411815.1 of Pseudomonadota bacterium. Taxonomy (GTDB): domain Bacteria; phylum Desulfobacterota; class Desulfovibrionia; order Desulfovibrionales; family Desulfovibrionaceae; genus Desulfocurvibacter. Next base: position 18,492 of record JAEYOJ010000078.1, on the reverse strand, counting down.
TCCCGCCACAGCCAGCATCGGGACGCCCTTGCAGTTTGAACGTACTTGTTGACGCACTTTCCACGATTTGTGTAATACTTGGGAGTGAATGCCGCAGGCGGTCGCGAACCTGGCGCTCCGTATGTGGAATCCTGTGGCATCGCACATAGTCATCCAATCAAGAAAGGACGGCGGCATGAACTTCGCGATAGCTCTTCTGGCGGTGGTTCTGGATCTGGCCGTGGCCGACCCGAGCTTTCTCTACCACCCTGTGCGGGCCCTCGGTGCGCTCATGGACAAGGAAGAGGCCCTTGCCCGGCGTATGGGAGGGCTGTCGCTAAAGTGGTGGGGCATCCTCTTCGTGCTGCTCAATGCACTCGGCGCCTGGCTGGTAGTGCGGCTGCTCACGTCCATTCCCATGCTCGGCTGGCTGTTTGCGCTTTACTTCGCCTACGCGGGGCTCGCCCTCGGCCAGTTGTGGCGGGACGGCAGGCGCGTGGCCCGGCTTATCGACTCCGGCGACCTGTCGGACGCGCGGCTGGCCCTGGCGCATCTCGTGACGCGCGACACTTCGGCCATGGATGAACAGGCCTTGCGGCGCTCCTTGGCCGAAACCCTGAGCGAAAACATGAACGACGGCTTCGTGGCGCCGTTTTTTTATCTGGTCATCGGTGGCCCTGCGCTCATGTGGTTCTATAAGACTGTGAGCACCATGGATTCCATGTGGGGCTACAAGACCGAGCAATACCGGGAGTTCGGCTGGGCCGCGGCGCGCACGGACGACGTGCTGGCTTTCCTGCCCGCGCGCATGACCGCGTTCTTCATGCTGGGAGCCGGCTGGATCCTGTCCATGGACGTGTACCGTGCGTTCGACAACATGCGCCCCGATGCGCTCAAGACGGAAAGCCCAAACGCCGGCTGGCCCATGTCCGCCGCCGCCTGGCTGCTGGGAGCATGGGTTGGCGGTCCGGCGGTCTATTTCGGCCGACTGAAGGACAAGCCTGTGCTGGGCCCGGCCGAAGGCGCGTGGGACAGGGTCAAAACCGCGCGTCTGTTACGGCTGGTGCTGGCAACAGGACTGGTCGCCACCGCCGCCCTGGCAGTGTATTTCGCTATGCTATTCGCAGCGGCTTAGAGCCAGTCACAAAATCCGCCAGGCATCACTCCCGAGCCTCGCCATGCTCGCTTGCCACTGGTCAGGCAGGTAGTGCTCGTGACTCTTGGCAATCCGCGCTGCCCTTCCGCCCTGGGAAATCTACATGCTGTTATCCGTCAACTGGTACTTTTTTACTTTAGTCTGTAGCATTCTTTCGTCTAGAAATAATCGAGCGATATGCTTGTCCAGTGTTTCAGGACAGGATTAACTAGAATTTAATCTTGTCCATGATTATCGGACATGATGGATTTTGCCAGTGTAGTGAACGCATTTCATCCAGTTTTTCAGGAGAGTGCTTTGCCTGCCTTGCAGATATTGACGGCATCGCTCCCTTTCACAATGGCTCATTTCCACACATTATCTATGGCATCGGAACTGTAATAATTCGGTTATGGAGCAAATATGCAGCAAAATGCTCTTGCATTACATAAGAAAGTATGATTTTTGATTGGCCATCACGCGACTGCTGACGTAAAGCGCGGTGTGGCCGATACAACGGAAACGAGTCCGGATCTTACGTCACATGAACCGCTGCTGACCCCTAAGGACGCTAGGCTGTTACCGCGAGTGTCCATCGAAATACAGACCCGCGAACGATAAGGAGTGAGCACAATGGACGACTTTCTCAAGGAAGCCTTGGAGATCGTCAAAGCACAGGCGAGCGTGCGCAACATGACCGAGGAGGAGATCATCTCCATGGTCAAGTCGTTGGCTGGAGGCATTCAGGCCATAGGAGGCAACGAGGGCGGCGAGGCCTTCAATCCGGCCGAGGATCCTAAAAAGGCGGTCAAGGAAAAGACGATCGTTTGCCTGGACTGCGGCAAGTCTTTCAAGATCCTGACCAAGAAGCATCTGGCGACTCATGGCCTTACACCGGACCTGTACAGGGAGAAGTGGGATTACCCCAAGAAAATGCCCCTGGTCTGCAAATCGCTGCAGCGCGAGCGCCGCAAGAAGATGAAGGACATGCGCCTGTGGGAGAAACGCACGGGCACGGGCAAGAGCAAGGACAGCTAAGCAGCCTTTGCCTGGCGGCATGCCCCTGGCTTCAGCCGTGTTCAGCGGATGTCGGCACTTGGGCCTTGCGCCGTGGTGCATGATAAAGCCCCCCGAAGCACAGCTTGGGGGGCTTTATTCTTCGTCCGTTCCTGGACCGTGCTATTTGCCGAGTTCGATGCTGCGCCTGTAGCAGGCCTCAACTGCGTCCAGAATGGACGCCCGCACCGCCTGCCGGTCCAGGTGAGCCAAGGCTCGGGCCGTGGTGCCCGCCGGAGAGGTGACCATTTCGCGCAGCAGGGAGAGATGCTGTCCTCCCTCGGCGGCCAGCTTGCCGGAGCCCGCCAGCAGCCCGAGCACCATGTCCGTGGCCTGCGTTCTGGGCAGGCCCAGGTACACGGCCGACTCCACCAGAGCCTCCATGAAATAGAAGACGTACGCCGGACCCGAGCCGATCACGGCCGTGAATGCGTCGAACAGCGCTTCCGGCAGCACGTGCACGGCGCCCACGGCCGTGAACAGTTCCTGCACTTGGCGCTTCTGCGTCTCGCTTAGGCGCGTATCGTCCAGGCATACCGCGCTCACACCCGCGCCCACCAGGGCCGGGGTATTGGGCATGACTCGCACCACGGGGCAGATGTCGCCGCTCCATTCGCGAAGCCGCGCCACTGGTATGCCGGCCGCGATGGACACGAGGCATTTGCCGTCCGTGAGATGAGCGGACATGTCCTGCAGCACGGGATGGAGGTGCTGCGGTTTGACGGCGAGCACGACGTAGTCCGCGCGCCTGGCGACATCGTTGGGCGTCGCCAAAGGCTCGAGTCCGCTGTCACGCTGGAGCTCGGCGAGTTTGCCCTTGTCCAGGTCCGTGCCGCAGATTTCCAAACCGTTGCGCCCGGCCAGGCCGCGGATGATGGCCGAGCCCATGTTGCCGGCGCCGACGAAGCCGATGACCGGGCTCATACGCTAACCCACCAGTTCGAGCTTGCTGAAGAAGTAGGCGATCTCGATGGCCGCGTTCTCGAGGGAGTCGGAGCCGTGCACCGAATTGCGCTCGATATTCTGGGCATGAGCCTTGCGGATGGTGCCCTCGGCGGCATTGGCCGGGTTGGTCGCGCCCATGAGGTCGCGGTAGCGCTTGACCGCGTTCTCGGCTTCGAGCACCGCGACGACGATGGGGCCGGAGCACATGAACCTGCACAGGTCTTCGAAGAAGGGGCGCTCCTTGTGCACGGCGTAGAAGCCGCCGGCCTGCTGCTCGGACATCTGGAGCATCTTCATGCCCACGACCTTGAGCCCGGACTCCTGGATCATCTTGAGGATCGCCCCGGTCAGGTTGCGCTCCAGGGCATCGGGCTTGATGATGCAAAGGGTTCTTTCAGCCATTCTCGTTCCTCCAAATGGTGGGTGTGGTAGCCAACGCTGTACTGTATCCTGATACAGCGGAAAAGCGCTTGATCACACAAGGAGCATTTTGTCCGAAGAGAAGGTCTCGCCCTTGAGGGCGTAGAAACGGGCCAACAGGTCCTCGACGCGCAGGCTGCGCTTCTCTTCGCCGCCGATGTCGAGGATGATCTCGCCCTGATGCATCATGACAAGCCGGTTGCCCAAGGCCAGGGCCTGATTCATGTTGTGCGTGACCATGAGCGTGGTCAGCCGCTCCTCGTCCACCACGCGCCGGGTCAGCTCGATGATCTGCTGGCCGGTCTTGGGGTCCAGGGCGGCAGTATGCTCGTCGAGCAGGAGCAGGTCGGGACGCCGCATGGTGGCCATGAGCAGGGTCAGAGCCTGGCGCTGTCCGCCCGAAAGCAGGCCCACCAGATCCGTGAGCCGATTTTCGAGGCCCAGGCCGATCCGGGCCAGCAGTTCGCGGAAGAACAGCCGGTCGCGGGATTTGACCCCGCGTCCGAGTCCGCGGGTTTTTCCGCGCAAGGCTGCCAGGGCAAGGTTCTGCTCGATGGTGCCGCTTGCGCAGGTGCCCTTGAGCGGGTCCTGGAATACGCGGCCGATGCGTGCGGCGCGCTGGTGCTCGGCCCAGCCGGTCACGTCCTCGCCCGCGAGCAGGATGCGGCCCCCGTCGGGCAGGAAACCGCCGGCGACGGCCGTGAGCAGGGTGGACTTGCCCGCGCCGTTGGAGCCGATGACCGTGATGAAGTCGCCCTGGTTCACGTGTAGGCTGACCTTTTTGAGGGCCAGGACTTCGTTGACGCTGCCGCGATGGAAATATTTGGTCACGCCTTCGAGCACGAGCATGTGCCCGGCCTGGGGCGCCCCTTCTTTCTTGCTGGGTACGTCCATCAGCATGCTCTCCTGCGCAGGCCGAAACGGTTTTTGATCTGCGGGGCGGTAAGCGCGAGCACGACGAGCAGGGCGGTGATGAGATTCAGGTCGCTGGGGGCGAAGGAGAATCCGCCGATATCGAGCCCCAGGGCCAGGGCGATTGCCAGGCGGTAAACCACCGAGCCAACGATTGCGGCCACGATGGCCCGCTTGACCCGGCCTGGCCCGACGCCCAGGAGTGTTTCGCCCACGATGACGGAGGCCAAGCCGGCCACGATGGTTCCCACGCCCATGTTCGCGTCCGCGGCGCCCTGGTTCTGGGCCACCAATCCGCCACTGACCGCCACCATGGCGTTGGACAGGCCCACGCCGAAGATGATCATGGAGTGCGTGTTGACGCCCAGGGCCGTGATCATCTGCGGGTTGTCGCCCGTGGCCAGCATGGACTGGCCGAGTTCGGTGGACAGAAACCACATGAGCAGCCCGGCCGCGGCCACGGCGATGGCCCCGAACAGGATCCAGGAGGCCATGTGCGGGGGGATGCCCAGGGCGATGACCGGATCGATGATCGTGTCGTGGCCCAGCAGAGCCATGTTCGGCCGCCCGCCCATGATGCGGATGTTGATGGAATACAGGGCGATCATGGTCAGGATGGAGGCCAGCAGGTGCAGGATGCGCAGTTTGGTGTTCAGGATGCCCGTCACCGCGCCTGCCAGGAAGCCGGCTCCGGCGGCAAGGGCCAGCGCCAGGGCGGGATGCAGGCCCGAGGTGATGGCCACCGAGGTTACGGCCGCGCCCAGGGGCAGGCTGCCGTCAACGGTCAGGTCCGGGAACTCCAGCACGCGGAAGGTCAAGTAGACCCCGAGCACCATGAGTCCGAAGACGAAGCCCTGCTCCAAAGCGCCGTAGAATGCGTACCAGGTCATGCTTTGCGGGTGCGTCGGTAAAAAGAGGGCGCGGCCGAGCGCCGCGCCCTGAAAGTCCGACGTCTTGTCTGACGCCTACTCGATGATCTTGTCGGCGCGGGACAGCACTGCCTGGGGCACGTTGACGCCCATGGCCTTTGCTGCGCCCTTGTTCACGTACAGTTCCAGCTCTTGCAAGTCTTCAACGGGCATGGTCGCGGGACTGGCTCCGTCCACGAGAATCCGCTTGGCCATGTGCGCGGTCTGCTTGCCCATGCGGTAGTAGTCCACGGCCAGCGCCGCGACCGCGCCGCGCTGGACCGAGTCGTTGTCCGCCGAGAACAGCGGCAGCTTGTTTTGTTGGCAAACCTTGATGATGGCTTCGAGGGCCGTGATGACCGTGTTGTCGGTGCCGACGTAAATTGCATCGGTCTTGCCCACCAAGCTCTTGGCGGCCTGGGTCACGCCCGCGGAGTTGGCCACGGTGGCGGGAACGACGGTCCAGCCGAGCTTGGCCGCCTCTTCCTTGACCTGACCAAAGGTGGTCACGGAGTTGGCCTCACCCGCGTTATAAATAATGCCCAGGCGCTTGACGCCGGGCACGCATTCCATGATGAGCGCCAATTGCCTGTCCACGGGGCTGCGGTCGGTCATGCCGGTGACATTGGCGCCGGGGGCGTTCAGGCTCTTGACCAGCCCCGCGCCCACGGGATCCGTGACGGCGGTGATGAGGATGGGAGTGTTCCTGATCTTCTGGGCAGCGGCCTGGGCCGTGGGTGTGGCTATGGCCAGCACGATGTCGGGCTTCTCGCCTAGCATCTGGCTGGCGATTTGGTTGGCCGTGGCGATGTTGCCCTGGGCGCTGTGCACGTTGTACTTGGCCTCGAAGCCCAAGGCCTTGAACTCGTCCATGAAGCCCTGGCGCACGGCATCCAGCGACGGGTGCTCCACGATCTGGGTCACGGACACGGTGTAGGTTTGCTTGGCTTGGCTCTGGGCCAGGGCCGGAGCCGCCGACAGGAGACCGAGGACCGAAAGGAGCGTCAGTGCGACGAAGCGTTTCATGTCATTCTCCGCGTGCGGGTTAGAATGAGGCGGCGGCAAAAGGCGGCATGGCCGGCCCATGCCGGTGAACGCAGGGGGTTCGCATTCATGCCTGCTTGCCGTCGGGCAGTCAAGGCACGCCTTGCTATAGGCCGAAATGGCTGGTCTTTCAAGGCAGGGGCGTAATCTCGATGGGTTGCCCCTCGGCCGGGAGCAGGAGATACGGATCGGCGGCCGGCTCCGGGGACTGACCTTGAGTGGGAGCGCTCGCCTGGACACGCTGTCGCGGGCTGGAGGGTGCGGCCGGGACGTTCCGGGGAGCATGGGCCCTGGGGTGAGTCGTGTCGCTGGCCGTGGTTGTGTTGGACTGGGCGGCCGGCTGGAGCAGACTGCTCAGTGTCACGGCCTCCACCCGCGAATCACGCTGGGCGGCCCAGGCGCGCAGAGCCTTGAGAGTTTCGGGATAGGGATGGCCGATGGCCACGGCCTGTCCCTGCTTGAGGGCCACGTTTTCGGCCTTGCGCAGTTGCAGGAGGATGGCGTCCACGTCGGCCACGTTGTCCAGGAAGACGTCGCGCCGTAGCACGGGGATGCCCACCTTTCTGCCCACGGCGGTCCCGACGCTCTTGGCCGTGGTCATGCTGTCCAGGTAGAAAAGCCCTCGGCTGCGCAACTCCTCAAGCACGACGCGCATGCCCCGGCTGTCCTCGGTGAAGCGCGAGCCCATGTGGTTGTTGAGCCCTACGGCCATGGGGAAATGCGCCAGGTTCTCCATCACTGTCCTGCGAATGGCGGCTTCGTCCATGCCGACGAACACGGCGCCCTTGCCCGGATCATCCTCTGGGTAGCTGCGCGGCTCCATGGGCTGGTGCAGGAGGACCTCCATATGGGCCTCGCGGGCCAGGGCCGCAATGCGTTTGCTGTTGCTGGACATGGGCCATATTGCGAAGGCCACGGGTATGCCCAGCCGGGAGAGGCTGGCGGCGAACTCGACGTTCTCGCCGATATCGTCGATGACGATGGCCAGCCGCGCCGCGCTCTTGAGAGACTCGGAAGGGAGAGGCGGGGAGTGCGGTTCGGCCGTCGGCGGAGTCAGCAGCACGAGGCCGTGCGTCCGAAGGCCGTGCACTTCGATAGTCAACCGGTCGCGATCCTCGATCAGGCTCACGTCGGGCGCGATCTTGGCCAGCCAGGCCTTGAGCACGCCCGTGAAGTGCGAACGCTCTTCGTTCAAGCGGATGGCCAGGCTTTGCTGGAGGTAGGATTCGCGGCCGTGGTACAGGGTTCGGATTTCAAGGATGCTCACGCTGGACAGGTCCTGGCCTACCTCCTTGAGGGTTTCAAGGATAGCCAAGTCGACCATGCGCGCGGCTTCGGACAGTCCGCCGCGGGCCGGCTCCTCGAAGAGCCGGGCCTGTTCGTTCCGTGCGGTTGTGCCGCCCGGCCCAGGCGCTGAGCCGGGGCCGGGCGGGGAAGATGGCGACTGATGCGCCGGCAGCGGCTCGGATTCGGGCGGCGGAGCCGAGAGGATGGTCAGCGCCCAGGTCAGACCGGCCAGCAGTCCAAGGCAGATGAGCGCGGCCAGACGGAAGCTGATGCGCACAGTGCGGCCGTTGCGGGCCTCTCCGGAGGACGCCCCCTTGAGGTCCGGATGTCCGCGATCGTCCTGCCCGCCAGCCATGCGCCGCGCACCGAAACCTACTGGTGCTGGAGCTGCCTGATGGCAGGCAGTCCCTTGACCAGTTCCACGGCCAGCCTGAGCTGGTTGTCGTTGGCCAGAAGTTCGGCGGCCTTCTGTTCCGTCGTCTTCAAAGACTTGGCGCCGTTGCCGTTGGCCAGGTGCCTGGACAGGTCGCGCTCGCGGAGGGTGAAGCGATCCGGGGCGTCAGCCTTGTCCGTCACCGGCTGGAAGGGGATGACGAGATCCGGGATGATACCTTCGGCCTGAATGGAGCGGCCGTTGGGCGTGTAGTAGAGCGCCGTGGTCAGCTTGATGCCCGAGCCGTCGGGAAGCGGTCCGATGACCGTCTGCACCGAGCCCTTGCCGAAGCTCTGCTCGCCCAATATGAGCGCCCGGCGGTGATCCTGCAGCGCGCCGGCGACGATCTCCGAGGCCGAGGCCGATCCGGCGTTGATGAGCACGACCATGGGCACGGTGAGGTCCGAGGATTTGCTCGTGGCCTTGAAATCGCGACGGTCGGCCTTGTTCTTGCCCTGGATGTAGGTCACCAGGCCTTCCTTGAGGAACAGGTCGGACACGCTCACGGCCTGGTCGAGCAGACCGCCCGGGTTGTTGCGCAGATCCAGGACGATGCCCTTGACGGGGCCGGCTTTAGAGGCGTCTCTGATGACCTTGACCAACTCGTTTGTCGTGTCTTCGTGGAAACGGGTCACGCGCGCCAGGAGCACGCCGCCGTCGAAGAGCTGACCCTTGACGCTCACCAGCGGGATGATGCCGCGGATGATGGTCACCCGCTCCGGGGTCTGGGATTCAGCGTGCAGGATGGTCAGCACAACGGGGGTGCCTTCGGGGCCGCGGATGCGCTTGACCGCGTCGATCATCGACATGTCCTGGGTGGAGACTCCGTCGATTTCCAGAATGGTGTCGCCGGCGCGCAGCCCGGCCTTGTGTGCGGGCGTATCCTCGATGGGCGAGACGACGATAAGGCGGCCGCTCTCCATGCCGATCTCGACGCCGATGCCGGGGAACTCGCCCATGGTGTTCTCTCGCATCTCCTTGAAGGCATCGGAGTCCATGTACGCGGAGTGCGGGTCGAGCTGCTGGAGCATGCCCTTGATGGCGTCGTCGATGAGTTCCTTGCGGGAAATGTCGAGCACGTAATGCTGCTCCACCAGGTCCAGGATCTGGCTGAAGCGCTTGAACGGCATGTAGTCGGATTGCTCCACCGCATTGGTGTCGCCGCAGAATATGGTGAGGCTCAGGAGCAGAGCCAGGCATGCAAAAAGACGAAAACCACGCATGATTGCCTCCAAGGGCACGTTCTTCAGTGAATGCATGATGGACATTTGATCAGTCGTTGGCCTTTCCGTGAGCGCCTGTAAGCCGGTACGCCTAGCGGCTCAGCCAGTCCAGGGGGTTAATGGGTTTTTGGCCGAAACGCAATTCGAAATAGAGCCCGTTGCCCTTGGCCGCCGGATAGTAGCCGGCGGTGCCCAGGGCCTGTCCTCGTTCCACCTCCTGTCCCACCTTCACGCGGCTGTTGGTCAGGTAGGCGTACAAGCTATAGTATTCCTGATCGTGAAGAACGATAACCACGTGACCGAATCCGCGCAAGCGGTCGTCATGCACCACCCTGCCCCAGGACACGGCGTTGACTTCGACCTCGTGCGTCACTGCCAGGCCTATGCCGCGGCTGGGCGACTCTGCATTCGGATCGAAGCGTTGCACCAAGTTGCCCTTGCAAGGCCAGGGCAGACGGCCCTTGAATTCGCTGATCGGGGATTTGTCCAGGGTCTTGAGCTTGTAATCGAGGTCCGCGATCGTGGACAGAATGCGCCGAAGCTCCTCCTGCCCGTCCACCTGTTCGGCGCGAACCTCCTGGATGGATTTGAGCAGGGCGAGCTTCTTGGTCAGCAGTTCGTCCTTGGATTTGTTGAGACTCGCCATGCCTTCCTGCAGCTCACGCGTCAGGACGATCTCCGCAGCCAAGGAATCCTCGATGGCCCGGCTCTGATCCAGGATGTCTGCCATGACCTGTTCGGCACGCTTGTAGATGGCCGCCAGCCAGGTGAAGCGCCGGTCGGCCTCTTGCCATTCCAGTACGCCCTGCCATTGGTCGCGCGCTCCGCTCATGTGGATGGGCCATAGCACCCTGAGGATCTCGCGCAGTTCGGCTTCGGATCGCTCCCGGCCGGCCTGCAGGGTCATCTGGCGCGCCAGCAGCAGTCGCTTCTTGTGCTCGGTGCGCTCCAACTGGCGTTCCTGCCGGTAGACATCCAGCTCCAGCGTATTGACTCGCGTTTCCAGCTCGGCAAGGTTGGAAAACAGCTCCCGCTCGCGCTTGGTCAGCTCGCGCATTGCCCCACGTTTGTCGCGGGCGCGGATCTGGATGCGCTCCAGTTCGCGGCGGATTTCATCGGCCTTGCGCGACTCGGCCGCGAATGAACGAGCCGGCAGGCAGCTCAGGAGCAGCAGAAGCGCGAGCAGCAACACCGGCCAAGCGCAAGGCCGGGCCGCGCGGGGGCTCGCCGAGTCAAGCCGCCTCGGAGCGCGCCGGGCTAAACCAGAAATATGGCCAGAGGGCAATCCCGACACTTGGGTTCCTTCTTGCGGCACCATGTATGGCCCACGCGCACGAGCAGGGCATGGTACTCGTTGAACAGCGCCGCATCCTCGGGCAGCGCGTCGGTGAAGAGTTCCTGCAGTTCGCCATAGCCGGCGTCCTCGGAAGCCAGGCCGTGGCGCAGGGCGATGCGCGCCGTGTAGGCGTCCACCACAAACACCGGCAGCCCGAGGGCGTAGAGCAGGATGCTGTCGGCCGTCTCCGGCCCGATGCCGCGCACGGCCAGCAGCCGTTCGCGCAGGTCGCGGGCACTCCGGCTCCGCAGCATGGGCAGGGCTGGATCGCGCAGGTCGGCGGAGCCTCGGCCGAACTCCTCGGCCTCGGCGCGCAGGAAGCGCAGCAGGTTGGCCAGCCGCCCGGCCTTGAGGCGGTAGTAGCCGGCCGGGCGTATGGCTTCGGCCAGCGTGGTCTCGGAAATGTCCAGCATGGCCGCCGGGGTGAGCAGGTCGTGCGCGCGCAGAACGGCGACGGCCTTTTCCACGTTGGCCCAGCTCGTGTTCTGGGTCAGCACGGCGCCCAAGGCCACCTCGAAGGCCGTCTCGCCCGGCCACCACCCGCTGGGGCCGAGGGCCGCCAGCATGGCCTGGTACATCTCCATGAGCCGGTTCGCGCGCGACATGGCAATACGTCCTGATGATCAGTCGGCGGGCTTGGCGAAGCGCAGGCAGACCCACTCGCCGCGGGTGCGCACCTCGGGCTCCGGCAGGCCTTGGGCCGTGTAGGCGCGCCGCACGGCTTCAGCCTGGCTGTCCAGGATGCCCGAGAGGATCAGCCGGCCGCCGGGAGCCAGCATGGTCGCGAGATCGGGAGCCATGCGCTCCAGGGGGCCGGAAAGAATGTTGGCCACGACGACCTGGAATGGCCCGCGCGCCGCTTCCACCGTGCCCACGGTCAGCTCAAGCTTGTCGCAGCCGTTCAGCTCCACGTTTTCCTGCGCGCAGGCGATGGCCTGCTGGTCGATGTCCACGCCAAGGCCCGTAAGGCCGAGCGTGCACAGGGCGATGCCCAGGATGCCCGAGCCCGTGCCCAGATCCAGAAAGCGCTGGCCCGCTCGGATGTGGCCCGCCTTGGCCAGCTCGGAGATGGCCTCCAGGCACAGGGCCGTGGTGGCGTGATGGCCGGTGCCGAAGGCCATCTTGGGTTCGATGTAGATGGGCGTACGTCCCGCGGGCGCTTTGTCGCGCATCCAGGGCGGCAGGACGAGGAACCGGCCGGCGTCCACGGGAGTGAAATACTGCCGCCATGCCTCGCTCCAATCGCGCTCCTCGACTTCCAGCGATTCGATGCGCGCCTCGGGCCACTGGAGCACGACCTGTTCGGCCGCGGCCATGGCCAGCGCGGGCTCCTCGAAGAAGACCCGGAAGCGCACGTTTCCGTCTATCTCGTCCTCCTCCCAGCCCTGGGGAGTGGCCTGGGCCAGGAAGGCGCAGGCCGCTTCATACTCGGAGGCGGGCAGGCTGAAGCTCAAACCAGGCAGCGTTCTCACTAGTTCTCCTTAGTCCTGGGCGATGTTATGCGCGATGCGTTCTTCGGGTTTGCATGCGGGATGTTTGCACCGGAAGTCTTCCGTGACCGATCCCTTGGGTGCTTCATATCCAAGCGGAAGCTACGGGCTCAGCCATAGTCGCCGCCGCACTACTTCCTGTGCTTTCCCGAAAGTGTTTCAGCTCATGCTCAGATGATCTGGTCCTTGAACGAGCCTCTGATATCCTCGGGGAGCGGAAAGGCCGGTAGGCCGAGCTGAACCCATTCGAGCATGGTTTGCCCGGTCTTGGGCCGCTCGGGCTTGGCCAGGGCGTTGTCCAGCAAACCCATCAACTCCTGCAGCGGCGACACGAGCACGTCGATCAGGGTCACGCCGGACAACGGCCGCGGCCCAGCAATGGACGGCTGGCCCGTGGAGTTGGTTCCCACGGGGGCTTGCCAGCCCAAGGGCAGCGTCGGAGTATCTCCGGCGTGTCCCGCGGCGTTTGCCGGATGGGGAGCGGGCAAGGCCAAGACCTCGGGCTGCACGGATGCTTCGGGCGGCTGTGCCAGGGGATCGTCAACGTGGTCCATGGCCTACCGTAGCCCGGCCCGCTCCGAGTATCAAGAGGCGGCTGACGCCATGCTTCTGGCATGTGAAAGGATCCCGCCGGATCGTCGTCGCATGACACTCTGAATTAAGGGGCCGGATCGTTGATCGCTGCTTCAAATTACCAATTGCAATACAGAGCGGCAAATCACCGATCCGGCCCGGCTGCTTACTGTTTCAGGCCCAGCTTTTCGTGCAACCTGTTACGGTTGCGTATGGATTTGTGCACCGTTTTCCAACGCTTGTCGTCGTGACCGGCGCCGCGCGTTTCCTGTCGCTCTCGGCCCGAGGCCAGTTCCGCGCGCAGGCGCTGGTAGTGCTCCAATCTCTCGGGCGAGAGAAGACCCTGTTTCAAGGCCTCGATCACGGCGCAGCCCGGCTCGTCACCGTGGCCGCAATCCCGGAAGCGGCACTGCAAGGCCATTGCGGCGATATCCGCGAAGACGGTGTCCAATCCTTCCTCGGCCTCCCATAGTCCCAACTCGCGCAAGCCGGGCGTATCCACGACGATGGCTCCCGACGGCGCGATGAACAGTTCGCGACGCGTGGTCACATGGCGGCCTCTGGCGTCATCCGCCCGTACCTCGCCCGTTGCCTGGCGTTCCTGGCCAAGTATGCGGTTGACCAGCGAGGATTTGCCCGCACCGGACGCGCCGAGCAGCGCTACGGACCTGCCTGGCTGCAGATATGGCTGCAGCGCGCTCAGACCGTCCTCGGCGCGGGAACTGGTAACCACGACATCCACCCCAATCAGCCGTCCGCGCAATCCGTCGGCGATCCCTTCGGCGTTCTGGACCAGGTCGGCCTTTGTCAATGCCACGAGCGGCACGGCACCGCCGTCCCAAACCACTGCCAGTGTACGTTCGACCCGGTTGGAGCTGATGTTGGCATCCAGGGCTGAAACCACGATCACGAGGTCGATGTTGGCGCAGATGGGCTGGGCGCGCTGCGCGCGGCCAGCTGCCTTGCGCACGAGCGAGGTTCGCCGGGGCAGGACATGTTCGATCATGGCCGAGCCGCCCTCCACGCGCGCGGCGACCCAGTCGCCCACTACGGGCAGTTCCTCGGCGCTTAGGGTTATGTTGGAGAGCCGCCCGCTCAGCGTGGCGGAAATCGCCAGATCGGGACCAAGGAGCGTCCATCGCCCGCGATCCACGGAGGCAACCCGCGCGGGGACGAGCATAGGATCGTTTAGGGAGAGGAAAAGGCTTTCGAAAGCCTGGGTCCAGCCAAGGGAAGTGATATCGAGCATTGCCTGCCTCCGGATACGTTCCGGTTCGTGTCGGTCTTGCATGATCTTATGATCGTGGGCGCAACAAATCGCGCCGGCCTCCAAGCGGTGGCCGGCATCCGGCAAGCGGCGAAAAGCCCAGGTGAGGCCGTCCCGATCTAAACAGTCGGGAGGAACGCGCTACGTCCGGACACCGGCTGGGTCGGATGCGCAACGACGGCAATCATCCAAATCCTCCTTTTTCCTATTAATATTCCCAAGGATTGCGCAGGTCAATGGACAGCCGTTGTACGTTTCAGCTGTGTCGGCCGCTTCCAGACCGGATAGGGCTGAACAGCTGCCAAGCTTACCGGCACGCATCGGAGAAGCTTGCCAAGGCAGCTCATCCGTTCACTGGCAAACATAGGGTATCCAGTTTAGCAGGGGCAACTCCACTTTGTCGAAGCCAGGCCGGGAAACCTTCCGGCGGAGTAGTCAGCTTGGACGTTCAGGGGTAAGGCAGGCGGAGGCCGGGATTCCGTGTCGTCCGGCCATCCTGATTCCTCAGGCCTTCTTCAGCGACAGGGAGATGCGCTTGCGCTCCTTGTCCACTTCGAGAACCCTGGCAGTGACTTTTTGTCCGACGCGCACTACCTCGGCCGGGTCCTTCACGTAGCGGTCGGCGAGCTGGCTCACGTGGGCAAGTCCGTCCTGGTGCACGCCCACGTCGATGAACGCGCCGAAACGGGTCACGTTGGTCACCACCCCCGGCAGGACCATGTCCGGCCGCAGGTCGCCGATTTCGTTAACGCCCTCGGCGAAGGAGAAAGCCTCGAATGCAGGCCGCGGATCGCGCCCGGGCCTGGCCAGCTCGGCCATGATGTCCGTCAGGGTGGGCAGGCCCACGTCGTCCGAGACATACTTCCTCAGATCGATGCGCGCCCGCAGGCTCTCGTCGCGCATTAGCTCGGCCACGCTCGCGCCCATATCCTTGGCCATGCGCTCCACCAAGGCGTAGCGCTCGGGATGCACGGCGCTCGCGTCCAGCGGGTTGCTGGCCTCGCGGATGCGCAGGAAGCCGGCGGCCTGTTCGAAAGCCTTGGGCCCCAACCGTTTGACCTTGAGCAGCTCGCGGCGCGCGCCGAAGGGGCCGTTCTCGTCGCGCCAGGCCGCGATGTTCTTGGCCAAGGATGGTCCCAAACCCGAGACGTAGGACAGCAGGGCAGGACTGGCCGTGTTCAGCTCCACGCCCACGGCGTTGACACAGCTCACCACGGTGTCGTCCAGGGCGCGCTTGAGGTCGCCCTGGTCCACGTCGTGCTGGTACTGGCCCACGCCGATGGCCTTGGGCTCGATCTTGACCAGCTCGGCCAGCGGGTCCATGAGCCGGCGGCCGATGGACACCGAGCCGCGCACGGTCAGGTCCAGATCCGGGAACTCCTCGCGCGCGGCCTCGGAGGCCGAATAGACCGAGGCACCGGACTCGTTGACCATGACCACCGCCACGCCTGGCAGCCCGAGCCCGCGAGCGAAGGCTTCGGTCTCGCGGCCGGCCGTGCCGTTGCCTACGGCCACGGCCTCTATGGCGAAGCGCTTGGCCAGCTCGCGCATGCGCTCGCCGGCCCCGCGGACCTGCTTGTCCGAGCCCATGGGAAAGATGGTCTCGTGATGCAGCAGACGACCCTGGCCGTCGAGGCAGGCCAGCTTGGCTCCGGTGCGGAAGCCGGGATCCAGGGCCATGATGCGCTTCTGTCCGAGCGGCGAGGCCAGCAGCAGCTCGCGCAGATTGGCGGCGAACACGGCGATGGCCTCGGCGTCGGCGCGCTTCTTGAGTTCTGTGCGCATCTCGTTTTCCATGGACGGCGCAAGTAGGCGCTTGTAGCCATCCTCGACGGCCTGGGCGACCTGCTCCTGGCACGGCCCACGGCCTTTCACGAAGCGCTTGTTTAGGAACCACAGGGCCATGTCCTCGGGCGGGCGGACGGATACGGACAGGAAACCCTCGCGCTCGCCGCGCAGCATGGCCAGGACGCGATGGCCCGCCGCCGGGGCGGCTTTTTCCTCCCAGTCGAAATAGTCCCGGTACTTGGCCGCCTCGGTCTCGTCCTTGCCCCTGGCCAGGCGGGAGTGGATCAGACCGCGTTCGGCGAACAGCCTGCGCATGTCCGCACGGGCCACGGCGTGCTCGCTCACGCGCTCGGCGATGATGTCCCGCGCGCCGGCCAATGCTTCGTCCACGCTCCCGACGCCTTTTTCCGCGTCCACGTAGGCCTCGGCTGCCCGGGAAGGAACGAGGTCGGCCTGTTCAAAAATGGCCAGGGCTAGCGGCTCCAGCCCCTTCTCCATGGCGATCATGGCCCGCGTGCGGCGCTTGGGCCGGTAGGGCAGATAGATGTCCTCCAGCTCGGCCAGGCTGGGCGCGGCGTCTATGGCCGATTTCAGCTCGTCCGTCAGCAGGCCGCGTTCCTCCAGGGAGGACAGGATGGCCTCGCGGCGCTTATCCAACTCGGCCAGAACCTCCAGCCGGTCGCGGATGGCCGTCACGGCCACCTCATCCAGGGAGCCGGTGGCTTCCTTGCGGTAGCGGGCGATGAAGGGCACCGTGGCCCCGCCCTCGATAAGCTCGGCCACGGAGCGGACCTGGGGCTGCGTAAGGCCAAGCTCGGCCGCAACGCGTTCGATATGCTTCTGGGTCATGGTTCCTCGGGTAAAGCTTCGGATTGTGAGCGGATCGGCAGCTCGTCCGGATTGAGGCTGCGCCTTTGCCCACGGAGCAGGCGCACATTAGAAGGCTTGGTTCGCAAGAGCAAGGCCGCGGGCGCTCGATCAGGGTAATCCGTGTTCCGCGTTTCCGTTGCTGGCTTTCCGGCGACTGGTCAGCAGCCAGTAGCACAGGCCCAGGCTGATGATGACGGCCGCCAGGGCGAAAACGTAAGGGGATTCCACCTCGGTGAAATCGAGCACGATGACCTTACGCGCAGCGGCCATGAGCGCCGTGGCGAGCACCAGCCGGATATGTATGATGTCCGATTGCAGGTACATGACGATGTTGGCGAATATTTCGATGGCGATGAGCACGGCCATGAACGCGCCGAAGGTCGCCAGGATGTCGTTGATCTGCAGCAGCATGAAAGGCGGCTCCATGAGGCGCAGGTAGAGCACCCAGACCACGTCCAGTATGCCCCACAGGATGACGAAGGTCATGAGCACCGCCAGCACGCGCACTGAGAAACGCAGGATGCGCTGCAGGAAACAGATGAACGTATCAGTGGAGCCCTGGATGTGGCATTCGTCGAAATTGTCGCTCATGGCCTCCCCATGAAACAGTCGGGCAATGTAAACTCGACAGCCCGTCAAGCCTATCACAAAAAAAAGCGCGGGCAATGTCCACGCGGATCGGATAATCGAACGGCTTTGACCGGTGTGGACCTCCGGGATAAGGAATGCCGATGCGGATCGATGTCGCCTTGGCTCATATAAAGGCTTATGAGGAAGCGGCGCTCCTGCGCGAGGTCGGCCGGCTGTTCAAGGCAGTCAGCTTCAGGCCCGCCGCCGGCAGCCTCGTGCTGCTCAAGCCCAACCTTGTCTCCGGCAACAATGCAGAATTGTGCACTACGCACCCGCTGGTGGTGCGTGCGGCCTGCCGTTGGGTGCTGGACTACGGAGTGCGGGTGGTGGTGGCGGACTCGCCTGCCTTCGGCTCGGCCGAGAGCGTGGCGGGGCAGAGCGGGCTGGCCGAGGCTCTTCGCGGGCTGCCGGTTAAGCTGGCCACCTTGTGCAAGCCGCGCAGGCTGCCCTTGCGCCAGGGCGGCAGCCTGGGGCTGGCGGCGCTGGCGCTGGAGGCGGATGTCATCCTCAACCTCCCCAAGCTCAAGGCCCACAACCAGATGCGCATGTCGGCGGCGGTGAAGAACCTGTTCGGCTGCGTGGTGGGCTGCCGCAAGGCCATCGCCCACGCGCGCTGGGGCGATCACGGCAACCGTTTCGAGAGCGCGCTCATGGACGTGGCCCAGGCTCTGCTGCCCAAGTGCGTGCACTTGCTGGACGGCATAACGGCCATGCATGTGCGCGGGCCCATCAAGGGCGAGCCTTATCCGCTGGGACTGCTGGCCTCCTCGGCCGACGGCGTTGCCCTGGACACGGCGATGTACGGGATGCTGGGACTGCTGCCGGAAGACGTGCCTTTATGGGACGAGGCAAAGCGGTGCGACTTGCCTGGCTCGGAAGTCTCGAATCTGTCCTACCCGCTGGCGCGGCCAGAGAGCTTTGATGCTTCGGGCTTCGCCATTCCCCATGTCCTCGAAGAGCAGACCTTCCATCCGTACCGGCTCATCCGCGGCAGGCTCAAGAGCCTGTGCGCCCGGTTGTTTTGATCGATACGCCGACCATAATCTGAACAATAAAGCATTTTCCTTTTGAAAATGCTCTGCAAGCCGTGCGTCGGCATGGCTTGCCGCTGGCTTCGGCGTAGGCGCAATTCACTTGCGCCGTAAACGCCGGAGTGGGCGTCTTAAAGGCAATCTGCTCTGGGTCTCGACAGAACG
>JAEYOJ010000066.1 GCA_023411815.1 Pseudomonadota bacterium | reverse complement strand
ACAACTCCTCGGACTGGTCTTCGGACTGGCTGGCCGAATCGCCGGAAGCAGCGTCCGCGCCCAAGTCCGCCTCGGAAGATTCGGGCAGGTCATTCTGCTCGCCGGAGGAAGGCTCCAAGCTCTGCTTGTCCTGGCTCATGCCTTATCCCCTCGGGACTTATCCTTGTCGGCGGAGGTGGGAGCTTCAGCCACGGGTCCGCTGACCTGGGCACCAGCGACCTGTCCAGCCTGCACCTCGGGACGCGTGGGCGCCGCGTCATCAACCGGCTTGGGAGCTGCGGCCTGATCCGTCCCGGTGTGGGTCTGCACCAGGGCGGCTTCGTCTTTCTCGGCCTTTTGGGCGGCTTCCTCGCGCGTCTTGGCCTTCTTCTCGGCCAGTTCCTTTTCCTTGCGCCGGTCCTCGCGCTCTGCACGCGAGACCTCGGCATCAAGGGTCGACTTGACGTCAGTGCTCAGGCGCTTGAACTCGGCAATGCCCTTGCCCATGGCCTTCATGATCTCGGGCAGCTTGCTCGGACCCAGCACGACGAGCGCCACAAGAATGATGATCAGCAGCTCGGTAGTTCCAATGCCGAACATAGTCTCACATCCATGCACGGCCGGGAATCATTCCCAGCCGCAGTCTGCGGTTTTCCCTCTGTTGCGCCCGGATCGCTATTCCCACTCGATGGTGCTGGGCGGCTTGGAGGAGATGTCCAACACCACGCGATTGACGCCCTTGACCTCGTTGATGATGCGGTTGGAAATACGCGCCAGTATCTCCGAGGGAACGCGCGTCCAGTCCGCGGTCATGGCATCCAGGCTGTCCACGATGCGCAGGGCGATGACGCTTTCATAGGAGCGCTCGTCGCCCATCACGCCAACGGTCTTGAGCGGCAGAAGCACGGCAAAGCCCTGCCAGACCTTCCTATACCAGCCTGAGGCCTGCAGCTCATGCTGCACTATCTTGTCGGCCTGGCGCAAGATGTTCAGGCGTTCTTGGGTGATCTCGCCGATGATACGGATCGCCAGACCCGGACCGGGGAAAGGATGGCGCCAGATTATGTTGTCGGGCAGCCCCAGCTCATAGGCGACCTTACGCACTTCGTCCTTGAACAGTTCGCGCAAGGGCTCCACGAGCTTGAGCTTCATCTTTTCGGGCAGGCCGCCCACGTTGTGGTGGCTCTTGATGACCGCGGAGGGCCCCTTGAAGGAGATGGACTCGATGACGTCCGGATAGAGCGTGCCTTGAGCCAGCCACTTTACCCCCGGCAGCTTGTGCGCCTCGGCATCGAATACCTCAATGAACGAGTAGCCGATGATCTTGCGCTTCTGCTCGGGATCGGTGACTCCCGCAAGCCGGGAAAGGAACAGATCCTGGGCCTCCACGTACTGGAGGTTCAGCTCGAAATGCTCGGTGAGGAAATCGATGACCTCCTCGCGCTCATTGATGCGCAGAAGGCCATTATCGACGAAAATGCAGTGCAGCCGCTTGCCGATGGCCTTGTGCAGGAGCACCGCCGCCACGGTGGAGTCGATGCCGCCCGACAAGCCGCAGACCACATGGTCATCGCCGATCTTGGCGCGCATGTCCTCGATCATTGTCTCCACAAAGGAAGCCATGGTCCAGCCTGGCCTGAGGCCGGCGATCTTGAACAGGAAGTTGCGCAGGACAAGGTCGCCCTCGTCGGTATGGGCCACTTCGGGATGGAATTGGATGGCGTAAAGGCGCCTGCGCGCGTCGGCCATGGCCGCGACCTTGAGCGACTCGGTACGCGCAAGGATCTCGAACCCCTGCGGAGGAGTATCCACATGGTCGCCATGCGACATCCAGACCTTGTGTTTGCCGGTCGTGCCTGAAAGGCCTTCGAACAGAGCGCACGGACTCAGCAGCTCAAGATCGGCTCGGCCGTACTCGCGATCCTTGGCCGCATGAACCTTGCCGCCCAGGTAATGGGCCAGGAGCTGCATGCCGTAGCAGATGCCCAGAACCGGCAAGCCCCAATCCAGCACACTGACGTCCAAGCCAGGCGACTCGGAAGCAAGCACGCTGGCCGGGCCGCCCGACAGGATCAGGGCCGCGGGATCCAGCGCCTTGAGTTCTGTCGCGGAAATAGTGCAGGGGTGTATTTCAGAATATACTCCCGCCTCGCGCACCCTGCGGGCGATGAGCTGAGTGTACTGCGACCCGTAGTCCAGTATAACGACCTTATCCATGCTATCTCCTCGGCGCTGTTTCAGGCGGGCCGCCCTGGCCGGCGCATCGCCGGTCGCGGGCTTCCCTGTCTGACGCCTTCAGGCCATTAGTAAAAAAACGCTTTCCTGTCGAGAACGCGACTTACAGCTTGTCCACGTTATAATTGGGCGATTCTTTTGTGATGATGACGTCATGCACGTGACTCTCACGCAGCCCCGCCGCGGATATCTGCATGAAACTCGTCTTTTCCTTGAGCTCGGCGATGGTGGCGCAGCCGCAGTAGCCCATGCCGGATTTGAGCCCCCCCACCATCTGGTAGATGTTCTCGGACAGCGGGCCCTTGTAAGGCACGCGGCCCACGATGCCTTCGGGCACGAACTTGGAGGCCTTCTCCTGGAAATAACGGTCCTTGCTGCCTTCGCGCATGGCGTCGATGGAGCCCATGCCCCGGTAGATCTTATAGGTGCGGCCCTGATAGAGGATGGTCTCGCCCGGGCTCTCCTCCGTGCCCGCCAGCAGGCTGCCGATCATGACCGTGTCCGCGCCAGCGGCGATGGCCTTGACGATGTCGCCCGAGAACTTGATGCCGCCATCCGCGATGCAGCAGCGGTCATGTTCGCGGCAGGCACGGACAGCTTCCATGATGGCCGTCACCTGGGGCACGCCGACGCCGGCAACGATGCGCGTGGTGCAGATGGAGCCGGGTCCAATGCCCACCTTGACCGTATCCGCTCCGGCCTGGATGAGCTGCTTGGCGCCTTCATAGGTAGCCACGTTGCCGGCCACGAGTTGCGTATTTGGGAATTGCGACTTGAGCGCTTCCACGGCGCGAAGAATGTTCCTGGAATGGCCATGGGCCGAATCGAGCACCAGGAAGTCGACACCGGCCCTGATGAGGGCCTCGGCCCGGGCGTCTCGGTCCGCCCCCACGCCCACCGCGGCTCCCACGCGCAGCCTGCCCTTCTCGTCCTTGCACGAATTCGGGTACTTGCCCTTCTTCTCGATGTCCTTGATCGTGATAAGGCCCTTGAGCTTGTTGTTCTCGTCCACGACGAGGAGCTTTTCGATGCGCGCCTCGTGCAGGTGCATCTTGGCCTCTTCAAGCGTTGTGCCTTCGGGCACGGTGACGAGACGCTTGCTGGTCATGACGTCCGCGACCTTGGAAGACATGTCCGTCACGAAGCGTACGTCGCGGTTGGTCAAAATGCCCACCAGCCGGTCTCCCTCCACCACGGGCAATCCGGAGATGCGGTACTCGCCCATGAGCTCCAGCGCCTGTCCCACTGTCAACTCGGGGCTGATGGTCACCGGGTCGTGGATCATGCCGCTTTCGGACTTCTTGACCTTGCCGACCTCGTACACATGGTCTTCGATGGACAAATTCTTGTGGATGACGCCGACTCCGCCTTGCCGGGCCATGGCGATGGCCATGCTCGACTCCGTGACCGTGTCCATGGCGGCGCTCATGATGGGGATGTTCAGCTTGATGGTGGGCGTAAGTTGGGTCGATACGTCCGCCAAATCCGGGGTAACCTCGGAATAGGCGGGAACTAGGAGCACATCATCGAACGTCAGCGCCTGGCCCCTGATCTTGTCCATGCAAACCTCCCTCGGGTATGGCTCCGTAGCCGCCGGCACCGGTCCCCTACAGGTCCGTGCGGGACAATGGCGGCCATGATCATGTATTGCTTTTTGTTGGTGCTGGGCAGGGGAATTGGAACCCCATTAAATGTATATCCACCCAGGATATACCTTGGGATGACTTCTGGCAACCACCTAGTCGAAGGCGGGCGAACCGGCTCAGCGGCCGAGATAGGCCTCCACGACCCCGGGGTCCTCCCGCACTGCTCGCGGATCGCCATCGGCGATTTTGATGCCGTGGTCCAGCACGGCCAGACGTTGGCACAGGCTCATGACCAGCCGCATGTCGTGCTCGATGAGCACCACGGTGACGCCCGAATCCGCAACCTGTTTGATGAGATCCACAAGTCCGGCGGTTTCGCGTGGATTCATGCCCGCGGCCGGCTCATCCAGAAGGAGCAGCCTCGGTTCACAGGCAAGGGCCCTGGCGATCTCCAACCGGCGCTGATCACCATAGGACAAGCTGCCGGCAGGCACGCCGGCCCTGGCCTCCAGGCCCACGAAGGCCAGTTGGCGCAGGGCGGCCTCCTTGATCTCGCGCTCTTCACGCTTCTGTGCAGGCAGGCGCAGGACAGCGCCCCAAAAGCCTTGGCGCGAGCGGACGTGTCGCCCCACACGCACGTTATCCAGCGCACTCAGTTCCGCGAAGAGCCGGATATTCTGGAAAGTGCGGGCAATCCCAAGACTCGCCAAATGGTCGGGGCGAAGGCCTTCAATCCTGCAGTCTGCACCGCCATTGCGCCAAGAAAGGCGCTGCTGCGCTTGACACCCATGGAGGGTGATGCGCCCTGAAGTCGGCCTGAAAGCACCTGCGATACAGTTGAACAGGGTCGTCTTGCCTGCGCCGTTTGGGCCGATAATGCCGAATATGGTCCCGGCCTCCACGGCAAGGCTGACATCGGACAGGGCCATGAGTCCACCAAAGCGCTTGCTGAGCGCTTCAGTGGTCAGGATCAGTCCCATAGCCTATCGCTCCGGTGAGCAGATCGGGATGATGAGTGGGGCCTTGCCCGTGCTATAGGCCAAGGTAAGCCTTCTTCACGTCCTCATTCTCAAGAAGATGAGCCGCCGTGTCGCTCATGGTGATACGGCCGTTCTCCATGACGTAGCCCCGGTGAGCGACCTTGAGGGCCTGGTTGGCATTCTGCTCCACCAGGAAGATGGTTGTATTGCTCTCCTTGTTGATCTTCTCGATGATCTCGAAGATCTGCCGGATGATGAGCGGAGCAAGACCCAGCGACGGCTCATCAAGCAGGAGCAGGCGAGGTCGGGCCATCAAGGCGCGCGAGATGGCAAGCATCTGCTGCTCACCGCCGGAAAGCGTCCCGCCGAGCTGGCGGCGCCGGCTCGAAAGAATGGGAAAGAGCTCGTAAATGTATTCTTGATCGCGCTTGATTCCCGCTCGGTCGCGACGGAGGAAGGCCCCCATGTCCAGGTTCTCGGTGACCGTAAGGCTCGGGAAGATGAGCCGTCCCTCCGGAACCTGGGAAATGCCCAGGGCCACGATCTGGTCCGTGGACAGCTCATGGATGGGCTTGCCTTCGAAGATGATCTCGCCGTTGCGGGGGGGCACCACGCCGCAAATGGACATGAGCGTTGTCGTCTTGCCTGCCCCGTTGGCGCCAATAAGCGTGATGATCTCACCCTGCTCCACGCGCATGCTCACATCGCGCAAGGCCTGGATGCTGCCGTAAAACGAATCGATATGCCTCAGCTCAAGCATTCTCTTCCTCTCCGAGGTAGGCCTGGATGACTCGTGGATCGGCGCGAACCTCTTGGGGCGTTCCCTCGGCGATCTTCTTGCCGTATTCCATGACGTAAATGCGATCCGACAGGCTCATGACCATCTTCATGTCATGCTCGATGAGCAGGATGGACAAGTTGTCCTCTTCGCGAATGCGCACCACCAGACGCTTGAGTTCCTCGGTTTCCTGAGGGTTCATGCCGGCGGCGGGCTCGTCCAACAGAAGCACGAAAGGATCCGTGGCCATGGCCCGGGCGATTTCCAATCTTCGCTGGGCACCGTAGGGCAGGTTGCTGGACAATTCATTGTAGTACTTGCTCAGCCCGACGCGTTTGAGCAACGCGTAGCTGCGGTCCACAACCTCCTGCTCCTCGCGGCGGGCACGCGGAGTGCGCAGCACCGCTCCGAGCACCGAGGTCTTGGTGCGGCAGTGCCGGCCTATCATGACGTTTTCGAGCACTGTCATGGACGGGAAGAGCCGGATGTTCTGGAACGTGCGGGCCATGCCCAGTTCCGTGACCTGGTTGGGCTTGAGACCGTTGATGCGCTTGCTCGCCTTGCCGGGAGGCGTGACCATCACACTGCCTTCGGTCGGCTCATAAATACCCGTCACGCAATTGAAAAAGGTCGTCTTGCCTGCGCCATTGGGGCCGATGAGGGCCACGATCTCGCCCTGGTTGATGACCAGATCGACTTCGCTCAGCGCCCGCAGGCCGCCGAAGTCCATGCTTACTTTCTGTACTTCGAGAACCGGTTTCATGACTGTCCCGCTCAGGCCTGCTCGCCTGCTTCCTTGCTTGCCGGGCGCTTACCCTCGGACTGGCCCGCGTCATTGATCACGTAGCGCCTGCGTTCGAACTTCACCAATCCCTGTGGCCTGAAGACCATGACCAGGACCATGGTCGCGCCGAAGAGCAGCATGCGGTATTCAGAGAAGGCGCGCATGTACTCGGGCAGGAGGATGAGGATGAACGCGCCAAGAATGACACCAAGGGTGGAGCCCATGCCTCCCAGGACGACGATGGACAGGATGAAGGCCGACTCAAGGAAGGTGAAGCTGGCCGGGTTGATGAAGGTGGTCCTGGCCGCGAAGACGACTCCGGCGATGCCTGCCCAGGTGGCGCCCAGGGCGAAGGCCAGGAGTTTGGTCTTCATCTTGTCGATGCCCATGGCCTGGCAGGCGATCTCGTCCTCACGCAAGGCCAGCCAGGCTCGCCCGATGCGCGAGTCCTTGAGCCGGTTGACCACCAGGATGGTCAAAAGAACAAGGCCGAGCATGATATAGTAAAGATAGGTGACCGACTGGCTTACCGTGAAGCTCATGTCGAAAAAACCGGGACGCGCGATATTGGAGATGCCGCTCGGGCCTTGCGAGAATTCGTTCCAGTTCTCCAGCACAAGCCGGATGATGGAACCGAAGCCCAAGGTAACGATGGCCAGATAGTCGCCGCGCAAGCGCAGTATGGGGAAACCGAGCATCAGGCCGAACATCGCGCCCAGGACGGCTCCAACAGGCAGCACGGTCCAGAAACCCAGCCCGAAGTGATAGTTGAGCAGGGCATAGGTGTAGGCCCCCACGGCATAAAAAGCCACATAGCCCAGATCCAACAGACCCGCCAAGCCTACGACGATGTTCAGCCCCAGACCGAGGACCACGTACAGCATGGTCGAGGTCATTATGTTCGTCTGATACGTGGAGAACACCAAGGGAAAGATCAGGGCGACGCCGGCCACCAAGGCCAGGGTTCCCATCCTGAAGTGGCGGTGTCCGATCAGCCGCCTTGCCAGGGGCAGATCGGCGGCCTTGCCCGACTCATCCTTCGCGCGGCCGAGTTCCCGGCGCTGGATGAGGTAGCGCCAGACCATGGACAGAACAAAGGCGCCCAGACCGACCCATAGCAGATTCATCCAGCGCCATTCGATGGTCTTGTAGACCGTGTTCACGCGGATGACCATGATGGGGAAGGTCAGGAACATGAACCAGGCGCTTATCAGGAGCGATTTCTTCAGTCCGTGCATACCGATGGAAGCCCTGTTGCTAGAAATTTCTTTCGACTGTCCCGTACGGACGAAACGGCCGAAGCCGATCTGTCCGAACTGCCGGCTAGACCTTCTGCGTGGGCGGCTTGCCCAGTATGCCGGAAGGCCTGAAAATAAGGATGACGACCAGCAAGGCGAAGGCGAACACGTCTTCGTAGTCGCTGGAGACATATCCAGTAGCGAAGCTCTCGGTCCAACCCAAGATGAGCCCGCCGAGCACGGCTCCGGGGATGCTGCCGATGCCGCCAAGCACCGCGGCGGAGAAGGCCTTGATGCCGGCGATGAAGCCGATGAAGAAGTTGATCTGGCCGATGTGCGAGGCGATGAGCACTCCGCCGATGGCCGCCAGAGTCGAACCGATGACGAAGGTGGCCGAGATGACGCGATCCACGTTGACGCCCACCAGTTGGGCCATCTTACGGTTCTGGGCCGTGGCTCGCATGGCCTTGCCCAGGCGCGTGTACTTGATGAACAGGGTCAAGCCGACCATGACCAGGGCCGATACGACCACGATGACCAGATCGCTGGAGCCCATGATCATCGCGAAGGAACCCAGGAACTCAAAGTTCGGGATGAGCCGCGGGAAGGGCAGGAAATCGGAAGTCTGGGCGAGCAGAACGTAGTTCTGGAGGAAGATGGACATGCCGATGGCGGAGATGAGCGGCGAGAGGCGCGGAGCATTACGCAACGGCCTGTAGGCGATCTTCTCCACCGTGTACCCGTAAGACGCGGCCCAGATGACCGCCGCCACCAGGGCGATGGCCAGGATCGCCAGTCCCGGGAAGCCGAGCACGCCAAGCACGCCGGCCACGATGAGACCGGTGAAGGCACCGATCATGTATATCTCGCCGTGGGCGAAGTTGATGAGCTCGATGATGCCATAGACCATGGTGTAGCCCAGGGCGATGAGCGCGTAGATGCTCCCCCTGGTCAAGCCACCAAAGAAGTATTCCCAGAAGAATTCCATTGTTACCTGCCGAGTGTGTTCCAAATCCGCCTGGTAAAGGCCGTTCCGCCGCTGGCGCGCATGCGCCTCAGTCCAAGGGACCGGCCGGAGCCGGAGCCCGCATCCCGAATCAAAGGCCTGGGCATGGGATTCGCGGAGCATGCCCGCGGACGCCACCGGTGTAACGGGATATGGACGGTTTAGCAACAATTAGGGGGCGGACTATTCATCCGCCCCCTTCAATGCTCGATCATATGAGAATGCTACTTGAGTTCCACGAACTGACCGTTCTGGACCTGGTACATGGAGAAGCCGACGCCGATGGCATCACCCTTCTCGTCGAAGGAGATCCGGCCAACCGGGGTATCCACGTATTCACTGCGCAGAGCCTTGACCACGGCGTCGTAGTCCGTTGAACCGGCTTTTTCGATGGCGTTCAGGAGCGCAAGGCTGGCGGAGTAGGCCTCGGGGAAGAACGCGCCGGGCTCGGAGCCGAACTCGGCCTTGTGCTGTTCGATGGCCTGCTTGTAGAGCGGGTTGGCCGAGATGTCGCGCGGGCCGGAAGCGTAGACGCCCTCGGCGTCGGCGCCGGCGACCTTGATGAAGGTGTCGTCCTTCACGCCGTCATCGGACAGGAAGGGCGTCTTCATCTGCTTCTTGCGCATCTGCGAAACGATCTTGGAGGCCTCGGGATGGTAGCCGCCGAAAATGACCACGTCGGCGCCGGACTGGCGGACCTTGTTCACCACAGCGGAGTAGTCCACGGCGCCGGGGGTCACGCCCTCGAAAAGCACGACCTTGGCCTGTCCGCCCTGATCGATGAAGGCCTTGGCGAACTCGGCGTAGCCCTTGCCGTAGTCGCCCTTGTCATGCAGCACGGCGATCTTCTTCGCGCCGAGCGACTGGATGGCGTAGTCCACGCCAATCTTGGCCTGGGCGTCGTCGGAAGCAATGGTGCGGAAGAAGTTGGGATACTCGCCGCTCTGGGTCAAGGGCGGATTGGTAGCCGAAGGAGACATGCACACGAGCTTGGCATCCCTGTAGATGGGCAGGGCGGCCTTGGTGGCGCCGGAGCAGATATGGCCCATGACCACCATCACCTTGTCGGAGACGAGCTTGGTCGCCACGTTGGTGGCCAATTCGGGCTTGCACTGGTCGTCTTCGGACTGGACCACGACCTGACGGCCGAGCAGGCCGCCCTTCTCGTTGTACATCTTGGCCACCAGCTTGGCGGCGTTCACCGAAGGCAGGCCATAGGAGGCCAAGTCGCCGCTGTGGGCGCCGGCCGCACCGAGCACGATCGCGCCACCGGCCGCGGGGGCGGCTTTAGGGGCGGCGTCGGTCTTGGCCTCTTCCTTGGCCGGCTCGTTGCCGCAACCCGCCAGGGCGATGAGCCCCAGGCATGCCAGAATCAGCATGAACACAATGCGTTTCATAAACCCCTCTCCTTGAACGGATGTTGAACGACCGACCTTCACTGCGTCGGTTTTACCCATTAAGGCTCCTGTATTGCCAAACGATGTATTTTAAAAAATGACACATTCCTGTCAATACGACTGCATATGAAGGTCATGCTTGGGAACGACGCCTGCTGTCAAAGATATCTGTTCTGACCCAATACTAACCGCCGTGCGCCTGGGCTTCACGTTCGATCATTTCCAAAAGTTGGGGATCGTCTTTGGCATGCTCTCTCGCCTTGCGCATATGAAATTCGGCCTTTTGCTCATCTTCAAGATAATGGCTGTAGAGCACCGCCAGATTGAAGTGCGCACCGGCATCATCCGGGCGCTTGGCCAGGAGTCGCATGAGCGCCTGGGCCGCCTGTTCGTGCCGCTGCGCATGAAAAGCCGCCATGGCAAGCAGGCGCAAGGCCTCGATATTGTTCGGATCAGCCTGGAGGGCCCGCTGCAGGAACATGTCGGCCCGCTCGAATTCCTGCATGCGCATGAACGCCTTGGCGATATCCAGATTTGCCTGCGGATCATCGGGATTTTCACGCAACGCTGCCATGAGCTTGCCCATTTCGTTCATGTCCTGACCGGCCATGCCTTGCTGGGCAGTCTGGTCCGGTTGGCGCAGAAACTCCTTGCGCGAGGGGCTCTCCAGTCTATGGATGATGGACGAGGCAAACATGACTACGAGCCCGATGGCGGCCAAGGCCACCGTCAGTTTAACGCCCAGGCTGCTCTTGCCCTTGAATGCGGTTCCAACCATGATTCCTCCTACTCCTTGCCTGAACTGAGTTCACTCACCAGTTCAAGCTGCGCAAGTCGCCGGTCGATCTCAGCGGCCTTGCGCGACATCCAGAACACGTACAGGCCCAGAGCCGCCCAGACCAGGCAATTGGCAGTCCAGATGTATCCGCTCGCAGTCATCGGCGCTCCTTTCCGTATTGGCAAGCCTTGAAATCCATACGCAAGGCGACTTTCTGCACAGGCATTAAGCGCATGGGACGCCTTGGCCTACGCCTTCCACTTATATCCCTAGTCCCATTGGCGGGCAGCGGCCAACCCCTCGATGCGACGCGCGGCGGCAAGCTGGCTGTAGCGCAACATGAGCAGCGCCAGCCACAACAGGCCCACCGCCCCGAGGTTGGCAAATACCGCATGCCACATCTCCGGCTCCATGCCTCCGCCCTGGCTGCCCAGGACGGCCGGATGGATGGAACGCCACATGCGCGCCGAATAAAACACCAGCGGAACATCCAGGAAGCCAACGATGCCGAGCACGGCGCAGGCCATGGCCCGACGCTCTCCGCCCAGCGGCGCGCCGCGCAGCACCAGGTATGCCGCATAGATGAACCACATGATCAACGTCGTGGTCAGACGAGGATCCCAGGTCCACCAGACGTTCCAGGCAGCCCGGCCCCAGATGGAGCCAGTGGCCAGCGCCAGACCGGAGAAGAGCACGCCAAGCTCGGCGGCGGCGCCGGCCAGCAGGTCGAAGCTGTCCTTGCGCCGCAGGAGATACAGCCCGCTGCACGCGAACACCATGAAAAAGCTGAACATGGCCCACCAGGCCAAGGGCAGGTGCATGTAGAAGATCTTCTGCACCAGACCCATGGTCTGCTCCACCGGCGCATACACCCAGATGAACCACTGGCCGACCAGCAGCGCCGGAACGGAGGCCAGGGCGAAAATTCCCGCGCGCGACACGTCTTACTCCTCTCCGGTGAATACGAAGGGAAACAACACCACGGCGGCGGCCGTGAACATGGCATCGAAACCCAGCACGAGGCCGAGCCAGCCGGATGCATCGCCATCCGGCGCCGGCGCGAACAAGCCGGCCCCGATGCGAATGCCGGCCAGGAGCACCGGGATCAACAGCGGAAACAGGGCAATGGACAGGAGCGACTCACGGCCGGCCTGCCCTTGAGACAGGGCACCCAGCAGCGAGCCCAGCACCGCCAGGCCCCAGTCAACGGCGAGCACCGTTGCAAGCACAGGCAGGGGGGAGCCCTGCACATCCTGCCCCAAGAAGACCACCACGGCAGGGCCAAACACGACCTGGATCATCAAAAGCAAGACCAGGCCCGCCATGGCCTTCCCCAACCAGACGGCATGCACGGGCGCCGGTGAGAGCAACAGCCCGATGCGCGCTCCGCCAGCCTCCTCGAGCCCGTACAATGTGTTGAAGACAAGCACCAGGCCAAAAGCGCTGGAAAGCCAAAAGACTGCTGCCGCCCCCTGGGCAGGCATTGTCTGGCCCACCGGAGTCGCCAGGCTGAAGACGAAGATGAGCAGCAGGCCGAGCAGCGCGGCCTGAGAAAGGCCCTGCCCTCCCGCGAGAACCAAGCGCAAATCCTTGGCGGCGATTGCACGGGCGCGGCTCAGCACAGCATGCTCTCCGTGGGCTCGAAGCCGGAAGCCGGCCCGGCATAGCTCACCCGGTTTTCACCTAGAGCCAGGACCCGGTCGGCCAGGGGCAGGTCCGCGGCAACCTGATGACTGATCCAGACCAGGGCCACGCCCCGTTCGCGGGCTGCGCCGATCTCACTCCGCAGAGTCTGCATGGAGCGGGCGTCAAGGCCCGTACCCGGCTCGTCCAGGAATATGAGGCTCGGTTCCACAAGAAAAACCCGCGCCAAGGACAATCGCTGGGCCATGCCGCGCGAGAAGCGCCCGGCCTGCTCCTCTGCCGCCTTGCCCAGCCCGGCGCGCTCCAGCGCTGCGTCGATCTGGTCGGCCTGAGGCTTGCGGCCGTACATGCGCGCCCAGAAGACCAGGTTCTCGCGCGCCGTGAGCCGCGGATAGAGAAACGTCTGGTGCCCCAGGTAGGCCAGCTTATCCTGCCCGATATGCAACTCCCGGCTGCCGGTCGTGGGACGCACGAGTCCGGCCATGATGCCAAGCAGCGTGGACTTGCCGGCGCCGTTCGGGCCTACGACCAGCCAGACCTCGCCAGCGCGCACATCCAGGGTCACGCCCTTGAAGACGAGCTTGCGACCGTACAGCTTGCCCACGCCGCGCAGGGTGAGCAGCACGTGATCCGCTCCGCTCATGCAGGCTCCAATCGCATCACCCGGATCACATCCGCTCCTGCTGCTCCGGAAATCCTTCGCGGCGTCCGTTTCCGCTACGCAGGGCCAGGAATCCGGCCAGACACATGATCGTACCGCCGACCCAGATCCAGTTGACCAGCGGGTGCAAGCTGAACTTGAGGCTGGCATCGCCCTTCTGAGTCAGGCCCAGCAGAGTGGCATAGACTTCCGTGCCCAAGGAGAAGACCGTGGAAACCTCGGCAAAAGGCTGGTCGAAATTCCGATACAGGCGGCGCTGGGGCGTGAGCATGCCCACGAGCTTGCCATCCCGCTCGACCCGCACTCTGGCTTCCACCAGAATCATGGCCTCGCTGCTTCGCTCCTCATGTCCTTCGTAGACCAGGTTGTAACCGCCCATTTCGATGGAACCGCCGGGTTGGAGCACTGCCTCCCGGCTGAACTGGTAAGGGCCCGAGACGGCCACGCCCAGGACGATCAATGCGAGGCCGAAATGCACGCCCCAGGCTCCCAGGGAAGAACGACGCTTCCGCGCGGCGGCATCGAGAACCAGGACCAGGATCACTCCGACCAGGCAAGCCGCCGCCAGGGCCGTTCCCGCCAGCGCCATGGGCTTGGTCATGCCTCCTACGGCCAGGACAGCAAGAGCCGCCACGAGTACGCCGAGGGCAATACCCAAGCCGCGCCTGTCGCGAAGCCCCTCCCGCCACTGCAGCCAAGGACAGACGACAAGCAGGGCGGCGATGCCCAGGAAGAGCGGCAAGGTCACGCGGTTGTAGAAATGCACATCAAGGCCAATGGGCTGTGCGCTCCACAGGGAGCTGATGACCGGCCACATGGTGCCCATGAGGATAACGCCACCGATGGCCAGCAGCAGCCAGGCCGTAAGGACGAGAAATCCAGGACGGCTGTAAAGTCCGGCAAGCTCCTTGCCTACCTCGCCGCGACCGAGGGCAACCACAAACGCGGTCATGATAAGGCCAGCAGAGATGAACATGAGCAACGGCCCGCCGATGCCCCCGGCACCGAAGGCATGCAAGGATTGGATGACGCCGCTGCGCACGAGGTATGTGGCGAAATAACACAAAACAAGGGTGAGTGAGATCAGCACCACGTTGGTACGCCTGAGTGCTCCGCGGCGTTCCTCGATGAGCGCGGTATGCAGGAAGGCCGTGGCCGACAGCCAGGGAATGAGCGAGGCGTTCTCCACCGGGTCCCAGGCCCAGTATCCGCCCCACCCCAGTTCCATGTAGGACCACCAGGCCCCCAGCACGATGCCGGCAGTGAGGAATACCCAGGCGACGATGGCCCAGTTGCGGCCCATATCCAGCCAGGAGCGGCGCTCACCCGTCAGCCAGGCCGCCAAGGCCAAGCAGGCGGGAATGGTGAAGCCGCCGTATCCCAGGAAGAGCAGCGGAGGGTGGAAGATCATGCCAGGATTCTGCAGCAATGGATTCAATCCGCGGCCGTCAGCCGGCGCCGGAGAGAACTCGATGAACGGGTTGTTCCAGTTGGTGAGGGCCAGCATGAAGAAGCCCTGTATGAGGAAGAAGAACAGCCAGTAGAAAACGCGCGCCTGCCCGCTCAGTTCTCGATAATCACGGGTAAACGGGAACACCGAGCCCATGAGGGCCACGATCCAGGCCCAGAAGAGCAGCGAGCCTTCCTGACCGGCCCAGAAGGCGGTCACGGAATAGAACAGGGGCAGCACGGAGTCCGAGTATTCGGCCACGTACTTGAAAGAGAAGTCCTTGCCCACGAAAGCGGCAAACAGGATTGCCGAGGCAAGGGTCAGCACCGCGGAAACGGCGTGGTGGGCGTACTCCAATACGGCCAGTCCTTCCCCCCTGCCCTGCCAGGCCTGATAGGCCGCGGCAACGCCGGCGAAAAGGCTGAGCAGAAGGCAGAACAGCAGACTCCAGTAGGCGAAGAGAATCATGCTCGCTCCATCGGAAAAGGTCTCAGGGCGTGGGGAAGATAGACTGCTACGGAAATAAACTCAACCGCTGGCGAACTCCCATGGACTCGGCAGCAAACGCCAGGCGAATAGGGCCACAACGCTTCGAGGCGTGCGGAGCATGCTAGGGAAAGGTATCCGCACCTCCCATGCCCCCGCGCCAGCCCGGTCCGGATCCGCGTTGCTCATGGGCACAGCACGCCTTGCCGGCAGGGCAGCTGCCTCAGCGGCCAATAACATATCTGGAGCGGCATCAGCTCCGGTTTTCCTTTTCATACTTGGACGGACACTTGGTCATGAGCATCGAGGCCGAAAAGACTTGCGACTGCGGATCGAGGCCGCCTTCAACGATGACCTCCACTCCGGGCTTGAACGTGTCCGGCACGGCTCCGCCGTAATCGACCCGGATGCGCTTGCTCGCGTCTTCCTTGTCCACAAGCTGGAAAATCACACCCAAACCGCCTTCCTTGGCGTGCAGATCATCCGCGGCCACAGTGCCGAAAAGCCTTGCCTGGGAGAGTTTTCCTGTATCCATTGCCAAAGCTTCGGATACATTCAGAAAATATACACTTCCACTCGAAAGGCCGGAGAACAGCAGATAGCCGAGTCCGCCGAGAAACAGCACGAGGGCCGCGATATAGATGCCTTTGCCGCTCTTAGCCTTATTCATGGAACCTCCATGGAAGGGGAATCTCTTCACGTTGCGCCGAGCGCCCGCCGGGCTCGCGTCCAGAGCCGCGCACCAGGCTTTCCTTGCGCGAGCGCGCCAGCTCTCTCATATCGACGACCTGGTCGGTTTCGTCCACGATCTCTTTGCCCAATATTTCCTCAAGCACGTCCTCCAGGGTGATTACCCCCGAGAGTCCGCCATACTCGTCCAAAACCACCAGCAGATGGTTCCTGGATTCTAAGAACTTATTGAGCACTTTGTCCAGGGTCGTGGTCTCCAGGACGAACTCCACTGGTTTCATCATGCGCTCCAGGCGCAAATCATCCTGGTCGTTGGCCAGGGCCTCCAGCAGTTCCCTCCGGTACACCAGGCCTACGATGTCCTCGCGGTCCTCGCCTTCATACACGGGTATGCGGCTGTGCGGCCAGAGCTCGGTGGTCGCCCTGGCCTGTGCAACCGTCAGCTCCACCGGCAGGGAAAATACCACCGTACGCGGAGTCATGATCTGTTCCACGGTCTTCTGATCCAGGGACAGGATGTTGCGGATGGACATTTCCTCATAGGGCTTGATGAGTCCGGCCTTGCGCACCAGGCTGACAGTGGCCCGTATGTCGTCTTCCGTGGTCTGCGGCCCGCGTCCCCTGCCCTTGACAAGCCTCGCCAGCAATCCGAGGGCCCATATGAGCGGGTTCATGGCCAGAATCGTGAATTTGATGGGCCCGGCCAGCAGCGGGGCAAGGGTCCGCGTATAGCTCACCCCCAACGTCTTGGGGATGATTTCGGAAAAGATAAGAATGATCGCGGTGAAGACAACCACGAACAGAGGCAGGGCCTCGGCTCCGAAAACTCTGGCCGCGGCCGCTCCGGCGATGGATGCACCCGCCGTGTTGGCGATGGTGTTCAGGGTCAGGATGGCGGTGATGGGGCGCTCTATGTTTTCGCGGAGCTGGGAGAGCGTCTCGCCCGACTTCCTCTTCTGCCTGCGCAGGTCTTCTATCCTGCTCAAGGGCACGGAGTACAAGACCGCCTCACTCACAGAGCAGATGAACGATATGCCCGCGGCAAGCCCCATGGCCAGGATGAGCTCGAACATGATGCTGCGTTGAACCGCCTTGGCGGGTGGTGGTTAGACAATGAATCACTCCACACAGAATGATTCTGAATTACCTAGCAGATGACCCTGTCCATCGCAAGCAGCCTTTACAGCCCCGTACTTGACTCGCAAGGCCTTCTGCCGCATTGATCTGCCCTGGACATGACGAGCAATATCCCTTTCAGTACCATCGGTGTTTGGCAAACCGCCTATCTGGGCGACAGCGTGTTGACGCTGCCGCTTTTGCAGGCCCTTGCCCGTGCTTATCCCGCCGCGCGCATCCACTTCTTCGTACGCCGGGGCTTCGGCGGGCTCTATGCCGGCCAGTCCTGCCTAGCCGGCGTGCACGAGTTCGACAAGCGCGGCGCACAAGCCAGTCTGCCCGGAGCGTGGCGTTACGGCAAGACCTTACGGCCCATGGGCTTCGATCTGTGGATCTCGACCCATCGCAGCCTGCGCAGCGCCCTTGTGGCCCAGGCCGCGGGAGCGCCCGTGCGCATCGGCTACTCCACGCCCTGGTTCAACCGTCTGGCTTACACGCAGGTCGTGGACCGCCGCTTCGGGCATCTTCATGAAATCGAGCGCCTGAACCGCCTGCTCATCCCCTTGGGCATCCCGGCCGATGAGCAGTGGCCGCATTTCACTCCACCGGCAGAAGCCGTGGAGGATGCGGCCCGCTTCTGGCGGGAGCACGGTCTGGACGATCCCGCGACACAGGTCGTCGGACTGCATCCCGGCAGTGTCTGGCCGACCAAGCGCTGGCCTGCGGAGCATTACGCCCAGCTGCTCGACCTGGTCGTGGAGAATGGCCTGCGCGCCATGGTCTTTGCCGGTCCGGGCGAAGAGTCCGTGGCCGCCCAGGTCCTTGCCGAAGCGCGCCATGGAGCCGATAAGGCCGTGATCAACCTTTCCGGAAAGCTCAAGTTGCCAGCGCTGGCAGCCTACCTGGCGCGACTGTCGGCATATGTGAGCAATGACTCCGGCCCCATGCATCTGGCCTGGGCTCAGCACGTTCCGGTCGTGGCCATGTTCGGCCCCACAGTGGAGCGTTTCGGCTTCTTCCCTCGGGGGCCACGCTCGCTTGTGCTTGAGGTCGACGTGGACTGCCGCCCTTGCGGCCTGCACGGCCACCGGCAATGCCCCAAAGGGCATCACGAGTGCATGAAGCGCATAATGCCTGAACAGGCTTGGCAGGCCGTTCGGAAGGTATTGGCCGAGGTAAGAGCGTGAGCGGTCCGGGACGCGTTGTCGTGCATGAGGCGGCACCAGGAGTCGGGCAGTCGGGTGAATTGAAGCATGCAGCAGTGTTTCGCCTGAGCGCCCTGGGCGACGTGGTGCTCACCACGGGCGTGCTCGACTGGTGGCACCACACACGCAACATGCGCTTCACGGTCATCACGCGCGAGGCCTTTGCCAAGCTCTTCAACCATCATCCGGCTGTGGAACGCGTGGTGGGCATCAACCCCCAGGGACTCGACCGCTGGTTCAGGACCGCCAACGAAATCGCGAAGACGTACGGCGACCGCCTGCTCGTGGACCTGCACGGGACCGGCCGCTCCCTGCTGTTGGCCTCCATGTGGAAAGGACAGGTCAGGCGCTACCCAAAGCACTCCCTGCTGCGCAGGCTCTACCGCCTTGGCCGGTTCGACTGGGCCGGCCGCAGGCTTGGCCAGAGCAGCGTGCCCCAGCGTTACGCCATGGCCCTGGACTCCACCGCGCCGTCTCCCGAGCAACTGCGGCCCAGGGTTTTCCTGCATGAACGCGAGCTGGCCCAGGCGCGCATATTCCTGATGGAACGAGGCGTGAGCGACGGCCAGCGCCCCCTGGCTGCCCTGCATCCCTACGCCACTCACGCGGCCAAGGCCTGGCCGCACGAAAACTGGTTCCGTCTGGTGGATCTGCTGGAGGACAGCGGCTGGGATTGGATAGTCATCGGCCATGACCGCGCGCCATTCCTGCGCGAACGCGCCGGGGCCAGAGACCTCACCGGAGGCTCGGACCTGCGCGGTAGCTGCGCCCTGCTGGCGGCCTGCGACGTATGCGTCACGGGCGACTCCGGCCCCATGCACATGGCCACGGCCGTGGGCACGCCGGTGGCCGCCCTTTTCGGTCCCACTACCCGCGCCTGGGGCTTCTTTCCCTCCGGGGAGCACGATGCTGTCCTGGAACGGACGCTGCCGTGCCGCCCCTGCTCCCTGCACGGCGGCAGCGGCTGCGCACGCGGCCGTGAGTGCCTTGCTTCGATCACCCCCGAGGAGGTCTTTCAGGCGCTCATGCGCGCTGCCAGCGCCACTCGGGACTAATGGCGGATCACTCCGCGCCCGCGAAGCCCTTCAGCGTGTTGCCCGTCAGCCGGTACACGGTCCATTCATCCATGGCTTGCGCGCCCAGGGATTTGTAGAAGCCGATGGACGGCTCGTTCCAATCCAGACAGGACCACTCCAGGCGTCCGCAGCCCCGCTCCACCGCCGTTCTCGCCACGGCCGACAGCATGGCCTTGCCGAAGCCCTTGCCGCGCCAGGCGGGCCGCACGAAAAGATCCTCCAGGTAGATACCCGGCTTCCCCAAGAAAGTAGAATAATTGGAAAAGAACAGGGCAAAGGCGGCCGGCTCGCCGGACGCAAAGCCTAACAGGACTTCGGCTCCAGGCCGGGGGCCGAAGAGCGTATCGGCAAGGTCCTGTTCCGTGGCCGTGACTTCGTGGGACAACCGTTCGTACTCGGCCAAATTCTTGATGAACGTCAGCACGAGCGGCACGTCGTCACGGGTGGCCGGGCGAATCACCAATTCCATCTTCACAGTGCTCCCTATTGTCTCGCGGACCGCCTGCGGCATGCAGCCGCCGAAGGCGCTTCACGCCCATATTGAAAAGGAAGCGGAGAGGCTAAACTCCTTCATGGCCTTCAGGCAAGAGGAAGCTGCCGTTAGCCCCAGGCGGGCAGCCTTGACGCGGTCGTGGATGTGTCGGCGGAGGGTGGGATGCAGCGTCTGGCAAGTATCCATAGCCTGCGATGGCGCCGACTCGCGGCGTGAGAAATACCGGAGCGCGTAATACCCATTCCGGCCTGGGCGCGGCCCTGCCCCTCTGCTATCTTGAGGCCAGGAGGTGCGGCATGCTCAAATGGGCGCTTATCTTCTTCATCCTATCCATCATCTTCGGTTTCCTCGGCTTCACCGGCGCGGCCAGATTCAGCAGGGGCGTAGCGAAATTCCTTGTCGTCCTATTCGTCATTATGCTCTTGCTGGCCATTCTCTTCATCGTCTTGGCCGCCATGGCCGTTTACTGAGCCGGCGCGCCAGGCTACGTGCCCACGCTTGCGAGACGGGGCGCAAGTACGTATGATCTCGCGTTTTCGCACGAAATTGTTGATGGAGGCGCGGGCAAGGCATGAAGTATCTGTTCCTGATAGCCGACGGCATGGGCGACTGGCCCTTGGACGAGCTCAATGCGCGCACGCCTCTGCAGGCGGCCGTGACCCCGCACATGGACGCCCTCGCCAGGCAGGGCATCGTCGGCACCTGCCGGACGGTACCGGCAGGCATGCCTCCCGGCTCGGACGTGGCCAACATGGCCCTGCTGGGCTTCAACCCGGCCACCCACCATACGGGCCGAGGCCCCATAGAGGCCGCTGCCCAAGGACTGGAACTGGCCGACGACGATCTAGTCTGGCGGTGCAACCTCGTTTCGGTCAGCGAACTGTCGGTCAACGGTTTCATGCGCGACTACTCGGCGGGGCATATAACCACCGAGAAGGCCATGCCGCTCCTCAAGGGTCTGCAGATGCGTTTTGGCGGCCCGCGGTTCACGTTCCATCCCGGCGTTCAGTACCGTCATCTGCTGGTGCAGAAAGGCGCGG
The DNA here is from genome assembly GCA_023411815.1 of Pseudomonadota bacterium. Lineage (GTDB taxonomy): Bacteria > Desulfobacterota > Desulfovibrionia > Desulfovibrionales > Desulfovibrionaceae > Desulfocurvibacter. The sequence continues at coordinate 75,955 of JAEYOJ010000066.1, read as the reverse complement.
CAGGGAGAGACGAATCAGGAATCCACGTCCAGCCTCCTCACGACATCACCGACAAATCCATCGCCGCCTCCATGGAGTCGTTCAGGGCCAATCCTCCACTTCATGAGCTGGTCATGCGCGCCTCGCACTGGCTTGCCGAGGATCCTGACAACGACACCAAAGCCAACGCCATCTGGCCCTGGGGCCAGGGACGCCCCTTGCGTCTGCCCTCTTTCGAGCAGACCTACGGACTGAAAGGCGCAGTCATCTCGGCCGTGGACTTGATCAAGGGCCTTGGCCGGGCCGCGGGCATGGAGGTGCTGAACGTACCCGGGGCAACGGGCCTGCTGGATACGAACTACGCCGGCAAGGTGAAGGCGGCGCTCGACTTCCTCAGCCACGGGGATTTCGTGTTCGTGCACCTGGAAGGCCCGGACGAGTGCGGCCACGGAGGCGACATCGACTGCAAGGTGGAAGCCATCAACCGTTTCGACCGGTTGATCGTCGCCCCGCTGCGCGAGGCCCTGGCCGGCGAGCCCGCGGCCATCCTGGTGACCTGCGACCACCTGACGCCCATCGCCCTCAAGACCCACCATGCCGACCCTGTACCCTTCCTGCTCAGCTGGCCCGGATGTTCCGAACCCTCGGGCGTGGGAGAGTTCAGCGAACTCTCAGCCGAGCTCGGCGTGCGTCTCTCCAAGGGGCACGAACTGCTGCCGTGGGTCCTTGAGAAAACAGGCCGAGGGGCGTAGCCGGTTCCGCATTGCCCTGCTGCGATATTTACTTCCAGGGAACGACCGGACCGTCCATCGGCCCGGTGTTCCGGTTGGCACCGGTCTGCAAGGTGTTGCGAGTCCGGCCTCGCCAGCGAGCCGCGTTCCGCAAAAGTGAAACCCGCGGGTTTGCCAGCCCGCTGGTTTTGACGTATTTTCTGCCGCCGAAGCCGACCCCAGAGGAGTCCGAGAATGGAATCGTTTCCACAACCTGAGACGACATATCGCTTTCACGTCTCCTATGGCGAGACCGACGCCATGCGCGTGGCCTACTACGGCGAATACTTCCACTGGTTCGAGCGCGCCCGCAGTCAGTTCATCCGTGAACGCGGCATGAGCTACTCAGAGGTGGAGGAGCGCGGAATAATGCTGCCCGTACGTAACGCCTCCTGCCGCTTTGTGCGCCCCGCCCGCTATGACGAACTCGTGGGCGTGCGTTGCGGCATCAGGGATTGGGGTCGCGCGTCCATCACCTTCGTTTACGAGGTCTACGGACCACCCGACGCCTCCACCGTCCTGGCCCGCGGCGAGACCGAACACGCCTGCGTCACGCCGAATGGCAAGCCCGTGCGCGTTCCCGACTGGCTCAAGGCCATGTTCGGCACCTAGCCAACGCCTCAACTCCACACTGATTCAAACGTTCCGCGCCTTCGGATTGCCATCCGACGGCCGGCGGGCTTTTTCGCATATCCGTGCTTCAATAAGCTGTTGTTCTGGTCCATCAAGAGAGATTTCACGTTCGCAAGGAACCTTCTCCTCCATTTGCAATCATGCCATGCATGCCGGATTCAAACTCCGCGCGAATGTGAATAAACAACACAGGTATATGAAATGAAAAAGATAAATACGAACAACGCCATGTTCCTTGTCACGGGTGGCCGGCCATGAGCATGGACATCCACGCCCACGCCTTCCACCCCAAGATCGCGGCCAAGACCATCACCCAACTGCAGGGACATTACGGTATCAAGGCCAGCGGCAACGGCCTGGTGGAGGACCTCCTGGCCCGCGAGCGCGCCGCGGGCATCGCCAGGGTGGCGGTGCATTCGGCGGCCACGACCCCAGCGCAGGTCATACCAGCCAACAAATGGGCACTGGAACTGGCGCGCAACTATCCCGAAATCGAGGCTTTCGGCACCATGCACCCTGGCTTCGAGGATATTGGGACCGAACTGGACCGGCTGCGCCAAGCCGGCATCCGAGGGCTCAAATTCCATGCCGATTTCCAGGGCTTCTTCCTGGATGACCCGGGCTTCTACCGCGTGCTGGAAGCCGCGGGGAGCGATTTCGTGCTCATGTTCCATGTCGGCGACCGCCTCCCGCCCGAAAAAAACCCATCCTGCCCGATCAAACTCGCGCGCATCCGGCGCGATTTCCCCGGACCGGCCATCATCGCCGCGCACTTCGGCGGCTATCTGCATTGGGATTGGGCCATCGAGCATCTTGCGGGCTCAGACATATACATGGACACATCGAGCGCCCTGCCCTTCATGAGCCAGGAACAGCTCGACGCCATCCTTCGCCGCCATCCCTTCGAACGACTGCTCTTCGGCAGCGACTATCCTCTGGGCGATCCGGGCGAGGAGATCGAGCTTGCCCGTCGGCGTCTGCATCTATCGGACGGTCGCCTGGCGGACCTGCTGGATAACGCCGAACAGCTCTTTGCGGATGCCGGCGCACAGCAGGGCTGATCATGGGCCCGGACGGGACGGCATGCCGACAGGCCATGCGCCGAGAACAACAGCCGGCGATCGTGCCGGAGAGAGGCACCGGCCGGCACAATATGCGTCAGTTCTTGTGCTGGTATTCCTCGAGAGCGGCGCACAGGTGCTCGGCAGCCTCCAAGGCCCGCTGCTTTAGCCCTTGGCGTGCGGAATTTTCCAGTTCCGTGGCCAGCGCATAAATGGATTTGGCCCCGGCGAAGTGAGCGCCGTTGCGCAATCCGTGGGCCTCGTCCGAAAGGCCTTTGAGGTCCTGGGCCGCCTTCTGGACGCGTAGGGATTCAAGCCGCTTGGGCACTTCCGCCATGAACATGCGCTTGATTACCTCACTGCGATCCGGGACCGACGGTTGGCTTGGCCGATCGACCTGATTCCGGGAACACCCTCCGCGCATCTTCAGGGCGTGGACGATCTCGCGCTCCAACTCCTCAAAATTGATGGGTTTGAGGACGTAAGCGTCCATGCCCGCCTCCATTGCCTTGCTCCGGTCCTGGCTCAGGGCGTAGGCGGTCAAGGCCACGATGGGAATGTCCGCCCAGGGCTCGCCGGTGGACGAGCGTATGATGCGCGTGGCCTCCAACCCGTCCATGTGCGGCATTTGGATATCCATCAGGATCAAATCGTAGGGCTTGCTCTTGAGCCTCTCCAACACGAGCCGCCCGTTTTCGGCAATATCCACCGAGTGGCCCATGGACTCGAAATAGTCCTTGAGGAAGAACTGGTTGATGCGGTTGTCCTCGGCCAGCAGCAGGCTCAAAGGCTGCCGCTCCTCGAGCCCCCTGGCCGAGGGCACCGGTTGGGACGCCTGCACGGGCTTGCTGACGTAGCCTACCGGCAAAGTGAACATGAAGGAACTGCCCTTGCCCGGCATGCTCTCCACCCAGATCCTGCCGCCGAGCATCTCGACGAGGCGCTTGGATATGGCCAACCCAAGTCCCGTGCCGCCGAAGCTCTTGGAGTACGAGCTGTCCAGTTGGCTGAAGCTCTTGAACAGCTTGGCCTGCATGTTCCAGGGTATGCCCAGGCCGGTATCGCGCACGCTGACAAGAACGACCATATCGTTGCTGTCGCGGCTGTCATGCGTGACCGAAATCTCCACACTGCCCTCCTCGGTGAATTTGATGGCATTGGAGACGAGGTTGGTCAGCACCTGGCTGAACTTGTCAGGGTCCGCGCGCATCCATGCTGGGACACCGCTGCCGACGCTCACAACGAGCTCCAGGCCCTTCTCCTGGGCCTGATAGCGATAGGGACTGATTACTTTCTCCAGGAGAGCGGGCAACTCGAATTCCTGCTCATGGACATCAAACTTGCCCGCCTCGATCTTGGACAGGTCCAAAATGTCGTCGATAATGGCCAGCAAGGCATGAGCGGAATGCTTGATCATGCGCACGTATTCTTCCCGCTCGCGCGGTTCCGTGATGAACGAAAGCCGCTCGGCAAGTCCCAGCACGGCGTTGAGCGGGGTGCGTATCTCATGGCTCATGTTGGCCAGGAATTCGCTCTTGGCCCGGTTGGATTCCTCAGCCTCCCGCTTGGCCTGGCGCAGCCTGTCCTCCAGGCGTTTGAAGCGGGTGATGTCGCGCACCACGGCCAGCACCGAACCCACGGCGCCCGTCGCTTCCGGAACCGGAGTGAGTCGAGCCTGCATGTGCCGCTTGTCGCGGGCGGAACCAAGTTGAAAGGATATGGACGAAATTTTGCCGCTTTGTAGCACCTGGCGCAGCTGGCTATTGAATATGCTGGCGACTTCGCGCTCCGGTATGATCGCCTCCATACCCTGGTCCAGATAGTGATCCGGCGGCTGGCCCGTCAGGCTCTCCACAACCGGGTTGACGTAACGTATGCGCAGATCGCGGTCATGAACGAGTATGAGGTCCGAAGCGCTGTCCATCAGGGTCTTGAATTCCTGCTGAACCTGGCGGAAGGCTCTTTCGGCCATCAGCCTGCCGGCGCTTTCCCGCTCGACCGCCCCACGCACGGCCTCCAGTTCGGAAAAGCGGCGCTCGGCCTCGGCGCGCAGATCGACATGCTTGAGCCCCATGGCTGCAAGGCCAGCCAAACTCTCCACGAACATGCGGTCCAGCGCATCCCCCTCGCAGCGCCTGCCGGCCACCAGCAGAACCCCCCGACTGCCTTCAACGGCGGACCACAGGCTCGTGCCGAGGATACCGCCACCGACTTCATGTCCGCAGACGCACTGCAAGTCGGTATCGTTTTCATTTTCGCTCAATTCCACAAGCGCCGGCCCATGGGGCAGCTTAAGGCACAGGCATTGATCCAGGGGCGAGAGCACCCGGCCCGGAACCCAGCATGACGGACCCCGTCCCGAAACCGCCATGACCTGAAGGGCCTGATCCGGTCCGCGCAGAGCCGCCATGGCCGCGGAGCCTGAAGTGACCTCCAGGGCGCCGTCCACGATATACCGCATGACTCCAGACGCGCTGTTCTCGGCAAGCATGTCGCGGCCGATGCGAATGATGGTCCGCATGCGGCGCAATGCCTCCTCACAATCCAAATCCGTCATTCGGGTATCCTGTTCGTCAGACGTGTCCAGAGCTTCCCGCTCTTCCGCCTTCAGACCGGAGCCGTGCTTCTTCACACGTTGACAGCCCATGCGTCTGTCTCCCTTGTTGGACAATTCTCATTCGATATCCGGCCCTATACCAATGCCATGGACCGAGCCAAAATGGAAATGTCGTCTCCGTTACCGATACAAGTTGGCAGGTGCAAGGCCGAATTCATGAACCTTCTGGGATGCCGGAAAGGCACCCCTGCGGCCCATGCGGATCAACGAATGAGCAAGGCGGGATCAATGCGCAGTGGACGCGGGTCCACGCAGCCCTGGATGCCAAGATTCAACCCTTCGGCCCTGACCTGGGCCAGATCGATGGTCACGGGTTGACAGCGGCGAAGCTGCTGGTCGAGGCAGACGCTTACCATGGGCAGGAGACTGTACTCGGGATTGACGCTGCGCACCACGGCGATGCTCCCATCCGTCAGCCGAACCAGGCTGCCGGGAGGAAAGACGCCGATACACTTGATGAAGCGCTCCACATACGTGGGGAAGAAATGTGTCCACTGCTGCTGGTAGATATGGCCCAATGCCGCGGTCGGAGTGCTCGCCTTGCGGTAGCAGCGGTTGCTGGTCAGGGCGTCGTACACATCCACCAGGCTGACTACACGGGCCAGCGGGCTTATGGACTGGCCCGACAGACCGCGAGGATAGCCTTGGCCGTCGTGGCGTTCATGGTGCTGCATGATGGCCAGGAGCACATCGTGGTGCAGCATCGACGAATCGCGCATGACCCGGTAGCCTTCCACGGCATGGCGTTTGATTAAAGTGAACTCCTCGCTGTTCAGCTGGTCGGGTTTCTTTAGGATTTCCTCGGGAATGCGCGCCTTGCCCACGTCGTGGTAGATGCCCGCGAGTCCGAGCACCCTCTGCGCTTCCCTGGGCAAGCCCAGGCTTCTGCCGAAGATGATCGAAAACATGGCCACATTGATGCAATGATGAAAGGTGTACTCATCATGGACCTTCAGCTTGGCCAGGCTGATCACCGCGGACTGATTGCGGGTGGCGCTGGCGATGAGTTGGTCCACGAGAGGCACGGCTTCCCGGCAGTCCACGACCTTGCCGCGGCGCACCTCCTCCATGAAGTGCCGCGTGTACTCCACCGCTCCGGTCACGACGGCGTCGGCCGCCTCGATCTCTTCTTCGAACGGCACAGCCTCGGATACCGGCCGTATGCGGCACCAGATTTCAAGAATACGCCGCCTATCTTCGCTTAGGGGATTACTTCCGCCATTGGCTGGCAAGGAGGACTCGGGGGGTGTAGTCATGGAATGGAGCGCATCCCGCGTGCCGCACTCCGCATCCGCCAAGCACGACATGGAGAGATTTCGCAGTTAGCCAGGCCCTGCATGCTCGACTCCGGAATAACCAAATCAGTTGTGTTGAGGACGCTGTATCATACGGCGAGGCGAAACCAGACGCAAGCAGAGCACCGGCGCTTTCAATCGCATCCGGTGGCTTACACTTGTGGCCCCGACGCCCCGCCAAGGTTGCATCAGGAGCGAAAGGCTGCGGATGCGCTCTTTACCACCCCACGAGCCAGAAGGAAGTCCAACAGGTTGACCGGATAACTGTTCTATGGTGACCTTCAGCAGACGCCCTGTGCGTCGTCCGAACCGAAGCTCTCTCAAAAGGACAGCGAGCATGCCTTTTGATTCCCAGCAAGGCCAGGAGGCCCCTTTTGCCCATGTGGCGGAAAGCGTATCGCTTACGCCCCAGGATATCCTCGGACCGGTATTGGCGGATCTGCCAGCACCGGGCCGCACGCGCCATGCCCCGGCATTGGCCCGCTGCCTGTCGCGCTGGTCGTCATGCTTGCAAATCGTCAAACTGGAGTCCGCTGGCACGCCGCTCCTGGCCGTATGGCTTCCGGCCGAAGTGGAAGCCGAGGTTGAGCGCACTCTGATCGAAGAGCCAGCCTTGGGTCTGCTGCTGCACCGTCTGGCAGCACGGTTGGTCATGACGGCCTTGGCCGGTTTAAGACCCGATCTCGCCGAACGCCATTGCGCACCCCTGCCGGCCATCGACCGGGCATTGGCCCGATCCTTGTCGTTGCAAGGCCTGACAGCCGACGCCGGACACCTCGCGCGCAGCTATGCTGTGCTCACTTACGACACGCGCGGCACTTTTCCCGCTTCCCGGACAGGATGCGAAGGTTGCAGCCTCCGCGCGGGCTGCCCAGGACCGCGCGACGGAAACGAACCATGAAGCTGCTCATGTTTTATGCTCCCGAGTTCTGGCACAAACCCTTCAGCAAGACTCTGCCCGAAGCACCTGACGCCGGGCCGTCCGGAGCGATGACCCGCGATGCAGTCGTCGTGTTCTACCACGGCGAAGCCGAGGACCATGAGCGCAGGAGCAGCGTGCTGTCCAAGATGCTGAAGAACATCAAATGGCTGGGAGGCAAGTTCGACACGAGGCAGGTTGTGCTGCACTCCTTTGGACATCTCTCGGAAAGCAAGGCGGACCCGGAATTCGTGCGCGAGCTTGTCGCCGAAGTGCGCCAGCGGCTGGAGAACACGGGGTACAGCGTGGGCGAGACACCCTTCGGCTATCTGAACGAGTGGAAGATCCACGTGGCCGGCGACTCCCTGGCCAAGGTCTTCAAGAGCATCTGACGGCTCGGAATCTCTTCCGCGTCATCTCCGCTCGAGGCCCAAAGGAACTTCGGGGTACATTGGAATCGCATCGCTTCGGTTCCATGCCCATTCGGACCGAGGGAACGCGCACAAGGACAGGCGAAGCCAAAGGCCGAGGCCGACATGATACCGCTCCGGCCGGCACGAAAAAGCAGAAACGCTTAACGCCGGCCGGTGCGGGGAGTTCGAATTCCAGGCTTGGCGGCTGTTTGCGCCTTAGGGCCGGCTGCCGGACCTGGACGGGCCGACGCTTTCTCGCCGGCATAGGCTATGGAGGCCGGCACAGGTCTGCCAGCCAGGAACTTTTCGATCAAGGGCCGCTGGGCGGCGTTTAAACGCACATCCGACAAGGGCAACCCGGAACGCCGGCCCCCATAGATCTTGAGCGCTCCTTCCACAAAGCCGGCTTGCAGGAACCCCACCCGCTCGGAACGAGGGCTGCCCGAGCGCGAAAAATACACATCCAGACGCGGCGCGTATGCTCTTTCCGGCCCGTAGGTCGCCAGATTGCCCGTGAGGACGAGCGTTTCGATCACGGTTTCGGGCAAGATTCCGGTCAGGAACGAAAGATCCTCGGCGAACTGGGGTATCAGGATCAGATAGAAGTCAGGATCGATCTTGAAGGCCGAGGACGAACCGGGCCGGTTGAGGAACTCGCCGGACTGGTCGAAAGCCAGCGCCAGGGCTCGCTGCAGGCGCTCCAACAGTGCGGAGTAGTCGTTCAGGGGCATGATCTCTCCTTGGGAGAAATAGCTGTCTGGCAGTATCTGGGCTTCATGAAAACCGCCGCTCAAGGCTCAAGCATACCTTCGAGCCACACAGCTGATCCAGATCGGCAAGTTTATTATAGTGTAACCTGCTGAATGACCAAGGAAATCGAAGAATACGAAATGCACGTCGTGATGCAACAAGGCGCCAAACCCGCCCCTGCCAATACCGGAGCAAATCTTCTTTCGCCTGATAAGGACATATCCTCGACAATAACGAGATTAACACCACACCAAGGCCAACAGCGCCAATCCTTAATTCGATAGCGTTCCGATCTATCGCACACAGACGGACATGGCATCGCCTGGCGCCATACCTTACCTTCAATGCTATTCAGCGTGTTATGCAAAGAAAGATACAAAAACGCAGTCAGAAGCTCTACGGTAGTGGACTTAGTACATCCCGCGATGCTTCTCGTTACGCTTGGCTTTGGTAAAATTGTAATCATTTATTGCCCGGTTGTCTCCAACCAGCATGGGCAGCAGCTCTGATACGATCAGCACCACAACGACGAGCGTTGCAAGGATCATAAGCGCGAGTTGCGTATTCATGGTTTCCTCCTGACTTCAAAGCGATAAGGAATGTACCTCCATTATTCAATTTCCATACCGTGCTTCCAATCCCTCCTGGCACTCAACTTAACTCCATCAGACTCCAGCATCAGTGGACTGTTTCAGGGATATCTCCTTTATCCATAGACCGACTTATGTTCAGAGCAGCTAGGGAGCTTCGGCTTGGCAGTCCATGGTTTCCCCAGGGTCAATCTCTCACGCAAGAATGCCTCGTTGCTGCGCATTTTTCTTGGTCCATGAGGGAACGCACATCTGTGCCGTGGATGGCTCTGCTCCAATACACATAGACAGAAAAAATGATAATAATACCTGTAGAGGGGACCAAGCTTCAAGCAAGAAATGCGAAAGAAACGGTGATCCAAACCCTGTCGGCTTTGGGAATTTAAATGAACGGTCCTTGGGTTGAGGTGTCCATGAATAGTGGGGAGGTTGCCGAATCCGTCAGGCGCCGACTGTGTTCGGCTCGCGAAGCTCGATAATGAACGGCGCGCCCGATGGCGCGCCGAACAGTCCCGGCAGGGGATCAGGCTGCTTTGGCCTTCTTTTTCTGGCTCTGCTCTTCCTGCTCGAATTTGCTGAACATGTTATCCAGTTCCTGGGATGAGAAGGAGTCCTCGATATCATCGAAGATTTCGCTCTCTTCCTCCTGGATATGATGCTGGATCATCTCCATGAGGACCTTGGCCTTGGCCTTGAAGGTCTCGTCCGATGTGCCTGCGTCGAAAAGCTGCTTGCAGACGTATTTCGCCGCGGAATGCTCCTCGATCCCTTCCAAGGCCGCCTCCTTGACCTCGCCACCCTGTTTACTCAAAGCTGGATAAATATGTTTTTCCTCGGCTTCCATATGAGGGATGAGGTTCTCGCGAAGCTGGTCGAGCCACTGCTGCCGGTCGGCTTCGGATGCCTTGACCAGCTTGCGCAGGATGTTCTTCACTTCCTGGTGCTCCTGGTGGAGATGCTTGAGTAGCTGGTGCTGCGCCATCTCGTGTTCCTCCTGGTTTTTTCTTCTGAAGATTATCGGTCCCGTCGCATACAGTCGAAGTCCGGCGATACTCCCTCCCTTTCATAGCCCTGAAGCCACTGGAAGGCTGTCGGAGGAGCGGGAAGGGGCGCGTAGGATGTATGGCAATAAAAAAGGCCCGGCCGCCGAAGCAATCCGAGCCTTTGGACTTGGCCCATTTCCATTTTCCTTGGACAAATAAACCAAGCAAGCTATTCGTTTAGAAATAAGCCTCTGGAATGACTCTCTAATACCAAGGGATGACCGATGCCGCAGTTTGTCATGCGCTTGCGTCGGCTAAGCTTTTTCCGGCAACTTGGCGATGGCTTCGATCTCCACCTCGGCGTTCATGGGCAGAGCCGAAACCTGAATCGTCGAACGGGCCGGAGGCGTGCCCGTGAAGAATTCCGCATAGACCGCATTCATGCGCTTGAAGTTGCCCATGTCAGTCAGGAAGACCGTGGTCTTGAGCACGTGCTCCAGGTCTGCTCCGGCCGCTTGCAGAATGGCCCGGATGTTCTTGATGACCTGACGCGTGGACTCCTCGATACTGCCAGCTACGAGCGCGCCTGTGGCAGGATCAATGGGCGTCTGCCCTGAAACGAACAGGAGATTGCCGCTCGCCACTCCCTGCGAGTAGGGCCCCAGGGCCGCCGGGGCCTCGGGAGTGCTGATGCGTTGCTTGGTCATGTTTCCCTCGTGCGCCGCGTTTCCTGGTGGCGCCTGTGCTGGATTGCAAGCCGTCAACGCACAGCCTTGGTTTCCTGTGCGTCGGCCCGTCGAAGGCGAAAAATACCTGATTTTATTTAACAAGAAAAGCGCAACACATATGTCTATCCAGACGCCGTGGTGCTACGCGCTCGCATTGCAGCGCTGTCCGGGACTGCACATGTCACTTGCGCAGACCCTGCTCCAATTCATTCAGCAGCTTCCGGACTTGCACAAGCTTAGCCTGGATTTGGGGATCTTCGATCCGGCTCCCAAGAGTTTCGGCTTGAGCGGAGACTTCGAGCAATGCCGAGCGCGCCTGATGAGCGTTGATCTGTTGAGTGACCTGCTTGGGGTTCATGGCCTGGGATTCCACTGACCGCAGTCTGGCAGCCATGGATTGTTCGAGAGCAGCGATGCGCTGTTCCATGTCGGAACTCACCGTTGAGAGGCGCTGGTCCACGGCGGTGTCCATGCCGTCCAGCCGGGAGGTCATCTGCTCGGTCAGGCTCGCCGCCTGCTCCTGGGACTGGCTATCCGTTGCCCCCATCTTCTGGAGCGCATTATGCGTATAGGCGGCCAACCCACCGCAGAGAATGATCGCGACTATTGCCATCGCAAGGGCCGCGCGGGCCGTATCCTTGGTGCTCCGCAATACGCTGAGATCAAGATAGGTAGTCGTGCGTTCCTGGTTCTGCCTGCCTTTAGACGTATTTCCGCCTTCGGCCATGATCCTGTCCTCCCGGCATGTGCTTGCTGATTGTTGCCGCCCCAAACGACGAGTCGCGCGCAAAGCCCATCCTGCTCATTCAGATGGAATGAGCAGGCGGGCGCAGGTCCAGGATTTCCACCCCTTGTCAGCGCACCACGAGCACCGAGCACGGTGCGTAGGACATGACCCGACTCGCCACGCTGCCGACGAGGAAGCGTTCGATCGCCGAGCGGCCTTTATGCCCCATGACTATCAGGTCCACGCCGTGCTGCTCGGCATGCTGAACGATCTTGTTGGCCACGGAAGTTCCTTCGAGGACTAGGGCCTTGGCGGCGACGCCTTTGTCCTTTGCTTTCTGCTGGGCGTTGCCGACAAGCGTCTCGGCACTCTTTCGGAACTGCTCGAATATGACCTGCTGTGCGCCGATCTCGGCGGCATCAGCGAAATTGGGCTCGACCACACTCAGGATCGTAAGCTCGGCCTCCTCGCGCTTGGCCAAATCGATGGCCTTGGCCAATACGTTTTCCGCGTAGGCGGATTGATCGATGGCAGCCAGGATCTTCATGACTCCTCCTGTAGGGAATTCAGGCGCATCCTTTACGCCGATATATCCAGCAGGCCCGCGCGGGCACCCCGAACGCTCCCGTCCGGCCGAATACACTTAGCGAGCACAAAAATATCAAGGCTTACCGCTTGACCCCTTGCACGGGTGTGCGACTTTTTTTGCCTTCAAGCTTGGCCAGTCCAGCCTTCCATTCCTCGGGCGAGCAGTGTTACTCGTCCAGGATTTCAAAGAATTCGCCAACTCCCAGCTTCAATTCAGGCCGCTCCGGATGATGCGTGCGCATCCATTCAAGCGCCTCCTTGGCCTCATCCATGCAACTGGCCGTAATGCAGTCGATAGGATTCGTGCATCCATCACTGCCGCATTTGAGAAGCATATATCTTTTCTGCATGTCTTCCGTACACGCGAATGCCTTGCATCGAGCATCCTGCTCCGGCTCCCTTCGGGCCGGAGCAGGAATCTACCTATTGAGAGCCTCGGTCAAGGCTGTTTCGGGAGAGAAGGTCACAACCTTGTGGCCACTCTCCTCCTTGGTCTTGAAAGTTCCCAACCCCTGGATATCGACCGAATCATTGTTGTTCAGTCCCATGGCAATAATGGCCTTCATGACATCCAAAGCCAGATAGGCTTCTTCCTCAGAGGAGAATTTCTCTGGAAATGTGCTTTGCAAATTTTTAACGATCGTTTTTGTATAACCAGACATTGGAGTTTCACGAACGCGAGTCCTTGCCGCATCAACATCGGCGTATTCAACATTGCACTCTTCATCGGCACAAGCATAGCATACGCCTGGGAAATCCATATTTACCATGACCACTTCCTCCTAATAGTTTATAATGTCAAAAACTAGTTCACTATCAACAATTACAAAACTGCAGTCAAAGATAATTAGGATATGAAACAAGAAACAAAGTATAAGGACGCAATGTTCCTTACTAAACAGATTCCTACTATTTTGGTCAACATTGCACGGAGGATGGAGTGATGGCCAAATATGAACATATGAAACGTCATGTTGTATTATTTGCCGAACGGAGTATGAAGAAACAAAGACCGGCGTGGCCAGCCGCGACAGAGGGCGAGGGAGACAAACCCTCAACCTAGGAGTGCGCCATGGAATTCAAGGAAACCGATCTTCCGATCGAGCTTCATCACGAGGATTTGGTGCGTCTTGAAAACGGAGAAATCGTACGCTTCGAGCCCAACGGCGAAGCCAAGGACGTATTCATCGGGGATGCGTTCACTCCGACGATCCAACTCTTCCCGGACACGGACTACACATTTGACTCCGGGAAAAAACAGTATCAGGTGCGCGCCCACTTCGAAGACAAGTTGAGCGTTAAGCGGATCTGATGCGGGCTCATGCTCGCTCCGCCGGCATTGTCATCAGGCGGGGTGGCGGAAGCAATCCGTACAGGCATGTTGAGTAGATGCTCGCCGGCAACGCTGAACCCCACGCTGTCGGCATCGTCATTGAACATCAGGGTTTTGCTGGAAGGCTCTCGAGCCGCAGGTGGCCACGCCGCGAAGTTCAGGCCTGCTTTGATCTTTCAGGGGAGGATGGGACGCCTGGCTTCAAGGGCGGCAGCACCAAGGCAGTGGCTTGGCAGGCGAAGAGCCTGCAATACGATAAAAGGGAAGAAGCGATGCCTCTCCCCTTTTGTGCTCATGTTGGCGCCGGAACGAAGTCCGCGAGTGTAGGGAACTGAGCCGAAGAAGGTACAACCTCGCTGGATGGCGAGGATCTACAGTGAAATCACGACTGGAACCACCACCGGGTCGCGGTCGAGCACCTTGCGGAAGAACCGCCGCAGGCTGCCGCGTATCCTGTCCTTAAGTTTCTGTATCTCGCCGGGCGGGATGTTCTCGAAGATGTCCAGCACGATACACTTGGCGTCTTCCAGCAAGTGAGCATAGTGCTGCTCGAAGACAAAACCCTTGGAGGTGATTTCCGGGCCCAGGGCGATCTCTCCCGTCTTCTCGTCTATGACAAGATTGACGATGACCAACCCTTCGCCGGCCAGAAGTTGCCGCTCCTTGAGCACGCTGGAACCCACGTCGCCCACGCCCTTGCCGTCCACGTAGATGTGCTCGACGGTGATGCGGTCCATCAGGCGGATGGTGTTGTCGTCGAAGAAGCGCACTGGCTGACCGTCTTCAAGGATAAGGGATCGCTCCTTGGCCACGCCGCACTCCACGGCCAAACGCGAATGCTTGACCAGGTGGCGGTACTCGCCGTGCACGGGAATGAAGAACTTGGGGTTCACGGTGCGCAGCATCTGGCACAGCTCTTCTCGGTGGGCATGGCCCGAGGCGTGTATGCCCGAAACCCGCTCGTAAAGCACCTCGGCGCCCAATTTATAGAGCCGATTGATGACCTTGGTGATGGCTCGCGTATTGCCCGGGATGAAACGGGAGCTCATGAGCACGAGATCGCCTTCCTTGATGCGCATCTGGCGGTGCTCGCCCATGGCCAAGCGCGTCAGGGAAGACAGGGGTTCGCCCTGTGAACCGGTGAGCAGCAGGACGATCTGATCGTCGGGGTAATCGGACACGCTGTCCATGGACACGAAGATGGACTCTTCCGCGCGCAGATAGCCCAAGTTGCGGGCCATATCCACGTTGTTCTGAATGGACCGACCGCTGATGGCCACCTTCCGGCCGCAGGTTTCAGCAAGGTCGATGATCTCCTGCATGCGCTGGACATGGCTGGAAAAGAGCGTGACCAGGATGCGGCCCGTGGCCTTGGCGAATATCTCCGATAGCGATTGCTTGATCTCGCGCTCGGTAAGGGCATAGCCGTCGCGCTCCACGTTCGTGGAGTCCGAAAGCATAAGCTGCACGCCGGGGGCAGAGAACTCGGCGAAGCCCTGCAGGTCCGTTACGTTGGTGTCATCCAGCGGCGTGCGGTCGATCTTGAAATCACCGGTGTGCACGATGCGACCCATGGGCGTCTCGATGCCCAGGCCGAAGCCCTCGATGATGGAGTGGCACACGCGGAAAAAATTCACGGCAATGTCGCCGAACTCAACGCGTTGCCGGCTCTCGACCGGTCGCAGGTCCACATAGCGGTCCAGGTCGTGCTCCCTGAGTCTGGACTCGATAAGCGCGAGTGTGAAACGCGAGCTGTAGATCGGGGCATCCACATAGGGCAGCAGCCAGGGCAAGGCGCCTATATGATCCTCGTGGCCGTGGGTGATGACTATGCCCTTGAGCTTTTCCTTGCGCGCCAGCACGAAATCGAAGCGCGGTATGACGATGTCGATACCGAAGAGGTAATCCTCTGGAAACATGATCCCGCAATCGATCATGATCATGGAATCCCCGCACTCGAGGACCATGCAATTGAGGCCGATTTCCCCCAGGCCGCCCAGGGGGGAAAGTGTGAAGTGCTTGCGGCTATCCGCCATGCCTGTGCATCTCCAGGTAGGCCCCATTCATGGCCTGCTGCAGGTTTTCCTTGAACTGCTCCCGTTCCTTAAGACTATAGCTGCCGGTCGCCACGGGCGGCAAGGCCTTGATCCTGACCGTACCCGGCCGGATGAACCAATGGCCTTTGGTCATGATCTCCCCGCTTCCTGACATGACAAGCGGAGCCACGGGCAAATCACACTTGATGGCCAGGATGAAACCGCCAGCCTTGAATTCCTGGAGCTGGGAGAAATCACGACTGCGAGTGCCTTCGGGAAAGATGACAATGCTGATCCCCGAGTTGGCGATATCAACGGCTTCCTGGATGGCCTGCATGGCCTTGCGCATATTGGCCCGATCAATGGAGATGTGGCCCACGCGGCGCAAGGCCATGCCAAAGATGGGGATTCTAAACAAACTCTCCTTTGCCACCATGCGTACGGACCAGCGATCGAGGCAGGCGGTAAGGAGGGGGATATCGAAATTGCTCTGGTGGTTGGCCATGAACACATAGGTCTGCGCGGGGTCCAGGGCCGAGAGGTCCGCCTCGACCTTGATGCCGGCCAAGACCAAACAGGTCTTGGCCCATATGCGCTGGAAGAAGTCAGCAGGTTTATTGGCGAAAGACCTGCCAACGATAATACAAAGAACGCTGGTAACAACAGTCACCAGAGGATAAAAGATAAAGAAAAAAGTGGTTCGAAGCATACTATTACTTTCTCCGCACAAGTGTTCAAACGTCTAACCAAAAACAGGGCAGGGAACAAGGCGGAAAATGGAATCCGGTGCGGTTTTGGTATATTGGAAAGCGATCCCGGCCTGAATGACGTGCACCTTCAGTCGTCGCATCCGACTCCGCTCCCGGTTTCTCCCCGAAGCGGTTCACAGAAGGTTTTTCGTTTTACGCGCGGGAATTGCCGAGCAGATCAAAGCGCGTAAGGCGTACGAGCTATGCCCCGACGAGAATCGAGCCCACTGCGACCAGGCCGAAGACGGCCAATACGGTACCAGAAGCCAGATCGATCCAGCGGGTTCTTGCGGTCAGTAGCGAGCCGAACAGGCTGGTGCCTCCGGAAAGCAGCAGCCACCAGAGGCAGGATCCGGCAAAGACGCCCGCGACCATGGTGACCGCCCCCAGGGAGCTCTCGGCGGCACCCAACCCAAGACCCGCGAAAATGGCCGCAAAGGACATGATGGTCATGGGATTGGTCAAGGTCAGCAGCAAGGCCGTGGCGTATGCGCCCAAAAGCCCGCGCGTCGGACGAACAGGGGCGGAAGCGCCCTCGCCGGAACCCTTTGGCCTGGGACGAACAGTGGTCCAGGCCAGCCAGATCAGGAACAGACCGCCGGCCAGGCGCAAGGCGTCGGAAGCCCATCCGCCGGCAAGCAGCCCTGACAGGGAAGCCAAGCCCAAAGCGGCCAGCAGGCCATAGAATGCGTCCGCCGTGGCCGCGCCGAGACCAGTGAGGAGCCCCCATAGCCTGCCCTGGACGAGGGTGCGGCGGATGCACAGGATGCCTATGGGGCCCACTGGGGCGGCGATGGAGAAGCCAATGACCAGGCCTTTGAAAAACAAGGGCAGCATGCGCGCCTCCACGGGCGGGCCGATAACGTCGGGGCTGGAAAAGTGAATTGAAAAACTACCGTGATCAACCGAAAAGCCAAGCAACCGCTTCCGGCGACCAGCCAATAACTTGGGTTGATCCATGAAGCTGTCTGCCCTGTCAGGAAGGTCCCTATTGAATGGAGCCAGGGAAGGCAAGAAGCATCCCGGCCCCTGCGCATCGGCTGAAAAGGAATGGTCAGACAAGCCGGGCAAAGCGGACGGGAGGCCCGGCCGGTCCTTTGCCGGCCCGGCCGGACGCGCGACGGATCATGTCTTTACCTTCTCGTACACCACCATGCCTTCCTCCAGCTCCCCGGCGAAGGTCATACCGCATTTCTCCAGGACCCGTATGGCGGAGACGTTCTCGGAAAACGTCTGCGAGTAGCAGCGTTTTGCGCCATGGGCAAAGGCCCAGTCGATCATGGCCTTGACCGCCTCGGTGGCGTAACCATGGCCACGGTGGGCATCGACGATGGAAAAGCCCACACGCACCGAGCCCTCGTCGTCGGGCATGCCGTTGAAACCGGTGGAGCCGATGACGCGCCCCCCGGCAGGATCGGCCTTGCGGATAATGTACCAGATGAGCCAGCCGGTTCGTTCGGGATGCGAAGCCAGCGTATCGGCGAAATAGGTCAACGCTCCGCCGATGATGGGCGTGGGCCAGCCCGGATCGGGATATGCGCCCAGGAGGGCGGCGAAGCGGTTAGGGCTTTCGAGAGCGGCCTGGGTCAATGCCGGCGTTCCGGCCACCAAGCGCAGCCGGGGAGTCTCGATTTCATAGGGAAAGGCCATTCGGCTCTCCTTGAAACGGTATTAGGGCAGGCGAAAGGAAAGGGCGGCCCATAAGCCGCCCCGATCAGTTTAGTCGGCCTGCTTTCTGCTTTCCGCAATGACCTTTTCGGCCACGGGCGGCGGACACTCCTCATAATGGTCGAACTCCATGGCGAAGGTGCCCTGCCCGCCTGTCATGGAGCGCAGATCCGGTGCGTAACGCAGCACCTCGGCCATGGGCACATGGGCCTTGATCTCGGTCACTCCGCCCTGGGAGTCGGAGCCGAGCACCTTGCCGCGCCGGCTGGACAGGTCGCCGATTACATCGCCCATGAACTCGTCGGGCACGAACACGCTCATGAGCATCACGGGCTCCAGCAGCTTGAGGCCGGCCTTTTCGCAGGCGGCCTTGAAGGCCAGGGAGCCGGCGACCTTGAAGGCCATTTCCGAGGAGTCCACGTTGTGATAGCTGCCGTCGTACAGTTCAACCTTGAAGTCCACCACCGGGTTGCCCGTGAGCGGACCCCGCTGGGCGGCCTCCTGGATGCCCTTGTCCACGGCTGGAATATACTGGCGCGGGATCGCGCCGCCCACGATCATGTCCACGAACTCATAGCCGGCCCCCTGCGGCAGGGGAGCTATGCGCACGTGGCAGTCGCCGAACTGTCCCCGTCCGCCGGATTGCTTCTTGTGCCGGCCCTGCACGTCGGCCTTGCCCTTGATAGTCTCGCGGTAGGGCACCTTGGGCGTCTTGAGCACGATATCAACCTTGTAGCGGCGCTTGGCCTTCTCCACGGCCGTCTCGATATGCATCTGGCCCATGCCCGAGAGCAGAATGTCGCTCGACTCCTCGTCACGGAACAGATGCAGGGTGATATCCTCGTCCAGGAGCTTGTTGACGGCCTGGAAGACCTTGTCTTCCTCCCCTTTTTCCTTGGCGGCCAGCGCAAAGGTGATGAGCCGCGTCGGAAGCTGGGGTTTTTCGAGCACGAAGGAGGCCTTCTCGTCGCACAGGGTGTCGCCGGTATGAGTATCCTTGAGCTTGGCCACGGCCACGATAGCTCCAGGGCCGACGGGCTCCTTGGCCGGCACTTGCTCCTTGCCTTGCAGGAACAGCGGCTGGCCGATGCGCTCGCTGCCTTCGCGTTCCGGGTTGGCCAGGGTCGGGGTGCCGCCGGGCGCGAGGGTGCCCGAAAGTATGCGCATGACCGAGAGCTGGCCGGCGAAAGGATCGGCCAGGGTCTTGAAAACGAATGCCGCGAAGGGCGCCTCCGGAGACGAGGGACGCTCCTCGCCCTTGGCCGAAATCCAGGGCGCATGCACGGCCGGCGGAGGCAGCAGATCCTGGATGACGTCCAGGATCTGCCGGCCGCCCTTGTTCTCCAGGCCGGAGCAGACCGTGACGGGCACCAGTTCGCCCAAAGCCACGCCCTTGGTCAGACCGCGGGTGATTTCCTCGGGGCTCAGGCTGCCCACTTCGAGATATTTCTCCATGAGCTCCTCATCGCTCTCGGCGATGTTCTCGATCATGGTCTCGCGCAATGTCTGGGCCTCGTCGGCCAAGTCGGCCGGAATGGCGGCCTCGCTCACCCCGCCGGAGCCGTCGAACATGAGGGCCTTTCCGGCGAGCACGTCCACCAAGCCCTTGAAATTTTGCTGCTGGCCAATGGGCATGTACAGAAGGACAGGGCGTATGCCGAGCTTGTCCTTGAGGCCCTGGAAGGCCATCTCGAAGTTGGCCCTGTCACGGTCGAGCTTGGTGACGACGACCATGCCGGGCAACCCACGGGATTTGGCCTCGTTCCATATCTTGCGCGTAAGCGGCTTGACGCCGTCCACGGCATCGATGACGAGCACGGCGCTATCCGCGGCCGTAAGGATGTAGGCCATGTCGCCTATGAAATTATTGTCACCGGGGATGTCGATGAGATAGTGGGGATTTTTGTTCCACAGGTAACGGAAGAAGCCGGGCTGAATGGAACCGCGCCGTTTGATTTCCTCGGGCTCGTAGTCGAGAGCCGTTGTGCCCTCTTCTATCTTGCCGAGTCGGTTGACTGCTCCGGCGCTATAGAGCAGCATCTCGGCCACGGAGGTCTTGCCGCTGCCTCCGTGGCCGATTAGAGCGTAGGTCCTTTGTTTCTCCAGCATGCGCATCTCCCTTCCCTGAAGTTTTTGCCATGAGCCTGAAACTCGAACCGATATGGAAAGTGTAGTTTTCTCCGTGTTTTGGTTTTAATGATGTTACCAGCTATAGGGAGCGGACTGCGAGATTGTCAAGTCGCTGGAAACGGCCCGGCAAGTCGTCCGCAAAGATCAGCCTATAGTCTTATGGGTGGGGCTACCGGATACCAGCCGCATCATGCCGTCCCCCTCCTCCAATTCCGCGCCGCGCATAAGTCTCGTACATGGCCCCGATTGAAGTGTCGTGTCCTTCTTCATGACCCTGACTCCCGGGAATCACCGGCGGCTGCCTGCGTCCGTTCAGGCCACAAGCGCTCTCTCCTGTGCCGAGGTGCTGGCGCGCACTCGCGCCAAGCGACATGGCGCCGCGTGTGGCCTGCCCCTGTGCCGGAATGGCGCAATTTGACCAATGCCACGTTCTCGCGGTCAGTGCGGCAAGAAACTACCTTGCGCTTCCCCGCAGGCTCCTCGACCTCGCCAGAAAAAAATAGACGCTTGCGGCCCTTGTAGCCGGAGGCATTCTTCTCTATCAAGGACCGGTCTCGCAGCGAAAGATTGCGTCAAGGAGAATCATATGGTTGAGGAAGGCAAGAAGGCGGCCGGGCCGGAGGAGTCCTTCGCCGATCTTCTCCACGATTACGAACAGGGCAGAGGCGAAGGCCTCAAGGTCGGAGACAAGGTCGAATGCCGCATCGTCTCCATCAGCGCCGACACCGTTTTCGTGGATACGGGAGCAAAGACCGACGGCGTGGTCGCCGCCGATGAGCTCAAGAACGAGGAAGGCGTGGTCCCCTTCGCCGAAGGGGACGTGTTGCAGCTCTACGTGGTGGATGTCTCCGGCGGACAGGTCAAGCTCTCCCGCGCGCTGTCCGGGGCCGGAAGCATGCAGGCCCTGCGCGACGCCTTCGAGAGCCGCGTGCCGGTGGAAGGCCGGGTCAAGGAAGCAGTGAAGGGAGGCTTCAGCGTCGAGGTCATGCGCAAGCGGGCGTTCTGTCCCGTGAGCCAGATGGACCTACAGTACGTCGAGGATCCCTCTATCTACGTGGGCAATACCTACGAATTCCTGGTCATCAAGTTCGAGCAGGGCGGCCGCAACGTCGTCCTGTCGCGCCGCGAGCTGCTGGCCCAGGCCCAGAAGGAGTCCGCGGAGAAATTCCAGGCCGAGATCAAGCCAGGCGACATCATCGAAGGCACCGTGAGCAAGCTCATGCCCTATGGCGCCTTCATTGAGATCATGCCGGGCCTGGAAGGCATGGCCCACATCTCGGAGCTTTCCTGGTCGCGCGTCGAGGATCCCTCGGCCGCGGTCGAAGCTGGACAGCGGGTCAAGGCCAAGGTGCTCGCCGTCGAGCAGGGCAAGAAGGAAGGCCGCCTCAAGATTTCCCTATCACTGAAGCAGGCCGAGGCCGACCCCTGGACGACCATCGGCGGCCGTTTCCAGGACGGCGACACGGTACAGGGCAAGGTGGTCCGCCTGGCCGACTTCGGCGCCTTCGTGGAGATCGCCCCCGGCATCGAGGGCCTCGTGCACGTGAGCGAGCTGAGCTACACCCGGCGCATCTCCAAGCCCGGCGACGTGGTCAGCCCCGGCCAGGACATCTCGGTGAAGATCAAGGACGTGGACTTGGCCAACAGGCGCATCTCCCTGTCCCTGCGCGACACCGCCGGCGACCCGTGGGAGCAGGTTCCCGCCAAGTTCAAGGTCGGCCAATCCTACTCCGGCACGGTCGAGAAGCAGGAGGCCTTCGGCATCTTCATCCAGCTGGAGCCGGGCGTGACCGGGCTGCTGCCCAAATCGCGCATCTCCAAGTCCCAGAAGCCGGCCAGCTTCGAGGCCCTCAAGCCCGGCGACACGGTGCAGATCACCGTGGACGAGATCAATCCCGCCGAGCGCAAGATCACGCTGGGCACGGGCGAGGATCGCGGCGCCGAGGACTGGAAGAAGTTCAGCAAGCCCGCGGCCCCCGTGGCCGGTCCGACGGGCGGCGGCTTCGGCACCCTGGGCCAGAAGCTCCAGGAAGCCATGAAGAAGAAAAAGTAGGCCCGCCCTACTCTTCAGCAACTAAAACGGCCGCACTCCTTGCAAGGAGTGCGGCCGTTTCCATTTTGCTGCGCCTTATGACCAGGTATGCCTGAACAATGCGCGAACGAACTGCGCGGGTCCAGGGGCGCGTCCGCCCCTGGTGGGTGGGGCTCGGGGAGGGCCAAGTCCTTCCCGGTTCTCATGCAATAAACGCTACGCCGACGCGACCCGCGCCAGCCACTCGCGCATCTCGACGATCTGCTCGCGCACGCGCACGGGCGCGGTGCCGCCGGAGATGGTGCGCCGGGCCACGGCGGATTCGTAGGCCAGGATCTGGAACACGTCCTCGCCAATCAGCTCCGAGAAGCCCCGCAGATCCTCCAGGCTCAAGTCCTCCAGCCGCTTGCCGTGCTTTTCGCACCAGGCCACGGCCCTGCCTGTGACGTGGTGCGCCTCGCGGAACGGCAGGCCCTTGCCCACCAAGTAGTCGGCCAGCTCCGTGGCGTTGAGGAAGCCACGCCCGAGTGCCGCACGCATGGCATCGGGCACGAAGGCCATTTCCGCCAGCATGCCGGCCATGCAATCCAGGGACAGGCGCACGGTCTTGTCCGTATCGAAGAAGGGCTCCTTGTCCTCCTGGAGGTCACGGTTGTACGTGAGCGGCAAACCCTTGAGCGTGGTCAGCAGGCCGATGAGGCTGCCGTAGACCCTGCCGGTCTTGCCGCGCATGATTTCGGCCACGTCCGGATTCTTCTTCTGGGGCATGATGCTGCTGCCGGTGGCGTAGCCGTCGGGCAGGCGCACGAAGCCGAAGGCCGGGTTGGCCCAGATGATGATCTCCTCGCACAGGCGGCTCAGGTGGGCCATGATCAGACTGCCGCAGAACAGGGCCTCGGCCGCGAAGTCTCGGTCGGACACGGCGTCCATGCTGTTCCTGAAGGTTGCCGGAAAGCCCAGTTCTTCGGCCACGGATGCGGGATCGAGCGGATAAGTCGTCCCGGCCAAGGCCGCCGCGCCCAAGGGCGAAACGCGCACGCGCACGAGACAATCCGCGATGCGCTCATGGTCGCGGCGGAACATCTGGGCGTAAGCCAGCAGGTGATGGCCAAGGCTCACGGGCTGGGCCGGCTGCAGGTGCGTGTGGCCGGGCAGCAGCGTGTCCGCGTGCTCCTCGGCGCGCTCGCACAGAACTCCCACCAGCCTCGCCAGCAACTCCCCCCACAGGGCCAGCCGACGAGAGACGTGCAGGCGGAAATCCAGGGCTACCTGATCGTTGCGGCTGCGGCCGGTGTGCAGCCGTTTGCCAGCGTCGCCGACGAGTTCAGTCAGCCGGGCCTCGATGTTCATGTGCACGTCCTCGCGGTCAGCGCGCCAGGCGAACTCGCCCTGCTCTATCTCGGCCTGCACCGCCTCCAGCCCGGCCACGATGGCCTGGGCGTCCTCGGCGGGGATCACGCCCTGCCGGGCCAGCATGCGCGCGTGCGCCTTGGAGCCCGCGATGTCCTCGGCCCACAGTTCGCGGTCAAAGGACACGGATTCGGTGTAGGCCTCCACGAGCTTGTCGGTCTCGGCCGCGAACCTGCCACCCCAGAGTTTCTTGTCGGACATGGATATGCCTCCGGCGGCCGGGGAGGGGAAACCCTTCGAGAAGGGTTCTCCCCTCCCCGGACCCCACCCCCTTCCTAAGCTTTTTGGTTTCTTGCGAGGCCTGAAAGGCGGCGATCGTCATATTCCGGAATCAGCCGCCTTGGGTTATAATAAAGACACGTCGAGAAATATATGTGTGCCGAAGGAATGCTCCTCGGGCTTTCTTTTACGAAACGAAGCCATTCCGGCGCGGAGCGTTGGCGCAAAAGGCTTCCGAGGCAGTTGCTCGCGTTGCGGCCGGAAGCGCTGCCGGGGCTTTGCCGGGGCAGCGCTTCCGGCCGCAGAGAATGGGGTCCGGGAGAACCCTCCTTGTCTTGAGGGCCCGGCCGCCGGAGGCATCTTGACTACTTCATCATCTTGAAGCCGCGCACGCGCAGGCCCTGCAGTCGGATGAAGCCGGCCGCGTCCTTCTGGTCGTAGACCACGTCTTCCTCGAAGGTGGCCAGGGCGCTGTTGTAGAGCGAATAGGGCGACTTGCGGGCCACGGGGTAGACGCCGCCCTTGTAGAGCTTCACGCGCACCGTGCCGGTGACCTTCTCCTGGGTCTTGTCGATCATGGTCTGCAGGGTCTCGCGCTCGGGCGAGAACCAGAAGCCGTAATAGACCATCTCGGCGTAGCGCGGGATGAGCGAGTCGCGCATGTGCATGACCTCGCGATCCAGGGTCAGGCTCTCCAGATCGCGATGCGCGGCATGGATGATGGTTCCGCCGGGCGTCTCGTACACGCCACGGGACTTCATGCCCACGAAGCGGTTCTCGACCATGTCCAGGCGGCCCACGCCGTGCTTGCCGCCCAGCTTATTGAGCCTCTTGATGATCGCGGCGGGAGAGAGCTGCTCGCCGTTGATGCTCACGGGATTGCCTGCCTCGAAGCCCAGTTCGATGACCTCGGCCTGGTCCGGGGCCTTCTCGGGCGGGACGCTGAGCAGGTATGAGGCCGGACCGGCCTCCAGCCAGGGGTCCTCCAACTCGCCGCCCTCGAAGGACAGGTGCAGGAGGTTGCGGTCGCAGCTGTAGGGCTTCTCCTTGGTCACGGGCACGGGAATGCCATGTTCCTTGGCGAAGTTGACCAGATCGGTGCGCGACTTGAACGCCCATTCGCGCCAAGGCGCGATGGTCTTGAGCTGTGGGGCCAGGGCCATGGTGGTCAGCTCGAAGCGCACCTGGTCATTGCCCTTGCCCGTGGCGCCGTGGGCCACGGCCTGGGCACCCTCCGCCAGAGCGATCTCGACCATGCGCTTGGCGATGAGCGGCCGGGCGATGGACGTGCCCAGCAGGTAGCGCCCTTCGTACAGTGCCCCGGCACGCATCATGGGGAAGATGAAATCGCGGGCGAACTCTTCCTGCAGATCCTCGACATAGGCCTTGGTCGCTCCGGTCTTCTTGGCCTTGTCCTCCAGGCCGTCCAGCTCCTCTTCCTGGCCCAGGTCGGCAGTGAAGGTGACGACCTCGCAGTTGTAGGTCATCTTGATCCACTTGAGGATGATGGAGGTGTCCAGGCCTCCGGAGTAGGCTAGAACGACTTTCCGGATATCGCTCATATAGAACCTCGTGCTCTGAATGTGCGGCTTACAGGCTTATAAACTAGATCGTATGGATCGGCTTCGGACCGGGACGGTCGTCCACGAATTCCCTGGCCGTGGACTCGGGCGCATGGCCGTAAGCCCATTCGAGGATGGCCTTCTGCATGTGCAGGCGATTTTCGGCCTGATCCCAGACGATGGAGGCCGGCCCTTCCATGACCTCGTCCGTGATCTCCTCGCCGCGGTGGGCCGGCAGGCAGTGCATGACCTTGACCTTGGGGTCGGCCAGCTTGAGCAGATCGTCATTGACCTGGAAATTAGCAAAAGGCTTGGAGCGGGCGCCCTGCTCGCGCTCCTGGCCCATGGACGCCCAGACGTCGGTGTTCACGTAGTGCACACCGTCCATGGCCAGCTTGGGATCATGGGAAACATGAATTCGCGCGCCGAGTTGCAGGGCCTTGTTAAGAATGCCCGCGTCGGGCTCGAAACCCTTGGGCACGGCCATGGAAAGGTAGAACGGGAAGTAGATGGCCGCATTGATCCACGAATGGGCCATGTTGTTGCCGTCGCCTATCCAGGCCACCTTGAGGTCCTTGAAAGACGGGGTGCGCTCGTACATGGTCAGCAGGTCGCTGAGCACCTGGCAGGGATGATGGAGGTCGGACAGGGCGTTGACCACCGGCACACTGGCGTACTCGGCCAGCTCCTCGAGCTTTTCCTGGCCGAAGGTGCGCACGATCATGCCCGCGCAGTAGCGCGAGATGACGCGGGACGTGTCCTTGAGGGGTTCGCTGCGGCCGAGCTGTGACTCGTTGGGAGTCATGAAGATGGTGTCGCCGCCCAGGTGGCGCACGGCCATTTCGAAGGACAGGCGCGTGCGGGTGGAAGCCTTTTCGAAGATCATGACCAGCACCTTGCCGGCCAGGATCTGGCTTCTGTGGTTGGTGTCCTTCATCTCCTTGGCCCGTGTGACCAGGGCCCAGGATTGAGATTTGGGCATGTCGAGAATGTCGAGAAAGTGTTTCCACTGATTGGGCATGGCGCACTCCAGGGGCGAAAATGACGCGATGCGCCGATGCGCATCAAGAAAAGATGAAATTTAGCCGTGGGGTAGAAGGATGTAAAGCCTTTTGCGTACACGATCTTGCTTCCGAACGCGTGCGGCGCCCTTTCCGGAGCCGATGACAACTTCGGGCCAGGATGGATAGGCCCCAGTCCGCCGGGCAGACATGCTCGACGCGGGCCGCCGCATGCGGACCAAAGGCATCGCCGCCTTTCGGCATGTTTACTTTCCCTCTTGTCCCTGGCATCGCTATTGCTATCGAGCGCCAAGCAGTATGCACTGGAGCAGTCATGGAAATTCTGTTTTCCGTCATCACCCCAAGCCATGTGGACCGGCCCCTGGCCCTGGCCCACGCAGTCGGCAGCGTCGAAGCCGCCGCCCTGGAGGCCGAGCGGCGGAATCTGCTGCAACGCGGGCAGGTGGAACACCTGGTCGGCTTCGACGGCAAAGGCGGAACGCGGCCCGATACGTCGTTCCCGGCCAGCTTCATAGACTTCCCGCACCAAGGCAATTTCGGCAACCACATACGCCATCACCTGTTGCACGCGGCCCGAGGCAGGCATGTGCTGTTCGTGGATGACGACAATGCGCTTCTTCCGGGCGCATTCGCCGCTTATTTGCCGCATCTGCGCAACGAATTCATCATCGCGCGAGTCGACACGTCACTGGCATTCGACATCCCCCACCTGCCCCGTCCCGATGATGCCGGCAGCGCCGAAGTGGCTTTGCGCCAAGGCAACATCGATCCGCTTTGTCTGTGCCTGTCCCGCGACCTTGTGGTCGATCGCTGCCAAGGCTGGGGCAGCGAGGGGGGTTATGAATCGGACTTCCTGAACATCCGCCGTTACTTCCGCCGCGCCCGCGGCGCAAAGCGCATCGATGACGTGGTGGGAGTCTACGACGCAGGCCGTGGCCTGGATGCCCAAGGCCTCAACGCTAGGCAGCGCAAACTCGCAAGCCCGGCGAAGCAGTAACGCATTTGACTGCGGCTGCCCAAGGCGATACAGACTCATTCCTTGTGGGGAAACTTCAACCGCAATAGCCGCGCCTTATACCGCGCGGCCACGGAGCATGACATGAGCCTTTGTCCCTGCGCATCAGGCAAGGAATTCGCCGAATGCTGCGAACCCGTACTCAAGGACCAGTCCAAAGCTGTCAGCCCCGAAGCGCTCATGCGCGCCAGGTACACCGCTTTTGCCGTACAGGATATCGATTTCCTGCGCGAGTCGCTCCTGCCCGGCACCCGACAGGATTTCGACGAGCAGGCAGTGCGCCAATGGGCGAAGGCCGCGGAATGGCCGGGCGTGGAAATAGTCACTTCGGATCTCGAGGCGAGCGGGGAGAAGGGCCTGGTCCACTTCATCGCCCGCTACACTGTGAACGGGAAGCCCCAGGAATTCGAGGAAAAGGCTGTTTTCCAGAAGCAGGACGGCATGTGGTACTACGTTGACGGCGAAGTCAGAGGCCAGACGACCTACCGCCGCGAGTCGCCCAAGATCGGCCGCAACGATCCCTGCCCCTGCGGCAGCGGCAAGAAGTTCAAGAAGTGCTGCGGCTAACGAACCTGCCGCGGTTCAACCATCAACAGCGAGGAGCCTCCATGCGCCTTGCATACCTGATCGCCCTTGCGCTGCTCGCCACCCTGCTGGCCGGCCCGGCGTCGGCGGCGGAAAAGAGGAGCCATCCCATGGTGAAGCTTGAAACGAGCATGGGCGACATCGTCCTGGAACTGGATGCCGAAAAGGCCCCCAGGACCACGGAAAACTTCCTGCGCTACGTGCGCGAAGGCCATTACGACGGCACCATCTTCCATCGGGTTATCAACGGGTTCATGATCCAGGGCGGCGGCATGGACAAGAACATGAATGAGAAATCCACCCACGAGCCCATCCAGAACGAGGCCGACAACGGCCTGATGAACGACGCCTACACCGTTGCCATGGCCCGCACCAACGACCCGCACTCGGCCACTGCGCAGTTCTTCATCAACGTCAAGGACAACAGCTTTCTGAACCACAAGTCCAAGTCCATGCAGGGCTGGGGCTACGCCGTGTTCGGCAAGGTGGTCGAGGGCAAGGACGTGGTGGACGCCATCAAGGCCGTAGCCACGGGCAACCGCGGCTTCCATCAGGACGTGCCGGTCATGCCGGTGGTCATCAACAAGGCCACGGTGGTCGAAGAGAAGAAGTAGCCTGCCGGCTGCTTTCCTGAAGCATAAAAGGCCGGAAGCCACATGGCTTCCGGCCTTTTTTCTACTGCTAACAACTCGCGGGTCCAGGGGCGCGTCGCCCCTGGCAGGGTGAGGTCTGGAGAGGGACAGCGCCCCTCTCCAGCTATTCTCTTTTCTAATGTGCCCTGCGCGCCTGCACTCCATCCTTCAGGAGCGTGCTGGCTATAGGCTGCACCTCCTCGGTGGAACAAAACAAGGCGCGAGGAGAACCCTCGCCGCAGGCCAGCGCCTTGTCCAGGACATCGTCCATGTTTTCGACCTGAATGATCTCCAGGTCCGTGAGGATATCCTCGGGCACGTCCTTTAGGTCCTTGGCGTTGTCCTTGGGGATGAGCACCGTGGTGATGAGGCCGCGGTGCGCCGCCAGGAGCTTCTCGCGCAGGCCGCCGATGGGCAGCACGCGCCCGCGCAGGGTGATCTCACCGGTCATGGCCAGGTCGTTACGCACGGGCAGGTTGACCAGCGCCGAGACAACGGAAGTGGCCAGGGTCACGCCTGCGCTGGGGCCATCCTTGGGCACCGCGCCCTCGGGCACGTGGATGTGGATGTCCACGCTCTTGTAGAAGTCGGGCTTGAGGCCGAACATGTCCGAGCGCGAGCGCACGTAGGACAGGGCCGCGCGGGCCGACTCCTGCATGACCTCGCCCAGCTTGCCGGTGATCTCCACCTTGCCCGCGCCGGGCATGAGCGCGGTCTCCACCGTGAGCAGTTCGCCGCCCAACTCGGTGTAGGCCAGGCCCATGGTCATTCCGACCTGGGGCGTCTCCTCCTTCTCGCCGTAGCGGAACTTGGGCACGCCCAGGATGGACTGGAGGTTGTGCGCCGTGACCTGCACGGCCATGCTCTTGTCGCCCTCTTCGACGAGCTTCATGGCCGTCTTGCGGCAAACGCTGGCCAGTTCGCGCTCCAGGCTGCGCACCCCCGCTTCCTTGGTATACCGGCGGATGACCTCGAGCATCGCGTCGTCGGCCAGGGAGAGGTTTTCCTCCGTAAGCCCATGCTGCTTGATCTGCTTGGGCAGCAGGAAGCTGCGCGCGATCTGGCGTTTCTCCGTCTCCAGGTAGCCGGGCAGCTCGATGATCTCCATGCGGTCCCGCAGAGGCGCCGGGATGGAGTGCAGGCTGTTGGCCGTGGTAATGAAGAATATCTTCGACAGATCGTAATCCAGATCAAGGTAGTGGTCGCCGAAGGCGTAGTTCTGCTCCGGGTCCAGGACTTCCAGCAGGGCGGCCGAGGGGTCGCCGCGGAAATCCATGCTCATCTTGTCGACCTCGTCGAGGATGAACACCGGGTTGTTGTACTTCACCCGCTTGAGGGACTGGATGATCTTGCCGGGCAACGCACCCACGTAGGTGCGACGGTGACCGCGGATCTCGGCTTCGTCGCGCACGCCTCCCAGGGACAGACGCACGAACGGGCGGTCCGTCGCCCTGGCGATGGATTTGGCCAGCGAAGTCTTGCCCACGCCCGGAGGCCCCACGAAGCAGAGGATGGGACCCTTGAGGGTGCCCACCAGGCTCTGCACGGCCAGGTATTCCAGGATGCGCTGCTTGGGCTTCTCCAGGCCGAAATGGTCCTCGTTCAGGATCTCCCGCGCCTTGGCCATGTCCAGAGGGGTTTCCTTGACCTCGTTCCAGGGCAGGTCGAGAATCCAGTCCACGTAATTGCGGACCACGGTGTACTCGGCCGAACTGGGCGGAATCTGCTTGAGCTTCTTGCACTCGCGCAGACCCTTCTCTCGGGCCTCCTCGGGCATGTTCTTCTCGCGCATGCGCTTTTCGAGCTCGAGGATCTCGGTGACCGGATCCTCCTCGCGGCCCATCTCCTTGGTGATGGCCTTGAGCTGCTCGTTCAGGTAGTAATCCTTCTGATTCTGCTCCATCTGCGACTTGACCCGTCCCTTGATCTTCTTCTCCAGGGACGAAATCTCGATCTCGGCATTGAGCAGCCCGTAGGCTTCCTCCAGTCGCTTGATGGGGTCGATCTCCTCCAGGACCTTCTGCTTGGTGGCGTACTCGGTCTTGAGGTGCGGCATGATGGCATCGGCGAGCCGCCCCGGCGCGTGCAGGGAATTCATGGCCGTCACGGTTTCCTGGGCCAGCTTCTTGTTGACCTTGGCGTACTTGTCCAGGGCCTCGTGAGTGGCGCGCACCAGAGCCTGAGCCTCCAGGGTGTCCGAATCGTCGTCCTGGATGGGCTCGGTCTCGACGATGGGGTATTCATGCTCCGGGTCGAAACGGTACGTTTCCTTGTCCCATGTTGCGCGCTGAAGCCCTTCGAAGAGCACCTTGATGGTGCCGTCGGGCAGTCTCAGAAGCTGAAGAATCTTGCTCACAGTGCCCACGGTGAAAAGATCCCCAGGCTCGGGGCGCTCCTTTTCGGGCACGTTCTGGGTGACCAGGAATATCTTCTTGTCGTATTTGGTCAGCGCGTTCTCGATGGCCTTGATGGACGCCTCGCGCCCCACGAACAAGGGCACGATGGACTTGGGAAACATGACCACTTCGCGCAACGACATGATAGGCAGCTCGATCCGTTCTTGGAAGGGATCGTTTCCGAAGGAGAAAAACTTGGACATCGCTCCTCCTGATGACGTTGGAACCGGCGGGAGGGAGAACCCGCAGGCCGGCAGACAGCCGGGATTCCAGATTATTAAGGCCGCCGGTGAATATGTCAAACCGGCGGCCTTCTTTATTCTTCTGAGGCGGGTCGAGCTGCGCGTGTGCCGGCTAGGCCGACTTGGCTTCCTGATGATAGAAGAGCAACGGCTCCACACCCTTCTCCACCACTGACTTGTTGATGACGCACTCCTTGACCCCGGTCATGGAAGGCAGGCGGAACATGATTTCGAGCATGATGCTCTCCATCACGTTGCGCAGGCCTCGGGCACCGGTCTTGCGCAGAATGGCCTGCTGGGCGATGCCGCGCAGGGCGTTGGCCGTGAAGCGCAGCCGCACCTTGTCCAGTTCGAAGAGCTTCTGGTACTGCTTGACCAGCGCGTTCTTGGGCTCGGTGAGCACGCGCACCAGGTCGTCCTCGCCCAGATCTCTCAGGGAGGTCACCACGGGCACACGTCCCACGAACTCCGGAATCATGCCGAACTTGACCAGATCGTTGGGGTGCGCGAAGCGCAGGAGCTCGCTTATGCTCAGCTCGCGCTTGCCCTCGACCTTGGCGCCGAAGCCCATGGCCCCGCCGCGCATGCGCTGCTGGATGATCTTTTCCAGACCGATGAACGCGCCGCCCATGATGAACAGGATGTTCGAGGTATTGAGGCGGATGAACTCCTGCTGCGGATGCTTGCGGCCCCCCTTGGGCGGTATGTTGGCGTCGGTGCCCTCGATGATCTTGAGCAGGGCCTGCTGCACGCCCTCGCCCGACACGTCGCGGGTGATGGAAGGCGAATCGCCCTTGCGCGCGATCTTGTCGATTTCGTCGATGTAGACGATGCCGCGGCTGGCGGCCTCGATATCATAATCCGCGTTTTGCAGGAGCTGGACCAGGATGTTCTCCACGTCCTCGCCCACATAGCCCGCCTCGGTCAGGGTCGTGGCGTCGGCGATGGCGAAAGGCACCTTGAGGATGCGCGCCAGCGTCTGTGCCAACAGGGTCTTGCCGCAGCCCGTGGGGCCGAGCAGCAGGATGTTGGACTTGTCGATCTCCACGTCCTCGCCAACGGAATCGGCGTAGTAGACACGCTTATAATGGTTGTGCACGGCCACGGAAAGGACCTTCTTGGCCTGCTCCTGGCCAATGACATGCTCGTCCAACTGGTCCATGATCTCCTGCGGGGTAAGCAGGCGGCCGTCCTCGAGGCCCTCGGAAACGGATTCCTGGGCGATGATCTCGTTGCAGAGCGAGACGCACTCATCGCAGATGTAAACCTCTGGTCCGGCGATGAGGCGCTGCACCTCTTCCTGGACCTTGCCGCAGAAGGAGCAGCAGAGATCCGGGGGCAAATGCGAATTCTTGGCCATCTTCTTTCCTGTCTTCCTTAAGAAGCTCGTCCTTTGCTTGCCCGCTCCTGACGCGAGTAGCGTTATCCTAAAGCTGACGGATGGGAAATTCCGTCTCGTACTGCAAATTTCTCGATTTCCAGGCTCGGCCCGGTGATCGCCCCTGAGCATCCCGCGCACCTAGGCCTCCCATAATCCGGCCTTCCGCGGGAAACGCTTCAACAGACATCAGGCCTGGGATCCCTTGTCGGTATCCGTCTTGCCCCGGGAAACCATGATCTTGTCGATAAGGCCGTATTCCAGGGCTTCCTGGGCGCTCATGAAGTAGTCGCGATCCGTATCGCGCTCGATCTGGGCCAGGTCCTTGCCGGTGTTCTCGGCCAGGATGCGATTCAGGTCGGCGCGCATGCGCAGAATCTCGCGCGCGTGAATGTCGATGTCCGAGGCCTGCCCCTGGAACCCGCCCATGGGCTGGTGGATGAGGATGCGCGAATTAGGCAGCGAAAAACGCATGCCCTTGGTGCCCGAGGAGAGCAGAAACGCGCCCATGCTGGCGGCCTGTCCGATGCACAGAGTGGACACGGGGCAGGAGATGTAGCGCATGGTGTCGTAAATGGCCATGCCAGCGGTCACCGAGCCGCCCGGCGAGTTGATGTACATGTAGATCTCCTTGTCCGGGTCCTCGGACTCCAAGAACAGGAGCTGGGCGCAGATGAGCCCTGCCACATGGTCGTCGATCTGATAGCCGAGCAGGATGATGCGGTCCCGGAGCAAGCGAGAGTAGATATCGTAGGCCCGCTCGGTGCGACCGGTGGTCTCGATGACAATGGGAACTTGCGCAAAGGGCATTCGATTTCTCCTTTCCCGATCGGCCGAAGCCGGCCGTATGCGGCCGGCACAGTCGCCCGTTCGCCGGGCTGGGTCTTCACTGAGTCTTGAACGATTATGCCGTACCCGTACAATTAGCCATTTCGAACCGCGATCTCAAGCCGAAAGACTATGGCCGCATGAGCAACTGTCAAGCAAGTATCGGGCCGATTGGTGAAGCGACAGTTTAGCCGCCCAGGCCGGAGAAGCGAAATGATTTTTTCCAGCCCTGACCGGAAGCCTTGAAAACAGAAGGCCGGCCCGGAACCCCGGACCGGCCGTTCGGCGCTTAAGCAGAGGCTTCGCCTCCGCCCGGGTTCTGGGCGGGCGGGACCTCGGTGACTTCGGCGGTTTCGTAGATGAGTTCCGAAGCCTTGTCGGCGAGGATGCGATCCTTGATGTCGTGGATGAGCCCGGTACGCTCGTGGTACTCGCGCAGCTGCTCATAATCCTGTCCGGACTGGGCCGCGGCCTGGCGGATGACCGCATCGACCTCCTGGGGATCCACGGTCAGGCCTTCGGCGTTGGCCACGGACAGCAGGAAGATCTGCGTGCGGGCCATCTTTTCGGCCTCGGGGCGGAATTCGGCCTGAAGCTCCTCCATGCTCTTGCCCAGGGACTCCAGGCTCTTACCACGGCGCTCCAGGCGTTCGCGGCGCTCGCTCACCATGTAGCCGATGTTCTTCTCCACCAGGCTGGGCGGCAGCGGAATCTCCATGCCTTCCATGAGCTGATCGATCAGCTTGTTCTGGGCCACGGACTTGTTCAGCTGCGTGCGGCTCTTGGTATAGGAATCGACGATGGCTTCGCGCATCTTGTCGACGCTCTCGAAGTTGCCGGCCTTCTTGGCCAGCTCTTCGTTCAGCTCGGGCAACCGCTTCTCCTTGATGGAGAACAGGTGCACGCGCACTTCGGTGGACTTGCCGGCCAGCTTCTCGTTGATGAAGTCCTCGGGGAAGGAAATCGTGCCGGTGCGCTGTTCGCCGGGCTTAAGCCCGATGACGAGCTGCTCGAAATCAGCAAGGGCCTGGCCCTTGCCCAGTTCGAGTTGGAAATTGTCGGCCTTGAGGCCTTCGAATTCGCCGCCGGCCAGGGCCGCGAAGCTCAGGGTGACGACGTCGTCGGCCTTGGCCTCGCGCGGCTCCTCCACCTCGACCACTTCGGCCAGGCTGTCGCGGATGCGATCCACCACGGCCTGCACCTCGTCGTCCTTGACCTCCACGGATTCCTGCTCGACCTTGCGTCCCTTGTACTCGGGCAACTCGAGCTTCGGCGCGACCTCGAAGCTGATGGAGTAGCTGAAATCCTCGCCCTTGACGATTTGCCCGGCGTCGACTTTGAGACCGGACATGGGCACGAGCTTCAGTTCGTCGAGTATCTGGTTGATGTGCAGATTGATGAGGTCGGTGGTGGCCTCATTGTAGATCTGCTTGCGGTATTTGGATTCAACCATGTCCGTGGGCACCTTGCCCTTGCGGAAGCCCTTGATGTCGACATCGCGACGGTACAGGGCGGTGGTGGCCAGAACGGCCGCGGTGGCCTCCTCGGCCGGCACGGACACCTGAATCTTGCGCTCAACCGGGGAAATTTCTTCGACCTTGTATTCCATGGGGTTCTCCTTCTCCTCGATGTATTCCCGCTATTGATTCCAACCCCATGCCAAGCACTTGGACGATCGGGTCGGGATTATTTGCAAACGCACTTTATAGGTGCCAAACCGCTCATATGTCAATCGGGTTGCGCACACGGCGGACGAAAGGCATCCTTGTCCGATCGCAAGACTTGCCTTCGTGGCAAAGGTCGCATTGACATTTTACCCGGCTCTCTTTAGCAAAACTGACGTCTGCATTGTTCACCCGGCCCGATGGATGCCATCACCGCATCGAGCACGAATCCGTGACGTTCCTCCCCTCAGGTGTGTCGCGCACCGTCCTTCGAATAAAGAGTGACTCGGCCGATCCGGCGATTCGTCAGAAAAGCGTCAGCCCCTGTTTTCCAATAAGCACAAATCCGGTGCCAGAATGCCGGACGCTCCAACGGAGAATCAGCATGCTCAAGACCATTACGCTACGGACAAGAATGATCGCCTTTGCCTTGAGCATAGGCTTGGCCCCGCTGCTGTGCATGGCTGCTTTCGGCATTGTCACCGCATCCAAGAGCCTGTCCGCCCAGGCCTTCAACCAACTGGAGGCCGTGCGCGACATCAAGTTGCACGCATTGCGGCAGCACGTGAAAAATTGGCGCGACACCGTCGAGATACTGCGCGAGAGCGAGGACGTTCGCGACGGACTCGCCAGCTTCACGAGCTTCGCCAACCGGGCCGCCCTCCTCCCGGGCATGAACATGGACGTCCATTCCGAAGAGTACGAGCGGCTGCATGCCCGCCACCATTCCTTCTTCCAGCGCTATGTGGCCATGTTGGGCTATTACGACGTCTTCCTCATCTCCGCCGAGGGACGGGTGCTCTTCACCGAAGCGAGGGAATCGGACCTCGGCGCGGACCTCGCCCAAGGTCCCCTGCGCGACAGCGGCCTGGCCAAAGCCTGGAGGCAGGCCATGGGAGGCTCGCTGACCTTCGTAGATTTCGAGCCCTACGCCCCCTCGGCAGGAGAACCGGCGGCGTTCATCGCTGCGCCGGTCATGTCCGGCCCGCGCAAGGCAGGCGTCGTGGCCTTGCAGGTTTCCACAGCCGACATCAACGCCCTCATGGCCCAGCGCTCCGGCATGGGTTCCACCGGCGAGAGCTACCTCGTGGGCAGCGACATGCTTATGCGCTCCGACTCTTTCCTGGACCCCGAGCACCATTCCGTCAAAGCCTCCTTTGCCGACCCGGCACGCGGCAACATGGACAGCCCCGCGGCCCGCAGGGCGCTGGCAGGCGCAAGCGAAGTCGAGGTGCTCGCCGACTCCAAGGGGCGCTCCGTGCTCTCGGCCTATGCGCCGCTGGATGTCTTTGGTCAGCGCTGGGCATTGCTGGCCGAAATCGAAGCAGCCGAGGCCTTCGCGCCGGTGACAACTTTGACGCGCGCCGCCGTTGGCATCGCCCTACTGGCCGCTCTGGGTGTCGTGGTGGCCAGCTTCCTGTTCCTGCGGCGCGAACTGCTGTCGCCTTTCGCCAAGCTTCAAAATTATGCTGCCAAGGTCGCCGACGGCGATCTGAATGCGCGAGCCGAGATCGCGGACCAGGCCGAAATCGGCGACCTGCAGTCTTCGGTCAGCCGCATGGTGGAGCATCTCAAGGCCGAGATGGCCAAGGCCGAGGCCAAGAGCCGCGAAGCCGCCGAGCAGGCGTCCCACGCCAAGGCGGCCCTGGGAGAGGCGCGGCAACAGGAGGAGCGCGTGAGCATGCTCCTTGGCAAGCTGCGTCAGGTAGCCGACAGGGCCGACCAGATATCCGAGCGCGTGGCTTCATCGGCCGAGGAACTTTCCGTACAGGTGGAGCAGGTCAGCGGAGGGGCCGAGGCCCAGCGAGACCGTGTGGCCGAAATCGCCACGGCCATGGAGGAGATGAACGCCACGGTGGCCGAAGTTGCCCGCAGCACCAACCAGGCGTCATCCCAGTCTCGCGCGGCCAGCGGCGAAGCCGAGCAGGGAGCGCATATCGTGGAGCAGGCCGTGGCGGCCATCGACCGCGTGCGCGCCCAGTCCCTCCAGCTCAAGGGAAGCATGAGCGGCCTGGGGCAGAAGACCGAATCCATCGGCAAGATCATGAACGTCATCAACGACATCGCCGACCAGACCAACCTGCTGGCGCTCAACGCGGCCATCGAGGCTGCCCGTGCCGGCGAGGCGGGCCGGGGCTTCGCCGTGGTGGCTGACGAGGTGCGCAAGCTGGCCGAAAAGACCATGGGCGCGACCAGGGAAGTGGAGGGCAGCATCCTGGCCATCCAGGAGACAGCCAAGCAGAACATCACCGGCATGGACGCCGCGTCCGAGGCCGTGGAGGAAGCCACGACCCTGGCCCGCGACTCGGGCCAAGCCTTGCGGCGCATCGTCGGTCTGGCCAAGGACAACGCCCGTCAGGCCGAGGGCATCGCCACGGCATCGGAGCAGCAGTCCGCGGCATCGGAACAGATCCGCCGCAGCCTGGAGGAAGTCAACCGGGTCATCGCGGAAACGGTGGAGGGCATGAGCCAGTCGTCCGTCGCCGTGCGCAGCCTGTCGCAGATGTCAGCGGACCTGCGCCGGCTTATCGCCGAGATGCAGGACGAAGAGAAGGTCTGAAACATGGGACGCAAAAAGGGCCGGGCATCTCGCCCGGCCCTTTCATAAGCCACTGGTGCGTGAGGGGAGACTCGAACTCCCACGGCTAGGCCGCCAGATCCTAAGTCTGGTGCGTCTACCAATTCCGCCACTCACGCCTGGCCGGCAACCATCATTCATGCAAAACGATTTCGGCCCGGACGTCAACCGTCGGGCCGAAGGTCCGGCGTAGCCGAGGCTTTGTGTACTTTTTAGAGCGGCCTGTCAACTCGCATGGCCGCGATGGTTCCACGGACCGGCGACAAGATGGTTCACCGGCCCGCTCCCCTTGCCCACCGGGAAACTCTCGCGGATGGCCGCGTTGAGGAATTCCTGGGCGCGGCGCACGGCGTCCTCCATGGACCAGCCCAGGCCCAAGTTGGAGGCGATGGACGCGGACAGGGTGCAGCCCGTGCCGTGGCGGCTCTCGCCGCCCACGCGCGGCATGGGCAGGCTGACCACCTTGCTGTCCGGCAGGCCCAGCCAGTCAGTGACGGTCTTCCCTTCTCGCATGTGCCCGCCCTTGATGAGCACGGCCTTGGGACCGAGGTCGAGCAGTGCGCGCATGGCCGCGAAGACGTCTTTGGACGATTCGATTTTAAGGCCCGAGAACAGCTCGGCCTCGGGAATGTTCGGCGTGAGCAGCGTGGCGCGCGGGAAAATGTGCGTCTTCATGGCCGAGACGGCCGAATCTTGAAGAAGCTGGTCGCCGGACTGGGCCACGCACACCGGGTCCACCACCAGCGGAAAGGCCGCATCGCGCAGGCCCCAGGCCACGGCCTGGATGATCTCGGCCGAGAAGAGCATGCCGGTCTTGGCCGCGGCCACGTCGATGTCCGCCAGCACTGTTTCGAGCTGCTTGGCAACGAAATCGGCCGGCGGCGCGTGGATGCCGGTCACGCCCCGAGTATTCTGGGCCGTCAAAGCCGTGATGGCCGATAGGCCGTAGCAGCCGTGGGCGTGGATGGTTTTGAGGTCGGCCTGGATGCCGGCCCCGCCGCCGGAGTCCGAGCCGGCGATGGTCAGGATGGAAGGAATGGCTTGCACTGTCACTCCTAAAAAAGTTGCGTCTGATTGAATAATTCCTGAAGCCTAACCTTCAGGTGCGTAAAGCGCTTCTCCGCGTCGTTGGCGCGCAGGGCGATGCCCACGGCCTTGTCGCTACCGATGAGCACGGCGAGCTTCCGGGCGCGGGTCAGGGCGGTGTAGAGCAGGTTGCGCTGCAGCATGATGTAGTGCTGCGTGACCATGGGCACCACCACGGCCGGATACTCGCTGCCCTGGGACTTGTGCACGCTCACAGCGTAGGCCAGGGTCAGCTCGTCCATCTCGGCGGCCTCGAAAGCCACTCCCCTGCCCTCGAAATCCACCAGCGCCTCGCCCGCCTCCGGGTCCACGGAGGTCACCCAGCCCAGGTCGCCGTTGTAGATTTCCTTCTCGTAATTGTTGCGCAACTGCAGGACCCGGTCACCGGGCCGGAAAGTCGTGCGACCGCGCACGATCTCCTGCACGCCAGGCCGCAACGGATTGAGCCGCTCCTGGAGCATGGTGTTGAGCGCCTGCGTGCCCACCTCGCCTTTGTGCATGGGCGTGAGCACTTGGATGTCCCGCCTGGGGTCCAGGCCGTAAATCTCGGGGATGCGCTCGCACACGAGCTGCAGGATGAGCGCCTGCACGCGGGCCGGCTCGTCCTGGCGCACCCAGAAGAAATCCTTCTTGGGCGGCACGGCCTTGCTGTCCTCGCCGGGAAACTGGCCGTCGTTGACCCGGTGGGCGTTGGTCACGATCCAGCTTTCCTGGGCCTGGCGGTAGATGCGCGTGAGGCACATGCTCGGTACGACCTGGCTGGAAAGCAGATCGGACAGTATGTTGCCCGGCCCCACGCTCGGAAGCTGGTTCACGTCGCCCACGAGGATGAGCCGGCAGGTCAGCGGGAGGGCGCGCAGCACGCTGACGAACAATTGCGCGTCGAGCATGCTGGCCTCGTCGATGATGACCGCCTCGGCCTTGAGCTTGGAATCCTCGTTGATGGAAAAGCCCTGCTCCGGCGTGTACTGCAGCAGACGATGCAGAGTCGAGGCGGACTCGCCCGAGGCCTCGGACAGCCGCTTGGCCGCGCGTCCCGTGGGAGCGGCAAGCTTGATCTTGAGCCCGGCCTTCTTGAGCGAGCGCACGACCATGCGCGTGATGGTCGTCTTGCCCGTGCCCGGCCCGCCGGTGATGATGAAAGCCTTGTTGGCCACCGCGCCCAGCACGGCCTCCCGCTGCTCGTGGGAGAGCTGGATGCCGGCCTCGGCCTCCAGTTCCGGGAGGCTGCGCTCGACCTTCTCCAGGGTGGCCGTGGGCGCGGGATGGCTCACGAGATTGTATAGCCGCGAGGCGGTCTCCTGCTCCCAGCGGTAGAAATGCTGCAAGTACACGCCGCGCTGCACATCGGCCGTGCCGATCTCCTCGACCACCACGCGCTTGCGCTCCAGCAGGCCGGCCAGAGCCTGGCGCAGCTTGACCGTCTCCATGCCCTCCAGCATGCGGTCCACCTGGTCCAGGAGCTTGTCCTCCGGGAAGAACAGGTGGCCCTTTTCGGACATGCTGAACAGGGCGTAGACGATAGCGGCTTCCAGGCGCACCTGGCTGTCGGGCGGCAGGCCCAGCTTCATGGCCATGACGTCGGCCGTGCGGAAGCCGATGCCGCGTACAAGGTAGGCCAGCTCGTAGGGGTTCTCCTTGAGCCGCTCCACGGCCTCGGCGCCGAAGGCCTTGTATATCCTGGCCGCATAGGTCGTGGGCACGTCGTGGGACTGCAGGAAGAGCATGAGCGCGCGGATGTCGCGCTGGCTGCCCCAGGACTCGCGGATGCGCTCCAGGGTCTTCTTGCCGATGCCGTCCACTTCGAGCAGCCGCTCGGGCTCGCTCTCGATGATGTCCAGTACGGCCGTGCCGAAGGCCGCCACAAGGGCCTCGGCCGTCTTCGGCCCCACGCCTTTGATGAGCCCGGAGGACAGATAGCGCACTATGCCGTGCTCAGTGGCCGGATAGGTCTGGCGGAAGGATGTCACCTCGAACTGGCGGCCGAACTTGGGGTGCACGATCCAGCGGCCGCACAGCTCCAGCATCTCGCCGGGCGTGACCTGGCCCAGAATGCCCACGGCCGTGACCATACCGGGCTCGTTGGCCGAGGAGGCGCGCAGCACGCAGTAGCCGTTCTCGGGATTCGAGTAGACCACCTGGCGCACCTCGGCCCTGAGCGCCACCTGGAGCGCCTCGGAGTCGGCCTCGTCGCCGGAAAGGGGCATCTGCTGTTCGATCATTGCACTGCTGCTATCGTCGCCGTTCGTAACTGGGAAGGGCTCCGCCCTCCCCAGACCCCACCCGCCAGGGAGCGTGGCCCCCTGGACCCCGTATTTCGAGGCGGCCGGAGGAACCGGCCGCCTCGGGATGCGAGCGATTTAACTCCCTCCCGCGTCAGCCGAATTGCCGACGTTCCTACGTCGGCAATTCCGCTGACGCAAATGCGGGGGGTCCGGGGGGAATGATTCCCCGGGCCGCCGGAGGCATCTTCCTCTTAGTCTTAATTCTTACAACTTCTGCCGATGCAAAAGCGACTGGCGCAGGGTTTCCTTGTCCACGAAGCGCACCTCGGAGCCGAGGGGGATGCCCTGGGCCAGGCGGGTTACGTTCACGCCGGGGAAGTCGCGCTCGACCATGTTCTTCACGTAGGAGGCCGTGGCTTCGGCTTCCATGGTCGTGCCCAGTGCCAGGATCAGCTCGCGTACCTCGCCCTCGGCAAGCCGATCGCGCAAGCGGTCGAAGGCCAGCTGCTCGGGATTCATCTTGTCCAGCGGAGCCAGCAGCCCGCCGAGAACGAAGTACTGCCCGCGAAAAAAGCCGCCCTCCTCCAGGGCCAGCAGACTGTCCCAGTCGCTCACGAGCACGAGCTGCTCGGAATCGCGGCCCGGATCGGCGCAGACTGGACACGGGTCGAACTCGCTGATGGAGTTGCAGCGCGAGCAGAAACACAACTGTTCGCGCAAGGTCAGGATGGCCCGACCCAGCCCCTCTGCCTGCTCGCGAGGCATGCCGAGCAGCGCCAGGGCCGCACGCAGCGCGGACTTGGGCCCGAATCCGGGCAGGCGGGCCATCTGGTCGGCCACGTCGCGCAGCGGCCGGGGGAGCTTGTTCGTCATACGCCTTAGAACAGCCCCGGGATGTTCATGCCGCCCGTGAGCTTGCCCATTTCCTCTTCCTTCATAGCCTTGGCCTTCTTAACGCCTTCGTTGACCGCGGCCAGGATGAGGTCCTGAAGCATCTCCACGTCGTTCGGGTCCACGGCGGCCTTGTCGATCTTTATGGACACGAGGTCCAGGCCGCCGGTCACCACGGCCGTGACCATGCCGCCGCCGCTGGTGGCCTCGACGCGCTTCTGCTCAAGGGCCTTCTGGGACTCCAGGATCTTCTTCTGCATGACCTGCGCCTGGCGCATGAGGTCGTTCATGCCACGCATGGTATTCCTCCTGATACTGAGTATGTTCTACTGGTCATCGGTCCGGCGGATGTCGACGATCTGCGCGTCGAACTCCTCCATGACCTGCTTCACCAACGGATGCTCCCTGATCTCCTCGCGCAGCTCCTTGAGGCTCTTCTTGGGGGCCGCGCGCTTGGCCGTGGCCTCGATGCGCATGCCGGGGCCGAAGTACTCCTCGACATAACGCTTGAAGACCGGAAATTCACGTCCCTGCGTCACGAGACGGCAATGCGTCTCGTTTCGGCAATACAGGCGCAGCACGTCGCCCTCGACCTCGCCCGGCACCAAACGCGCGCCGTTGATGGCCTGCCCTGTCTCCTTGACCCGCTCGTCCACCCAGGCAAGGAAACCTTCCCATGTGCGCGGGCCTTGAGGCAATGCCGAGGGCGCGACGGGTTCGGCAGCATTGTCCCCGCCCAGAGACGAAACCGCCTGGGCGTGGCCGGGCGGAGGCTCGGCCGGCGGCGGCTCGTCTCCGTCGGGCTCGTCGCCCATGCCTGCACTGGCAGTCGCGCCGCCAGTCTGGGGCGCCGACTTGGCTACATGGCCGGGCTGACGCGCGCCGGGTCTGGCGGGCGGCGTGAATCCCGGCCGACCTTGCGCCGGAGCGGGCCTGGGCTGACCGCCCTGCCCCGCCGGACGGGACGGAGCGATCGGCGCACCGGCCTGGGCGCTGCCGGAGGCGCAGGACTCGGGCAGGCGCAGGAGCTGCGGCAAGGAACACAAGTTAAACAGCAAAAGCTCCAAGGCCAGGGCCGGTTCCAGACTGCGCAGCACCCGGCGCTGGCCCTCCAGGGTCAGCTGCCAGCTGGCGTGGATGCGGCCCAGGTCGAAACGCTCCGCCCATTCCAGCCACTGCCGGGCCTCGGATTCGGGCAGGTCGATGAGCGGCAGGGCCCGCTCGCCGCCCTGCTTGAGCAGGAACATGTTGCGCCAGGCCGAGGACAGCTCGCGCAGGAAGAAGCCGAGGTCCAGGCCCTGGTCCAGCACCTGGCGGATGACCTCGCCCGCGGCGATGCAGTCTCCGGCGTGGATAGCCTCCATGACGGCCAGAAAGACGTCCTGTCCGGCCAAGCCCAGCAGGCTGCGTATCTCGCCTGCGACCAGCTGCCGGCCGCCCAGGGCCAGGGCCTGCCCCAGCAGCGACATGGAATCGCGCACGCTGCCCGCGCCACGCCGGGCGATGAGGCTGACGGCCGCGTCCTCGTAGGTTACGCCTTCCTTGGCCAGCACGGACTTGAGGTGCGCCTCCAGCTCGGCCTGACCCAGGCGCTTGAAGGCGTAATGCTGGCAGCGGCTGATGATGGTGGCCGGGAATTTGTGCGGCTCGGTTGTGGCCAGGATGAAGGTCACCCGTCCCGGCGGCTCCTCCAGCGTCTTGAGCAGCGCGTTGAAGGCTTCCCTGGTGAGCATGTGCGCTTCGTCGATGATGAAAACCTTGTAACGGCACTCCAGGGGCGCGTAGCCGATGTCCTCCTTCAGGCGGCGGGCGTCGTCTATGCCGCGGTTGGAGGCCGCGTCGATCTCCACCACGTCCACGGCCGCTCCGGCCGTTATCTGCCGGCAGTGGCGGCACTCGTTGCACGGCTCGGAGGTCGGCGCGCGCTCGCAGTTGACCGCCTTGGCCAGGATGCGCGCCAGCGTGGTCTTGCCCACGCCGCGCGTGCCCGAGAAAAGGTAGGCCGGCGCGATGCGGTCTTCCTTGGCCGCGCGCGAAAGCACGGCCTTGAGCGCCTCCTGCCCGGCCACATCGGCGAAGCACTGGGGTCTGTATTTTGCAGTGAGATGCGCGCTGCTCATGCTCCCTCCGGTCTACCCGCCAGGCCGTCGCACGGTCCGGAAGCTCCGGGCAGGCTTGAAAAACGTCCGCATGGTTCTACAGAGTCTTGCCGGATTCGTCCACGCCGCGTTCCTATGGACCAAAGCCAGACGCATCG
Source organism: Pseudomonadota bacterium (assembly GCA_023411815.1). Taxonomy (GTDB): domain Bacteria; phylum Desulfobacterota; class Desulfovibrionia; order Desulfovibrionales; family Desulfovibrionaceae; genus Desulfocurvibacter. The sequence continues at coordinate 31,964 of JAEYOJ010000066.1, read as the reverse complement.
CCCGACACCATCCCCAAGGGAGCAAGGTAGATACGGCAGGACAAGCGGGCTCGCAAGCAGCTGTTCGCACTTTCGTCCCGAGCGTCTCCGGGATGCCCAAACTGGTTCATGCTACCCTCTAGCCAAGGTAGTCACGATTGCTTATTTCATCTGCAAGGTCATATGCCGAAATCAACACAACCGCTGTCTGGACAGGAAACTCGATGGTTACTTCCAAGTTCGCCATCCCCGAGATCATCTTCGGCCATGGGGCCATCAGGCACGTAGCCCAGTGCGCCCTCCGCCTTGGAGCTCGACGGGTTCTCGTGGTCAGCGACATGGGGCTGGAAAAGGCCGGGTGGGTCGAAAAGCTGCTGGACCTCCTGGCCGCCGACGGCCTCGAGTGGGTGTACTTCAACGACGTGAGCCAGAATCCCCGCGATTATCAGGTGCATCGCGGCGCGGAGATATATCTCGAGGAGAAGGCGGACGTCGTGATCGCCCTGGGCGGCGGCAGCCCGCTGGACACGGCCAAGGGCATCGGCACCATCGCCGGCAACGGCGGGCGAATCGACGAATACGAAGGGGCCAATCGCATCATGCGGCCCCTGCCGCCCATGATCTTCGTCCCGTCCACGGCGGGCAGCGGCTCGGACATATCGCAGTTCTGCATCATCACCGACATGCAGCGCAAAGTGAAGATGTCCATCATCAGCAGGTCGCTGGTGCCGAACATGTCCGTCATCGACCCCGACATCCTGCTGACCAAGCCCGCCGACCTCGTGGTATCCTCGGCCATCGACGCCCTGTCCCACGCCATAGAATCCTATGTTTCCAAGCTGGCCTCCCCTTTTACCGAGAGCCAAGCGCTCAACGCCATCAGGATCATCATCAAGCACCTGAAGCCCGCAGTGGAAACCCGTGAGATACACCACCTGGAGCAGTTGAGCATCGCAAGCACCTGGGCGGGCATGTCCTTCAGCAACGCCAGCCTCGGGGCGGTGCACGCACTGGCACACTCGCTCGGCGGCATATGCGATGTGCCTCACGGCCTGGTGCATCCCATTCTCCTGCCGGCGGTCATGCGCTACAACATGCCCATGTGCCTTGAAAAGATGGCCACCATCGGCAGCATCGTCCTGGGACCGTGCATCAGGTCCAACAAGGACGTGGCCAGCATGGGCATCGACCAGTTGGGAGAGTTCTTCCAGTCGTTCGGAGTTCCGGTGCGCATGCGGGAAATCGCCATGGACGAATCCAACCTCGAGCGCATCTGCCGCATGGCCCTTCAAGACGCCTGCATGCTCACGAATCCTCGCGAAGCCGACTGCAAGGACCTGCTCGGGATTTGCCGGGAGGCCTGGTAATGCGAGACATGCACACCTCCCTCGAAGACCTTATCGGCATCGAGCATAGCAAGCTGGGCTTTTTCCAGGAGTTGCGCCAGAAGGTCGAAGAGCTCAAGCGCTCCAACCAGGAGATGGAGGACCAGCGCCGGGAAACCCTGGCCATCCTGGACGGCATCACCGACCTGATGATGGTCCTGTCGGAGGACCTGCGCATCATATCGGTCAACCACGTCTTCCGTGAACTGATTCCCGACCCGGAGCCAGAAGGCAAGTACTGCTACACGATATTCCGCGGCGAGGACCATCCCTGCCCCGAATGCCCGGCCTTCCGTTCCCTGGCCTCGAACTCCGTCTGCCGCGCTACGGCCATATTCAAGCTCAAAGATCGCAACATGCGTTTCGACATGGTCGCGTCTCCGCTCAAGAACCCCGACTGGCCGCAGCACCGGGTGCTGATCTTCAAGCGAGACGTGACCCTTGAGAAGGAATATCAGGCCAAGTTCTACCAGGCCGAGAAGATGGCCACCATCGGCGTGCTGGCCGCCGGCGTGGCCCATGAGGTCAACAACCCCCTCGCGGCGGTCGCCGGCTTCGCCGAAGGCATCAAACGCCGTCTTCCGCAACTGGAGCGCACGATCGACGGCGGCCTGTTCGAGGACCTCAAGGAATACACGGACACCATTTTAAAGGAATGCCTGCGCTGCCGGGATATCGTCAAGACACTACTCACCTTCAGCAGGCATGCCCCGGCCAGCCTGTCCTTCGTATCCCTGAACAGCGTGGTCAGCGACACGTTGAGGCTACTCCAGCATGAACTGAGCAAGCGTTCCGGCATACAAATCAAAACGGAACTTGCTGAATTTCTCCCTCTAATCAAAGGAAGTGACGCCCAACTGAAGCAGGTTGTCCTCAATCTGCTGACAAACGCGCTGGACGCCATCAAGGCCAACGGCTGCATCGATATCCGCACGTCCGTCGAGCAGGGCGTCCGCTTGTGCCTGGAAATTCGAGATACGGGCTGCGGCATTCCTCCCGAACACCTGGACAAGCTGTTCGAGCCGTTCTTCACCACCAAGCCCGTGGGCAAGGGCATCGGCATCGGCTTGTCGACCTGCTATAACATCGTGCACGACCACGGCGGCAGCATCCGGGTGAGCAGCATCCCTGGCCAAGGCTCCGTGTTCACGGTCGTTTTACCCCTTTCCGAGGAGTCCGCGCTTGAAGAACTTTTATAACGTGCTGGTCGTGGACGACGAGGAGTCGATCCTCAAGCTGTTCAAGAAAGAGCTCAGCACCAGCGAACGTAGCATACATACGACCATGAGCGGCAGGCAGGCCCGTGTCCTGCTGCAGAATAACCAATACGACGTAGTTCTCCTCGACATCCGGCTGCCCGATGCGGACGGCATCGAGCTGTTGATGGAGTGGAAGCAGCGCTTCCCGGATGTCGAGATCATCATGATCACCGGCCACGGCAATATCGACACAGCCGTTGAGGCAATGAAGATCGGAGCCTACGACTACGTCACCAAGCCCTTCCACCTGGACAAGATAGAACTGCTCATTGAGCGCGCCTACCAGCGGGCTTGTCTGCAAAGGGAGAATCGCGGCTTCCGCCATTCCCAGTCCTCGGTCCGGTTGCCGCAGTTGGTAGGCAAATCCGCCGGCATTGAACAGGTCAAGTTCCTCATCGGCAAGGTAGCGCCGACGGAAGTGCCCGTGCTGATCACCGGTGAGTCGGGCGTGGGCAAGGATGTCGCCGCGCGTACGATCCATGCGCTGAGTCCGCGAGCGGAGAAGCCGCTCATCGTGAAGAACTGCGCCACGCTGGAAAAAACCCTGGCCCGCAGCGAACTTTTCGGCCACCTGAGGGGATCGTTCACCGGCGCCACCGAGAATCGGGACGGGCTCATGACCTTCGCGCATTCCGGCACACTGTTCCTCGACGAGATCGGCGAACTGCCCTTGGAAGTCCAGGCATCCCTGCTGCGGGTCTTGGAGAGCAAGGCCTATCGGCGGGTGGGGGAAAAGGAGGAGCGCAAGACGGACATACGCCTGATCTGCGCCACCAACCGCAACCTGGCCAAGGAGGTCGAAGCCGGGCGCTTCCACGACGCCCTGTTTCACAGGATAAACGTCTTCAGCATCAAGATCCCCGCCCTGAAGGAACGCGCGGAGGACATCCCGTTGTTGGTGGAATACTTCCTGGGCAGCCTCGGCAGGGACAAGCGTTGCAGCATCACGGATCGGGCCCTGGGATGCCTCATGCGTTACGACTGGCCCGGCAACATCAGGGAACTGAAGAACGTCATCGAACGCAGCATCATTCTGTCCGACAACGGTGTCATAACGGATCAGACCCTGCCCCCTGAGATGATCGGCGAAGCGGATCCCTCGACCCTTGCACAACCCCTTTCGCTTGACAGCATGGAACGCGACCATATCATAAAAGTCCTGGCGCTTCACCAAGGCAACCGGCAGAAGACGGCCGAAGTGCTTGGTATCGGCCGCAAGACCCTGTATCGCAAGCTCGAGAAGTACAACCTCCAGTAGCTTCGGCCGAACTCCCACTATTCCTGCACACCTGCGGCTCGTTCCCTGTAGCTTTCGTGCGCCAGCCGGTGGATCATTTTGACCCATAATAAGATGAAAGTATGTGTCAGTTTTGATCCTACGAACCAACCTAATGAATAACTTGACTATTTTTGACGGAGATGAAACCAGTCGCGATGATTCGATGCCCTAACAATAAATAGACCGTGCTCATGTGGCCGCCGGCATGCTCCCCACCCCAGGCAACCATCTAAAATAACAACCGGTTTATAATTGGCCCGATAGTTGCCTTAGGTTAGACAACCTTATGGGGGGGGGTCCCCCAAGAGCCAGTTATCTGGTGACTGAATTTATTATGTAAAGGGAGTACGTCATGGCAGTACGCGAACAGGTCTACGGATTCTTCATTCCCAGCGTGACCCTCATCGGCATCGGCGCATCCAAGGAGATCCCCAACAAGATCCGTGACCTCGGAGGCAAGAAACCCCTCATCGTTACCGACAAGGGCATCGTCAAGGCCGGCATCCTCAAGATGATCACCGATCACATGGACAAGGCCGGGATGCAGTACAGCGTCTATGACAAGACCATTCCCAACCCGACTGACAACAACGTGGCCGAAGGCGTCGAAGTCTACAAGAAGGAAGGCTGTGACAGCCTGATCACCCTTGGCGGCGGCTCCTCCCACGACTGCGGAAAGGGCGTGGGCCTCGTCGTGTCCAACGGCGGCAAGATCCACGACTACGAGGGCGTGGACAAGTCCACCAAGCCCCTGCCCCCTTACGTCGCCGTGAACACCACCGCCGGCACGGCCTCCGAAATGACCCGTTTCTGCATCATCACCGACACCTCGCGCAAAGTGAAAATGGCCATCGTCGACTGGCGCGTGACCCCGGGCATCGCCCTGGACGACCCGCTGCTCATGGTCGGCATGCCCCCGGCCCTGACCGCCGCCACCGGCATGGACGCCCTGACCCACGCCGTGGAGGCTTACGTCTCGACCATAGCCACTCCCATGACCGACGCTTGCGCCGAGAAGGCCATCTCGCTCATCTTCACGTACCTGCGTCGCGCCACGGCCAACGGCCAGGATATCGAGGCCCGTGAAGGCATGTGTTTCGCCCAGTACCTAGCCGGCATGGCCTTCAACAACGCTTCGCTGGGCCACGTGCACGCCATGGCCCACCAGTTGGGCGGCTTCTACGACCTGCCGCACGGCGAGTGCAACGCCATCCTGCTGCCGCACGTCGAGCAGTTCAACCTGATCGCCAAGGTCGAGCGCTTCGCCAAGATGGCTGAAATCATGGGTGAGAACATCCAGGGCATGTCCCCGCGCGCCGCGGCCGAGAAGTGCCTCGAGGCCATCCGCCAGCTGTCCAAGGACGTGGGCATCCCCTCCGGCCTGGTCGAACTCGGCAAGCGCTACGGCAAGGATGTGAAGAAGGAAGATATCGACACCATGACCAAAAACGCTCAAAAGGACGCGTGCGGCTTCACCAACCCGCGCTGCCCGAGCGACAAGGACGTCAAGGCCATTTACGAGGCCGCGCTGTAGCTCCCTGAATGCGGTTGATGGATCCCGGGACGGACGACCCCTTCCGTCCCGGGGCTCCTCCGGCGGCTGGATTCGCGCGGCAGGGGTAGTCCACCAGAGCATTAAGCGCCGACCCGGGCGCAATGCACGGATACACGACAGGCAGAGGCGCCTTTCGCGCAACTGGACACATTGTTTCCAGGAGAATCCAACCAAAAGCCGCATATGCAAGTAATCAAAATTTCACACTCCACGAATGCCGAGTTCATGGCCCAGGTAGAACGGGAGAGCGAACAAAACCTGTCCCAGTGCTACCAGTGCGGGAACTGCACCGCGGGTTGTCCGTACACTTTCGTCTACGACATCCCGGTAAGCCAGATCATGCGCCTGTTGCAGGCGGGCCAGAAGGACGCAGTGCTGTCCTGTCGCTCCATCTGGCTATGCGCCACGTGCGAGTCCTGCACCACGCGCTGTCCCAACAACATCGACGTGGCCCGCATCATGGACGTCCTGCGCCACATGGCGCGGCGGGAAGGCCGCGTGGCCGAAAGGACGGTAAAGGTTTTCTGGGACGAGTTCCTGAACTCGGTGCGCAAGCACGGCCGGGCCTTCGAGCTGGGCATCGTGGCCGGCTACGTTGGCAAGACGGGCCGTTTCTGGACCGACGTGGAACTCGGCCCCAAGACGCTGCTCAAGGGCAAGCTGGCCTTCAAGCCCCATGACATCAAGGGCAAGGAAGAAGTGGCCAAGATCTTCGGGCGCTTCAAGGAGGAGTACGGAGGATGAGCCTCGCCCCAAAGTACGCATATTATCCTGGCTGCTCCGGACAGAGCACTTCCAGCGAATACGAGATTTCCACCAGAGCGGTCTGCAAGGCGCTGGGGCTTGAGCTTGTCGATATTCCCGACTGGAGCTGCTGCGGCTCGACTCCCGCGCACACGGTGGATCATGTGCTGTCCGCCGCGCTGGCCGCCCGCAACCTGGAACTGGCCAAAGCCGCCGGGTTCGACACGGTCGTCACGCCCTGTCCGAGCTGCCTGACCAACCTGAAGACCGCCGTACACAGGATGGAAGATCCCGGCTTCAGGGACAAGGTCAACAAGCTCCTGGATCGCCCGTTCACGGGCGGCGTTCAGGCCAAGTCCGTCCTGCAGGTCATTTTCGAGGACATCGGCCCGGTCAGGCTGAAGGCCATGGTCAGGAAGCCCCTCACCGGCTTGCGCCTCGCTCCGTACTACGGCTGCATCATGAACCGCCCGCCGGAGGTGATGCAGTTCGACGATCCGGAGAACCCCATCTCCATCGACAGGCTCATGGAAGCCCTGGGCGCGGAAGTCGCGCCGTTCCCATTGAAGGTGGAGTGCTGTGGAGCCTCTTTCGGCGTCGCGCGCAAGGATGTCGTCACGCACCTATCGGGCAAGCTGCTGCGCGTGGCCGAGTCGATCGAGGCCCAGGCATTCGTCACCGCCTGTCCCTTGTGCCAGATGAACCTCGATCTGCGCCAGAGCCAGATAAACATGGCCGCCAAGACCAAGCACAACCTGCCGGTATTCTATTACACTCAGCTCATCGGCGTGGCCCTCGGCATGGCCGAGACGGACCTGGGGCTTCACAAGCTCGTCGTAAGCCCTAAAGAAGTATTAGCGCGGATCGGCCAGAAGCAGCCGGTCGCGGCAAATCAATAGTCCGCCCCGACGGAAGGAGTTGATCGTCAATGAAGATCGGAGTTTTCGTCTGCCACTGCGGCAGCAATATCGCCGGCACGGTCGACACGGCCAAGGTGGCTGAGGCCGCGCGGCAAATGCCCGAGGTGGCCTACGCTACCGACACCATGTACGCCTGCTCCGAACCAGGACAGGTCGGCATAACCGAGGCCATCAAGGAACACGGCCTTGACGCCGTCGTGGTGGCCTCCTGTACGCCGCGCATGCACGAGCTTACGTTCCGCCGAACCGTGGAGCGGGCCGGGCTCAATCGCTATATGTTTGAAATGGCCAATATCCGCGAGCACGTCTCCTGGATCGGCAAGGACATGCAGGCCAACACGCGCAAGGCCACGGACCTCGTGCGCATCGCGGTGGAGAAAATCCGGCGCGACAGACCCCTGACGGCCAAGAAGTTCGACATCTGCAAGCGGGTCATGGTCATCGGCGGCGGCGTGGCCGGCATCCAGGCCGCGCTGGACATGGCTGAAGGCGGCCTGGAGGTCGTGCTCGTGGAGCGCTCGGCCACCATCGGCGGCAAGATGGCCAAGCTCGACAAGACCTTCCCCACCGTGGACTGTTCGAGCTGTATTCTTGGTCCGAAGATGGTCGACGTCTCGCAGCACCCGAACATCACGCTGTACGCCTACTCGGAAGTCGAGAACGTGTCCGGCTTCGTGGGCAACTTCAATGTGAAGGTACGGCGCAAGGCCCGCTACGTGAACTGGGATGCCTGCACCGGCTGCGGCCTGTGCATGGAGAAGTGTCCGAGCAAGAAAGCCAGGGACGACTTCAACGAGCAGATCGGCACAACCACGGCCATCAACATTCCATCGCCGCAGGCCATTCCGAAGAAAGCCAGGATCGATCCCGAGTTCTGCCGCCAGTTCATCAAGGGCAAATGCGGCGTGTGCGCCAAGGTCTGCCCGACCGGGGCCATCGAATACGACCAGAAGGACGAGGTCGTGGAGGAGAAGGTCGGCGCGATCATCGCGGCCACGGGCTACGACCTGTTCGACTACACCCGATACGGCGAGTATGGCGGCGGACGCTACCCCGACGTCATCACGTCCATACAGTACGAGCGACTGCTCTCGGCCTCGGGCCCCACGGGCGGACACATCAAGCGCCCCTCGGACGGCAAGGAGCCGAAGTCCGTCGTCTTCGTGCAGTGCGTCGGCTCGCGCGACAAGTCCGTGGGTCGGCCGTACTGCTCCGGCTTCTGCTGCATGTACACGGCCAAGCAGGCCATTCTGACCAAGGACCATATCCCGGACTCCCAGTCCTATGTGTTCTACATGGACATCCGCGCACCGGGTAAGAACTACGACGAGTTCACCCGCCGGACCATGGAGGAGTACGGGACCAAGTATATCCGCGGCCGCGTTTCCATGATCTACCCGCAAGGCGACAAGTACATCGTGCGCGGGGCCGATACGCTGCTCGGCACGCAGGTGGAGGTCGAGGCCGACCTGGTGGTGCTCGCCGTGGGCGCCGAGGCGTCCAAGGGCTCGCCGGAACTTGCCGAAAAACTGCGCATATCCTACGACACCTACGGCTTCTTCATGGAAAGCCATCCCAAGCTGAAGCCAGTGGAGACCAACACGGCGGGCGTATATCTGGCCGGCTCCTGCCAGGGTCCCAAGGACATCCCGTCCTCGGTGGGCCAGGGCAGCGCGGCGGCGGCCAAGGTCCTGAGCCTGTTCTCCCGCAACCAGCTGGAGTCCGATCCACAGGTGTCCATGGTGGACATCAAGCGCTGCATCGGCTGCGGCAAGTGCATCGCCACCTGCCCCTTCGGGGCCATCGAAGCGGTCGATTTCCGTGGCCAGCCCAAGGCGCAGGTCATCGAGACCGTCTGCCAGGGCTGCGGCATCTGCACGGCCACCTGTCCCCAGGGCGCCATTCAGTTGCAGCACTTCACCGACAACCAGATCCTCGCGGAGGTCAATGCGTTATGCCAGCAGGCGCTGGAAGTGAACTTCGAATAGTCGGGTTCCTGTGCAACTGGTGCTCCTACGGAGGAGCGGACACGGCCGGAGTCGGCCGCTTCACCCAGCCCACGGACCTGCGCATCATCCGCGTGCCCTGCTCCGGGCGCATCGACCCGCTGTTCGTGGTCAAGGCGCTCATGGGCGGAGCCGACGGTGTGCTCGTGTCTGGCTGCCATCCGCGGGACTGTCACTACTCCCAAGGCAATTTCTACGCTCGGCGGAGGCTGGAGGTGCTCAAGCGATTCCTGCCGACCCTGGGCATCGACCCCAAGCGGTTCGAGTATACCTGGGTCTCGGCCTCGGAAGGCCAGCGCTGGCAAACCGTCGTGACCAAGTTCACCGAGCAGATCCATGCCCTGGGCCCGGCCCCGAATATGTGCCGCATGACTCAGGCGCCCCAGGAAGCAGAGCAGAGCGCGGGATAGGCGGCAAGGTCGCCTGCCCCCGTTTATTCCAAGGAGGAAAACGGACGTGTCCGTTCTTGAAGAACTGAAATCCGCCATCAAGGCGAAGCTGTCCGAGCTGGACTTGGTCATCGGCTGGGGCCCCGGCTTCGACGCGCTGCACGCGACGCCGCTGTTCATGCGTTGCGAGAAGGACGTGGACAAGCTCCTGTGGGGGCCGCTCAATGTGCACAACCCGGCCACCTACCTGCCCGGTCTCAAGGGCAAGAAGATCGGCGTCGTGGTCAAGGGCTGCGACAGCCGCTCGGTCGTCCAACTGCTGCAGGAGAAGCTGGTCAAGCGCGAGGAACTGGTCATCTTCGGCGCGCCCTGCGCGGGCGTCATCGACATGGCCAAGGTCCGCCGCGCCGTGGGCGACCTGGACAAGGTCGGCGAGGTATCCATCGAGGGCGACAACGTGGTGGTCACGGCCGGTGGCAAGCGGCACAGCCTGCCTTTGGCCGAGGTCGCCGCGGACAAGTGCGGCCGCTGCAGGTATCACAACGCCCTGATCTCGGACGTGTTCGTCGGCGAGCCCCTGCCGGCCAGCGTGGAGCGGGACGACTACGCGGACGTGGAGTCCTTCGAGGCCCAGAGCATAGAGGAACGCCAAGCGCACTGGCAGCGCGAGATGCAGCGCTGCATCCGCTGCTACGCCTGCCGCAACGCCTGCCCCCTGTGCGTGTGCCGCGACCACTGCGTGGCGCAGAGCCGGGACCCGCACTGGATCAGCCAGGCGGACAACTTGGGCGACAAGTGGATGTTCCAGATGATCCACGCCCAGCACTTGGCCGGACGCTGCACCGAGTGCGGCGAGTGCCAGCGGGCCTGTCCGGTGGATATCCCGCTGCTGGCCCTCAAGCGCAAGCTCAACAAGGAAATCAGGGAACTCTTCGACTATGAGGCCGGGGTGGACCCCAATGCCTGTCCGCCGCTGCAGTCCTTCAAGGTCGAGGAAGAGAATATCAATGAGAGGGGATGGTGATGGCCCAGGCCAAGTTTCTGAAAGAAGCCGATCTGGACGCCTGGCTGGGCGAGCTGGCCAAGGGGCGCAAGGTGCTCGTGCCGCAGAAGGATGGGGACGCTGTCGTCTTCAAGCCCTGGCATGAAGGCGCCAAGCCCGTGCTCGACCGGCAGGCCACCGAGTCGCCCAAGAAGGCGGTCTTTCCGGCCAGCGAGAAGCTGTTCCGGTTTACTTATGTCAAGGACCCCGAAAACCCCGGCAAGACGAGCGTGAAGCTGGAAGAGCCAGCCAAGCCCGAGCCGGCGCTGGTGTTCGGCTGCCGTCCCTGTGACGCCAGAGGCTTTCTCGTCTTCGACCGGGTCTACGATTCGGCCAAGACGCGTGACGCCTACTATGTCGCCCGGCGTGAAGCCACGGCTTTCGTCACCCTGGCCTGTCCGGACACTTCAAGCACCTGTTTCTGCCATGCCGTGGGCAGCGGACCGGCCGACACCGCCGGGTCCGATGCGCTCATGACCCCGGTGGCAGGCGGATACGTGCTGGAGGCCGTCTCGCCCAAGGGCGAGGAACTGCTGAAGAGCCCCCTGCTCTCCGAAGCGGGCGACAAGCTGGCCCAGGCCGAGCGCGTCAAGGCCAAGGCCGCCGAGAGCCTGCCTCCCGCGCCCGAGTTCGCCGGCTCGCCCGAGGCGCTCATGGCCCGCTTCGACGACATGAGCTTCTGGGAGGCCGTCTCGGCCAAGTGCATCAGCTGCGGAGCATGCACGTATCTCTGCCCGACCTGCTACTGCTTCAGCATCACCGACGAGGAAGCGGGCATGAAGGGCGTACGCATGCGCTCCTGGGACAACTGCATGTCCTACCAGTTCACCCTGGAAGCCAGCGGGCACAACCCCAGGCCGACCAAGGCTCACCGGCTCAAGAACCGGGTCGGACACAAGTTCAGCTATTATCCGTTGATCCACAAGGGCGCCATCGCCTGCTGCGGCTGCGGCCGTTGCATCAAGAGCTGCCCGGTGAGCGTGGATATCCGCGAGATAGTGACCCAGGCCATCGAGGCTGCGCCCAAGGCCGAGGAATCCGCCGAGCCGCAAGGAGCCAATTAATGACGGAAATGCCCAACCTCTACCTGCCGGAAATGGCCACCATCATCGAAACCGTGCAGGAGACTCCGACCATCAAGACTTTCCGGGTCGTGCTCAACAACGAGCAGCGCATGAAGGACTTCCACTTCGAGCCCGGCCAGGTGGGCCAGCTCTCCGTATTCGGCACAGGCGAGGCGACCTTCGTCATCAACTCCCCGCCCACTCGCAAGGAGTACCTCCAGTTCAGCGTCATGCGCGCCGGCGAGGTCACGGCAAGACTGCACTCGCTGAACGCCGGGGACCAGGTCGGGGTGCGCGCGCCGCTCGGCAACTGGTTCCCCTACCAGGACATGAAGGGCAAGGACATCGTGTTCATCGGCGGCGGCATCGGCATGGCCCCCCTGCGCACGCTCATGCTATTCATGCTCGACAACCGCGCCGACTACGGCAACATCACCCTGCTCTACGGCGCCCGCTCGCCCGTGGACATGGCCTTCAAGTACGAGTTGCCGGACTGGCTGGGTCGTGACGACCTCAAGACGACCCTGACCATCGACAACCCGGCCCAGGGCTGGGAGCACAAGGTCGGCCTCATCCCCAACGTTCTGCTGGAGATGGAGCCCCCGGCCGAGAACTCCGTGGCCATTACCTGCGGCCCGCCCATCATGATCAAGTTCACCCTGCAGGCGCTCAAGAAGCTCGGCTTCAAGGACGAGCAGATCATCACCACGCTGGAGAAGCGCATGAAGTGCGGCGTGGGCATCTGCGGGCGCTGCAACATCGGCACGAAGTACGTGTGCGTGGACGGACCCGTGTTCAGCTACGCGCAGCTAAAGGAACTCCCCAACGAACTCTAGCCAGGAGAGGAGTCCATGCCCAAGTATGTCATCGAACGCGCCATCAAGGGAGCCGGAGACCTCGACGAAGCTGAGCTGAACGCCATCTCCCGCAAATCCTGCGGCATCCTCAAGGAGCTTGGGACGGATATCCAATGGGTCGAGAGTTTCGTGACTCCCGACAAGATCTACTGCGTATACATCGCGCCCAACAGGCAACTCATCGAGGAGCACGCCCGCAAGGGCGGATTCCCGGCCGATGAGATCAACGAGGTCAAGTCGGTCATCAATCCAACCACGGCTGAAGGTTAGCGTTCATCGTACGGAGGACAGGCATGGCCCAGTTCTTTACAGCAGGCGAAATCGCGAAAGCTGCCATTGAGATCGAAAACCGGGGACAGGAATTCTACCTGCGGGTGGCGGCCAAGGCCCAAAAACCCGAAACCCAGGAGTTCTTCAAGTTCTTTGCCGGCGAGGAAGCCAAGCATCGGAAGCTCTTCGAAGATCTTGCCAAGAGGTTGGATCCCGTGGAGCTGCCAGCCTGGAGCACCAACGAGGAGTATGCCGAATATCTTGCGGCCCTCCTCGATTCTCATGCGCTGTTCAGCGGCGAGTATGCCGAGAAGTTGATGTCCGAGGCCGAGGACGAGGCAGCCGCGGTACGAATGGCCATGAGTTTCGAAAAGGACACCATCCTGTTCTTCAACGAAATGCGCGAGCTGGTGCCCGATGCCGAGAAGGCATTCGTGCAACACTGTATCGATGAAGAACGTTCACACCTCCGCCTGCTTCGCGCCAGGCTGCGACGCTAGCCCGTGAGGATGTAGGAATATCGGCTCGGCAGAGCAATCGAATGCGCATACGTGAGGCGCACGTCGATTGCGGCTTTTCCCAACACCGGTCAGGAGAGTGTTATGGACAAGATCTTGCGCATTGATGTGGGAGCGGCTGGGGGTCCGACGGCTCGCGTTGAGTCCGTGGGAGAATACGCTGGCCTTGGCGGGCGCGCTTTGACCACCACCGTGGTGTACAAAGAGGTTCCGCCCGACTGCCATCCTCTGGGACCCGAAAACAAGCTGGTCATCGCCCCCGGTCTCATGAGCGGATCGGCGGCCTCGTCTTCCGGACGCATTTCAGTGGGCTGCAAAAGCCCGCTCACGGGCACCATCAAGGAAGCCAACTCCGGCGGAACCGCCGCGCAGGCCCTGGGCCGTCTGGGGTACGCCGCAATCATCATCGAGGGCGAGCGGCAGGGTGACGACCTGTACATGGTCGTCGTGGACGGCGGCGGCGTGAAAATCGAGAAGGCCAACGATTACCGCATGCTGCCCAACTACGATCTGGTCGAAAAGATCAGGCCTCGCTTCGGGGACAAGGTTTCGCTCATCTCCATCGGCACCGCGGGCGAGATGCGCATGGCCAACTCGACCATCGCCGTGACCGACGTGGAGTTCCGCCCCACCCGCCACGCAGGGCGCGGAGGCGTCGGAGCGGTCATGGGCTCCAAGGGCATCAAGGCCATCGTGGTCAATGCCGAGGGCACGAAGATGCGCCAGCCCGCTGACCCGGACAAGTTCAAGGACGCCAACCGCAAGTTCGTCGAGGGCCTCAAGGGCCACGCCGTCACCGGCCAGGGCCTGCCCGCCTACGGCACCAACATTCTGACCAACGTGCTCAACGAGGCCGGCGGCTACCCGACCTACAACTTCAAGGAAGGCCGCTACAAGCACGCCGACAAGATCTCCGGCGAGGTGCAGGCCGACCTGGAGACCAAGCGCGGCGGCCTGGCCACCCACGGCTGTCACCGCGGCTGCGCCATTCAGTGCTCCGGCATCTACCATGACAAGGACGGCCACTACGTCACCAAGCAGCCCGAGTACGAGACTGTCTGGGCTCATGGCGGCAACTGCGGCATCTGCGATCTGGACTCCATCGCCAGGCTCGACTTCATGGATGACAACTATGGCTTCGACACGATCGAGATGGGCGTAACCATCGGCGTGGCCATGGAGGCCGGACTGATCAAGTTCGGCGATGCCGAGGGAGCCCAGAGGCTCGTGGACGAGGCCGGCAAGGGTACCCCGCTCGGGCGCATTCTCGGCGCCGGAGCGGCTGTCACGGCCAAATGCTTCGGCCTTGAGCGCGCCCCTGTAGTCAAGGGACAGGCCATGCCTGCCTACGATCCGCGCGCGGTTAAGGGCATCGGCGTGACTTACGCAACCACGACCCAGGGCGCCGACCATACCGCCGGTTACGCCGTGGCCACCAACATCCTCAAGGTCGGCGGCGACGTCGACCCACTCAAGCCCGCCGGCCAGGCCGAGCTGTCTCGCAATCTGCAGATCGCCACGGCCGCTCTGGACTCCACGGGCTACTGCCTGTTCATCGCTTTCGCCATTCTGGATCAGCCCGAGACGTTCCAGGCCATGGTCGACTCCATCAATGCCATGTACGGCCTGTCCCTGACAGGCGACGACGTGGTGGCGCTGGGCAAGAAGATCCTCAAGCTGGAGCGCGAATTCAACGAAAAGGCCGGCTTCACCAAGGCCCACGACAGGCTGCCGCGCTACTTCACCCGCGAGCCCCTGGCTCCTCACAACGTCGTCTTCGACGTGTCTGATCAGGAGTTGGACAGCGTCTACAACTTCTAATTCATGGAGCCGGCTCGCAGGCCCCTTGCGCCTGCGAGCCGGCCTTCCCGGTGTTCCCATGACTGCGACCAATCCCGTCGACCTGCTCTCCCGCATCTGCGACAACTCGCCCTCACTGTTGCGATTCACCCACGCTCAGCCGAAGCAGTTCGAAATCATCCTCCAGGCAGGCTTCTCCGTCCCGGTGGAACGGCCGACCAACGTTTATGCATTCCTTCACGACCAACTCGCCGTTCCCGAAGAGATCATCCAGCAGCGCATCCAGACGCTCTTCCTGAACAGCAGCCCGGTTGACGACCTGCTCTCCGCACCGGTCAGGCCAGGCAGCACGCTCGCCTTCTCCGGCGCCCTGCCGGGCCTGCTGGGCGCGACCATGCGCCGCAGCGGTTACTACTCGCGGATGCGCGAAGGCATTTCATACAAAAAGGACGAGCCCGTGGCCGAGGAGCCTGCAAAGCCGTTCCTCGTCCAGGTGCGGCTGTACAATCTCATGGCCCGTGAACTGGCCGGTTACGCGCTGCGTCACGGCATTCTCGCCTCCAAGGACCGCCTGACCGAATTCCTCGAACAACAGCCTCCGGCATTTTGGGCGCAGTTCGGCCGTTGCGAGCTGGACGGCAAGCCCATGCCCACTGATTCGTTCCATCAGGCGGCTTGGCAGCCCTGCAAGGAAACGGTCCTGCTCCTGCTTGAGGATTCCCCCGTCGAAAGGTGAGGACCGCGGGAGAAGCAGCATGCTTTATTCGAATTTCATGGACAGCGACCTTGATATCCGGTTCGACGGCCCACTGGCCTCCGAATCTCCCGGCGCCGGTGGTCCGCGCCCAGTCGAACGGCAGGCGCTGTGCCACAAGCCGTCGCTCTTCCTGGCCTCGGACCTTTTTGCGCCCGCACATTTGCGCCGGCGGGAGACCATTCCAAGCCTGTCCCTGCGAACGGTGTCGTCCACCAGGTCGATCGTTTTCTGTGGAGAGCAGCTCGACCAATCCGATCTGGACGCTTTTCTGCTGTTGTTGGCCAAGGCGCAGTCCCTCGGCGGCGCAACGGGCAAGGGATTCCGCGTCCATGCGCGCGAGCTGATCCCAGGTCGGAGCAAGGGCGGCATGTCCGGTTCCGCGGATCGGCTGCTGAACTGCCTGTTCCGCCTTGAGTCCGGTCGTATCGCCGTGCGCGCCGGACGGTTCAGCTTCAGCATGCAGTTGCTGAGCAAATTCCTCTACGATCACGAAACGCAGGAGTATGTGGCCTACTTCGACAAGAACCTGCAGTGCGCATTCATGGTCGGAAGCCTGCAGCAGTTCGTGCTGGAACGCTTCTCACTCGGGCGCGATCCGCTGGCCAAGTGGTTGCACGCCTTGGCCTGGAGCCTGGACGAGCCGTTGTGCGCCACACAGGCCATGTTGCGGGAGCTGAGCGGGTATTTCCTTAAGGTGCGCAGAGGCCCTGCCTTGCGCTTCGAGCCCAGGTTGGAGCGCCTTGCCGGCCTGGAAACCATCAAGATAGAGCGCCTCGACTCGGAGCGCATCCTGTTGTCCCGCGCGTAGAAAATTTCCTCGGCTATTGCCCATGCAGTACCGAGAAACTGACCACATGGATCGCATTGATCCGCAGCCCATTGCGGTTGGCCCAGCTGAGGTCCTGACCGGGCAATCGCAACGGGCCTTTATCATGGTGGATGACATCCAGAGCCGTTCACGAAGCGAAAACCGCATCCACCCTGCTCTTCCCAACCAGTCAAATATTCACTCCCCTTCGGCCACAGCTTCAGAACCTGACGCATCATCGCCAGTTCCCCGGTATGATAGGCCATGTGATCCGCCGCGGTGAGAATCTCCCGGAATATGGTGTAGTCGGGCGCGTGGGGTATGGGAGCGAAGAGATCGGTCCGCGTGTCGCGGACCATTGCCTCCAGCGCCGCGAGATCTTCCATGAGCCGCTCCACGCTGCTTTGCCAGCCCGCTGCGTCCGTCCGTGCCTCCGGCCGGGGTCGATACCCCTCCGGATACTCGGGCGAGACATGTCCTGGATTGCGGATGAACTCCAGGATGTCCCACTGGGCGATGCGCATGTGCTCCAGAATGTGCCAGCAGGAATAGGGCGAGTTGGGCGGCCTGGCGTTCACCTGTTCCAGGGGGAAGTCTGCCAGGACATCCTCCGGGCTCATGTGCGCGTGCCCGCCGCGCAGAAGAGTCAGGAGTTCCCTGCGTATAATGGCGTCCGCTTGCATTTCCATGCCTCCTTGCCCGCACTCCGTTCACTTCGAGCTTCCGTATTCGCACCTTGTCCGGCTTGAGCTGTTGCCGTAAGCATGACGATCACCTCGCCAGGATCGGAAGCGCGGGCCAGCGCAAGAGGTCTCACGGCTGCTTGGGCCGGTGCGTTTACCTCCGGCCGAAGAGTTTTGCTCTATTAACCAGCATGGGCCATTTGGGCCCGAAGCTCAAGGATGGATTCTGTGAATCTGCGGCCCGAGATTTGCCGGGCCTCCTTGACCATACCGTCGGCCGGATTATTGCGCAGGGCGCGGCCGGTGGTGCTCAATCGAGCTGAGCTAGGACAGAAACAGGGACATGATTGCCTCGCAAGACAAGGCTGCAAAAGGAGATGAAAATGGCTTCCGACAATTGTAAACGTGCTGACTGCACGCCAGGGCGGCGTGTTCGTATCGTCCTGAAGCAAGATCAGAAGACGGGCAGGACCGTGGCAGGCGTAATCGGCCAGGTGCTGACCAGCTCGCCTTACCACTCCCGAGGCATCAAGGTGCGCCTCACTGATGGCAGAGTCGGACGGGTTGCAGGCTTTGAGGAAGATGCGCAAGGGGACCGCCCAGCATAAGAACGATATGGATCGGCCATTGCCGGGCTGAACTTGCCTTCCGCCTGAGAAGCGCCAGGCACCTTTGCCCGCAAGGGTATCGCGCCCATCTCGATATTATCAACCGACCTTCGCGGGCATGCCCTCCCAAACAAGGATCAAAAAAAAGGATCAAAAAAAACGAAACAGGACCAAAAATGGTCCTGTTCTCTTTGATTTTACAGTCTTTTCTGACTCTCTTGGACTTGGCGGGATAGAAATTTGGTGGAGGCGGCGGGAATCGAACCCGCGTCCGAGAACGCTCAGCTCATGGCGTCTACAGGCTTAGCCCAGGTTTTATTTAACCTGTTGAAACGCCCCTGGACGGGCTTTCCTTCAGGTGAGTCCGCGAAAGTTCTCGCGCTCGGCGTCGCGGACACCGCTTCGCGCCAGTCCGATGTTTTGGCGCTTCGACCCGGCGTATCGGACGTCTGCCGGCGAAGCGCTGGCTAGCTAAGCAGCCAGGGCGTAATCGTAATCGTTGGCGATTATTCAGTTGCCGCTTTTTACGAGGCCAGCGGCTCCTCGGCCTGCAACCAAGGCTTCGACTATCCCCGTCGAAACCAGTGCGCCCCCTTCAAAGAACAAATGAAACGGCTCGTGCCGCTCGGATTCAATTATAATAACGGCATCCCCGTTGGCAAGGGCGAAAAGGCATTCATTTTCGCGCCACTCAGTACCACGAGCTGACCGTCCGCAGAGCCGAGTCGGGATCGATCAGCGGAGCGATGCCGCTGCCATGGGGCAAGCTGTAATCCTCGGCGGCGAGGATAACATTGTCCTTGGCCCGGACCAATTTGGTGGATACGTAAATGCGGTCTCCCGCCGGCGCATACGTTCCTATGAGTACGGCCTGCGCGCCATAGCTGGCCGAAAGGTTGCGCAGCTCGTTGGAGAGGAGCATCTCCCCGGTTCCCGTCAAGGTATAAAGGTTCTCCCTGTCGAGCTTGATCTCCAGAACGGTGTATCCCTGCTGGGCGAGGCGGCCGGCCAGCATGTCGGCGGTAATCCGGCCAAAGCGGGATGTGCTGGCAAGGTCGGCGACGTCCATGATGGCGGCAACCAGGATGGGTTTGTTCTTGTCGAGTGATGCGCCGGCCTTGAGGGCAAGCGCGTCCGCGGCCTCATGGTTGCGCTCGACAAGGTTGACGTCCCGGGTGGCACAAGACTGCAGCAGGCCTATCGGGATCAATACCGCGAAAAGCAGGGCGAGAAGGCGCATATTCCGGTCTCCTGGGCAGCGGGCAGGTTGAAAATGCTTCCATAATGCATTTTCTACATCTCCCAAAAGAATCCTGGCAAGGATAATCCGCTGAAGACTGGAAGAGGCTGGATACGGGAACAGGGGGGAGGAGCGCGCCCCAGCAAGTTTGCAGAGTGATGCCGGCGAGGCCAACAAGAGCATACCCCTCGGGAAACAAAACTACGCCAATAAAAAAAGGGCTTACGGTTTACCCGTAAGCCCAGGAAATATGGCGGAGAGGGAGAGATTTGAACTCTCGGTACCGGTTTTGCCAGTACACACGATTTCCAGTCGTGCTCCTTCGGCCGCTCGGACACCTCTCCGCAAGAGGGAAACTTCCTAATCAAAAGGGAGAGGTTTGGCAAGTGGTTTTGGTCCTTACCCAAACTCAGCGGCAAGAAAAATCCTCAACTCGCGTCCTCCTCGTCGCAACCATCCTTGCTCCAGAATAATTACAAAAGCTTATACAGCCTGAATCGTGCACCCGGAGACCAGCGGGTGTCCAGTTTCCAACTCGGTCCGGGCTGGCTGATCCGTGTAGGAAAAGACCTACGCCGACAGTCGAGCTGGTCCTATTCCTCGCAAGAATGCACATGGGCATCATGGCCGAAGAGCCATTCGCGGAGCAAGCCGAAGCAAACGAGCAGGAGGTGAGCCGTGCTTCCCGAGACTACAACCAGAGTCGAGCAGCATACGTCCGAAAGCGTGAACGAGCGTATCCGGCACCAGACCGAATTCAACATCCAACTATACTCCAAGGCGGGCCCGGAGGCCATCGACATGCGTCTTGAGCAGCTCGAACACGAGTGGGACATCGAGCGCGCCATCGAGGCCAATGCGGCGACGTTTTCCCTGCTCGGCCTGGGGCTGGGCACATTCGTCAACAAGAAATGGTACTTGCTCAGCGCCGGCGTGGCGGGGTTCCTCCTGCAGCACGCCTTGCAGGGCTGGTGCCCTCCCGTGACAGTATTGCGGCGCATGGGCGTGCGGACCATGCATGAGATCAATCACGAGCGGAACATGCTCAAGGCCGCCCGCGGGGATTATCGAGAGGCACGGCCCGCCATACCCGACTCATCCGCCCTCGAGACCTCGCCGTCCAAGGCAATTTAGCAGGAGAACGCTCATGGCCCAGGAAAAGGAGCATGAATTTCCGCCCCAAAAGCAGGAGAAACAGCCTGGAACCCGGGGGGAAATGGAACCCAAGCCCAAGACGGTGGGCGAAGACTACAAGGCCGCGGGCAAACTCGAGGGCAAGGTGGCCATCATCACCGGCGGCGATAGCGGCATAGGCCGCTCCACGGCCATCCATTTCGCCAAGGAGGGCGCCGACGTGTGCATCGTCTACCTGGACGAGCACGAGGACGCCAGGGAGACCAGGCAGCTCGTGGAAGAAACCGGCCGCAAATGCCTGCTCATCGCCGGCGATGTCAGCGGCGAGGCCTTCTGCAGGCAGATCGTGGACAAGACGCTGGAAACCTTCGGCCGACTGGATGTGCTGGTCAACCATGCCGGCGTGCAGTACCCGCAGGAAAAGCTGGAGGACATCAGCGCCGAGCAGCTGGAAAAAACCTTCCGCGTGAACATCTTCGCCTACTTCTACCTGACCAAGGCCGCCCTGCCCCATCTCAGGGAAGGCGCCTCGATCATAAACACGACGTCCATCACGGCCTACCGCGGCCATCCCATCCTCATCGACTACGCTGCCACCAAGGCCGCCATCGTCGGCTTCACCCGCTCGCTGGCACTCAGCCTCGCCGAGAAGGGCATCCGCGTGAACGGGGTCGCGCCTGGGCCAATCTGGACGCCGCTCATCCCGAGCAGCTTCAGCCCGGAGCACACGGCCAAGCACGGCCAGAGCGCGCCCATGAAACGGGCCGGCCAGCCCGAGGAAGTAGCCCCGGCTTATGTCTATCTGGCCAGCCGGGATTCCTCGTATGTCACCGGCCAGGTTCTGCACGTGAACGGCGGCATGGTCATCAACGGCTGAAGGCTTCGCCGAAGGCAAGCAAAAGCGGGCCCTCCCACCGGAGCGGCCCGCTTTTGCCATAGACGCATCAGGCCGACTTGCGCATGCGCCCCATCTCACGTTCCACTTCGGCCACCCGCCGGATGACCTTGATGACGCTGTCCGGATTGAGCGAGATGGAGTCTATGCCGGCCCTGACAAGAAAAGCGGCGAACTCCGGATGGTCGCTGGGTGCCTGCCCGCAGATGCCCACCTTGCGCTTCTTTCTGTGCGCCTTCTGGATGAGCATCTCGATCATGGTCGTGACGGCCTCGTCCTGCTCGTCGAAAAGCTTGGCCAGTTGGGCCGAGTCGCGGTCCACGCCGAGCACGAGCTGCGTCAGGTCGTTGGAGCCGATGGAGAACCCGTCGAAACGTTCCGAGAACTGCTCGGCCAGGATGATGTTGGACGGTATCTCGGCCATGACGTAGACCTGCAGCCCGTTCTCACCCCTGCGTAGGCCGTGGGCAGCCATGACGTCGAGCACCTTGTCGGCCTCCTCCGGGCTGCGGCAGAAGGGAATCATGACCACGACGTTGTCCAGGCCCATTTCCTCGCGCACGCGCCGGATGGCTTCGCACTCCAAGGCGAAACCCGGCCGGTAGGCGTCGTTGTAGTAGCGGCTCGCGCCGCGGAAACCGAGCATGGGATTGGCTTCCTTGGGCTCGTACAGATGGCCGCCGATGAGTTCGGCATACTCGTTCGTCTTGAAATCCGACATGCGCACGATGACGGGGTCGGGATACTGGGATGCCGCGATCTTGGCGATGCCGCGCGAGAGCTGCTGCGTGAAGAACTCGGGCTTGTCCTCGTAGCCTAGGGCGATCTCGTCGATGCGCCGCCTGACCTCCTCATCCTCCAGCTTTTCGTAGTCGATCAGCGCCATGGGGTGGCACTTGATGGCGTTGTTGATGATGAACTCCATGCGCGCCAAGCCGATTCCCGCGCACGGCAGCCGCCACCAGCGGAAGGCCGCGGCCGGCTCGGCGATGTTCATCATGATCTGCGTCCTGGTCCTGGGGATATCGCTCAGATCGATGTCCCAGGCCTCGAAATCAAGCCTGCCCTTGTAGATATAGCCGGTGTCGCCCTCGGCGCAGGACATGGTCACCTCCTGGCCGTCCTCCAGGCGATCCAGGGCGTGCGTCGCGCCCACGATGGCCGGAATGCCCAGCTCGCGGCTTACGATGGCCGCATGGCTCGTACGGCCGCCGTGTTCGGTGATGATTCCAGCGGCCTTCTTCATGATGGGCACCCAGTCCGGATCGGTCATCTCCGTGACGAGAACGCTGCCTTCCTCGAATCGACTGATATTCTCAACGCTCCTTATCTTCTGAACCTTGCCTGCGGCGATGGCCTCGCCGATGGCTAACCCCTCGGCCAAACGATCGCCCCGTTCCTTGAGTGAGTACGACTTCATCGTCGCGGCGACCTTCTGCGACTGCACGGTTTCTGGTCTGGCCTGGACGATGAACAATTCGCCCGAATCGCCGTCCTTGGCCCACTCCATGTCCATGGCCCGGCCGTAATGCTCCTCGATGGCCTTGGCCCAGCGGGCCAGCTTGAGAACCTCCTCGTCGCCGAGCACGAAGGTCGAGCGCTCCTTCTCGGTGGTCTCCATGTTCTTGGTCGTCTTGCTCCCGCCCACGGCGTAGACCATCTTCTTCTCCTTCGCGCCCAGGCTCTTCTCGATGACCGGCTTGCAGGAGGAGTCGTTCAGAAGCGGCTTGAAGGCCCGGTATTCGTCCGGCGTCACCGTGCCCTGGACCACGTTCTCGCCCAGGCCCCAGGCCGCGTTTATGACGACCACGTCCGGGAAGCCGGTTTCGGTGTCGATGGAGAACATGACTCCGGAACTGGCCTTGTCCGAGCGGACCATCTTCTGCACTCCGGCCGAGAGGGCGATCTGGAGATGATCGAAGTTCTTCTCGGTCCTGTAGCTGATGGCCCGGTCCGTGAAAAGCGAGGCAAAGCAGTTCTTGACCGCCTCGAGCACATCGTGCTCGCCCCGGACATTCAGATAGGTTTCCTGCTGGCCGGCAAAGCTCGCGTCGGGCAGATCCTCGGCCGTGGCGCTGGAGCGCACGGCCACATCCGCCTCGTCCTTCCCGAATCGTTTGCAGAGTTCGCGGTAAGCCCTGACGACCTGATCGGCGATCTCATCCGGCATGCGCCCCTTGCGGATAAGGCTGCGGATCTCGCGGCCGACCTTGTCCAGAGGCTTCCTGCCCTCCTTGAGGTCCTCGATGCGTCGGCGGATTTCGTCTTCCAGTTCGTTGTCGGCGATGAAACGGCGGTAGGCCTCGGCCGTGGTGGCGAAGCCGTCGGGCACGGCGATGCCCTTTTCCTTGAGGGCGCGGATCATTTCACCCAGGGAGGCGTTCTTGCCGCCTACCTTGGCGACATCCTGATTGGTCAGATTCTCGAACCATTCGATATAGGTATCGGCCATATCTTCCTCCAGGCTGGCTTGAAGTGGCTGGTTCAGGCTGCCGGATTGGGGCGGAAGCCAAGATTGCCTGGAAGAGTATCGTATTTCGGAATCGGAGTGAAAGGTCGGCGGGAATATGGATGCTCGGAGCGGCGTTATTTGGCGCAACAAATCAGCAACGGCGCACGAAGGGCAGTTCCGTGTTAACCTCCTGGATTTGCCGCCTTTCCAAAAAGTTGATCTCGTCCATGTGCAGCTCCATGATCCTGCGCAGGCGCGGATCGAAGAACCTGTGCAGGCTGTAGTTGGGGATGCAGACGAATCCCCGGCGGACCTTGTGGTAGCCGCCGATGCCGGGGTCGAAGGCGTGCAGGCCCTTGGCGATGGCCCAGGCCATGGGCTCGTAGTAGCAGACGTTGAAATGGAGGTAGCGCACCCCCTCCACCCCGCCCCAGTAGCGGCCGTAGAGGTTTCCGTCCTTCACGATGAACAGGCCCATGCCCAGCGGCTCGGGGCTTTCCGCAGGCTTGTCGGCTACGCACATGGCCACGCGCTCGCCGAAACGCTCGGGCAACAGGCGGAAGAACTCCTCGCTGAGATACCTGCAGCCCCAGGGGCCGAACTTCTCGTTGGTCTCCAGGTAGTAGCCGTACATGCGTGTGTAGAGCTTGCCGGGGATTTCCCGCCCCTCAAGCATGCGCACCCGGATGCCGGCCCGCTCCATGGCCTGGCGCTCGCGGTGGATGTTGCGGCGCTGGTTGCGGCTGAAGCGGCTCAGGAAATCGTCCAAGTCCCTGTAGCCACGGTTGCGCCAAGTAAAGCTCTGATGCGCCCAGCAGGAGTATCCGGCGGATGCGACCAGTTTCCTCCAGGCCGGATCGACGTAATGGAAATGGCAGCCGGACAGCCCTCCCTCCCGGCAGCGGCGCTCGATCTCCTGGAGCATGGCTCCGGTCAAGGCCGCTTCGTCCTGGTCCCGGGACATGAGGAAACGGTATGTGCCCGTGGGCGTGAACGGGCTCATGCCCACAAGCTTGGGGTAATAACGCAGGCCCATACGCTGGGCCACGTCCGCCCATGGATGGTCGAAGACGAATTCCCCTTCGCTGTGGCGCTTGGCGTAGAGCGGGGCGGCCGCGACAAGAGCTTCTCCCTGCCAGACCGTCAGATGCATGGACAGCCAGCCTGTGACGGGTGAGGCGCTGCCCGACTCCTCCATCAGCCTGAGCCACTCCCACTCCAGAAAGGGCGTTTTCAGGGGCAAGGCCAGGGCATCCCAGGTCGGCTTCGGGACTTCGGCCACGGAGGCAATCCAGCGGAAGGTGTGCATGGGCATATCCCTGCCTTCATAGGCCAGTCGCGGCCCATTGTCACCGGCAGCCGGTTCCTCCCGGGCCGAGCGTCCGCCTTGAAGCCCCCGCCCCACCAGTCACAACCGGGGAAGACACGGAACCAGCCCCGCTTCATCTCCGTCAGGTGGAGGGCTCAACCGGAACGGATCATGCTCACCCGTCACGGCGGGGGAGACAAAAAGTTCACAGCCGCTCCGCCCGCATGCATGGGGGCATTCTCAAGCCATGGCCTCCAATGGTGATCCGTCCTTTGGCGCGCAAGTTGCTGTCCCGTCGCCATGCCATACTTCAAAGAGGAAGCCATGCAGCAGGAATCATCCCTCAAGGTGGCCGAGCGTGCCTTGGGACAGGAACCAACACGGGAAACCACCCCCAGGGTCTTTTTGTCGGGCATCATTTTCACGTCGAGCGCGCGGGAAACCCTGGGTAAGACGGTCAAGGACATCGCCGCCAAGCTCGACCTGCCTTTGAAGACCCTCTTCGCCTCCCTTTTCTGGGAGATCTACTGGCAAACGGAAGTCGGCAGCCTGGTGGTGGTCATGCGCGCGGAGTGCATGGAGGCCGAGGTGTCGGTGGAAATCGCCGGAGACCAGTGGGAGTTCAAGACCCGCAGCACGGGCGTTCATTAAATCTTACCGCCCGCGTCCGGCGCAGGCGCACCGGACGCGGGTTTCCATCCTTCCGCTACCTATACAGCTTGCGCCACTCGTCCAGGAAAAGGATGGCCGCATCCAGGCCGCTCAGTTCCCCCTGCTGACGGCGCACTGCCTGCACCAGATCGTCGAAACCGACACCGGCGCCGAGTCCCAGCCTGTCCAGCAAGGCGCGCACATCCCGGCGCAGGTCCTCGGGCAATTCGGCCAACAGGTCGATATCGCGCTGGCGCGCCGCGGGCCAGCCGGGTCTGCGCGCGCGCACGAAATCCAGCAGCGTTTCCATGCGGCGTTCATAGGTGTGCTCCTGCAGCACGCGCTGCCGGGCGCGCGCGGCCACTGCCTCGCGCTCCTCGGGACGGGCCAGGAAATGGTCGATGAGCGCAAGCAGTTCCTGCATGTCCCCGAAAGTGCTGATCTCGTCCTGGCCGAAACACTCGGGCAGGAGAGTCCGACGGTCCGTGAGTTGAAACGCACCGCAGGACGCCAGCTCGAAGGTTCGCGGGTTGACGAAATCGCCGTCTGAAACCAGCCGGCTCGGATCGATGCTTGAGTGCAGGTTGAGGTTGATCCTGGCGGCGTTGAAGATGCGCACGCAGTCCGCCGGCTCGATGCGCTGCCCCCCAAGCTGGACGTAGGGCGCAAGCACCGAGTCGCCCTCCCAATCGCTGCCCCAGATCTTGAAGTCGTGGCGCAGCAGTTGCCGGAACGCCATGCGGCGGTTGGGATAGCCTGCGCCCATGAAGGACACGTCGCTGCCCCACTTGCGGCGCTCCACGGACGTAAGCTCCAGGGGCTTGTGGAATTCCGGGTCCGCGGCCAAGGGCAGGTACAGGGCATTAGGCTGGCCAATGGCCGCCAACTGGGACAGGAACGGCTCCTTCTGGATCACGGCGAAGAAGTCATAGAATTGGGCGTAGCCCTGCCAATAGGTGAACAGCCGATGGTCTTCGACGAACCACATGGCCGTTGCAACGCCATCCTTGCGCAGGCGCCTCAACGCGGGCCTGCTCAAGGGCGCCTGGGCCAGGGCCAGCACAAGATCGGGCTCGAAGCTCTCCACCTTGGCCAGCACTGCCTGCGACACGAGCTGCAGATACCCGTTCTCCAACTGCTCCAGGCGCTCCCCGCTTACGCGCAGGTCCTTCAGGGCCGTATACGCGCCATGGAAGGCCGGAGCCTCGAAATTCTCCACCAGATGCCCCAGCCGCGACAGGGCTGCAGAGCAGTAGCGGCCCACGGGCAGGGAGCCGCCGTACATGGGCAGCACGACCAGGACTCTCAGCTTCTCAGACATATGCCTTGAAGTTCCGCTTGCAGTTCTTGCGCTCCAGGCCAATCCAGTCGCGCTCAAGGTAGAATCGCTCAGAAAGTTCGCCATCCGCGCTGAAGTCTCCGGCCAGGCCAAGATGCCGTTTCAGGAAGCGCCTGAAACGTTGCCGTTCGGAGGACGAGGGCAGATCGCCGTGGAACGGCTCCCACGTGGAGCCAAGCTCATCGAGCGCCGAGCGCAGACCGGCCACCGCCAATCCTTCGGCCTCGCCCTTGCCTGCCAGCAGGCGCAGGAACTCCGGGGCGGAGAAGGCGGGCAGGCACGCCAGGCCCAGGCCGCATGGCGCGGATTCCAGACAGGGCGCGCACGGCGTCACCGCCTGCCAGACCGTATGCCCGAGGCCGTACGGGCCGGTCTCGGGACACCAGGCAGAGGAGAGAAAGCAGGCCATGACCGGCGTGCCCAGGTGCGCGGCCAGGTGCATTGTGCCTGTGTCGGGCGTGAGCAGCAGGTCGAGCCCGGAAACCACTCCGATAAGATCTCGCCAGCCCGTGCGTCCGCACAGGTTTTCCACGCGGGCGGCCACGCCCGGTCGCAATGCCATCAGCAGCTCCCTGGCCATGGGCAGCTCAGCCTTTCCGCCCAGAAGCGCCAGACGCGACAGCCCGCGCGAGGCGGCCACGGTCTGCGCCACTTCGGCCAGCACACGCGGAGGCAAAGACCGGCGCTGGTTGCGCCCTGCCAGGACCACGCCCAATCCGCCCCCTCGGGGAATCGCCAAAGGATTGACGCTTTGAGAGTCCATAGGTTTTGACGTCATATGGGCCCAGAAGTCGGCCAGATTGACGCCTGCGACCCGCCTGTGGCCCATCCAGCGGAATGCCAGGGCGGTCCAGGAATCCTTGAGGTCCTGACCGGCATCACTTACATAACCGCGCACAGTCTCGGGAGGGAACAGCCTGGAGAGAGCGAAACTCAGGCCGGAATAGTTCAGATTGTACACTTCGTCGAAACGTTCGGAGGCCAGGACCGAGAAGGCCCGCCGGTTGCGCTCCAGCACCTCGGCCAGACCGCCCGGCACGCCCGCGCCGTGGGCCGCGATTGCATGAACCCTGGCTTCCGGGTACACAAGCCGGGCCAACTCCTCCAGGGAGCCGTCGATGCACAGGTGAACTTCGGCATCGACAGCGGAAAGAAGCGAATGCAGAAGGCGCTTGGTTTGCACAAGGTCGCCGAAGCGGGCCAGCTGTATGATGAGGAAACGTTTCATGCCGTAAATGGCCTATCCAAGGGCTTGAAGGATCATGACGAAGCCGGTCGGTTACCCCAATTGCATGGAGGCCGCAAGGCAACGCGGGATTTCCCTTTGCAGGTTCTTTTGCTAGAATGATGCCGATGCGATACTACCCAATCTTCATCAAGCTTACTGGGCAGGAATGCCTGGTTGTCGGGGCCGGCCAAGTCGGCCGCAGGAAAATTGCCTCCCTGCTCGAATCCGGCCCGGCGCGCGTGCTCGTCGTGGATACCCGCCCCCCCGACGATGACTTGCGGGAGCTGCTGGCCGATCCGCGCATCGACTACCAGACGCGGGCGTTCCGGCCGAAAGACGTGGAAGACAAGGTGCTGGTCATCGCTTCCACGGACAATGAAGACCTCAACTGGACCATCAGCAATCTCTGCAGGGACAAGGGAATCCTGTGCAACATCGTGGACCAGCCCGAGAAGTGCAGCTTCATCGTCCCGGCGGTGCACCGCCAGGGCGATCTGACCCTGGCCGTGTCCACGGGTGGTGCAAGCCCCGCTCTGGCCAAGAAGATCCGCAAGGACCTTGACGAGTACTTCGGCCGGCATTACGGGGCCTTCTTGGAACTCATGGCCCGCGTACGGCCTCTGGTCCTCGGCAGGGGACGGCCGACCGCCGAGAACACCGCCCTGTTCCGCGAACTGGTGGATTCGGACCTGCTGGAGGCCATGGAACGCGACGATCGCGAGGGTGTCGTGGAAATTCTCCAGCGCATCCTGCCCCAAGAACTTGAGTCGCACATCGAGGAACTGCTTCGTGGGCTCTGCTGAACTCGTCAAATTTCTCGTCCTCGGCTTCTACCTGGCCGGGACGATCATCACCTTGATCGGCATTCTGACCACGCGCAAATCCTTGCGCTCGGCGGGCATGGCCTGCGCGGTGGCCGGCTTCGCCCTGCACACCTTCGACATGGGCCTGGTCACCAGCCAGCCGGGCAGTTCGCTGACAGCGGCCGCATTCTACTACAGCCTCTTCTCCTGGCTGCTCCTGCTCATCTGGCTCCTGGCCTGGTGGCGGCTCAAGCTTGGCTTCCTGGCCTTGACCATCTCGCCGCTGGCCCTGCTGTTTTATGTCTCCTCCCTGCGCCTGGCGCCCACGCACGTGGCCACGCCGCCCACCCTGCTGGGCCTGTTTTTCGGCCTGCATATCGGTTCGCTGTTCCTGGCCCTGTCATTGCTGGCCGTATCCTTCGGGGCCGGGCTCGCCTTCCTGCACCTGGAGCGCAAGATCAAGACCAAGGAGCCGCTGACAGGCTTCCGCAAGGAACTGCCCTCGCTCTCCACCTTTGACCGCGCCGTGCATTGGGCCGTCGCCGCCGGCTTCCCGCTGTACACCTTGGGCCTGCTTTCCGGCTTTGTCTGGGCAAAGCTGACCTGGAATCAGATATTCTCCTGGGACATCAAGGAACTGACCTCCATCGGTATATGGTTCCTGTACGCCTCGCTCTTTTACCAGCGCATGGTCACGGGAAGGCAGGGCCGCCGCACGGCGATCCTGGCCATATGGGTCTTCGCCCTGGCCATGCTGTCCATGCTCGGCATCAACCTTCTGACACCTTCGCACCATAGTTTCACAGCGGTGCCGCTATGAACCTGACCATCCACCTGATCGGCCTCAACTTCCGCACTGCCGGTGTTGACGTCCGCGAAAAATACGCCTTGAGCGGCGTTGAGGCGTTCGAAAAAAAACTGGTTCACGGCCCCCTTCAGGAAGCCCTGGCGCTGTCCACCTGCAACCGCGTGGAAATCCTGGCCGTGAGCGACGGCTCTCCCGCTGCCGCCGACCATGTTCTGCGCCATTGGGCGGAAGCATGTAGCCAGCCGCTGAGCGGCCTGGCCTCACACACGTATGCCTACGAAAACGAGCAGGCCGTGGAGCATCTGTTCCGCGTCGCGGGCGGCCTCGATTCCATGGTTCTGGGCGAGCCCCAGATCCTTGGTCAGCTCAAGGAAGCTTACCGCAAGGCCGTTGACCGCGGCACAGCCAAGGTGGTCATCAACCGCTTGCTGCACAAGGCCTTTTTTGTCGCCAAACGCATTCGCAGCGAGACTGGCGTGGCCTCCAGCGCCGTGTCCATCAGCTATGCCGCAGTTGAGCTGGCGCGCAAGATCTTCGGCGAGTTGCAAGGCAAGCAGGCCATGCTCATCGGCGCTGGAGAGATGGCCGAGCTTGCGGCCATGCACCTGCTCGGCGCGGGCATAGAACACATCTGCTTGGTCAACCGTACCTTTGCCCGCGCGGAGGAGCTGGCAGCCCGCTTCAAAGGCACGGCCATCCCATTCGACGGCCTGTACTCCCAGCTGCCCAAGGTCGATATCGTCATCAGCTCGACCGGAGCTCCCACCGCCGTCATCCATGCCCGCGACGTGAAGCAGGTCCTCAAGAAACGCCGGCACAAGCCCATGTTCTTCATCGACATCGCCGTGCCGCGTGACATCGACCCCGACGTGAACCAGCTCGACAACGTTTATCTTTATGATATCGATGACTTGAAGGAAGTCGTGGAAGAAAACCTGGCCCAGCGCAGGGATGAAGCCGAAAAGGCCTCCATCATCGTGCGCGACGAAGTCCTGGCCTTCCGGCATTGGCTCGACTCCCTGGAGCTTCAGCCCACCATCGTGGACCTGCTGGCCTCCGGAGAGCGCATAGCCCAGCGCGAGCTGCAGAAGACACTGCGGCGGCTGGGGCCGGACGTACCCCTGGAAACTCGCCAGGCCCTGGAAGTGCTCGTGACCTCGCTGGCCCACAAGCTCTACCATGAACCCATCGTCTACCTGAAGCGCCGCGCGCGCGAGGAAGGCCAGGCCGAGCGTTTCGTGCATACGGTCCGACGCGTCTTCAACCTGGACAATGAGGAAGTCCCCGAGGACGCCCACGCATGCCGCCACAAACCCGCAACGTTTCCTGGCGACCAGATCTGCCAGGACAAGCCCCAGTAGGACCCATGCGCTATTATCTCATAGACGAACTGTACGAGGAAGACATCAAGCGCATCGAAAGCGCTCTGACGGAACAGGGCTATGCCGGCGGCATGGAAGGCATCTTCTACCTGCCGGTGCCCGAGGACATGCTCACGGACGAGCAGCGCGAGCACTTGGGCCAGTGCGGTCCTTACATCCTCTCGCTGGAGCTCGGCGAAACCTGGCTCAAGATGGAACTCCTGGTCCGCGCGCGCAAGATACTACGCTGTTCCTGCCTGGCCTACGCCACTCCGGCTCTCAGGGAACACATGATCGACTTCCTGGACCGCTTCATCCGCGAATTGGATATACCTGTATAGGGCACTCTTTCCGTCCGACGAGAATATTCCAACGGCTTGGGCATCAAACGGAATGGCCCCATAAGCCGATAACCAATCCTCACCGCATACCTGACCAGTAGTGATCGGTTGGCGGGCCTTCACAGCGCCGGCAATGGAGGTTTCCTGCTCCACGAGCGCGGCCATATCCTCCACAAGCCTGTTGATGTCCAAGGGCTGGTCCACCGTGCCCCGCTTGCGCGCGACCAGGAGCATGCCATGGGTGATGCTCCCACAGCGGCTCACCTGGGTTTTGATCTGCTCGACACCCTCGTGGATCACTCGGTCTCAGGCGAGCCGGAAAGGGCCCAACGATCCACCAGCAGCCCGACGAACTAGGGCGTGTCCTCAAATGGGGTTTCCAGGTGGTGTCGTCGTGCCTATGTGGGAATTGCCTGATGGAGGGGCCCAGACATGGCGCGACGTTATGCCTTGCGAGACGACCAGTGGGAACGGATCGAA
>JAEYOJ010000041.1 GCA_023411815.1 Pseudomonadota bacterium | reverse complement strand
TCGACGAACGCCACGGGCTCGAGGTTCATCACGTAGAGGTCGTTGACGTTCATCGCGATGCAGTCGATCCCGACGGTGTGCCAGTCCTGGAGGGCGTCCGCGACGAGCATCTTGGTGCCGACGCCGTCGACCGCGAGCGCGAGGACGTACTGCCCGAAGTCGATCAGTCCGGCGAAGTGCCCGACCTTCCCGAGCATCGAAAAGTCGCCGGATCTCCGGTAGGTGAGGGAATCGATCAGCGCCCGGACCGCCCGGGCCTCGAGGTCGATATCGACCCCGGCTTCGCGGTAGGTATGTTCTTCAGCAGTCATCCGAGTTCTCCGATAAGCGGAATTCATCGTGCAGCACCTGCAGGGCGCGCTTCCCGTCCCCGCCCTTCACGACGAAGGAGACGTTCACCTCGCTTGAACCCTGCGAGATCATCATCATGTTGATGCCGGCCCGGCCGATCGCCGAGAAGATCCGGCCCCCGGTTCCGGGCGTGCCGGCCATCCCCGCACCGACGACCGCGACCGCGGCGACGTCCCGGTCGTAGGTGACCTCCCGCACGATGCCCTGCTTCGCTATAGGGTTGAGGGCGGCGATCGCGGCGTCCAGGTGCGACTCGTCGATGATGAGGGAGATGTTCGCCTCGCTCGAGCCCTGTGAGATCATCATGACGTTCACCTCCCGCTCGGCAAGCGCGGAGAAGATCGTCTTCGCCACGCCGGGGCGGCCGACCATCTGGGCGCCGTTGATGTTGACCAGCGCCACCTTCTCGATCAGGGCGATGGCCTTGACCACCCGCAACTCCCGGTGCTCGTCGCGGAGGACGAGGGTGCCGGGGACTTCGGGCTTAAACGAGTTCTTGACCCGGATCGGGATGTCCTTCTGCATCGCGGGCTCGATAGAACGCGGGTGGAGGACTTTCGCGCCGAAGAAGGAGAGTTCCATCACCTCGAGATACGAGATGTCGTCGAGCACCCGGGCCTCCTTGATGATCCGGGGATCGGAGGTCATCACCCCGTCGACGTCGGTCCAGATCCAGATCTCGTCGGCATCGATCCCGGCACCGACGACGGCAGCGGAGTAGTCGGAACCGCTCCGCCCGAGGGTGGTGATGACGCCCTGCTCGGTCGCCCCCATGAAGCCCATGATCACCGGGACGGAACCGGCGAGCAGCGGGGCGACCCGGGCACGAATGTTCCCTTCGCTGACCGGGAGGGCGCGGGCGTCCCCGTGATCCCCCGTCGTGACGATCCCGGCCTCGGCACCGTCGAGAACCACCGAAGCGATCCCGCGCTGCCGCAGGGCGGCGCAGACGATCGGGGCGGAGAGCCGTTCCCCGAAGGAGATGATGTAGTCCCGGGACCGGGGAGTCAGTTCCTTTAAGGTGTGCACCGCGGTGAGGATGTTCTGCAGCCGGGTGAGCCGGTCGTCGATGACAGCCGTCACCTCGTGGGCGTGGTCGGGAGCCACCTCGTCAAGGAGCCGGGTGTGCCGCTCCCGCATCGCCGCTAGAAGCGTCCCGATCCGGGGCGGCTCCTTGCTCGCCACGACCTCGTCGGCCACCGCGATGATCCGGTCGGTGATCCCGGAGCATGCCGATACGACTACCGCGACCTCGTCGCCTGCGCTACGATGCGATTCTACGATATCTGCGACCCTTCTGATACAGTCCGCCTCTCCGACGGAAGTGCCGCCAAATTTCATTAAAAGCCTCATTCTGGCTCACTAGTCCCCTGCAATTACTTTATGGTATTATACAACGCACCGACTAATAAGATGCATGTAGACGAGATTGTGGACGCGCACGTGCTGGTTGTCGGAAGCGGCGGCGCCGGGGTGCGGGCCGCCATCGAGGCCTCCCGGTACGGCGACGTGGTCATGGTCTCCAAGACCATCGCCGGCAAAGGCGGGTGCACGACGATGGCGGAAGGCGGCTACAACGCCGTGCTGCGCGACCGGGACTCGGTCGACGTCCACCGCGAGGATACGCTGAAAGGCGGGGCGTACTTAAACGACCCGGCACTCGCGGACGCGCTGGTCCGCGAGGCGCCGGAACGGATGGCCGACCTCGTCCGGTGGGGCGCCGTCTTCGACGTCACGGAGGACCGGCAGGTCGCGCAGCGGCCGTTCGGCGGCCAGCGGTTCCCCCGGACCTGCTACGCCGGGGACAGGACCGGTCACGAGATGATCATGACCCTCCTCGACCGGCTCGACGCGACCGATACGCACCTCTACCAGGAGGTCTCGGTCGTCGACTTCATCAAAGACGAGAACGGGGCGGTCGCCGGCGCGATTGCTCTCGACCGGGACGGGGACGTCGTGTTCTTCCGCTCCGACGCGACGGTGCTCGCGACCGGCGGAGGGACGCAGGTCTACGATATATCCACGAACTCCGCCGCCGGGACCGGGGACGGCTTCGCCATGGCCTACCGGGCGGGGGCGGAACTGATCGATATGGAGATGGTCCAGTTCCACCCGACGGGTGCCGTCTACCCCTACGACGCCCGCGGCCGCCTGGTGACGGAGGCGGTCCGGGGCGAGGGAGGGCTTCTCCTGAACGCGCGGCGGGAGCGGTTCATGAAGCGCTACGATCCCGAGCGGAT
>JAEYOJ010000010.1 GCA_023411815.1 Pseudomonadota bacterium | reverse complement strand
TGACCAGCCAGGACATGGCAGGCAAGAAGGTCCTCGTGAATCTTGGCCCCACGCGTGAGCCGTGGGACGCCGTGCGCTACCTGAGCAACGCCTCCAGCGGCACCATGGGAGCCGCGGTGGCGGTGGCAGCCTGGTTGCGCGGTGCCGAGGTCACAACCGTGACCGGCCCGGTCGGCCTTTGGCTGCCGGCCGGAATTGACCGCCAACGCGTGACCACGGCCCAGGAGATGTTCACCGCCTGCAACGACCTTTGGCCGAGCATGGACCTGGCCTGCCTTACGGCGGCCGTGGCCGACTACCGGCCAAAGCCCTACGGCGAGCGCAAGTTCAAGAAGGCCGCGGCTGAGGAAGGCCTGAGCATCGAGCTTCTGCCCAATCCCGACATCCTCAGGACATTGGGCGCGAGCAAACGGCAAGGACAGGTGCTCATCGGTTTCGCCGCCGAAAGCCACGATTTGGAAGTTCATGCGCGCGCCAAGCTGCAGGCCAAGAACCTCGATCTCATCGTGGCCAACTCCATTGTCGGCGAAGGCGGGGCCTTCGATTCGCCGGTAAATGCCGTGACAGTCATCGGCCGTGACGGCCGACTGGAGACATGGCCCTCGCTACCCAAACCCGAAGTGGCCTGGCGCATATGGGACATCATTTCGAATCCCTGAGTCTGCCGGCGCACCTTGTCGCCTGGCATGAAGCCGGCCTGGAGCTGGTCTGCAAGGACCTGCTTCCGGTCGCGGAGCCTGTCCGTCCGTTGGCGGCCGACGCCCTGGCCGAGGGCGTTGATGGCGAGACATGTGAAGCCGGGGCAACGGAGTCCAGGCAACTTGCCGTTATGCGGCCCGTTTCGGCTGCGAGGCAATCCGATGCCGCGCCTTTCCGGCCCCTGTCGGCAGGTGGCCGGGAACAGCCCCCCGGCTCAGTACCTACCAGCGGAGCTTCGACGCCTTTTCATGCGTCAGTTCGCGCAGCCTCCGGCTTGCCCGGATCGGGTGATGCGGCGCAAGCCGCGCAAGGTCCCTGCGTTTGGACCGGCCCTTTTCAGTATGCCCGTGAACGTCTGAACCTTCCCCTGCGAGCCGTCTGGACCTACTGGGAGCTGGCCTTCGATTTCGGAGGAGATCCGGACAGTTCCAGACGCCTGCTTTGGGCCAGCATCATCAAGAATCTGTCCTATAAACAACAAGTCGGTTTCTGGCCCCTCTCCGAGCAGCAGGGCGGCACTGTCCTGGCCAGGCCTGCCCTGTTCTGGCAAGGCGTGCGCGAATTCGGCGCAACGCACGTGCTCTGTTTCGGGCGCAGGGCCTGCATGACGCTTTTCCCTGATCGGCCCTTTACGCCCGGCGTTTTCCAGCACGATAGCCAGACGGCCGTGATCCTGCCCGGCCCGGAAGACATGCTTCCCGACAACCGGCGGGAAAAGGGCGTGGCCTGGAACCTGCTCAAGGACCTGCGCGTCTGACACCTTCTTCCGCACAGCCTCTTTTGCTTACCTGCCGATCTCGCACCGTACTTTAGGACATGCCATCCGGTTCAACCCCGGGTCAGCTTCCTTTTGTGCCGGTAAATGAGCTGCTGACGGGCTTTGCTTGACCCCACTTTGCCGTACTCGTATGTAATGATAATGAAGTGGATATCCATCCCTGGGCTCTTGACGACGCGGTCTTTCCGTGCGCTGGGCTTTTTTCTGCTTTTGGCGCTGATTGCGGCGCAGGTCTTGGCCCAGGTCGCGAAGCCGCCATCCGAGCCCAAGTTCCGTGCCCTGCGGCTGGATATGGAGGCCGCCATCAGTCCGGCCGAGGCCGAACTCATGGCCCAGGCCGCTGCAGCCGCGGCCGAGGGCGAGTATGACCTTCTCCTGCTGCGTCTTGATACTCCCGGCGGCACGGTGGAGGCTACGCGCGGCATCATAAAGTCCATCCTCAATTCCTCCGTGCCCGTCGCCGTCTGGGTGGGGCCTGCCGGAGCCAGGGCCGCATCGGCCGGTGTGTTCATCGTGGCCGCGGCGCACATCGCCGCCATGGCCCCGCAGACCACCATCGGCGCAGCCACGCCAGTGGGCATGGGCGGCGAAGACGTACCCGAGACCATGGCTCGCAAGGCCATCAACGACATCAAGAGCATGGTGCGGGCCATGGCCCAGGCCCGTGAACGCAACGTTGACTGGTACATGCGCGCGGTGGAGGAGAGCGATTCCATTACCGCGCAGGAGGCCCTGCAGCTCAAGGTAGTCGATATGCTCGCGTCCACCCCGGAACAGCTGCTGGAGGCCCTCGGCGCTGACAGCGAGTTGCTGCCCGAGGGCAAACCCGGCTTCGGCGCGGACGGATACTCCATCGAGGAGTTCGATGCTGGTTGGCGCTACCGCCTCCTGGCTTGGCTGCTCAACCCGCAGGTGGCCTACTTTCTTCTGCTTGGCGGCATGGCCGGGCTGTTCTTCGAGTTCGTTTCGCCCGGAGCCTTCTTCCCCGGCGTGGTCGGCGGAATCTGTCTGCTGCTCGCGCTGTACGCCCTGTCCATCCTTTCCACGAATGTCGCCGGAATCCTGCTTCTGCTTCTCGGGCTCGTCTTCTTCTTTCTTGAGCTGGTCTTCGTCAGCCACGGCCTGTTGAGCATCGCCGGCATCCTTGCGCTGTTCATCGGCTCGGCCATCCTTTTTCCCTCCGGCCCCGGCGAACTGGGCCTGCCCCTGGCCACCATCGTGGTCACCGTGGGCGGCGTGGCGGTCATCCTGGGATTCGGCGTCTATCTGGCGGCCAAAGCCCAGGTCGCCAAGCCGGCCAGCGGACGCGAAGGGCTGGTAGGCTCCATCGCCACGGTGCGCCATTGGCGCGGCGCTCGCGGGCAGGTTTTTGCCCATGGCGAGTTGTGGTCGGCGCGGGCCGTGGATAATTCCGAGTTGAAGGTGGGCGACGAGGTGCGCATCGTGCACATGGACGGCCTGCTGCTCACGGTTGAACGCGTGGAATTGGAGATAAGCTCGGTCTCGCAGGGCTAAAGAAATTCCAAGGGAGGTTCGGAATGCTTTTCAACATACTGCCTCTCGTCATCATCGTGATCCTGCTCCTTGTGGCTATGGTCAAGGTGCTCCCCGAATACGAGCGGGCCGTGGTTTTCCGGCTGGGCCGCATCATCGGAGCCAAGGGGCCGGGACTGATCATCATCATCCCGGTCATCGACCGTTTCATACGGGTTCCATTGCGGCTCGTGACCCTGGACGTACCGTCCCAGGACGTCATCACCGGCGACAATGTGAGCGTCAAGGTCAATGCGGTCATCTACTTCCGGGTGCTCGACCCAGTGAAGGCCATCATCGAGGTCGAGGATTACCTTTTCGCCACATCGCAACTGGCCCAGACTACCTTGCGCAGCGTGTGCGGCAGCGTGGAGTTGGACGACCTGCTGACGCACCGCGACGATGTCAACAGTCGTATCCAGGCCATCTTGGACGAGCAGACCGATCCGTGGGGCATCAAAGTATCCAATGTGGAGGTCAAGCACATCGACCTGCCGCAGGAGATGCAACGGGCCATGGCACAGCAGGCCGAAGCCGAGCGCGAGCGCAGGGCCAAGGTTATCCGGGCCGAGGCAGAGTATCAGGCGGCAGATCGGCTGGCCCAAGCCGCCGAGATCATCAGCAGGCACCCGTCCGCCTTGCAGTTGCGCTACCTGCAAACACTCAGCGAGCTTTCGGGAGAGAGCAGGGCTTCCACTATCATTCCCCTGCCCATCGGCGACATCATGGGTTTGCTCGGCAAGGGCAAGACCGGTGCGTGAATACTGGCCGGTGAAACTGCCTTAGGCGTTGGGATGGAGGACTCCGCCCTGTTTTTTACGTGTCGCGGCGAGGTTGCAGCGACGAGGTGAATTGCTTCATATCCTGGGCTCGATACTGATTTTGGAAGACTTGACACTCCTTTATCACCTACTTTATGTGAGGGTGAACCACTATTCTATGTATTACCCTCTACCTACACTGCATGTGGACAGACCAAAATGAACTTCCAGTCACTTAAGCAGAGCCTTGCCGAAACTTTCGAGAGGATCAAATCCGCGACTGCCGATGGCGAGTTGCCGGGCAAACATGACGTCGAGCAGTTTGTCCGCTTGTCACGACTGTTCCATGCTCAAGCGAGGGATGAGTGGGCAGGCGAGGTCGAGGACTTCTGCCTCTTGGCGGATCAGCTGAATCAGGCTGCCAGGCGGAAGCTACTTGAAGAAGTCGTCATGCTCGTCGATTCTCTCGATGATGCGCAGAACTACTGCCATCGTACTTTTCGGAGTCGGCCTTAGTCCGTTACAGCGAGGCAGATGGCCCCATTTTTCTTCCAGCCTCCTCCTTTCGAAAACTTCCTCTTCTCTTTCCGCCTCTGGTTGAGTATGGAGCAATACATCACGTTGAGCAAAACGGTTTATGTTTCACGTGAAACATAAACCGTGCCCCATTCCGAATTGCCCAGAAGCTTTATTGCAAACTGAAGAGAGGTCGATGTGGCGCGACAGATCGTTATCGCGAACCAGAAGGGTGGCGTTGGCAAAACGACAACCGCGGTGAACCTGGCGGCCTGCCTGGCAGTCATGGAGCGCCAGGTCTTGCTGGTGGATTGCGATCCTCAGGCCAATGCTTCGAGCGGGCTCGGTTTTTACCAGGATCGCGAGGGTCCGAGCCTCTATCATGTTTTTTTCGAACCCGCCGGCGCTGAGAAGGCAATCTACAAAACCGAATTGCCATATCTCTCCCTCATGCCCGCCAGTACCGACATGGTCGGGCTCGAGATCGAGCTCATCGAGAAGCTTGGCCGGGAGTATTACCTCAGTGAGGTGTTGGCGGGGCTCCGGGACAGGTTCGACTACATCATCATGGATTGCCCACCCTCGCTGGGCCTGACCACGGTCAACGCGCTGTGCGCCGCTACGGAGCTGCTTATTCCGCTGCAGTGCGAGTACTATGCGCTTGAGGGCATTGCTCAGCTCATGCGCACGTACAACATCGTCAAGAAGCGTTTGAACCCGACCCTGGATATCTCGGGCGTGGTCCTGACCATGTTCGACAAACGCAATCGTTTGTCAGGCCAGGTCAAGAACGAGGTTCGCCGCACTTTCCCCGATAAGATGTTCGAAACAATTGTCCCGCGTAACGTGCGGCTGTCCGAGGCCCCAAGTTTCGGCAAGCCGATCATCTCCTATGACATCAAGTCCGTGGGGGCGCAGGCGTACTTGTCCCTGGCGCAGGAACTGGTGAACAAAGAAGTTTCGGCGAGCGCCTAGCTCGTCTTGATGCCGGGATGCTCGAGTCGCGTTGCATCCGGCTGCTAAGGCGAGGGGGATGGCGGGGAGGGGAGACCCTCCCCGGACGGAAAGGCCAAAGGCCCTATTTTTTGGTCGAGCCGCTGCCGTAGACGGCATTGAGGCGAGGGTCCTTTTCCTGCACCGGCTTGACTTCGAACGTGATCTTGTCCTTGTACAGCCTCTTGGTCACCATGGCCTGGCAGTTCAGGCACTGATAACGGAGCAGACCACCCAGATTGCAGGCCCGGAGCCAGAACTTGCGGGGTTCGTCCTTGGTCCAGTCCTCGGTGCGGTTGGCGCACAGGTCGCAATGCACTTCGGTGTTGACGGGGTACTTGAAACCCCAGTACTCGGTCAGCGTTTGCCAGTCGGTCATGGGCTCCGGCGGCAAGGGCTCTTCCTCGGGCTGGGCCGATTTGCCCAGGGCCTCGCGCACCATGGGCATGACCCTGGACTCGATCTGGTTCCAGACCTGAAAGGGAAGTTGCACGGCCTGGGGCTCTCCCTGGGCGTTGCAGAGATAGAGAATGTCGGACTTGGTATCCATCTGTCTCCTCCGGGGGATGGAAGGTGAGTTAGCTGCCGCGTGCGTGCTTGCCGCGTGTGGGGTCAACCTAGGCAGCGGATTGAGTAAGTCAAGGATATGAATGAGGAGGGGATTATGGCAGGACCTGCGCGCGGACTTGGAAGAGGATTGGATGCCCTGCTCGGGGGCGGAAAAGCGGACCTGAACAGTCCGGAAGTCAGGATGCTCAAGCTTGAAGCCATTCGTCCCAATCCTAACCAGCCCCGCACCGTGTTTTCGGATTCCGGGCTCGAAGAGCTCACGGAATCCATCAAGGGCCAGGGTGTTCTTCAGCCGATCCTTGTGCGCCCGGTGCGCGGCGATGTGGAGAAGCGTTATGAAATAGTGGCGGGCGAGCGTCGCTGGCGCGCCTCGCAGAAGGCCGGGTTGACCGAGATTCCGGCTCTCGTCAGAGAGCTGTCTCCGGAAGAAAGCCTGGCCATA
Source organism: Pseudomonadota bacterium (assembly GCA_023411815.1). GTDB lineage: Bacteria > Desulfobacterota > Desulfovibrionia > Desulfovibrionales > Desulfovibrionaceae > Desulfocurvibacter. The sequence continues at coordinate 1,813 of JAEYOJ010000010.1, read as the reverse complement.
GCTCTTATCGAGAACCTCCAGCGCGAAGATCTGAACCCCATGGAAGAGGCACGCGGCATGCGTGAGCTTCAGGAAAGGTTGGCTTGCAGCCAGGAGGATCTGGCCAAGAAGGTCGGCAAGAGCCGTTCGGCGGTGACCAATACACTAAGGCTCTTGCAGCTCCCGGAAAATGTGCAGGCGGATCTGGGCAATGGTGCGCTCACCGCGGGGCATGGCCGGGCCATCATGGCCGTGACCGATCCCGAAGCCCAGGAGGAAATGCGCAGGCGCATCGTCGAGGGGCAGCTTTCCGTTCGCCAGGCAGAGGCCATGGCCTCCTGGTGGAAGAAAAACGGCTCCCTGCCGGAGTTGGAGGCGGGCCAAGCTTTGGGCGTTCGGCCGCAGGCAGGCTCGCGCAAGAAGGGCGAGCCCATGGATTCGACGCTGGTCGATATCCAGAAGCTTTTGTGCAACTCCTACGGCGTCAAGGTGAACATATCGGGCAATCCGGGCCAAGGCCGCATCAGCTTCCGCTACAGTTCGGCGGAAGAGCTTCAGCGGTTGATCGAGCGGTTCGGAAGCATGCAATAAGCGGATGTCTCCCGGATTCGGGCCACATCCAGTCAAGGCGGATCTCTGTTCCCCATGGTGCGGCAGGGACTGTCATAAAGGACGAGGACATTACTCTTGCATATGGTAAAGCAGACTGATCCAGGAACCGAAGAGCTGGCCAGGTCGGGCAGGCTGGCGGAAACGCTGCTCAAGAAGTTGGATTCACTGGCCGGCGGCAAGGTGCTCATCGTGGGCGACTGCATGCTCGACAAGTACATCGCCGGCAGCGTGGAGCGCATATCGCCCGAGGCGCCCGTGCCGGTGCTCAAGGTCGAGCGCGAGTGGCACCTGCTCGGCGGAGCCGGCAACGTGGCCCGCAATGTCGCGGACCTTGGCGGCAAGCCGTACCTGCTTACGGTCACGGGCGAGGACGGAGACGGGGACACGCTGGCCGGGCTGTTGCGCGATTGCCGCGTGGAACTGGGACTCGTGCGGGCAAAGCAGCGCCCGACCACGGTCAAGACCAGGATCATCGCGGCCAACCAGCAGGTCTGCCGGGTGGATCACGAGGACGACAGGCCGTTGGACGGTGAGACCTTGGAAGAACTCGGTGCATTGCTGGCCGAGCGGATCGCGGAATTCCCGGTGGTCATCGTCTCGGACTACGGCAAAGGTGTGGTCACGGCAAGGCTCATGGACATGCTGCGGGCGGCGACGAAAGCCATGGCCAACCCGCCCATGATCATGGTCGACCCGAAGACGCGCAACTATGACCTGTACGCCGGCGTGGACATCATCACTCCCAACACCAAGGAGGCGGGCGAAGGCGCGGGCATGAAGCCGGTGGGTCGGGAGGGCATCCTTGCGGCCTCCGAGGCCCTGTTTCGCCGCCTGCGGCTCAGGCATCTGCTCATTACGCTCGGTCCGGACGGCATGGCCCTGTTCGAGCGGCAGGACCATGCGCTGCACATTCCGACCTTCGCACAGAATGTGTACGACGTGACCGGCGCGGGCGATACGGTCATCGCCACACTGGGCCTCGGCGTGGCTTCGGGCCTGAGTCTCATCGAATCGTGCGTGCTGGCCAACTATGCCGCGGGCATTGTCGTGGGACAGGTCGGCACGGCCACGGCCAGCGTGGAGCAGTTGCGCGAGGCTATCAATTCCCTGCCCAAGCCCGAGGCTCGTCTTTGGCTCAATCATAATGCGGGGTAGGCTTGCCGCGCCGCCTGCCTGGATTTAACCTTTCCTGATCGAGCTTGCATCGACGCATCGAGATTCA
>JAEYOJ010000109.1 GCA_023411815.1 Pseudomonadota bacterium | reverse complement strand
TCATGGGTCTCTGCAGATAATCTTCCTTCGGACGGATGAATGTTGGCTTCTCCTTTTCGTGAGCCACAACTGTGCCGGCGTTCTCTTCAGGGACGTCCGCGAAGGTTTTTATTGGATACAAAACGATCTTCTACAATCGGAAACCGTAACGGGTGATTTTATGGCGTTTATCTACTATGGGCAGGGAGTATCGTCTCTTTACGGCGATTTTGTGGAACGGCTGATGTCGCAGCTCGCGCTCAGAGGCACCGAGATCACGCACCAGAATATCGGGGATGCGTCTTCGCGGATGGACGTCCGGCATACCGGCGAAGAGGGGCACATGGAGATCACGGTCGACCGCGAGAACGTCCGGGTGAGCTACACCGTCGACCGGGAGCGCAAAGAGGTCAGGAAGGGGATCGCGGGAGCCGTCGCCGGGGCGGGCCTCGGCGGTCTCCTCGGCGGCATCATCCGGGGCGACCGGGACGTCGGCGACATCATCGGCGGTGCCCTCGGGGGCGCGGCGGCCGGCGGGGCGTACGGTGCCTATGACGGCTACGAGTCCTCCCGCGAGGACAGGACCGCGTTCGCCGAGGTGCTCGCGCAGGCGGTCAAAGACGTCGAGGACGAACTCCAGTCGATCATCGAAGGGCAGGAGGCGGCTCGCGAGGCTCTCCGCGAGCGCGGCCGGCAGAAGCGGGAGGACGATGAGGCCCGGACCGAAGAGTTGCGCGAACATCTCGAAGAACTCTACGGCGACCTCCTCGCCGTCCAGGAGGAGATCGAGCTCGCGGCCGCCGAGGGACAGGACGTCAAAAAGCCCCGGACGCGGACGGACCGGGCCGAGACCCTCTACCTGGAGGCGGAAGCGGCGCTCGACGACGGCAACCACGCCATCGTGAAGGCAAAGGCGAAAGCCGCCCGTGCCATGGTGGACGGCGCCCGGGAACTCCTTGACGCCGCCGAATAAGTCTCGCTCTCTCCAGAACCTTTTTTCAGGGTATAATCTCGCAGCTGTTGTACTTCCGGTGGGCGAAGTCCTCCATCCGGATTGTTCCGTCCCGGATGAGGGTCCTGACCTCCGGGAGCGCCGCCGAGAGCGCCGAATAGAGGTTCCTGACAGTCCCGCAGACGATTCGCCGGCCTTCCTCCGGCCAGGGGCGGGTGATGTTCGAGTAGAGGCACCGGCCGCCGCAGAAGTCGCGGATATCGCACGCCGTGCAGGCGCCCCCGATCTCCGTCACCGGGAGGCGGAGGGGGTCTGCGGTGGCGATGTGCCCGGCGTAGTAGTCCTTCATCCCGACCATGATCGGGCAGGGGGCGATATGCCCGTCGGTCATGATGCTGTAGTTCGCGTGGCCGCACCCGCACCGGAGCATGGTTGGACGCGATAACAGCATATCCTCCACCGGGTCGATGAAGGGATACCACCGGAGCACCCGGCCTTCGGCCCGCATCGTCTCGACCCAGAACGCGACGAGCGACCGGATGCCGGGGTTGTAACTCTCCTCCACCCATGCGGCGTAATCGCGGAGGCGGTAGTCGCTCCAGAAGTTTGCATCCATCTGCCAGTGAACGGCCGGGAAGGCGAACCGCTCGTTCGCCGTGAGGTAGCGGACGGCCTTTACGATATCGGTGTCTTCGGTCACGGTCATCCGGGCGATCAGTTCGCCCGCAAACCCCCCCACCGCGAGGCCGTCGAGGTTTTTCGTGATCCGGCGAAACGTCCCCTCTCCGCGGTGAGCGTCGGTAAGTTCCTCCGGTCCGTCGATCGAGACCAGGATCGTGTCGAACCGGTTCGCGGTCGCCGGTTCGAGACGGTCGAGGAGCGTGCCGTTGGTGTGCAGGATCAGCGCCGATACCGGGGCGTCGCGGGCGATCTCGCGGACGAGGTCGGCGGCGAGCAGGGGCTCCCCGCCGTAGAAGGTCAGCACGGCCTCGGGGTCCTTTTCAAGGAACCGGTAGAGGTCGGCGAGATCGATATCGAGGTCGATCGGGAGGTTTTCGTCGACGGCGATATCGGGTTGTTCCGGCGGTTCGACGGTGAACGCCTTTCCGCGGCAGTAGGTGCAGCAGAGGTTGCAGTTGTCGGTCAGGATGAGGTGGTAATACACAGAGGGTCTCTTACTATTTTGTGGGCCGGATGAAAAAAAGGTGAGGATGTGGCCTCTCCCCGGGCCGCAAGACAGAATACCGTGCAGTGAGAACGGACTCCTATGCCTGAAGCAAAGAAAGAGAGCCTCGCCGAGCAGGTCATCGACCCGCGCGACCTCGTCGCCTACCAGCCGGGCTCGATTGTCAGCCGGATGCTCGCCTACACGAAGTCCGGCACCATCACGATCTTCGCCTTCGACGAGGGCGAGGGCCTCTCGGAGCACACCGCGCCTTACGATGCCGTCCTCCAGGTCATCGACGGGGAGGCCCTCGTCACCATCGCGGGCAAGGAGTACTCCGTGACGGCCGGCAACCTGATCATCATGCCGGCAACGATACCTCACGCTGTCCACGCCGTCACGCGGTTCAAGATGATGCTGACGATGATCCACGCCTGATCCCCCGGGGAGGGGGTTCCTCTCGGAACCGGTCTGCGGGTTTTTTATATGCGGGTGGCGGATAGCCTCCCGGGCAGGTTCCGGGAGGCCGGTATTGACGGCGGTCCCGGATTTGCAGGGTGAAACGGTTCTACCATTCAACCGGGTTTCTCTCCCCGGCAATCCGCACCCGTGACCTACGCTCGGAAGATGGTATCATGACCCCCTCCCTCTCCCCCGACGAGTCCCGGACGACGGCATGGCACGCCCTACCGC
>JAEYOJ010000086.1 GCA_023411815.1 Pseudomonadota bacterium | reverse complement strand
GTCCATGGGCTTCGGCAAGCCCGGACCGTCCCGTTACAATGTCCGCATCGTGACGCACTACGCCGAGTTGGCCCCGGACGAACTAGGCCTTCTCACCGGAAGTCAGGGCTATCTGGAACTGGCCATGAATCAGGCTTCTGCCGCCAAGCATTTCGGCCTCGGCATCGCGGCCGAGATCAGCCTCGATCTGTCCGCAGGGAGCCGCTGACATGCGCGGATTCCTTACGGCCATGGCCTTTCTGACCCGCCTGGTACCGGCCAGGCTGGGCAGGCCCGAGGATCTTGCCTCGGCCACGGCCTGGCTGCTCGTGCTGGCCAGCCTGTGGGCCACACGCGGACTGCACCTGGACGGCCTGGCCGACGTAGCCGACGGCTGGGGCTCCGGCGCTTGCGGCCAGCGTTTCTGGGAGATCGTCAAGGACTCGCGCCTGGGCGCATTCGGGGCCATGGGCCTTCTGCTTACCCTGAGCGGCCAGATCGTGCTCCTGCACGAACTTCTGGAGCGCGGGGCATTCGCCGCCGCCGTTCTCACCTTTGCCGCCGGCAGGCTGGCGGCCGTGCTGCTGGCCTTCAGCGCCCGCAGGCTGGCCGGGCCCGGTCTAGGTCAACTCTTCGTCGCCGGCGCGACGCCCCGCGGCGTGCTGCTGGCAGTGGGCATGAGTCTGGCCATGGGCCTGGCCCTTGTCAGTCCTCTGACGCTTGCGGCCATGCTGGCGGCTGCCCTGGCTCCGGCCCTGTTCCTGCGCGGGCTGGCCCGGCGTCAATCCGGCCTGAACGGCGACTTCCTCGGCGCGGCCATCGTGCTGGGCGAAACCGCGGCCTGCCTGGGCTGGCTGCTGGTGAGCTAGATAAAGTAATTAAGAGCTGCGAAGGGCGTCGCCCTTTCCAGACCCCACCCACCCGGGAGCGCGGCCCCCTGGACCCCTCATTTCAAGTCAGCCGGAATCTGGCGGCGAAATCGCCGGGTTCCGGCTTTCATTTTTCCCTCCGGGAGCGGATTCTCGACACGAACGCGTCGAAAATCCGCTCCCCAAAACATCGGGGGGTCTGGGGAGTCGTTGCTCCCCCAGCCGCCTGAGGCTTTTCCTGTCTTTCTCTCCCTCCCGGCAGACTTATTGCACAACAGCCTGCATGCCCACGCAGCATACCTTCAAGCTTCAGAAAGTCCTGGATTTTCGGCTGCAGCGCGAGGAGCAGGCTATGCTGGTCATGGCCGAGGCCCAGCGCCGTTACCGGAACCAGGCCGTGTTCCTTGACGGCCTCAAGGCGAAGCTGGCGCGGGCCGAAGCCGATTTCTTCAACCGCCAGGCCTATACGCCTCAGGACATGTGGCTTTGGCGCACGTACAAGCAGGCCGCCGACTACGACATCAAAATGGCTGACTTGGCACTCCAACGTTTGGCAAAGGAATTGCAAAGAGCCAGATTGGAAGTGATAGCACGCGCCAAAGACAGGAAATTGTTGGAAAAACTTAAAGAGAACCAGGCGAAGCGCTATGAGCAGGAAGAACGACTCGCGGAGCAAAAGGAGTTCGACGAAAGCTCGACACTCCGCTTCAAGCACCAAGATTTCTAAGGTCCTCAAGACCTTGACGCTGCTCGCGGCGGTCAAGCTGACGCTCGCGGCTGCGATCTCGCTGGACATGCTGCCTTTGAACGGTGCTGTCGGCAATGGCGGTCCTGTGGCTGTCCAGGTTCCCGCGCCCATGGTCGCCGCCCATGCCACCGTGGCCGCCGGCGCCAAGATGGTCGCCTCCGTGTCCGAGGCGCAGGCCGCCGTGGAGCCTGCCGCCACTACGGCGGACAAGCAGGCCCAGACGCAAGCCCAGGCCGCCGAGGAATCCTCGCGCAGGCCCCTGGACTGGCAGACCCTGAGGCGCAAGGAAGAGGAGCTGAGCCGCAAGGAGCAGGCCCTCAAGGAGCTTGAGCGCGAGCTGGATTTCCGGCTCAAGAAGATGAACCAGATGGAAGCCAACCTCAAGCTCATGCTCGAGAAGGCCGACACGGTCAAGGACGAGAAGCTCCGCCATCTGGTAGACGTGTACGCCAACATGAAGGCCAAGCAGGCCGCCGCGGCTCTCGAGCAACTGCAGGAAGACATCGCCGTCAGAATCCTGTCCGGCATGCGCGGCCGCCAGGCAGGCGAGGTCATGTCCAACATGAGCGCCGAGAAGGCCGCCACCTTGTCCGAGGCCCTGACCAAACTGCAGATTCCCTTTACCGAGGATCAGGCGAAAGCCTTCTGATATCTCCTTGTAAGTGTGATTATGGCTTCTCCATGGCTGGGCCGGAGGGAACGTGGGACGTTTCCTCCGGCCTTTGTTTTTGTTAGGGCTGACCGGGCGGCCGCCCCGCGCCGAAGCGACTTCCTTCGTCGCTCTCGCCGCAGTAATACGGCAGCCGTATGAAGCCGGCCACCGGACCAGCCATGTCCGTTACGCCGAACTTTCGCACATTTGGCTTGAATAAACGCGAGACGGAATGCCTAGACTGAAACTGACCTTGGCTTACGTGGGAACGCGCTTCGCCGGCTGGCAGATCCAGCCCGGCTGCCGCACCGTGCAGGGGGAACTGGAGGCCGTGCTCGCACACATGCTGGACGAGCCGGTGCGCGTGGGCATGGCCGCGCGCACGGACTCGGGCGTGCATGCCTTGGGGCAGGTGGTGCACGTGGACGTGCCCGAGAGCAAGATGCACATTCCCTGGCGCAAGGCGCTCAATTCGCTACTGCCGACCGATGTCTGCGTGACCGACGTCGAAGTAGTGGAGCCGGACTTCCACGCGCGCTTCTCGGCCAGTTCCAAGATCTACGCCTACACCATCTGGACCGAATTCGAGTTCATCCTGCCGCAGCGCAGGCAGTACGTCTGGCGCATGGCCGGCCTGGACCATGCGGCCATGGACGAGGCAATGCGCCATTTCGTGGGCCGCCACGACTTCAAGAGCTTCCAGAACGTGGGCACGCCCGTCCGGGACACCCGGCGCACAGTCACGCGATTCTGGCGCCAACCGGGCCAGAATGAATGGGAGATCGTCTACCGCATCCAGGCCGACGGATTCCTCAAGCAGATGGTGCGCAACATCATCGGCTGCATCGTGGCGGTCGGCCGGGGCAAGCTGGCTCACGGCGACATTCCGGCGCTGCTGGATGCGCGCGACCGCTCCCTTGCGCCCGAGACCGCGCCGAGTTGGGGTTTGTGCCTGGAGCGTGTATTTTACGAAGGAAAGGCCGGTCTCAAGCTGGACAGGCCTATCATGGAAGATAGAGATGAAATGGATGAGGCCGATTAGGATTTCTCGTTGATGATGGAGCCGATGGCGCCGAGAACATAATCGATAAAGACATCCTCGCTCGTGGCCACGCGCGCTGAACGTTTGACCGCCGCCTGCGCCAGGATATCCGCCTGGTCCTGCATGGAGGCGGCCTGCGCCGCCAAGCCAGCCTGGCGACTCTTGTATATTTCATGGAGGCTGGAGACCCGGCTGTTCAGCTTTTCCAAGTCTTCGATTACATTTTGAATATTACCACTCCAAGCATTCCCCGGAAGCCATTTCGCGTTATCCGGCTTTGTCAGTATATCCTCAACATCGTATAATGTTACATTGAATCCACCCTTGCCCAAGTCACCCGTCTGGATATGAATCGTGCCAGGATCGCCCGCAGTGGGAGGAGCTTGGATGTTTCCATCCGCCTCCCAGGCCGACCCCTTCAGCACGAGCATGCCGTTGAAGGAGGTAAATTTGGCCACCGAAACGGCCTCGTCGTAAAGGGTCTTGTATTGCGTCTTGGCATCATTCGCGTTGATAAGACCATCGCGCTTGTCTTTAAGGATCTGCAGCATCTCGTCCAGTTTCTCGCCGATGGAGCCCGTTGCCGTGGACATGACGCCGTAGAGCGATGAAGCTTCCTTGACATTGGCGGCAGCCTGGGAAAGCGAGCGCGAATCAAGCCGCAAGCGGCTGTTGAGCGCCTGGGCGCTCGGATCAGTATAGGTCTTCACCTTGGAGGACGGCAGGACCATGCCGCGTAAGGAGGCCCCAAAAGCGCTTTTGGCGAATACATAATTCGTAAGCATATCCTGCTGCAGGAGTTGCATGGAGTAGCTTACAATGAAACTCTTCTGCATGTCGGACAGGGACATGGCGCGCCTCCGTGCTACAGGTGCTGAACCTGTACTTGCCATACCTCGAGTAAGGGACGAGGGCTTCTGTCTAATACAATTGCGCTAATTGGACAAGCGGACAGGGATAAGTTAGCAGGGCTGCCTTGGCGGTCCGTTTTCAATCTGCTTATCGTCTGGAGGATATCCATGGACATCATACGCGATCCCAAGGCCTTCCAGGACCTCAGCTGGAACTGGCGCTGCGCGGGCCTGAATACGGTGCTCGTGCCCAGCATGGGCTTTTTCCACGCTGGCCATCTGCGGCTCATGGACGCCGCCCGTCAACGGGCCGGCTCCACGGGCAAGGTCATGGTCAGCCTGTTCGTGAACCCCACGCAGTTCGGCCCCAGCGAGGACCTGGCGGCCTATCCGCGCGACTTCGAGCGTGACCGGGAATTGGCCGCTTCGCGTGGCGTGGACGTGCTCTTCGCGCCCGAACCCGAGGCCATGTACGCGCCCGACGCGGCCACCTGGGTCGAGGTGCCTTCGCTGTCCACGGGACTGTGCGGCGTATCGCGGCCCATCCACTTCCGCGGCGTGGCCACGGTAGTCAGCAAGCTGTTCATGCTGGCCATGCCGCGCGCGGCCGTCTTCGGCCAGAAGGATTGGCAGCAGTTGGCGGTCATCCGGCGCATGGTCCGCGACCTGAACATCCCGGTGGAGATCGTCGGCCATC
>JAEYOJ010000141.1 GCA_023411815.1 Pseudomonadota bacterium | reverse complement strand
GAAGAGGAGCTTTTTTTTCCGGGCGAGGAGGAGTCCACCCTGGCCCTGCCTTTGGGATACCAGCCTTTTCTCGGCAGAGCGTCCTGATGGAGTTGGCCTTCGTCCACAAAGATCGTCAGGCTCCGGGTGAGCGCTCCCGCTCAAGCTGACCCAGCTTCTCAAGGAACTCGCGCTGCTTCCCTTTATCCGCCAATACGTACCTCTTGTCTGGCTTCCTGAAACTGAAGCCCAGGCTCTTGAGGTACTTGCGAACCGTTTCGGGGTGGAGCCGCTTGCCAAAGGTCCTCTCCACGAAGGCAGCCGCAAGCCCGGCAGTCCATCTGCCAACGTTTAGGCCGACCTCGCGGGGAGGTTTGGACACGGCCTCCTTGAGCCGCTCAAGCTCCTTATCGGCCAGGGCCTTGCCCGGATTGCCCTGCCAGCCAGAAACCAGGGTCTGCGGGCCAGACTCATTGAACTTCCTTACCCATTTGGCCACCTGCGCCCGGCATCGCCCTACCTTCTTCGCGGCGGTCACGCCGGAATTGCCTTCGGCGACAAAATGCAGGGCCAGATATCGTCTGCGAAGATGGGGGTCTTGCGCAGATACCGCCCGCTCAAGCAGGCTCTTTGCCGTCTCTCCCCATCTCGGGTCTATCCTGAGCACCTGGAGACCTCCTTGGCTGCTTGGTCTCCTGTAAGGCTCCTGGCTCGGTTGTAAACTTCCTACGGATGGGGACTATAGAGGAGCAGCTCAGACGACCAGGTAGATTCCGGCCAATCCCAGCAAGCTGAAGAAGCCGAAGCTATCTGTAAGAGTAGTCAGGAATATGCTGGAGGCCTGGGCGGGATCTCTGCCCATGGCGCGCAGGATGAGCGGGATCGAGGCTCCGGCCAAAGAGCCCACGAGCATGTCCAGGAACAAAGCCATTGCCATAATCGACGCCAAAGCGAGCTGCCCGGTCATGAGATAGACCACTCCAAGCACCAGTGTGGCGATAATGACACCGTTGGCCAGTCCGATCTTGGCTTCCCGCAACACCGCCAGCCATGACTCCTTGCGCTCCAGCTTCTTCACGGCAAGCTGCCGGATCATAACCGCCAGGGCCTGCTGTCCCGTATTACCCGCCTGGTTCGCCACAATGGGCATGAGCACGGCCAGGAAGGCCATCTGGGCTATGGTGCCTTCGAACAGCGAAACAACCCAGGCCGAAACCGCGGAGGTCAGTATATTGATGGTAAGCCAGGGCAGGCGACGGGACATGGAATACGTCCAGGGGGAATCGACGGTTTCATCCGAAGCCGCGCCGACCATGGTCTGCATATCCTCGGTCGCCTCTTCGTGGATGATGTCAATGACATCGTCGACGGTGACCACGCCAAGCAAATGATCACTATAGTCCACCACCGGGATGGCCAGGAAGTTGTAGTGGCTTATGAGATGAGCCACCTCCTCCTTGTCCACATCAAAGGTAACCGATATCAATGACTGGTTGCCGATAAGTTCGCCGAGAATCGTGCGAGGCTTGCTCAACAACAGATCGCGCATGGACAACACGCCCACGAGATGCTCGGCATCATCCACGATGTAGGCGTAGTAAGGAATCTCCTTGTCCTCGACTTCCTTGCGGATAATCTGAATGGCTTCATCCACGCTGAGCTTCTCGTCCAGGACCAGCAGCTCGGTGTTCATCACACCGCCGGCCGTGTCCGGATCAAAGGCCATGAGACTCTTGATCTCCGCGGCCTCTTCCGTATCCATGTGCTTCAGCAGAATGTCACGGTGCTCGTTTTCGAGATCTTCCAGCACGTCGGCCGCATCGTCCAGCGCCATGGCCGAAATGAGCCCAGCGGCGGCCTCGGGCTGCAAATGGCGCATGAGCTCGCTGCGGTCGTGACGGCTCATCTCGGCTATGGAATCCGCCGCCTCCTGGACAGGCAGACCGGAGACGGCGCGCACCTGATCCTCAAGGGGAAGATTCTCCAGGTGCATGGCGGCATCTGCTGGATGGGCATTCTCCAAGTCCGGTGACGACTGCGGGAGATCCGCCTCCGCCGAGTGGCCCTTGTTCTGTCGGATCTTGTCCTCAATCATTGTTTCACCATCTGGATCCTTAAAGTAATGGCATGGCGTCCCAACACAGCACTAAGGGATAGCGCCGGGATCCGAGGCACAAGGACCAATTCTTGACGAAAGCTCGCCCATGGCATAGTGCACCACTCCATGGCTAGCAGAACCCCCGAACGGGTTGTATCCATGTCCCAGGATTTATTCGACACCTTTTTTCAAGGCCAGGCTCGTGAGTTTCTAATCAGCGCTATTCAGTCAGCCCTGGCCGAAGACGGGCCGGATCTGACCAGTAACGCCGTGTTCGGCCTGGAGGCCGCCATGCGCGCATCAATTGTGGCCAAAGAGCAGGGCATTATCGCCGGCTTGCCCATAGTGCCCCTGGTGCTGGCCGAAACCGATCCACAGGGGAACTGGCTTGTCGAGAACGCCGTATCCGACGGCCAACGAGTCGTACCAGGGCAAACCGTGACCAGACTGTGTGGGCCCGCCTCGGTGCTTCTGCGTGCTGAGCGTGTCGCACTCAATTTCATGTGCCATCTCTCGGGTATCGCCACGGCCACCGCCTCTTACGCGCAAAGGCTTTCGGACACAAGAACCAGGCTGCTCGACACTCGCAAGACCTTGCCAGGAATGCGCTATCCAGAGAAATACGCCGTGCGCGTCGGCGGAGGCTTGAATCATCGCATGAATCTCTCCGAGATGCTCATGCTCAAGGATAATCATATAGATAGAGCCGGATCCATAACCGAAGCCGTCCAGATCCTGCGCGCCGCATATAGACCATGTCCTCCGATCGAAGTGGAATGCAGGACTCTGGATGAGGTACGCGAGGCAGCCTCCCTCCACGTCGAACGCATCATGCTGGACAATATGGACTTGGCTACCATGGAAAAGGCGCTGGCCTTGGTCCCCGCGGGCATCGAAACCGAAGCCAGCGGCGGAGTCAATCTTGAAACCATCGGTGCTATCGGCAGGCTGGGACCGGACTTCGTTTCCGTGGGCGCCTTGACGCATTCGGCTAAAGCCTTGGATCTGAGCATGCGAGTGCTCGCAATATCCTGAACAACTTGCAGCGGCAGGATACCATGAACTCACAGGCATACGCAGATATAACCCGGTTGAAGGCTCAGTTCGGTGATCGGCTGACCATATTCGGACACCATTACATGAGCAGCGAGGTCATCCGCCACGCGGATTTCGCCGGGGATTCTCTGGAGCTTTCCCGCAAGGTCCCAGGCCTGACCTCTGAATTCATCGTTTTTTGCGGCGTGTCCTTCATGGCCGAATCCGCCGCCATCCTGGCGAGTTCGCGGCAAAAAGTCTTCATCCCGGATACCGCCGCGAGTTGCGTCATGTCAGACATGGCTCCGCATGTTCCGGTACAGGCCGTCTTGGAGCGCCTGCGCTCCTCCGGCCGCAAGATAATCCCCCTGGCTTATGTGAATACCTCGGCCGCGGTAAAAGCCATCTGCGGGCGTTACGGCGGTTCGGTCTGCACTTCCGCCAACGCCAAGACCATGTTGTCCTGGGCCTTGGAGCAAGGCGACGGAGTGCTCTTCCTGCCAGACCGCAATCTGGCCATGAATACTGCCAAAACCTTGGGAATGTCTGATAGTCAGCAGTTGATCCTGGACATTCGCGACCACGGCAAGGAGGCGGACCAAGCCCCCTTAAACAAGGTGCAGTTGTTTATCTGGCCCGGCCTCTGCATCATCCATCATCGCTTCAAGACACAGCAGATCGCCCGCGCCCGTGCCGAATCGCCGGGAGCGCTGGTGGTCGTTCACCCCGAATGTTCTACCGAAGTGGTTGCGGCCGCCGACGCCAACGGCTCCACATCCTTCATCATCGAATACGTGCGCAAAGCGCCAGCCGGAGCGACCATTTACGTCGGAACCGAATGCAACCTAGTGGAGCGCCTGGCCGAGCAATACAGGGGCGAGAAAACCGTGCGGCCTCTAGTGGAAAGTGCTTGCGCCAATATGGCCAAAATCACCGAGCCCAAGCTGGCCAGGCTGCTCGCTGACATTGATGCCGGCCGAGCACAAGAGGTGACCGTTCCGCCTGATGTGGCCGCGCCAGCGCGTGAAGCGCTTACTCGCATGCTCGAGGTCTGCTGCAAATGAGCTTGGAACGCCTTTCCACTCAGGCCCTGGTCATCGGCTCGGGCGTGGCGGGCTGCACTACGGCCTTCGTCCTGGCCGAACAAGGCTTTCAGGTAACGCTCATCACGGCAGGTGACGAGCTGACCCGCGGCAATACCGTTCTGGCTCAAGGCGGCATTGTTTACAGAGGTGACACCGATTCACCCAATGAACTCGAACGCGACATCCTCATAGCCGGGTGGCGTCACAATTACGCCAAGGCCGTACGCCATCTGGCTGAAAAAGGCCCGGACGCCGTAAGTACGGTTCTCATAGACAGGCTTGGAATACCCTTCGCCACCCACGAGGACGGCTCCTTCTATTTGGCCCGCGAAGGCGGACATTCCCAGGCTCGCATACTGCACTGCGCCGATTACACGGGCAAAGCCATCATGGAAGGCCTTGAGCGTGCCGTCCAGGCTTCGCCCAACATCCAGGTGCTTCGCAAGCGCACGGCTGTGGACCTGCTTACCACGCATCACCATGCCACGCACCTGGACTTCAAATACTCTTTGAACAATCAGTGCGCCGGGGCCTACGTGCTGGATCAGGACTCCGGGCAGGTGCAGACCATTCTGGCCGACTTCACGGTTCTGGCGACTGGCGGATGCGGGCAGATATTCCTGCATACGACCAATTCCAGGGGCAGTATCGGCTCGGCCCTGGCCATGGGCTATCGGGCCGGAGTTAAACTCATGAACGTGGAGTACGTCCAGTTCCACCCCACGGCTCTCTTCAAGCGAGCCGAGCGCCGCTTCCTCATTTCCGAAGCCGTGCGAGGCGAAGGCGCGCGCCTGGTCAATGCCGATGGCCAGCCCTTCATGCAACGCTATGACAAGCGGGGCGACCTGGCCCCGCGCGACATCGTCACCAGGGCTATAATGGAGGAGATGCTGCGCACCGGGGAAGACTCTGTTTACCTGGATGCAGCCAATTACGTTGATGTCGATGTCGCCGAGCGTTTCCCCACCATTTTTGAGAAGTGCAAGGAAGCAGGCATAGACATCCGGCGTGATCCCATCCCCGTGGTGCCTGCGGCCCATTATTTCTGCGGAGGCCTGCTCACGGACTTGAACGGTCGCACGACCCTTGACCGTCTGTATGCGGTGGGAGAGTGCGCCTGCACCGGTGTGCATGGCGCCAATCGTCTGGCCTCCACATCGCTCCTGGAAGGTCTGCTGTGGGGCAAGCAGGCAGGCGAGGAAATCGGACGCCGGCTACACAAGCGGTCCCTGCTCAACAACAAACTCAAGTCCTCCATTCCGGACTGGAATCCGTTGGGCAACCAAGCCAACGAAGACCCCGCCCTCATTGCCCAAGACTGGGCCTTCATCCGTAATACGATGTGGAACTACGTGGGCATCAGCCGCACTACCGTGCGACTCCGTCGCGCCTTCGAGGAGCTGCGCGACCTCAACAAGCACCTGCACGACTTCTACAAGGAAACACCGATTTCCAAACCCATCGTGGATCTGTTCCATGGCTCTCTGGCGGCTTATCTCATCACAACCCAGGCCATGCGCAACAAGCAGTCCCTGGGGTGCCACCATCGCAAGGACTGAATCCACTCCGCGCTCGCCGTTAGGTCGTCGTTAGATGTTATGGCCGCTCGAGGGCTTTATTTGATAAAGCGCATCTACGGCCGCGCGCATCTCTTTTCAATAGCCGAAAGGCCCAGCTACTCTTTTCTCGATACAGTTGAAGCTCCCCCGACGTAGAAAACATTTACGGCCCGAAAAACAAAAGAAGGCACAACTTTCGTTGTGCCTTCTTGAATTTCCTGGTGGGCCACCAGGGACTCGAACCCCGAACCAATTGATTAAGAGTCAACTGCTCTGCCAATTGAGCTAGTGGCCCAGAACGCTACGCAGGCCCTTGCGGGTTGCCTTGCGGCGCGGCAAAGGCTCGTACGGCCTCTGCGAGTATGTCAATCATCTAGCCTGCCATGCTTCCGGGAGGCTGAAAAACTGGTGGGCCACCAGGGACTCGAACCCCGAACCAATTGATTAAGAGTCAACTGCTCTGCCAATTGAGCTAGTGGCCCAGTGCGCTACGCAGGTCCTTGCGGATGCCATTACGTTGCGGCAGGGGGACTCTTTAGACCTCAACACGGGAGTTGTCAAGAAAGAGCATCAAAAAAATGTCAGCTCAACGACTTACCCATCCTCAAGACCGACAGCCCCTTAGCCTTCAGCAATTCCGGCCTTTGATCGCGGATGGACGCCAAGGGGCGCTTTTTGCTAGGATCACACGACCGATGATTGAAAAACCGAACCTTTTGGGCGGACACGCGATGATGCGCACAGTTCTCAGCTTTCTTCTTGCTGCCCTGATCTGGCCGACTTTAGGCCAAGCCCAGCTCCGGATGCCCGAGCCTCCGCTGGATGTCTCCGTGACCTTCGCCAAGCTGTCGGACGCCTCGGGCGAGACTCAAGCAAGTGACGGAATCCTTGCGGCGGTGTCAATCACTCCGGAACAGGGCTGGTATACCTATTCCAACCAACCAGGCTCCCTGGGGCAGCCCACGGTGCTCACGGCCTCGTTCGCCGAGTCGCCCGCCCCTCTGGAAGTGCGCTATCCGCCAGGAGTGCGCAAACCAGACCCCTTCTCCCCCGAGGAGATGGTCAACCTGTACCCGGGCGCAGTGACTCTCTTCGTGCTCTTACCCCGAAAGGCCTCCCTTCCCGTGGATCTGCGGCTGAACCTGTCGATGCTGCTCTGCTCGGAAAAAAGCTGCATGCCCGTGAACCTGGAGCGCACGGCCGTATTGCGATCCGCGGAGGGACTGCCCGCAGCCGAGGGGCAGTCCTGGTGGCCGGAGTATACAATATCGGCCGCTACGGCACAGCCGGAGCAGAAGACGCCCGTTCAGGCAGTCGAACCCCGAACTGCAAAGAAAACGCCTGAGAAGGAATGGAATCTAAGTCCGCGCTACTACCAAAGTGATCTGGAGGTAAGCGGCATCTGGAAGGCCATGGTGCTCGCCGTGCTGGCGGGCTTCCTGCTCAATTTCATGCCTTGCGTGCTGCCTGTGGTCAGCCTCAAGATATCGAGTCTGGTTTCCGGTTTTTCCCGCGGTGCGCGAAACGACGAAACAGCCCGTCGCAAAGCGTTCATAGAGCACAACCTGTTTTTTGCCTTAGGCATCCTGGCGTACTTTCTGGCCCTGAGCTTGGTTCTCAGCCTTCTGGGGCTTGCCTGGGGAGAGCTGTTCCAGAATCCCAAGCTGATCATGATTCTCTCGGCTGCCGTCTTCGCCTTGTCATTGAGTCTGTTTGACGTTTACACTCTGCCCATCATCAATCTACGTTCAGGCATTACGGATTCCGGCAATCCACGCGCCTCCGCATTCAGCACCGGCATATTGGCCACCCTGCTTGCCACGCCTTGCAGCGGCCCATTTCTTGGAGGCGTATTGGCCTGGGCCCTTGTGCAGCCTTCGCTGGTCGTAGCCATCGTTTTCTTCAGCATCGGCTTCGGCATGGCCCTGCCCTATCTCCTCATGTCCATTTGGCCGGGGTTCGTGCGTTTCTTTCCCAAGCCCGGCGCATGGACAGTGAAACTCGAACGCATCGTAGGCTTCTTTTTGCTGGCCACATGTATCTACCTCATCAATATTCTGCCGCAGGATTATCTCCTTTCAGCTCTAGTGCTTCTTTGGGTCACGGCAGTGTGCTTTTGGATTTGGGGAGCCTGGACGGACCTGAACCAGAGCACGCGCAAACGCTGGACCATCCGCGCCGCTGCGCTTGCTCTGATGTTTTCGGCCGCGGCCTGGGCCGTGCAGCCTCCGGAAACATCCGTCCACTGGCAGGACTTTTCGGCAGAGAATTTCCACGGCAGGCTTGGCGAGGAAAGGCTGCTGGTGGACTTCACAGCCGACTGGTGCGTGAGCTGCAAGTTCCTGGAGCAAACGACCTTGACCGACAAGAACCTGGCAAATTGGAAGAGGAAATATGGGCTGACCTACATACGAGTGGATCTGACCGAACAGAATCCCCAGGGAATGTCTCTGCTGCGCGAACTCGGGAGCCAGAGCATCCCGGTCGTGGCCGTGTTCCCGCAAGGAAACGAGGCAAACAGGCCGCTCGTGCTGCGCGACCTGTTCACCTCATCGGATATGGAGAAGGTCTTGGACAGACTCTTCTGATTGGGAAGAGCCGCGCCAAATGGATTATTCCAGGCAGATGAAGTCGAATTCGGCTCCGGTCAAACAACGGCCGCCGTCTGGGGTTACTTCAAAGGTATTCTCCACGCCTACCATGCCCAGGCCGGGAATGCCCTGTTTGGGCTCCAGGGCCATGACCATGCCTTCCTCCAAGGGCTCATCGAAGCCTTTGGCGATAACCGGCCATCCATCGACGACCAGCCCGATCCCATGGCCTATGAAACGCACCTGATTGCCGCCCAGGCCCATGAAACCGTCAGCCAGACCTTCTTCCTCGGCCCAACGAACGCAATGAGCGTACAGCGCGCTGGGAATGGCGCCGGGCTTCATGCGTTCGGCAATCCACTCCTGCACGCGCATGCAGAAGTCGTGACCGCGCCGGACCTGCTTCGGGATGGTGTCGCGCGCGCCAGCCCAGTAGAGCTGCGTCTTGTCCGTATGGTAGCCCTCCAGGACAAAGCCGACATCAAGGGCCAGGGGCTCGCCTTTACTCCAGACCTTGCCGGCATAGCCCATGGCCGTGGTCGCCGGATGTTCGCCGCGCAGGCCCAAGGGGCCGTTGAAAAAGCTTGGATAATTGCCCGAATCTCCAGCCGAGACATGGCCGAGGAAAATCTCCTCGCCAAAGGCGCCCATGCGCATGAGGCCGCTGTGTCCCTGGGAGAAGAAGGCCTCCCAGACGATATGCGAGATTTCGCGCTCGGTCATGCCTGGACGAATGCGCGCCGGAACGATCTCCATCAGGCATTTGGCATGACGCTCGCCAGCCAGGCGCATCTTGGCCAACTCCCAAGGAGTCTTGAGGCTTTGAGCCATGGCCAGGACCATGTCGCCGGGCACACAACGCTTGCCAGAGAGCTTTGTTGCCAGGTTCTGGCCAAGCCCCCAAGTCAATCCGGATTGCTCGGCCGCCAACACCTCCGGCAAAGGGCAGCCCGCTTCCCGAGCCAGCCCGTCCAGGTCCGCATAGGAACGGAACGTCACGATGGATGACAAGGGCGATTCCAGCCTTGCCCGCTCCCTCCCTTTGCGCAGCATAAGTAGAGGTTCACCCTGGAGAGGCAGCCAGCATACCCCAGGGGCCATGGTGCCGGTCAGATAATACGCGGCGACACGAGAAAAGGTCATCAGGCCGCCGGCCTCGGGAACATGTCTCCGCAGGAGCCCCCTTACCTTGGCCCACCGCTGGGACAGCTCGCTAATTGGTATGATTTCCAAGGGCTGATACATGAATCTCGCCTCTTTGTTGACGTGCTGCCGCTGGCAGGGCGGCGTGCTTGAGAAACACAAGATTCTCGGCTACAAGCGCAAGTTGCGTTGTATAGGAATAGTTCAGTCGAACCTGTGGCCAAATGGAACGGATTCCGTTGGAGGGGCAAGTGTTTGCCGCCGGAGACCAAAAGCTAGCTGCGTTGTTCCGCGAGGTCAAGACGATCGCCGTGATTGGCGCCAAGGACGCGCCCTCGCAACCCGTGGATAGAGTTGGCCGCTATCTTATCGCTGCCGGCTATAAAGTCATCCCCGTGCATCCCAAGCGCAAGAACGTCTGGGGACAGCAAACCTATTCATGCTTGGCCGACGTGCCGGTCCCAATTGATCTTATCAATCTGTTCCGAGCCCCCCAGCATTGCCCCGAGCACGCACTTGAGGTGCTGGCCCTGCCCGTCAAGCCGAAGGCCTTCTGGATGCAACTCGGCATACGCAGTCCGCAAGCTCGGGAAATACTTGAGCCGGCAGGAATCCTGGTCATCGAGGACTCCTGCAGCATGGTCGAACACAGACGCCTTTTGGGCCAGTAGTAATGAGTGAAAATATCATAGCATTCGAATGCCGCCGATGCGGCCACTGTTGCAAGGGCCAAGGCGGCATCATTCTTACTGAACAGGATATTGAACGCCTGCGGACCCATCTCGGGCTCGCCAGGGAGGAGTTCCTGACCGCGGCCGTAGAGTTCAAGTCCGAACGCATTCGCTTGCGCACCAGCTCAGACGGCTACTGCCTCTATTATCGCCATGAGTTGCAGGGATGCGGCATCCATGCGGCACGTCCCGACATTTGTAGAGCATGGCCATTCTTTCGCGGCAACCTGCTGGATAGCCTGAGCTGGGAAATGGTCCAGGATTATTGCCCAGGCATAAATCCCAAGGCAGGTCACAAGGAATTTGTCCGTCAAGGCCAGGCCTATCTCCGTAGCTGCGGCCTCCTGTCCGCGGATAAGAACGCGCCGGCGGCCTTGCGCCCGATATAACTGTGCCTCCGCGGCAAGGCTCATCCATGACGATCAAGGAATGCTACCGGATACTCCATGTCTCGCCCGAGGCGACTCTTGATGAGGTCAAGCGTTCCTTCCGCAAGCTCGCCTTCGATCTGCATCCTGACCTGCACCCTGACGACCCGTCTGCTTCACGCAACTTCCAGCGTTTGAACGAAGCCTACATCTTCCTGCGAAAGACCCTGGAATCCAATGATGCCTCACAGGAAAGCCAGGAACAGACCGCAAGGAATGGGACCGCTTCACAAAATGCAGGAGCACAGGAGCGGGCACGCGAGCAAGCTGGGAATCGGAGCCGGCCCCAGGGTGGTTCGCGCGGCTTCAGGCAGGGTCCGCCTCCCGGAACCCCTTCGGCCGAGGAGCGCGCCCGTGAGCGCATGCGCAAGAAGTACGCGGAGAATGAGCGTTTCTTTTCCCGTAAGGAAGAAGTCCTGCAGGATATTCTCAAGGATCCTTTCGCAAGAAAGGTATTCGAGGACATCTACCAGCAGGTGCGCAAAGGGACCCCTGCGCCCAAGGCTGCTCCCAAGGAAATCAGAAAACGCAAAATTGAGCTGGAGTGGGGCAAGCGAAAGATCAGCCTTGATCTTTCCAAGGGTCTTATTGGCAGCCTAAAGACCTGGATGCAGGGGCAAATGGATGTGCATAAAATAATCCATCTTC
Source organism: Pseudomonadota bacterium (assembly GCA_023411815.1). Taxonomy (GTDB): domain Bacteria; phylum Desulfobacterota; class Desulfovibrionia; order Desulfovibrionales; family Desulfovibrionaceae; genus Desulfocurvibacter. Next base: position 69,179 of record JAEYOJ010000141.1, on the reverse strand, counting down.
CTCTTGAACTGCTTATGCCTGGTCGCACCGTGCGTATCACGGTCAGTCCGGGCCTGAGCACAAGGAAGCACTCCATCGAGATTCGTCTGCCAGGCGACTTTGCAGTGGGTAAGGCCATGAGGCTGCGCGGCCTGGGGCGGAAGATCGGCTCGCTCCAAGGAGATATGTACCTGCGCATCTTGGCGAAATAATTCCATGCTTGAGTGGGTTGCAAATGCATTGTACGTGCAGGGAATACTTTTTGCCGAGCGTGGATCCAGGAGAGGGCAGCGTCCTCCCCCTGTTCGAAACGGATAATCTTCAGCCTGATCAGTGGTGCGCTGATAGCGATCTTTGAAAGGTGCGGAAGCTCCTAAGGCCTCAGCCCCTCGAATACATAGGCGTCGGCAAACTTGTGCGCCCGCTCCAAATCGGTCTGGGTGCGCACCGTCCAGGTCATGACGGGTTTACCCTGGCAGCGCCAGGCTCCCACCATGGGAGTTCCGAGGGCATTCAGAGCGACGGACAACGCATGCGGCTGTCCGAGAGCGACCAAAGGCCAATTCATGGCCGCAGGACCCTCGTTTAGCCACAGACCACGCAAGCCGTAGTTGCCGGTAATCTGCACGCGCAGTAAATGCGGAGCCCTGCGCCTGAACCAGGCCAGCACGAGCGGATTGAACGACGCGACTGCAAGGCTGCCTCCATATTGCGTAAGATACCGATTGAGCAGCGCCAGAACCTGCTGCTCCAGGCGGCCAGGCCGATTGCCGTTCTTTATTTCGACGTAGAGCGGAACCCTGCCGCGGACCATGTTCAAAGTATCGCTTAACAGCGGCGGGGTTTCTTGCGTCCCCAAAAGGGGAAGGCTGGATAGCTGTCCCGAGTTCAGGGCCAGGACGTATCCGGTCCGGTTAGTCATGCGGTCCAGGGTCGCATCGTGGAAGACGACGACGTTGCCGTCTCCGAGCAAGCGGACATCAAGTTCGATGGCATAGCCGTTGTCAACGGCCAGACGGAATGCCGCCATGGAATTCTCGGGGACTCCAGCATGCAGATCATGCAGGCCTCTGTGAGCGAACGGTCGGCTCAATAAGGATGCGTTTTTCATTGATCTAACTCTTCAAACTTGAAAGTTTTGGGGTTCTCAATAACACTCCCGGGGACCCATGCAAACGAAGAGCGGAGACAGGGGAATGAGAGATTCAAATCGCCCATGGCTTGACAGCTACGATCCAGAGGTCAGTCCAACGCTGACGTATGAGTCCATTCCTGTATTCGCTTTGCTGGATAGGGCCGCAAAGCTGTTTCCCAAACGCAAGGCCATTCGTTTCAATAATTACTCGATAACATATGAGGAGTTGCATCGCCAGAGCGAGGTCATGGCCGCGAATCTCCGCGCCCAAGGCTTGCGTCCAGGCGACCGCATCTCCATCATGATGCCTAACCTGCCACAGACCATCATCTCTTATTGGGCTGTGCTCAAAGCCGGCGCCGTGGCGGTCATGACCAATCCGCTCTACATGGAGAAGGAACTGGTCCACCATATCCACGACTCCGGCTCACGCATGATGATTACCCTGGACATGCTCTGGCCCAAGGTTACCCAACTCGGCGACAAAATTTCATTGGATAAGGTATTTGTCTCCTCGATCGCTGATGGTTTGGCCTTCCCGCTGAATCAGCTCGCGCGCCTGAAGGTTTGGAAGGAAGGCAAGAGCAAGGTGCCCTACGATGACGACAAAGTGCTTCGCTGGAGTGACTTGCTGCGCGGCAGGGACCGTTTTTCTTACGCCGGGATCATGCCAAAAACCGATCTGGCCTTGCTCCAGTACACCGGAGGCACCACAGGCGTCTCCAAAGGCTGCATGATCACTCATTACAACCTCGTGGCCAACGCCGCCCAATGCAGTGCCATTCTGCACTCCATCGGCACCCAGCAGGAAGTTTTCCTGGCAGTCATGCCGTTCTTCCACATCTACGGCCTGACCACCTGCCTCAACTTTCCCACGGCGCTTGGCGCAACCACCGTGCCCTTTGCCCGCTTCGTGCCACAAGACGTGCTCAAAACGATCGATAAGGTCAAACCGACTATTTTCCCGGGCGCACCGTCCGTATACATCGCGCTCATGCAGCAGCGCGAATTCGAGCAGACGGACTTCAAGGGCTTGCGCTATTGCATCTCGGGCTCGGCTCCAATGCCAGTTGAAGTCATGCAGCAATTCAAGGAGCGCACCGGTGCGGATATCATCGAAGGATACGGCCTGACGGAAGCGTCCCCGGTGACCCATCTCAACCCGCTCAGGGGTAAACGCAAGTCAGGCTCCATCGGACTGCCCTTTCCGGACACGGAAGCGCGCATCGTGGATATGGAAGTGGCTGGGCCGCCGCTTCCTCCAGGCAAGCATGGCGAACTCATCATGCGTGGGCCTCAGGTCATGGCGGGATACTGGAACCGTCCGGACGAAACAGCCAGCGCATTGCGCAACGGCTGGCTCTTCACCGGAGACATCGCCACCATGGATGAAGAAGGATACTTCTTCATCGTAGACCGCAAGAAGGATCTCATCATATCCGGCGGTTACAATATTTATCCGCGAGAGATCGATGAGGTGCTGTATGAGCACCCCAGGATCAAGGAAGCCGTGACGGTCGGCATTCCGCACAAGACCCGCGGCGAGGTGGTCAAGGCCTATATAATTCCCAAGGACGGAGAAACCATCGATAAGGCCGAAATCATCGCTTTCTGTAAGAAAAAACTCGCTGGCTACAAGGTTCCTCGCCAGGTGGAGTTCCGCACCGAGCTACCCAAAACCTTGGTGGGCAAGGTACTGAGACGTGCCCTGCGCGAGGAGGAGGCGCAAAGGGAAAGCCGTGTCATGGAACAGAAAGGAACGGTAGAATGACCCGCAAACTTTGATACCGGACACACAAACACTCGCGGGTCAGTTGAGCTGGAAGCGGCCCTCCCTCAGCTGATCCGCTGTCTTACAAAGTCATCGTTCCTGCAGCGCACTGCCAAGGAGTCGGAAAAAGAGTCGAGCAGGTATTACAACACCGTGCGCCGGCCAGTATGAATGTAAGCCGCCACGCGCTTGCCCGGATAGAGAGCGCAGCTGCCGCCGCTGCCCCTGAAACACACCCGGTCCGCCTAGATGGGCACGTTGTAAAAGGCCTGTCCCTCGGGATCACATACTGAGGCTGCCTTTATTAAGCCACTTTATGACGACCGCTTCCATATAACAATCCACGGGCCGCTGATAGCTGAAAAACAACGGCAACATATGCCGCGATGATGTGCCAGTCCTATTTAACAGTTCCGTTCGCCTTTGTGCGGGCATGACTTTCCTTTGCCCACTTGCGCAAGTCCGGGACCCTGGCTGGCTTCAGCGTAGAAGCCATTCCCTTGAGCCATCCCTCGCCTTGTCAAGGGTACGCCGTCGAGGACTAAAGCGGACGGTTGTTTTTTTCCTATGCCCGGAACGCGTCGCTGCTTGTGCGCGATACCGAGTACTCCGAATCCGAATATGCCCTGTGCGAGGGCTGGGGCCATTCGAGTCAGGAACGGGTCGTGGAACTGGCTTTCAGGGCAGAAGCGATGCGTATGGCCTAGTATCATCACAATCAGGATCGAACGGATGACGAGATCCTGACCATGGAGTGTCAATGCCTCGAAAATACGGCGCTTTTGGCTCCGGATCTGACCTGCTTTGCCGCAGCTCATGACATGGAAGTGAAGCTGTAGCGCACATCCTGCCACTGGATTCAAGCTATCAAGTCTTGCATCTTGGAACGGCCCATGTTTCCGTGCAACCTTCATGGACAGAGGATGCCGGGCATGCGGACCAGGGTCGACACATGAACAACCGGGCACTTTGCCCCAGAGAAACCTGATGCCTTCGTTGTTACGACTCCAGGACCTGCCGCCCAAGGCCGCTCGTTTCTGTCTGGGCGTTGAGCGCTTCGTGCGCAAGGGGTTGGGTCTTGACCTGACCGGCAAGCGCCTGCTGGTTGCTTTGTCGGGAGGAGCCGATTCCGCGACTTTGCTCCATTGCGTGCGCTATCTCGTCCCACGCATGCACGTGGGTCTTCTGGCCGCGCATGTGGACCATGGACTGCGGCCAGAATCAGGCCAGGATGCGGCTTTCTGTCGTGAAATGTGCGCTGGTATGGGTGTACCGCTGCGCGAAGCGAAGCTGGACGTGTCCGGGCTTGCCGCGAAATCGGGCATGGGCATCGAGGAGGCTGGTCGTCAGGCGCGCTATGGCTTCTTCCAAAAAATACTGGACGATGAAAATGCCGACCTGCTGCTCACTGCGCATCATCTCAACGATCTGGCCGAAGATGCGCTCATGCGGCTTATCCGCGGCGCGGGTTGGCCGGAACTGGCCGGCATGCCGGCATATGATCCGCGTCGCCGCCTGCTGCGCCCCCTGCTGCTCAGGCCTGGCACTGAGCTGCGCGCATTCCTTTCCCTGATCGGCGCTTCGTGGCGCGAAGACCCGAGCAACGCCGACCCGGCTTTCCTGCGCAACCGGGTCCGCCGGGACATCCTGCCACTCTTCCTGCGCGAAAACCCTAATTTTCTGGAGTCCATGGCTCGCTTGTGGCGTATCGCAGGGCTCGACCGCCAATTCTTCCTCGAATTCAATGCAAGACTAGACATTTGTTCCGAGGAAAACGGAAACCAATTCAGTATGCCCGTTGATACGCTCCTCTCGATACACCCGGCCATGCGCTTGCGAGTATACAAGGCACTGCTGGATGGGCTGGGGCCCGGACAGGTACTCTGGAATAATCTGCTGCGGCTGGACGACGCAGTTCTCGCCAGACGATCAGGTTCGTGCATACAGTTTCCTGGGGGCAAGCAAGTACTTCTGGAAGGGAATGCCCTTCGTTTCAGTGTTAGTTCTTGATGGAATCCGCTAAAAAAAATTTTCACGGATAGCATAGCTCTACCATGGACTTGAATGCTCATGATGCGCATTGCGGCAAATCGGACTGACGGCCTGTATTCGTCATACGGCTGCCGCCCGTGTGGAGCACGCTGGATCGACTGGCGAATGCTGCAAGTTGGCCATTCCACGGCGCACACCCAAAGTGATAGATCATCCGCGATACGAACCATTCTTGCGGCCACATGAATATTCTGGCCGGATCAACTGCCAATGTTGCTTTGTGTGTAGTTCAACTGGTGAAATGACATATCTCTGCTCTTGCCACTAGCACTTCCCCGAAACAGGAAGGCTCTCTCCTGGTTGATATTTCCTTACCGAAATAGCGACAGTTCCTTCATTGACAGGTCTGGACCGAGAGGATAGAAGCTTGTGAAATTTGAAACAATAGGAGGCCGTTCGTGAATATTCTTATCTTCGGACCCAATGGAAGCGGTAAGGGCACTCAAGGCTCCCTTGTGAAGCAAAAGTACGATCTCGATCACATCGAATCCGGCGCCATCTTCCGCAAGCATATCGGTGGTGGAACCGAACTCGGCAAGAAAGCCAAGGCTTTCATCGACCGCGGCGAACTGGTTCCCGACGATATCACCATTCCCATGGTTCTCGATGTGCTCAAGAACTCGAGCAAGAACGGCTGGCTGCTCGACGGCTTCCCCCGCTCCATCGTCCAGGCCCAGAAGCTCTGGGATGCTCTCCAGAAGGACAACGTCAAGCTCGATTACGTCATCGAGATCCTTCTGCCGCGCCAAGTGGCCAAGGACCGCATCATGGGTCGTCGCCTTTGTGAGAACGATCCCAACCACCCGAACAATATCTTCATCGACGCCATCAAGCCCAATGGCGATAAGTGCCGTGTCTGCGGCGGTGCGCTCAAGGCCCGTTCCGACGACCAAGACGAGGAAGCCATCGGCAAGCGCCACGACATTTACTACGACACCAAGACCGGTACCCTGGCCGCAGCCTATTTCTTCAAGGACAAGTGCGCCAAGGGCGGCTGCAAGTACATCGAACTCAATGGTGAAGGCAGCATCGACTCCATCAAGCAGACGCTGATTTCCCAGTTGGCTTAGCACACCATCCTCCATAATTGAGAAGGGGGCGCCAACAGGCGCTCCCTTCTCGCTTTCCACAACGCTTCCTTTTTTCTCCCAGCCAGGATATGTCCCGCCTTGCATCAAACCCATGCAAGGAGTAGGGTATGGCTGCGTATTCCCGCTGTCCCATCCTGGCGCGCTATCCGCAGATACTGGAACTCATCCAGGCAGCAGACCACGCCGATATCAAAACCGTGGAGTCGAGCAAGCCTCTCAGACCATTGTCGCTGCCATGTTCTCCTACTCGTCGACCTAGATACGTGTGCTCTTTGCAATCAGAAGGGCTCTGGCCAGGCTGTTGGGACTTGATCAGATGCCCAGCAGCAATATGTTAACCGCCGATGACGTGCCCATGCAGGCCAAGAGTCAGCTAAAGCTCTTTATCAAGGTCTGCGTAGTCATGGCCAAGGCAGACGAATACTGGCTGGCCGAAGCCGTCGACAAGCACCTGAGCGGTGTTGTGGGCGTCGTCTGGAGCCTTTAGGCCAGAAACGCTGGCGCTATAATGTCCTGACCTTGGTCATCTATCGGGATCCGCGTGGGCCCATCCACTTCAACCTCATCCACCCCTTTCACCATCTCGTGGCGCGGGCCATGGCCAGGGGCTGGGCGCGCTGAACAGGTAAAATTCATGTCAAACATCCATATCGATTACAGCCGCTGCGTGGGCGACGGCATTTGCGCCGAAATCTGTCCCATCAAGTTATACAGGATGGAAGACAACAAGCCCCAGCTCCTCAAAGGGGCTGGCGCATTCTGCATCGCCTGCGGCCACTGCGTGGCAGCTTGCCCCAAAGGCGCCATTGCCCTGGAGGGCATGACGCCTGACGACTGCACTCCCATCGAGCCGGGTTTGCGCATCAGTGTTGACGCCGCCGAGCACTTTCTCATGCGCCGGAGATCTATTCGCGCCTATAAGGCCACGCCCGTGGAGCACCATGTCTTGGAGGAGGTCCTGGATCTGTCACGCTGGGCACCGTCAGCCAGCAACCGGCAGCCCGTGAAATGGATCGTATTCGAGAAGCCGGAGGAGATCAGGCAGATTGCCGAGCTGGTCATCCGCTGGATGCAGGACATGATAGATCAGGACATGGAAGCCGCCCAAAAGCTCCGCTTGCCCGGCTTGGTGTCCTTGTTCGCGGCCGGACACGACATGATCTGCCGCGGAGCGCCGCATCTGCTGTTGGCTCACGCCCCGGCCGGAATGCCTTTCATGGCCCAAGACTGCGCCACCGCCATCACCTATGTCGAGCTGGCGGCCCTAGCGCGGGACCTGGGAACCTGTTGGGCAGGTTATGTAACCTGGGCTGCCAACAGTTCTGCCGATTTGCGCGCGCTCCTGGAATTGCCGGACGAGGATCAGGTCTACGGAGGAGTTCTGCTCGGTTATCCCAAATACCGTTACAACTGCATACCTGAACGATTTGCGCCCAGTGTGCGCTGGCGCTGAAGCATCTTCTTCAACGCTACGCTTCCCGCCAGTATATAAGCGAACGGCTACGGTTGTTCTGAATGAAGCGGCCGCAGGCTTGCCAGCCTGCGGCCGCTTCCATATTCGCATATCTGCAGAAGTGTCGAACTCTAGCTCAATGGCCAAGCTCGACCCAAATGCTTCAGGTTCGACTCTACATACTCAGGAAACCTTGCTGCCCAGCTTAACCTGGCCGGAGGGAGTCAACAGCTCCATGCCGTTTTCCGTACGCACAGCCAGCACCATGCCTTGGGATTCCAGACCTCGGAGTTTACGCGCCTTGAGGTTGGCCAGTACGGTCACCTGACGGCCCTTGATCTGCTCCGGGGTGAAGAACTCGGCCAGACCGGCGATAATCTGGCGCGGACTGGCTTCGCCGATGTCCACGGTGAGTCTGAGCAGGCGGTCGGCATCCGGGTGCGGTACAGCCTCGACAACGACGCCGATGCGCAAGTCGAGCTTCTGGAAATCCTGAAACTCGACCTCCACCGCTTCTGCGGGAGCCGGAACTGCTTTGACCTGATCCTTCTTGGGCTCCCCTTTAACGGTGGCCGTGACTTTGGGCTTGGGCCCTGCTTCGGCTTTGGCCGGAGCGGCAGCCTTCTCGGCTGCAAGGTCCACGCGGGGGAAAATGTTGGACTTGGCGGCAATCTCGGTGCCCGGCTCAACTCTGTCCCAGGAGCAAAGCTCTGTCTTGAGGGTTCCCCGGCCTTCCTTGGTCTGTCCGAGCTGGGCGAGCATCTCCCCGGCAGCTTCGGGCATGACCGGAACAAGATGCAAGGCGATCTTACGCAGAAGCATGAGCAAGGTGGCCATGACAGAGGCCAGCTCTTCAATCCTTCCCTCTTTGGCCAGAGTCCAGGGCGCGCGGGAGTCCACATACTTATTCAAGCCGCGCACCAGCTCCCAAAGAGATTCCAGGGCCCTGGAGAACACGCATTCGGCAAACTGGGTCTGGTAATTCTCCATGGCCGTGCGGGCCAGTTCCAGGAGTTCGGCATTGTCCCGCGTATCCACCTGACCATCCGGGGCCCGGCCCTGGAAGTACTTGCTGGTCATGGTCAAGGTTCGGCTGAACAGATTCCCGAGATCGTTGGCCAAGTCGGCGTTAAGCCGACCAACAAGGGCCTCTTCGGAGAAACTTGCGTCGCTGCCGAATTGCATCTCGCGCAGCAGGAAATAGCGGAATGCGGACTGCCCATATTTGTCCGCCATGGCCAGGGGATCGACCACGTTGCCAAGAGACTTGGACATCTTCGTGTCGCGCACGAGCCAATAGCCATGCACATTGAGGTGCCTGTACGGCGTGAGGCCGGCGGCCTTTAGCATCGTGGGCCAGAACACGGCGTGCGGCTTGAGGATATCCTTGGCCACAAGATGCTCTACAACGGGCCAATAGGTGCGAAACTCCTCGCCATCGGGCCAGTCCAGGGCCGAGACGTAATTGAGCAGCGCATCGAACCATACGTAGCACACGTAATCCGTATCAAAAGGCAACTCGATGCCCCATGTCAGCCGCGATTTGGGACGCGAGATGCACAGGTCCTCCAGCACCCCGCTTTCAAGCATGCTGAGCACTTCGGCCTCGTAGCGCTGCGGCCGGATGAAACCTGGGTTGGCTCTGATATGCTCGGCCAGCCAGCTCTGATACTTGGACATGCGGAAGAAGTAGTTCTTCTCGCTGATAAGCTCCGGGGCGGTCTGGTGATCCGGGCACTTGCCGTCCACCAGCTCCTTGTCGGTCAGGAACCGCTCGCATCCAAAGCAGTAATGGCCGCTGTACTCACCATGGTAGATATCGCCGGCATCGAAGACCTTTTGCAAGATAGCTTGCACACAGCGTTTATGCCGCTCTTCCGTGGTCCGCACGAAGCCGGTATTCGTGATGCCGAAATGTTTCCACAGGTCGCGGAACGCAGTACTATTGGCGTCCACCAATGCCTGCGGGCTCATCCCGGCCTTCTCCGCAGCCTGCACGATCTTGTCGCCGTGCTCGTCTGTGCCGGTGAGAAAGTATGTTTCCCGTCCCATGGCCTGATGGAATCTGGCCAAGGAATCAGCGACCAATGTGGTGTAGGCGTGTCCCAGGTGAGGCCTGCCGTTGACGTAGTAGATTGGCGTGGTGATGTAATAACGGTCCAACGTGCTCCTCCATAAGACTTGCATGGCGTCGTATCAGACTGCTGAAAAACCGTCCCGTATCGGTTCGACGGAGCAATGGGCAAGCAATCTTCATCACTGCCCACGGATGCCTCGCATCTTCCCTGGCTGGCAAGCTGTCTGGCCAACATCGCTTGCTGTCAGCTGCTGTCAATAAGGCAAGGCATTCTGATCCAAATATGAAAGCGCCCGCATATGCGGGCGCCGGTAAATGCTACTCAGCTTGATCCGAGCCCTTGCTTTTGGGCTTGCGCCGACGCCGCCGTCGCGATTTGCCCTTGCGCTCCTCTCCCTGGGCTTGGGCCTGGTGCGATTGGCCGTGGACAGCGCCTTGGCGAAACGCGCCGGACTTGGACTCACCTTTTTGCTCGCCAACGGCATCCGAAACATCTTCGGGAATATCCAAACCAGCTTCCGTATCGTCTTCCGCCGTATCTGCCGGAGTCATGTTCTCGACTTGGGCTCCCTGGGACGAATTGCCATTGGTCCCTCCCGTGGAGGCTTCCAGTTCCTTATCGTGAGATTTGAGCAGGATGCGCGTCCATTCTTCGACGCTTAATTCTTGCTCATCGCCATTCTCGGGCAGAATGGACACGGTTTGACGGAAAAAGTTGGTGCGTAAGACCTTCACAGTGCCCAGAGTCGTCTGGAATTTCTTGCCCGTTTTGGGACACTGTTTCTGGAAGTGTTCATAGTTCTGCTGTTCGTAGGCAAGGCAACACAACAACCTGCCGCAGATGCCGGATATCTTCGCCGGATTCAGGAAGAGGTTCTGCTCCTTTGCCATCTTGATGGTCACTGGTTCGAACTTGCGCAGAAACCGCCGACAACAGCAAACTTGACCGCAGTTGCCCACGGCGCCGATCATCTGCGTCTCATGTCGAACACCGATCTGACGCAATTCGATACGCGTGCGGTACTCCCGAACAAGGTCCTTGACCAACTCGCGAAAATCGATGCGTCCAGGCGCTGTGAAATAGAAGATAAGCTTGCTTCGGTCGAAGAATACTTCCACATCCACAAGCTTCATTTCAAGCCCGCGCTCGCGGATACGCCCTCGACAGAAGCGAAAACTGTCCTTGGCAAGGGCTTCATTCTCCAGCGCGGCCTTTACATCTTCTTCTCCGGCAACCTTGAAAATGGTCTTGACGCTCTCTGGATCCAGGCCCTCCGGCAAGGCGTCCAACGTCTCCACCACTTTGCCCAAGCCCAAGCCCTGCTCGGTTTCCACGAGCACCGCATCGCCTGGCGAAACGACGAATGCCCCGGAATCGAAATGATATGTTTGACCGTAATCCTTGAACTTCACGCCAAGTATGTGGCTCATTGCTTCCTCTGTGTAGCGGGACCCCTGGCCTCCGCGTTCTCTCGTAAAAAGAAAAACAACTTAGATGAAAGCGGTGTGAAGTTCAAATGAGCCCCGCAAGGGGTGTTGGCAAGGGCAAGGGGAAAAAAACCGAGACTTCAGTCGCCATCCAGCAAGCCGTCAGTAATGCCTATGACAGAGATGCCGGCCCGAGAGGCTTCATTGAGGGCCCGTTCGCGGTCGAAAAATAAGCTCCGGCCGGCCTCCACGGCCAAACAGACCGCGCCTGCCTCGCGCATGGTTTCTATGGTCGTCAGCCCCACCGAAGGGAGGTCCAGACGTTCATCCTGCCCTGGCTTGAAAACCTTTACGACCACCGCCCCTTGCCCTGCGAGGGAACAGCCACGACGGATGGCGTTGTCCGTGCCTTCCAAAGCCTCGACAGCTGCTACGACTTGGCGGCGTACCACCACGGTTTGCCCGATATCCAGGCGACCGAGTTCCTTGGCCACCGACCAGCCAAAACGGATATCAGCCATGACTCCCGGGCTTGGCCGCCGACCGGTGAGAAAACCTTCAGGCATGAGCAGTCCGGGGATAAGCTCATGGGCGCGTCGCACGGGCATGCCCTCGGAAGCCAACTCGTCGCTGATGGCGCGCAAAAGCGCGTCATCCCCCTTGCCGCCGAGCTTAAGGAGCAGCCTGGCACCCCGGAAGTCAGGGATGATGTCCATGGCTCGGGCTTTGTTAATGGTTCCGCCCATGAGCACCCTGTCCACTCCCCGGGACTTGAAGAAGTCGATGAGCTTGCCAAGTTGTCCCAGGCGCAATTCCTGGTACTCATCCACACAGGCGGGAAGGCCAGGATCGGTGTTGCTCCGGAAACCAACGGCAACAACGCGCAGACCGCTCCTGCGCGCTCCCTCGGCGATGAGAAACGGGAAACGGCCGCCGCCGGCGATGAGGCCTAAAGTCCCCTGGTCACTACAGGCGCCGGCCATGATTAATCACTCGTCATTATTAGTGGACTTGCCTATGGCATGCGGGGTCACGCCGCGCTGGCTTGCCTTGATGAAATCGACCAGGCGCATGACTTCGGGAAAGTCGCCCATGACGCTGACCACTTCTTCCAGCGCCTCCTGCCGGATCATGTCCGAACGCCAAATCATCTTATAGGCGCTCTTGAGGGCCATGACAGACTGGCTGGTGAATCCATTGCGCTTGAGTCCGATAAGATTGAGGCCATGCAGCTTGGCTCGCACGCCGGTGGCCAGGGTGTACGGCGGCACATCCAGGTTGAAGCCGCCCATGGCTCCGAGGAAGGCGAACTCACCGATGCGCACGAACTGGTGCACGCCGCTCATGCCGCTAATGATCGCCTTGCGGCCGACGGTCACATGGCCAGCCAGGCTGGCTGCGTTGGCCATAAGAACGCCATCCGCGATCTCACAATCGTGGGCAATGTGCACGTAAGCCATGAGCAGGCAGTTCGAGCCCACCTTGCTGTAGCCCAAACCGTGCACTGTGCCGCGGTGAATAGTAACATACTCGCGGATTATATTGTTGTCTCCGATCTCGACGTAGGTATCCTCGCCCTTCCACCCCAGGTGTTGAGGCTCGCCGCCCAGACAGGCAAAGGAGTGAATTCGGTTGTTCTTGCCGATACGAGTATGAGCCTTGACATGCGCATAGGCGTCCAGACGAGTGCCCGCGCCGATGACGACATGATCCTCGATCACACAGAAAGGTCCGACGACCACGTCGTCGGCCAATTGCGCGCCCGGGTGTACGAGCGCCGTAGAATGAATGGTGGCAGACACTTATAAATCCTCCCGCGCAATTAGCGCCGCGGTCATTTCAGCTTCAACAGTGGTCTTGCCATCGACCGTACCTTTGCCGTTCATCTTGAAGAGATTGAGCTTCTGGCGGAAATTCTCGCATCTGAGCATGAGCTGATCCCCGGGAACGACAGGCTTGCGGAACTTAACCCTCTCCATTCCGGTGAATACGAATATCTTCCCCTCGAACTGTCCCTCGAAGGTGCTCATGATGTACGTGCCGGCCGCCTGCGCCAAGGCCTCCAACTGCAGAACTCCCGGCATTACCGGCAATCCGGGAAAATGGCCCTGAAAAAAGGGCTCGTTGAATGTAACGTTTTTAAGCGCCGTCACATGGTCGCCTTTGACCAATTCAACCACACGGTCGATAAGGAGAAAGGGGTATCTGTGCGGCAACAACTTCATGATTTGGCGGACATCCAGATCGTGAACGCCGCTTGCAGTTTCATTCACCATGATTTGCTCCTTGCCCCAAAATACTCTTAAGCTGGGCTATTTCCTTCTCCAAGGCTTTGAGCCGTCTGCTCATCTCAGGCAGCTTGGTTTGCTGCACAGCGATGCGAAAGTATTTCTTGGCTTCCATGGCGGGACTGCCAAGCACCTCGCTGCCGGCCTCTATGTTCTGCATGATTCCGGATTGAGCGCCGATACGCGCACCATCACCCACGTTGAGATGGCCAGCCAAGCCCGCCTGTCCACCGATCTGCACGCCATTGCCTATCTTGGTGCTGCCGGATACGCCGACTTGGCCCACGAGAATGGAATGCATGCCGATCTGAACATTATGGGCGACCTGGACAAGGTTGTCGATTTTGGAGCCATGCCCTACGCTCGTCTGACCCAATGAGGCGCGGTCAATCGTCGTGTTGCAGCCGATCTCGACATCCTTCCCGATGTTGACTCCGCCGATCTGCGGAACCTTCATCAGGCCCGTGGGGCTCGGGAGAAAGCCGAACCCATCACTGCCCAGCACGGCCCCGGGATGAATGATGCATCCGTCGCCGACCTGTGTCCTGGCCATGAGCGTAACCCCGGGATACAGCGTCACATTCTTGCCAAGCGTCACGTCCTCACCCACGTAGCAGAAGGGGTAGACCTTGGATCCAGGACCTAACTTGGCCCCTCTGGCGATATACGCGAAGGGATAGACCGTGGCCGAAGAATGCACATCGGACAGAGGATGCACGAATGCCAACTCGCTCTGCCCCAGAAACTCACCTTGCGGCTTGTCGAAAAGCATGGCCACCTGTGCAGTGGCCAAATAGGGGTTCGGGCTGATGAGCGCGGTCTGTACCCGATCCGCGTAAGCCTCTTCCAGAATGACCGCGGCGGCCTTGGTATTCTCCAAGACGTCCAGGTACTTATTGCTGGCTAGGAAACTCAGCTCACTGGGCCCCGCAGCCTCAAGAGTGTTGATCCCTGTGATTTCCAGGTCAGCACCTTTCAGGCGCAAGCCAAACTGCTCGGCGACCTGCGACAGCTTCACCTTCATGACTGGACCTTACTTCTTTTTCTGCTCTCGCCAGGCTTTATTAAGCTCGAGAATAACCTGTTTGCTGACATCCACGGCCTCGTCCGTGTACACGACGCCAGGCGTCTTCATGTCGACGATCATGGTGAACTTGTTCTTTTTGCCGTAGTCCTTGAGCACAGCCCCAAGAATCTCCATGACAGGCTTGCTCAGCTTGTCGTTCTCAATCTGCAGGTTGCGCTGAGTGACCTGCACATAGTCCTGGTAGTCGCGAACCTTGCGCTTGAATTCCAGTTCCTTGTCCTGCTTGGCATCCTGAGACAGGACAAGGCTTTGCTTCTCCATCTCGCCACGCAGTTTCTCAAGCTCATTCTTCCGCTTATCCAGTTCCTTCTTGACCTCATCGGCCTTGCCCTTGAATTCGGCCATAACCGATTGGCCGGGCTCGGATTTTTCCAAAACGTCCTGGATATTAACGACGCCTATCTTGACCTCGGCCTGGGCAAGGGCAACGCCCGATCCCAGGAGACAAGCGCACATGGTCAGCGCGATGATCAATCTCATCAAACATCTCCTTGCCTGTTACTGATCCTTATGCCGGGACAACACTTAGAAGGTAGCGCCGATGGCGAACTCGAAACGACCATTCTCGGAACTGTCCTTGAGCTTGTCCAAGGGGTAACCGTATTCAAGGCGCAACGGTCCGATGGGCGACATCCAGCGGATACCGAGTCCTGCGCTTTTGTACAGCCCCAGCGCCAAATGCTCCTCGCTGGAATCGGGCTGCTCGAAGAAGAACTCATTGTCGTTCCAGGAGTTGCCTGCGTCGAAAAAGAGCACGCCGAGCAGGCCGAAATCTTCCTTGATCGGGAAGATGTACTCCAGGTTGACAATCAACTCCTTGTCGCCACCGATGAAGTCGCCGGTTGCGGAATCCCGGGGCGAGACATGCCGCCCTTCATAGCCCCGCAATGAGTTAATCCCGCCCAAATAGAAACGTTCGAAGGCTGGCACCCGCTCATCGTTCAGGTTCTGATAAACCATGCCGACACTGGTACGCAAATGAAATACCGTATTCCACCAAAGACCATGATAATAATGATAATCAGCGACCCACTTGATGAAATTGTCATCTCCTCCGATCAAGCCGCCACCGTACTCCAGGTAAATTGCCGAATCAGTACCTCGATTAGGGTTGAACGGTCGGTTCGTCGTATCCCGACGCAATGTAAGTCCGGCAACACTCGACCAGTTCTCTCCTTCGAGTTCCTTGATCTGGTTGGCGGCATCTTCCGTAATTTCATCAATGATGTACTTGTCCAGCCGGTAAGAAACTATGGCACGAGAGTATTCTCCAAGCGGCCAGCCGAATCTTAAGCGTCCTCCCGTGGTTTCCTTGTCATAGCTCAAGTATTCCACTTCGGTATTATACAGGTCAAAGCCTGCGCTCAGGTTGGTATCGTATACGTGAGGATTTGTAAAAGACAAGGTATAGGCAGTATCCTTGGCGCTGAAGCTGCTCGTGAGGGCGAGATTGTATCCCATGCCGAACAAATTGCGCTCCTGGATGGACGCGGATACGAAGACTTTCGAATATGTCGAGTAGCCGGTGCCGGCGGATAGCATCCCTGTGGGCTTTTCCTTGATCTTTACCTTAAGATCGAGTTCGCTGTCTCGGCCCGTGGGCACGGTCTCAACATCGGCGAGTTCGAAGTAGTTCAGCTTAGCCAGACGCTCATTGGATCGGGCAATCTGACTGCCACTAAAGAGATCGCCGTCGCCCAGACGCATTTCACGCAAAATGACGTTGGTACGAGTTTTTGTGTTGCCCTCCACAAGCACACGACGGATGTACACTTTCTGGTTCTTGTCCAGGATGTATGTGACGGCTACGGTTTTGGCCGCCTGATCCGGCTTCACATCCACGTTCGTGTCCGCAAAGGCATACCCGTAGTCCATATAGAATTCGTTGAGGCTCTGCATGTCTTCGCGCATGACTGAACGGTCGAAGTAGCCGCCCTTTCGGGCAATGTCATCCAGTTTGGTACGAGCGAGCAATATCTCCTCGGGTACGAGCATGTCCCCGCTGTAGCTCACTTGGGAGACCTTGTATCGAGGACCTTCGGAAACTTGATAGGTAATGTATATACCGTCATCGCGAAACTCGATGTTGGGCTTACCGACCGTGGCCTGCAAAAAACCCCGGTTGGCATAATAGGCCTCGATCACCGCCGTATCCCGTTCCAAGAGCTCTTCCTTCAGCACGCCCGACCCGGTGATCCAGGAAAAAAGCCAGCGCTCCTTGAGCGCAAGATCGCTCTTGATATCGTTCGGATTCAGTTCCTTAGCGCCCTCGATCCTTATCTGGCGAATATACAATTTGCGGCCTTCGGCGACGGTAATCACGAGTCGAGCCTGTTGATCGGCGGGAGCTTCCACCGCGTAGCTCACCTCAGCTTTATAATACCCATCCTTCCGATAGAGCTCCCGAATCTTGTTCAGGTCCTCGGCCAAGATGGATGGATTGAGCACCGAGCCGGTCTTGGTGGTCATGATCTCAGTGATGTCGTCATCATCAAGTTCATCGTTGCCTTCCACATCGATGGCACCGATGCGCGGCTTTTCGGTAACGATGTAGACGATGCGTTTGCCGCCAGGAACGTCCTCAAGGGCTACCTGTACATCTTCATAATAGCCGAGATCGTATATCCGGCGCAGATCCCTGTCAGCCTTGGCTGGATCATAGATGTCGCCCTTTTGCACCGTCAGGCGCATCAGGATGACCTCTTTTTCAATAAACCTGTCGCCCTGTACTGCGACTTCGGCGATGACATCCTTGCTGAGCAACTCCAGCCTGATCTTCGCTGCCAATTCGTCCACCGCCGGGAGAACATTGATGAGGCCTTGCTTGGCCACATAGATAGGTTTGACCGGCTTAAGGCCGAAAGCGTCCACCAGGCGAGCGTCTACGCTGATGGCTTCGCCTGCCTGGCTGAAGCTGCCATAGACCGCATACTCTGCTCCGGTTTGCAGGGCCAAGTCTTGAGCGGTCTGGATATCAAGGTAGTCCACATCAAGGGCCCGGATGGCCTCATCCATCTTGGCCAGTGAAATCAACTCAAATCCCATGGCGCCTAAGCGATCCCGCAAGAGCTGAGGGAGCCCGGCCTTGAGATACTCCAATTCGCTGCTCGCGTTGACCTCGAAAGGCAACACGAGGATCTTGGCTCCACGCGGCGCCTGAGCCCAGAACGGATGCGGAGTCAGCACGAAAAGCAATAAGGCAGCAACTCCCCACAGGACCAGGCTGCTACGCTTGGGCATGCAGCTCCCCTGCGTGCAACTCCAGACGCCTGTCCATGCGCTGTGCAAGGCCCTGGTTGTGTGTGACAACAACCAGAGTCATCCCGAGCTCCCGGTTCAGGCGAAGTAGCAGATCGGCGATTTTCTCCCCATTGGCCTCGTCCAGGCTTCCACTGGGTTCGTCACCCAGGAGCACTTGCGGCTTCATGAGAATGGCGCGGGCAATGGCCGCCCGCTGCCGCTCGCCGCCCGAGAGAGTTGTCACCAGGTGCTCCGTGCGCTCGGATAGGCCGACATGCCCCAAGGCCTCCCGGGCCAGGTCAAAGGCTTTGTGCTTGGGCAAGCCGCCAATGATGCCGGGCATGGCCACGTTCTCCAGTGTGTTGAACTCAGGGAGCAAATGGTGGAACTGAAAGATGAGCCCGATCTCACGGTTACGGAGCTGGGCTCTGGCATCGCCATTCATGGCCGCCAAGTTGCGGCCGCGCAGGGTGATTTCTCCCCAGGATGGCGTGTCGAGGGTGGACAACAGGTGTAGGAGTGTGGTCTTGCCCGACCCAGAAGCGCCAAGGATGGCGATGGACTCGCCTTCCATGACATTCAGGTCGATACGGCGCAGGATGACCAGCCGTTCAGCCGGACCCGCAACCTCCTTGCCCACCTCACGAAGCTGGTAGAGCGGAGTATCAGACATGTTTTATTCGTAGCGCAGGGCGTCCGCGGGATTGAGCCGCGCGGCCTTCCGTGCCGGGTAAAGCGTTGCGACGAAACAAAGCCCTAAGGCCGCCAATCCAATGAAGGTCAAATCCAAAAGCTCCAACCGCACAGGCAGGTAGTCAACGGGATATACATCCCGAGGTAGCTCGATGAATTGGTATCTCTTGAGCAGCAGACTTACGGGTATCCCCAACATATAACCCAGGAACGTACCCAGAACGCCGATGGCCGTGCCCTGCAGCATGAAAATGCGTTGTATTTCCCTGGGCTTCGCGCCCAAGGACATGAGCACCGCAATATCTCTCGTCTTCTGGATAACGAGCATCACCAGCGTCGTGATGATGGAAAAGGAGCCCACGAGAACAATCAGCACCAAAAAAATGAACATGGCCGTCTTTTCCAGCTTAAGGGCTGCGAAAAGATTTGCGTTCATCTCCATCCAGTTGCGCACCAGGAACGGGTATCCCCCAAGCGAGCTTTCGACCTGCCGGGAAACGCGATCAGCAGCGTATACATCGGCCAGGCGCAACTCAATGCCCGAGACGACATCCCCCGTGAAGCCCAGCAAGTCCCTTGCCGCAGCAAGGCTGACATAGGCCAGGCTCGAATCGTATTCAAACATCCCGGTCTTGAAAATGCCAGTCACAGTGAAGAACTTGACCTTGGGCATGAAGCCCGCAGCCGATTTGCTTCCCGTGGGCGAGAGGAGATTGACGAGGCTGCCCACGCTCAAACCAAGGCGCGCCGCCAGTTCCTGGCCTATGATTATTCCGGGATTCGTATCCTCTCGATTCAGATCCTCAACCTTTCCTGCGAGCATGTCCTTGGAAAGAGAAAGCACCTTGCCCGAACTCTCGGGTTCGATGCCGCGCAAGACAACACCCTTGACGCCCCGTGGTGTGGAAACCATGACTTCGGAATAGATGAAAGGCGTGGCCCCCGTGACGCCGGGAACGCCCTTGGCCAGCCGCGCGATCTCGTCGGCGCCTGTCACGGCCCCATGGGCGTTCATGACGATGACGTGCGCATTGACGCCGAGAATTTTGTCGCGCAAGTCAGTGGAAAAGCCGTTCATGACGCCCATGACCACGATGAGCGATGCCACACCCAGGCAGACGCCAAGCACCGCGAACAAGGAGATCACGGAAATGAAGGCTTGCTTGCGCAGGGCCAGCAGATACCGCAAGGCGATAGTGAATTCAAATTTCATGAATTAAACTTCCGGCCGCAGAAGCGGGAACAGGATGACCTCGCGGATGGAGGGCGAGTCGGTAAGCAGCATGACCAGCCGGTCAATGCCGATGCCCTGCCCCGCAGCCGGCGGCATGCCGTACTCCAAGGCTCGGACGTAATCTTCGTCCATGTAATGGGCCTCCTCGTCACCGGCCTCCTTCTCCTGGACCTGCTCCATGAAGCGCAAGCGTTGGTCCACGGGGTCGTTGAGCTCCGAGAAGGCATTGGCCATCTCCCGTCCGGACATGAATAACTCGAAACGGTCCGTGATGGTCGGGTCTTGGTCGTTGCGCCGGGACAAAGGCGAAATATCCGTGGGATAGTGATAAATGAAGTGCGGCTGAATGAGCTTAGGCTCCACGAAGAGATCGAAAAGCAGTGCCTGCACCTTGCCCAGCTTGTCGCTTTCCAGAACTTTCTCTCCGCGTTCACGCACCAGAGCCTTGGCCTTGGCCATGTCCATGTACACATCGGGGGATAGGCCGCCTATGGTGCGCAGGGACTCCAGGAAAGGAACCCGGGCCCATTTGCCGGGCGTCAGGTCAATCCGCTGCCCCTGGTACTCCACGACGGTGCTTCCGGTCACCTGCCGGGCAATATGGGAGAACAGGCGCTCCGTGAGGTCCATGAGATCCTCGAAGGTCGCGTACGCCCAGTAGAACTCGCACATGGTAAATTCTGGATTGTGCTGAGTGGAAATGCCCTCGTTGCGGAAGTTGCGGTTCACCTCGTATACCTTCTCGAAACCGCCCACCAGCAGACGCTTGAGGTACAGCTCGGGCGCGATGCGCATGTAGAGCTTCATGTCCAGGGCATTATGGTGCGTTTCGAAAGGTCTCGCCGTCGCCCCGCCTGGGATGGGCTGCATCATTGGAGTCTCAACTTCCATGAAGCCTTCACGATCCAGGAAATTGCGCATCTCACGTACGACCTGGGTACGCTTGATGAATATCTCCCGCGTTCTAGGTGTGACGATGAGGTCCACATAGCGCTGGCGGTAGCGCATCTCTACGTCCTTGAGCCCATGCCATTTGTCGGGCAGCGGACGCAGGGACTTGGTCAAAAGCGTGATACTGGAGGACTTGAGGGTCAGTTCGCCGGTCTTGGTAAGGAAAAGCATGCCTCGGACACCGACGAGGTCACCCATGTCCAGCTTCTTGAATACGCGATAGGCATCCTCGCCCAGATCGTCCCGCGAGGCGAATACCTGCAAACGGCCCGTGGGGTCCTGGAGGTGAAAAAATGCGGCCTTGCCGAAGGATCGCATGGCCACGATGCGGCCGGCCACGGTGAACTCGCGACCAAGGCCCTCAAGGGCTTCGGACGAGGAGTCCGTGAATTCCGTGGCGATTGCCCCAAGGTCGTCGGTCTTGATAAAGCCATTGGGATAAAGCTGCGTGCCTTCATCCATGAGTTGCACGGCTTTCTCGACTCGGCTCTTGAGAACCTCATTGAGTTCGCCCTTTGCCGCCATGGCCTGCAGGAAGGGTTGGAACTTGTCGACGTTCCCGGACTTGATCTTCAACTTGATTGGCTGGTTCTTATCGCTCAACGCAACGACTCCGTGCGAGTGACTTTTCCGATGCATGGCTTGCCGCCCGGCGGACAGCAAGGGTGCGAGCTGTATGGCGAACGGAATCCTAAATATTGTCCATGCAAACTTTGCGCGGCCTGAGTTGCCGCGCTTTCAGGAACCCGATGTGGTTAAGCCAATTATTTTGGAGCGTCAAGGAACAGAAATTGTGCCTCAAGATGCAGCTTTTCTTTTTTTTCCTCAGCAAATAAAAATACCCTTGACGAGCGGTTGAGATTCATTTAATCCCCTACCTCGCCGCTAGCGCGGAGCACTTTCCCCGGTAGCTCAATAGGCAGAGCGGGTGGCTGTTAACCACTAGGTTCGCGGTTCAAGTCCGTGCCGGGGAGCCAGAAGTTTAAAGCCCTTTGGAGTACATCCAAAGGGCTTTTCCTTTTTCACGCTATGAGCAAGCGCAGGTCGCGCCCGCCTCCGCTCCGGCAAGCGCTTCACAGGCCGCGGAAAGTCCGCCCGGAATGCGCAATCGCGTATGCACCTGCCATTGGCGTACGCCTTGGGCATGGCCCGCCGCCGGAACATCTCCCTTCGCGTTCCGACTCCCGTCAGCTCCCGCGCGACTTGCGCAGATCGCCCAATGCCGCGAGGATTCGCTCGGCGCGCTTGCCGCCCATGCCGGGTATGGATTTGATCTCGTCCTGCCCGGCCTTGAGCATGGCATCCAGCGAGTCAAAGCGCTCCCAAAGCAGACGGGCGGTTTTGGGACCGATGCCCGGAAGCGACAGCAACTCGCTTTGCAGCACCCGCTTGCGCCGTCCCTGGCGCTGACGTCCCAGGACATGATTATGGGCGGCATCGCGCAGACGCTGCAGAAAAAGCAGCTCCGGGCTGCCAGGCTTGAGCGGCAGCGGATTCTTGCGTCCAGGCCTGAAGATCAAGTCTTCCAGCTCGCCGGCGCGCCGGCCCGCCTTGGCGATGGAGGCAAGCTCAAACAGGTTCGGCTGCCCCGCTTCGCCCAGGGCGCGCTCGACTGCCGCAAGCTGTCCCCGGCCGCCGTCGATGAGCACCAGATCCGGCCAGGGCTCTCCGGACTCCACGCGCCTTTTGGCCCAGGACGCCAGAGCCAGATAGTCGTCGGCCGTGCCTTCCAGCTCCGGGAAGGAATACGTGCGGTAGTCATCCTTGAGCGGCTCTCCATCCATATATACTATTTGCCCCACGCGCATGCCCTCGCCCCCCAGGTGCGAGACATCCACGCATTCGATGCGCCGGGGCTCGGCAGGCAAACCGAGCTTGCGGCCAAGCAAATCCGTGATTGGCTGTCGCTCGGCAGAACGTATGGACTCCAGGGCATTGCGTTTGGCCCTGTCGATGAGCTCCTTTTCGGCCAGGCTGCGGGGCTCGGCCAGGATCACGAGCCCGCCCCGGCGCTCCACCAGGAGCTGCACCACCCCGTCCTCCTCTTCCGAAGGCGGAAAAGGCATGACGATGCGCGGGGGGATGTAACGAGCCGGCGTATAATATTGCGCCAGGAAACTGGAAACCACTTCGGGCCCGTCTTCCAGCTCCATGCCCGAAAAAAAGAAAGACTTGTGGCCCAGGAGCCGCCCCTGCCGGATGAACAACAGCCCCAGGGACAGGCCGTTGCCCGCCGGCGCCAGAGCCATCACGTCCATGTCGCGTTCCTCTGGCAGGACCACGGTCTGGCGTTCCACGGTTCTCCGCACAGCCGCGGCCTGGTCGCGCAGCGCGGCCGCGCGCTCGAATTCCAGGGCCTCAGAGGCCGCGAGCATCTCGGCCTCAAGATTGGCCACCAGCTCACCCGACCGGCCCGACAGGAGCATCTCCACCTGGGTCACAAGGCGACGGTATTCGCCCTTGTCCACCTCGTTCACGCATGGACCGAGACAGCGGCCGATGTGGTAGTTCAGACACGGGCGCACGCGATTGGCGAAGACATGGTCGCCACATTTCCGTAACGGAAAGACTTTATTGATGACTTTCCAGGTTTCGCGCGCGGCCACGGATGATGTGAACGGCCCGTAGTAGATAGAGCCGTCCCGGGTCACCTTGCGGGTCATGACCAGGCGCGGGAAGTCCTTGTGCCTGTCCAGCCGGAACAGGACGTACTGCTTGTCGTCGCGCAAAAGCACGTTGTAGCGCGGCCGGTGCTTCTTGATGAGGCTCTCCTCCAGGAGCAGGGCCTCCTTTTCCGTGGCGGTGATGAGCGTGTCGATGCGCTCGATCCTGGCCACCAGCGACCGCGTCTTGGGCGTGAGGGCGGAACTGGAGCGGAAATAGGACGCAAGCCGCTTGCGCAGGCATTTGGCCTTGCCCACGTACAGGATGCGGCCCTGGGCGCTCTTCATGAGGTAGACGCCGGGCTCCTGGCTGAAGGCCTTGGATTCGAAGATGAACATGCTGCTCGCTTGGATTGGGATATTCGGCCGCACCGCGGCCGAGGTCTTGGTCAGTTGCTATAATCCTTCTGAAGTGAAAGTGAATCCCGGCAGGTAGAGTTTAATTTTTTGTACGGTAAAAAAAATTATACCCAACGCCAAAAAAGTGGATTTTTTCCATTGCCTGCCTAATTGAAAAGCGCTAGAAGCCTTTTGTATCTCTCAGGATATGCGTGTCGGAAAGGGTTGCCTCGGATTTTGCAAAAAAACGCAACATGAAGGAAGGAAGACACCATGAAACGCATTATGTCCCTCATAGCCCTGGCCGCCATGGTCCTGGGCTGTGTGGCCACGGCGTCCGCCGAACTGGACGTCAAGGCCGCCGGCACCTGGCGCGTGTCCGGCCAAGTGCTCAGCAACATGGGCAACTTCAATGATGACCTTGCCACCACGGCCAACGACACCTTCACGCTCCGCCATCGCGCCCGTACCCAGTTCCGTTTCGTGTACAACGAAAACGTGATGGGCGAACTGTACACCGAGTACGGCAACGCCGTGTGGGGCCAGGGTTCCGCCGCTTATGCCGCTGGCGAAAATGCTGATGGCAACGCGTTCCACATCAAGCGCGCCTTCATCCAGTTCCGCTGGCCCGAAACCGACGCCCTGATCACCGTCGGCGAGCAGGACATCACCTTCCCCAGCTCCGGCGCGTTCAGCAACATGGTCCAGGGCGGCGATGACGGCTCGGCCATCGCCGTGTCCTCGCCCATCACTGACAACATCGGCCTGACCCTGGTCTACACCCGCCTGTCCGAGGTTACGGAGACTGGGCCGACTAATGCGACGTGGCCCGTCACTTCCGGAAACGACTTCGACGTCTTCCTGGCCGCCCTGCCCGTGTCCCTGGACGGCATGAAGATCGCGCCCTGGTTCTCTTACGGCATCGTTGGCCAGAATACCACCTTTAACACCGATACCGAGACCGCCAATGTCTGGTGGGCCGGCGTCGGCTTCAACATGAACATGTTTGATCCCATCGTGATCTACGCCGACTTCGTTTACGGCTCCGCCGACGACGGCTATACCGGCCTCGTTAATGGCACCAAGGGCTGGATGGCCGACGCCATGGTCGAGTTCAAGGGCCTTGACTTCGCCATCCTGCAGGTCTTCGGCGCTTACAGCTCCCGTAACGACGATCCAGAGAACGACGGCGCCATGCCCTTCATCGACTCCGACTTCACCGTCGGCGGCTCCATGATCAACGGTTCCGTCTTCGGTGTCGACATGGGCCCCGCCGCTCCTGGTTTCTGGCTGGCCGGCGCCGCTGCCCGCAAGATATCCTTCATCGAAAAGCTGTCTCATGACGTGATCTTCCTCTACGCCAAGGGCACCAGTGACAACAATGGCTTCAATCCTGGTCGCTTCGGCGGATACGGATTCCTTCCCAGCCTGACCTCCGACGACAGCTACATGGAAGTGGACTTCAACACCCGCTACCAGATCTACCAGAGCCTGGCCGCCATCGTCGAGTTGGGCTACGGCAAGCCTGACTTCGACGACTCCACCAGGGCTGATGACGCCGCCATGAAGGCCGCCTTCGGCTTCGTGTACAGCTTCTAGGCCTTTCGCCTCTCCCTTTTCCGACACGCCTGGCCGGAGCCTTCGGGCTCCGGCTTTTTCTTTGTCCGCCCAAAAGCCGCACTGTTGGGTACAGCTAATCCCACCAACACTCCGTGCCCATATTCCGCTATACTCGACTGGTTGATTGGTATAAAAAATTAAACTGAACGCCAAATATTTGTTGCCAACAACCTTGAAGGGGTCTAGAAGTTGGTGTTATGTTTTAACATTGGCATGTCGCGGAAGGGTTTCAGTCTTTTGCCAAAAACGCAACAGAAGGAAGGAAGACCATGAAACGCATCGTGACCCTCGTGGCCGCCGCCGCCCTGATCATGGGCCTGGCCGCCACCGCGTCCGCCGAGCTGGGCGTCAAGGCCGCCGGTTCCTGGCGCGTGCACGGCAACGTGCTCAGCAACTTCGGCAACTTCGATGATGACAACGCCACCACCTATGGCGACACCTTCACTGTCCAGCACCGCATGCGCACCCAGTTCCGTTTCGTGTACAACGAGAACGTGATGGGCGAGCTGTACACCGAGTACGGCAACGCGACCTGGGGCCAGGGCTCCGCCGCTTATGCCGCCGGCGAAAACGAAGATGGCGACGCGTTCCACATCAAGCGCGCCTTCATCCAGTTCCGCTGGCCGGACACCGACATCCTGACCACCGTTGGCGAGCAGGACGTCACCCTGTTCAGCTCCGGCGCATTCAGCAACATGGTCCTGGGTGGCGATGACGGCGCGGCCATCGTCGTGTCCGCCCCCATCACGGACATGATCGGCCTGACCGTGGGCTTCACCCGCTTGAGCGAGGTTGCCACCCCCACCTCCAATAATGACTTCGACGCTTATTTTGCCGCCCTGCCCGTGGCCCTGGACGGCATGGCCCTGACCCCCTGGTTCACCTATGCCAATCTCGGCGCGAACAACGACTTCTTGGGAGCCGCTCAAGGCGAGGACGTCAAGTTCTGGTGGGGCGGTTTGGCCTTCAACATGGACCTGCTCGATCCTATCGTGATCTACGCTGACTTCGTGTACGGCAATGCCAGCTCCGATCTCGATACCGCCGAGACTGACGGCTGGTTGGCCGACGCCATGGTCGAGTACAAGGCCCTTGACTTCGCCCTGCTGCAGCTCTTCGGCGCCTACAGCTCACAGAACAGCGACAACGACGGCGCCATGCCCATCGTCGCTTCCGACTGGGGCATCGGCGGCTCCATGATCAACGGTTCCTCCTTCACCACGGATATGGGTGGCGCCACCCCCGGCTTCTGGCTGATCGGCGTTGCCGCCCGCGACATCACCTTCATCGAGCGGCTTTCGCATGACGTGGTCGCCCTGTTCGCCAAGGGCACCAACAGCACCAACGCCGGCTTCGGAAACGGTTCCCTGCCCGCGCTGACCTCCGACGACAGCTACTGGGAAGTGGACTTCAACACCCGCTACCAGATCTATGAGAGCCTGGCCGCCATCGTCGAACTGGGCTACGGCAAGCCGAGCTTCGACAACTCCGCCACGCCCGATGACACCCTCATGAAGGCCGCCTTCGGCTTCCAGTACAGCTTCTAAGCCTTGTCGTCTCTCCCTTCCGACATGCCAGGCCGGGACTTTCGGGTTCCGGCCTTTCTTTTTCCGAGAGCTGTCTGACGCTGGATACCAAGGCATGCTTTTAATTCATGATCCGAACCATTCTGCCTCGACATTTGCACCGGTGTTCTATATCCTTGTGCGCTTGCACGCTGCCATTTTCTGCCAAGGAGCCTTGCATGCCCTGCCGTTTATTCGAAATCAGCACATTCGTGCAGATCGCTGACTTCGCAGCCTGGAGCGCCGGCCGTTTCGCGCCGGATGAGGAACGCGAGGCCAAGGTCGAAGGGGCGGTCAAGGATATCATACGCGCCGTGCGCGAACGCGGCGACGCGGCTCTGGTCGAGTATGCCCGCAGATTCGACTGCGACACCTTCGAGCTCTCCATGCTGCGCGTGCCGGACGAGTCCATCCAGCGCGCAATGACCGAAATTCCGGCCAACGATCTGGAGATACTGGCCGAAGCCACCGAAAACGTGCGCGACTTTCACCAGCGCCAGGTCCAGCAGTCCTGGATGACCACCCGCGAGGACGGCACGGTGCTGGGCCAGCTCGTGCGTCCGGTGGACCGCGTCGGGCTCTACGTGCCGGGAGGCACCGGCGGCCAGACGCCGCTCATATCCAGCCTGATCATGAACGCCGTCCCGGCCCAGGTCGCCGGAGTGCCCGAGATCGCCGTGGTCACGCCGCCGCGCAAGGACGGCACGGTCAACCCGCACATCCTGGCCACGGCCGGCATGCTTGGCATCAATGAAATCTACGCCGCCGGCAGCGCCTGGGCCATCGCGGCCCTGGCCCTGGGCACCGAAACCGTCCGCTCCGTGGATGTCATCGCCGGGCCGGGCAACCTGTATGTCACCACGGCCAAGCGGCTGCTCATGGGCAAGGTGGGCATCGACATGCTGGCCGGGCCAAGCGAGATCACCGTTTTGGCCGACGAATCGTCCAATCCGGCCTGGCTGGCGGCGGACATGCTCTCCCAGGCCGAGCACGACACTCTTGCCGCCGCCATCCTGGTGACCGTCAGTCGCGATCTGGCCGAATGCGTCAAGAATGAGCTGGAAAAGCAGCTCGCCACGCTGCCCCGCCAGGATATCGCGGCCGAGGCGCTCAAGCATTGGGGAGGCATCGTCCTCGTGCCTGACATGAAGGTCGGCGTGGAGCTGGTCAACGCCATCGCCCCCGAGCACCTGGAATTGGCCGTGTTCGACGCGTGGTCCCTGGTCGGCAAGGTGCGGCATGCCGGAGCAGTGTTCCTGGGCAATCACTGTCCGGAACCCGTGGGCGACTATTTCGCCGGCCCAAACCATGTGCTGCCAACCACGCGCACCGCACGTTTCGCCTCGGCCCTGTCCGTCGAAACCTTTTGCAAGAAGACCAGCCTTGTGGCTACTTCGTGCGCATACGTATCCGACAACGCGGCCAAGATCGCCCGCTTGGCTCGTCTGGAAGGCCTGGAAGCCCACGCCCGCTCGGCTGAGGCCAGAACGAAATAGGATAGCCATACAAGGACTTGCCATGAAGACAGTCATTCAGACCGACATCAAGGAATTTCCCCTGCTCCACCGGGGCAAGGTGCGGGACATCTATGAGATCGACGCGGAGCGGCTGCTCATAGTAACCACGGACCGAATCTCGGCGTTCGACGTGATCCTGCCGGATCCCGTGCCGCTCAAAGGCGCCATCCTCAACCAGATCACCCTGTTCTGGATGGGCATGTTCAAGGATCTGGTGGATAATCACGTCCTGGCCTCCGAGACCAAGGATTTTCCCGGCGCACTCGCGCCATATGCCGAAGAGCTGGCCGGCCGCTCGGTGCTCGTCAAGCGGGCCAAGCCGCTGCCCATCGAGTGCATCGTGCGCGGCTATATCACCGGCTCGGGCTGGAAGGATTACCGCAAGACCGGCACGGTCTCGGGCCACAAGCTCCCGGCCGGGCTCAAGGAATCCGAGATGCTGGCGAATCCGCTGTTCACGCCATCGACCAAAGCGGAAATCGGCCAGCATGACGAGAACATCACCGTGGAGCAGGCCAAGGACATGGCCGGCCGCGAACTTGTTGCGCAGGTGGAAAAGCTGTCCATCGAGATTTACTCCCGCGCCCGCGACTATGCCCGCTCGCGTGGAATCATCATCGCCGATACGAAGTTCGAGTTTGGCATGGCCGGCGGCAAGCTCCTGCTCATTGACGAGGTGCTTACTCCCGATTCCTCGCGTTTCTGGCCCATGGACGGCTACATGCCTGGCCGGGGGCAGCCCAGTTTCGACAAGCAGTACGTGCGCGACTGGCTGGAAGGTATCGGCTTCGACAAACAGCCGCCCGCGCCAAACCTGCCCGAGGAAGTCATTGCAAAGACCAGGGACAAGTACCTGGAGGCTTATGAACGATTGACCGGTGCTACACTCAGCGTTTAAGACAGAAACAGACGAATACATCTTCCAGCTATTGTTCAGCTTCAAGGAGGTTCTCCGTGCTGCTTAAAGATAAGAAGGCCGCTATCTTCGGCGTGGCCAACGAAAAGTCCATCGCCTACGGCATTGCCCAGCAGTTCAAGCAACATGGCGCGCAGCTCTGCTTCAGCTACGCCGGCGAAGCCATTCAGAAGCGTGTCGATCCCATCAGCGAGGAGCTTGGCGGAGATTTCACCTTCCCCTGTGACGTGACCTCGGACGAGCAGGTCGCCGCCGCGGCCAAGATCGTGCAGGAGAAATGGGGCAGCGTGGACGTGCTCGTACATTCCGTGGCTTTCGCCAACAGGGACGACCTGAAGAACCGCTTCATCGACACCTCGCGCGAAGGCTTCAGGCTGGCCCTGGACATCTCGGCCTATTCGCTCGTGGCCCTGTGCAAGGCCTTCGAGCCTCTGCTCGCTCCGGGAGCTTCGGTCATGACCATGACCTATCTGGGTTCCACGCGAGTGGTCATGAACTACAACGTGATGGGCGTGGCCAAGGCCACCCTCGAAGCAAGCATGCGCTACCTGTCTCATGAGATGGGCACGGCGGGTGTGCGTGTCAACGCCATCAGCGCCGGCCCCATCAAGACACTGGCCTCCAGCGGAATCTCCGGTTTCAAGACAATCTTCAACCATATCGAGGAACGCGCCCCGCTAAAGCGCAACGTCGGCATCGACGATGTCGGCAAGGCCGCCCTCTTCCTGGCTTCGGATCTCGCCTCGGGCGTGACTGGCGAAGTGCTTTACGTGGACTCGGGCTATAACATCATGGGGCTTTAAGCCCTAGCTGGGGATTCCCCGCATGTCTCAGCTGCTGATAGTTCTCGGCATTGCCATCGTCTGGGTCCTGCTCGTACGCGTTATTTTTCCGCGCATGGGAATTGGCGGTTGAAATCCGCGTGGCGGGTGCGGTTCGCGCCCTAAGGACGACGACAGGAAGTAACCGAAGTCCTTGACAGGAGGAAGCTTGATGACTAACAAGCTTTCTCTTGCCTTGCTCTTCCCCGGTTGGGAAGGGCCGTAAGACCATAAGGAGGACGCTTATGCGCAAGTATGAAACCCTTCTGTTGTTCAGCCCCGAGCTGACGACGGAAAACCGCAAGGAGATCCTGGACAATCTCGGCGCCATCGTGGCGCGCGAACAAGGCCAGACCCTTGTGTTGGATGAATGGGGCTCCCGCGAGCTGGCCTACGCCGTGAACAAGTTCACCCGTGGCCACTACGTTCGTTTGGAATATGCCGGCCCCAGCCCCCTCGTTGCCGAGCTTGAGCGCAACATCCGGATCACCGACGGAATTCTCAAGTTCGTCACGGTCAAGCTGGACGAAAACTTCCAGGCGGAGGAGGAGTAAGCCATGGCCTTCAAGAGACGTTTTGCCCCCAGGAAGAAGTATTGCCGCTTTTGTGCGGACAAGAACGTGGCTATCGACTACAAGAACGCGGACCTTCTGCGTGACTTCATCACTGATCGCGGCAAGATCATCGCCCGCCGCATCACCGGCACCTGCGCCAAGCATCAGCGCACGCTGACCACCGCGATCAAGCGTTCCCGGCAGATGGCCCTGCTCTTCTATACCACCACGCATGCCACTTACGTGCGTAAGAAGACCATCTAGGAGTAGCCGCCATGCCCATGAAAATCATTTTGCGCGCGGACGTGGATAACCTGGGCGCGCTTGGCGACGAAGTCGCCGTCAAGCCAGGCTATGCTCGCAACTATCTCATCCCGCAGGGCTTGGCCATGCCCGCCACCGAGTCCAACCGCAAGCAGTTCGAGTTGGAAAGCAAGAAGCTGCAGGCCAAGGCCGATGCCGCCCGCGGCGGCGCCGAGGCTCTTGCTGCCAAGATAAACGGCGCCAAGGTTGTCATCGAGGTGCGTGTGGGCGAGGGCGACAAGCTCTACGGTTCCGTTACCGCCGGCAACATCGCCGATGTCCTCGCGGCTCAGGGCATCGAACTCGACAAGCGCAAGATTCAACTCGACCAGCCCATCCGTTCCACGGGTGAGTACACCATTGACGTTCGCCTGCATCCTCAGGTGCGTGCCGAACTCAATGTGTCCGTGGTCCGGCTTGGCCATGCCGAAGAGGTTCAGGCCGCGACTGTTCCGGCTGCCGAGCCCGAGGCTCAGGCCCAGAGCGCTGCCGAGTAAGACATGAACGGGAACAGGCGCGCTTCTTCCCCAGGGGCCGCCGGCTCCCAGCTTACACAAGAAGCTCTTGGGAAGGTTTCCCAAGACATTCTGCGTAAAACCCCTCCCCAGAATCTTGAGGCTGAGCAAGCCGTTCTGGGGGGGGTATTCCTGAACAGCTCCATCTTCCCCCAGCTTCTGGATCTGCTGGACGAAGACGACTTCTATTCCCCGGCTCACCAGCGGATATACGCTGCCTTCATGGAGCTTTTCCGCAAATCCATCCCCGTCGACCTGCTCACTGTCGCCGATGAACTGCACAAAAGCGGTCAGCTCGACACCATCGGCGGCCAGCCTTACCTGGCCGAACTGGCAGGCGGGGTTATTTCGGCGGCCAATGCGATTTATCATGCCGAGATCGTAAAGGAAAAGTCCATCCAGCGCCGGCTCATCCGTGTCGCAACGGACATCATCGGCGACTGCTTCGAGCCTGGAACCGAGGTCAGCGAACTGCTGGACCATTCGCAGCAGGCCATCTTCCATATTTCCCAAAGCCGTGGCACACAGCCGTACCGGTCCAGTGCCGAACTGGTCACGGAAGTCTTTGACAAACTTACCGAGCGTGCCAACCGTGGCGAGCTCATCACGGGCGTCCGCACTTTCTACACGAAATTCGACGAGATAACCTCCGGCTTGCAGCCAACGGACCTGATCATCGTCGCCGGGCGTCCGAGCATGGGCAAGACGGCCTTCGCCCTGAACCTGGCCATGAACGCTGCCGTTCACGACGAAGTGCCTACTGCCATCTTTTCCCTGGAAATGGGCATGGACCAGCTCATGATGCGCATGCTCTGCATCCATGGCCTGGTCGACCTCAAGAACGTACGTAACGGTTTCCTTGGCGACGAGGATTGGGCCAAACTAACGGATGCGGCTGATGCCTTGTCCCGCGCCCCCATCTACATCGACGACACTCCAGCCATCACCGCCATGGACCTGCGCTCCCGCTGCCGCAGGCTCAAGATGGATAAGGGCCTCGGGCTGGTCGTGGTTGATTATTTGCAGCTCATGCGCGCCAGCCGGCGCACGGACTCCCGCGAGCAGGAGATCTCCGATATCTCGCGCAACCTTAAGGCCCTGGCCAAGGAACTGCATGTGCCGGTCATCGCGCTGTCGCAGCTGAACAGAAAGGTGGAAGAGCGCACCAACAAACGGCCCATGCTCTCCGACCTGCGCGAATCGGGAGCTATCGAGCAGGACGCCGACGTGATTTGCTTCATCTATCGCGACGAAGTATACAATGAGGACTCTCCCAAAAAGGGAGTGGCCGAAATCATCGTCGGCAAGCAGCGCAACGGACCTGTGGGCGCTGTGGAGTTGGCCTTTATCGGCAAAAGTACGGCCTTTCGCGACTTGTCCCACCAGCCGGAGCCCTCGCCCTCGGAAGCCTCCAGCTTCTAGGCGCGGCCCGGCGCCAGTATCCAGGAGGATCGCGTGTATTTCGACCCGGTGGAAATCCTGGAGCGAGATGCGCTCGCTCGATTGCAGACCGAGCGATTGCGCACAACCGTCGAGCGTGCCGCCAAGTCCCCTTTCTACGCCAAGAGCTTCGCCGAAGCCGGCCTCTCCGCCGCTTCCGTGATTTCGCCCGAGGATATTCGCAAATTCCCCCTGACCAGCAAGGACGACCTGCGGGCCAACTACCCGTACGGATTGCTGACCTGCGACCGCTGCGAGCTGGTCCGCCTGCACGCATCTTCTGGCACTACGGGTAACCCCACGGCAGTGCTCTACACCCGCAAGGATCTTGAGCAATGGGCCGCGCTGGTGGCCCGCTGCATGTATTCCGTGGGCATGCGCAAGGGCGACGTGTTCCAGAACATCGCCGGCTACGGTCTGTTCACCGGAGGCCTCGGCATCCATTACGGCGCCGAATGGCTGGGCTGTTTGACCATTCCGGCCGGCGCAGGCAATACCAAGCGCCAGATCAAACTCATTCGCGACTTTGCGGTCACGGCCCTGCACATCATTCCTTCCTATGCGCTCTACTTCGGGAGCGTGTTGGAAAAAGAAGGCATCCGGCCCGAAGACTTTCCTCCGCGCATCGCACTCATCGGCGCGGAACCGCATACCGACGAGGCGCGCAAACGCATCGAACAACTCCTGGGCTTGCGTGCATTCAACTCATACGGCCTGTCGGAAATGAACGGCCCGGGAGTGGCCTTCGAATGCACCGAACAGGACGGCATGCACATCTGGGAGGACGCCTACCTCGTGGAGGTGATCGACCCGGTGACGCTGGAGCCCGTGCCCGAAGGCCAAGTGGGTGAACTGGTGCTCACCACCCTCACACGCGAAGGCATGCCCATCATCCGCTATCGCACCCGCGACCTCACGCGCCTGCTGCCGGGGCAATGCTCATGCGGCCGCACCCACCGCCGCATCGACCGCATTTCCGGCCGCGCCGACGACATGCTCATTATCAAGGGCGTAAACATCTATCCCATGCAGGTCGAGCAGGTGCTCATGGCCATGCCCGAGGTCGGCCAGAACTATCTCATCATCATCGAGCGCGAAGGCTACCTGGATCAACTGCGCATCAAGGTGGAGATCCAGGACGAGTATTTCGTCGAGGACATGAGGGTGCTGCGCGCATTGCAGGAGAAAATCGCCCACAGACTACACGACGAAATCCTCATCACCCCGAGAGTGGACCTGGTGCAGCGCGGCAGTCTGCCCCAGAGCGAAGGCAAGGCCAAACGTGTGGTGGATGCGCGGGAGAAGAACTAGATGGCCACGGCGCTGGCCGCTCTGTTCATAGCCCTGCTCCTGGTCGTGCTGGCCCTGCATCTGATCAGTCTGCCGGCAAACTGGATTGTGCTCGGCCTGGTGGCTGTCTGGAAATGGACGCACCCAGCCATGGACGCGGGCTGGTGGTTCTTCGGCCTGCTCGCGGGCCTGGCCCTGGCGGGAGAGATACTGGAACAGATCGTACAGATCCTGGGCGGCCGACGCTACGGAAGTACGGGCAAGGGCCTGCTCGGCGCGTTCATCGGCGGATTCGTCGGTGCCATTCTCGGCGCTCCGATCCTGTTCGGACTCGGGGCCATCCCGGGCGCGCTTTTGGGCGCCTATGCCGGCGGACTGGTATTCGAGCTCATGCACGAGCGCCCTTTCGCCGAAGCGCACCGCTCCGCCTTGGGCAACATGTACGGCCGCATCCTGGGCAACGTGCTCAAACTGGGATTGGGCATCACCATGCTCGTGCTGTCGATCCCCAGGATATGGCCAGGTTGATCGTTTGCCGGCCCCACAGGGCCGGATCACCACACCTTGCATGATGGAGTCCCGCATGGCTACGCTATTCCCGCTGCATCGCGGCCGCATGGAATACTTCTGTCTCGGCTGCGGCGCACGCCACGGCATCGACCAGCTTCTGTACACCTGTCCCAAGTGCGGCGGAGTGTTCCTGCTGGAGGATCTGGACTTCGACAAGCTGCGCGAGACGCCGGGCGAAGGATGGCGCGAGATATTCGATGCCCGCGCCGGTGAAAAGCGCGCCTTCCTGCGCGGCATCTTCCGGTTCTACGAGATCACGGCCCCGGTGCTGGAGCCCGAGGACATCGTCTGCCTGGGCGAAGGCAACACGCCCATCGTGGATGCCAGCCCGGCCCTGCGGGCACGCCTGGGCGGCCAGCTCATGGCCTACAAGAACGACGGCCAGAATCCCAGTGCGTCCTTCAAGGACCGCGGCATGGCCTGCGCCTACAGCTACCTCAAGGCGCTCATCCGCAAGCATAAGTGGGACAGTGTGCTGACCATCTGCGCCTCCACGGGCGATACCTCGGCCGCGGCCGCGCTCTATGGCGCATATGTGGGCGGGGCCATCAAGACCGTGGTGCTACTGCCCCAGGGCAAGGTCACGCCCCAGCAACTGGCCCAGCCCCTCGGCAGCGGCGCCGTGGTCATGGAGATTCCCGGCGTGTTCGATGACTGCATGAAGGTGGTCGAGCACCTGGCCGACAACTACCGCGTGGCCCTGCTCAACTCCAAGAACGCCTGGCGTATTCTGGGCCAGGAATCCTACGCCTTCGAAGTAGCCCAATGGTACGACTGGGACATGGTCGGCAAGTGCGTGTTCGTGCCCATCGGCAACGCCGGCAACGTCACGGCCATCATGGGCGGCTTCCTCAAGCTGCTCCGCCTGGGCATCATAAGCGAGCTGCCGCGCGTATTCGGCGTGCAGTCGCACCATGCCGATCCGGTCTACCGCTACTACAGCGAGACGGACCCGACCAAGCGCACCTTCCAACCCGTTAAGGTGACCCCTTCGGTGGCCCAGGCGGCCATGATCGGCAACCCGGTCTCCTTCCCGCGGGTGAAACACTTCGCCGACCAGTACACGGCCATCGGCGGCCGGGACGCCTTCCAGGTGGTGCAGGTCACGGAACAGGCCATCATGGAAGCCATGCTGCTGGCCAACCGTCACGGCCACATCGCCGACACCCAGGGCGGTGAATGCCTTGCCGGACTCATGGCGGCCATGGACCGGAAGCTCATCGGCAAGAGCGAACTCGCCGTGCTCGACGCCACCGCGCACATGCTCAAGTTTATCGGCTTCCAGGAAATGTACTTCCAGAATACCTTCCCGCCCGAGTACGGTGTGTCGCCCGACCCGGAAAAGGCCAACGTCCCCTTGTCCGTGCTGTCCATTCAGGACAAGCAGAGCCTGACGCCCGAGGAGTTCACTCTCAAGGCCGCCGAGGTCGTGGCCTCGCGGCTTGGCGTGGAGCGCAAGCGCTAGGCCCGGCATGGCCAGGAAGATCCGCGCCGACCAAGCCTTGTTCGAGCAGGGCTTGGTCGATAACCGCGAGAAGGCCATGCGGCTCATCATGGCCGGGCAAGTTCTGCTCGAACGCGACGGCCGACTTGAGCCAGTAGCCAAGCCGGGGCAGCAGGTCGCGATCGACGACGTGCTCGTGCTCAAGGAGGGCGAACGCTTCGTAAGCCGCGGCGGTTATAAGCTTCTCACGGCCATCGAAAACTTCGGGGTGGATTTCACCGAACTGGTCGTGCTTGATGCCGGGGCCTCCACTGGCGGTTTCACGGACTGCGCCTTGCAGCACGGAGCCAGGCGGGTTTACGCC
Organism: Pseudomonadota bacterium; assembly: GCA_023411815.1. GTDB lineage: Bacteria > Desulfobacterota > Desulfovibrionia > Desulfovibrionales > Desulfovibrionaceae > Desulfocurvibacter. The sequence continues at coordinate 32,779 of JAEYOJ010000141.1, read as the reverse complement.
GTGGATGTGGGCACGAATCAGCTCCATGAAAAATTACGCGCAGATCCGCGCGTGGTGAATCTGGAAGGCGTGAATCTACGGCATGCCGGATCGGACCTGATCCCCGAAAGCGTGGATGCCGTTGTCGCCGACGTCTCCTTCATCTCTTTGACTCTCGTGCTCCCTGCCTGCATGCACTTCCTCAAGCCAAGCGGAATTGTCGTCGCGCTCGTTAAACCGCAATTCGAGCTTGAGCCGCGGGAGGTCATCAAAGGCGTGGTGCGCGAAGAGGCCCTGCAGAGCAAAGCCGTGGACAAAATCATCGCCTTCGCCGATCAGGAACTGGGCCTGATCCTGTCCGGCGTCGTTCCCTCGCGCATCAAGGGGCCGAAAGGCAACCAGGAGTACCTGGCTTGCTTTCGTAAGCCTGCCTGAGCCGGAAAAAGGCCAACCATTCCAATTGTGCTTCCTGGTCGCGGGTGATAGAGGAGGCCCCCATGTGGCAAGGCACCCTCTTCAGTCTACTCTCCGGCATCGCCTTCGGCATGCTGGGCGTGTTGGCTAAGCTTGGCTATGCCCAGAAGATGCCCGTGGATCTGGTGCTTCAATGCCGCTTCCTGTTCGGCGCGGCCTTCATGTTCCTGTTCCTCCTCGTCTGGCGCCGCAGGCTTCTGCGTATCGACCTTCGCGGTCTGGCCATGGTGGCCGCCATTGGCATGCTGCTCTATCACGCCCAGAGCTCGTTCTTTTTCCGTTCGGTGGAACATATCCCTGTCTCCACCACAGTGCTCATCCTGTACGGCTACCCCGTAACCGTGACGCTCCTCTCGGCGGTGTTGTACAAGCTGCGCCTGACTCGGCTGCTCGTGCTGTCACTCATCCTCGTGACTGCCGGTTGCGGCCTCATCTGCTACGACGCCTTTCTGCGCGAACTGAGTCCCGAGGGGCTCTTGTACGCCTTCGGCGCCCTGAGTTGCTTCACGTTCTACCTTCTCCTGGTGCAGAAGGTCATGAAGGGACGCCATCCCCTCTCCGTGAGCTTCTACATGATCCTGTTCACGGGTCTCAGCTTCCTGCTCCAGCCTGGGCCTGGCTACCTAGCCTCGCTGCGCGTCTCAAACCTGCCAGTGGCCCTCGGCCTGGGACTTGTCCCAACGGCATTGGCCATCACCCTTCTCTTCCTGGCCATCGAGCGTATCGGCAGCGCCCATGCCGCCATCTTCTCCTCTTCCGAGCCTGTTGCCGCCCTGCTGGCCGCGCAAGTCATCCTCGGCGAGCCCATTATCATGCTGCAAGCCCTGGGCATGTTGCTGATACTCGCTGGCGTGGTCCTGCCCAATGTAAATGCCGCCATTATCCTTCGCAGAACGGCAAGGAGCGGAGGCGGCGGATCGAACGAAACCTAAAGCCGGCCTGAACAAGACTGAACATCAGTACGGTCATGAAAGCCGCCAAATGCGCCGACGCATTGGCCCGGCGACTTTACTTCCACGAGGGGCATGGTGGCCGCAGCCTCTCGACTGGAAGTCGTGGTGGGCGGCCTTGGAGGCATATCCGCATAGCCCTGTCCCAATCCATCCGTATCCGCAGGCAGTCGTCTGGCAGACTTGGCAGCTAGGCAAGATCATTCACAAACTTACGTCCCCACTTCCGGCATTGCTCCCTGCCCTCTTCACCTGGCTGCCAGAGCAGCTTGAAACCTTCGTTTACCAGTTCGAATCCGCCTTCCTGCAGCCGTTGCGTGATGAGCTTCACTGACTCACCGCTCCAGCCATAGGAACCAAAGGCAGCCGCCTTCTTTTGTTTGAACTTCATGCCTCGGATTTCTTCAAGAATCCCGGCAACGGAAGAGAGTATGCCATTGTTGATGGTCGAAGAGCCCACGAGCACGGCCTTGGAGCGGAAGATATCCGTGACCATGATAGTGCGATCGCTCTTGGACGTATTGTACAGCTTCACCTCCGTACTCGGGCTGGCGGCGCGGATGCCTTCGGCAATGGCTTCAGCCATGCCTCGCGTAGCGTTCCACATGGTATCGTACAGCAACGTGATCTGATCTTCCTGGTAATCGTCGGCCCACTCCTCGTATTTCTCAACGATATCCATGGGCCTGCCTCTCCAAATGACGCCATGACTCGGGCAGATGAGATTCACGGGCACCTTCATGCCTTTGAGTTCATCTATCTTCTTTCGCACCAGGGGAGAAAATGGAGTGAGGATATTTGCATAATACTTGAGTGCTTCATCAAATAATTCGCACGGATCCACCAAGTCATCATACATGAACTCGGATGCGTAGTGCTGCCCAAAGGCATCATTGGAGAAAAGAATGTTATCCTCGGTAAGATAGCAAAACATGCTGTCCGGCCAGTGCAGCATCGGAGCTTCGATGAAAACAAGATCCATGTTTCCCAGGCTGAGCGTGTCTCCAGTGCGCACGACCTGGAAATTCCAGTCCTTATGATAGTAGCCCGTGAGCGATTTAACCGCATTCTTGCTGCAGTAAAGGGGAACATCCGGGATGCGGCTCAGCAACTCCGGCAGCGCACCGCTATGGTCGACTTCCGCGTGATTAACCACCACCGCGTCGATTTTTTGGAGGTCCACGAGTCGCTCCATATCCTGAACAAAAGCCCGATCATAAGGCGACCAGACCGTGTCCACGAGCACGGTCTTCTCCCCCCGCAGCAAATAGGAGTTGTAGGATGAGCCACGAGCCGTCGTGTATTCCTCACCATGGAACTTCCTTAACTCCCAATCGATCTTGCCAACCCAGGTGACGTTTCTTGTGACGCTGAAGCTCATGGCTCCTCCTTCTTGGCCGCACGTTTCACCGGGACAATCCGGCCTTTTCATCTGCTTACAGTATTGCCGGCTGGAATCAACCGGCAGGGGTCATCCGCCGACCCGAATACCCATTTGCCGGATCGAGGAGACAAGTCAAAACGGCCTTGCTTGCGCCGTCCAACAAGTGTGCTATGCTTTCCATGCAAGTCGCCGAAGAGGTTGTGCAAATTCATGGATTTCCAGGGCAAGGAGACTCATTGATGGCATGGAAATCGCGCCCGGTTGCCGCGCTTGTACTGTCGCTGTTATTCGGCGCATATCTTCCCCTGGCGCTTGCGGCCAATCCGGGAGACCAGGCTTATCCCAATGGCCGGTTCCTCCTTTCGGCCGATCAACTCCATGCGCTGCTCGGAAAGGATGGCGTAGTGGTCGTCGATGTGCGCAGCGACAAGGATTTCGACACCAGGCTAGTTCCAGGGGCCGTACGCATGCCCTGGACTCTCTTCAGGCAATCCGACCCCATTCGAAACATGGGAGGGTTGTTCTCGGGTACCGTCGAGGCACTGGAAATACTCGGCCGACATGGCATCAGCCGAGACGATATGGTGGTTCTCTACGATTCAGTAACCCGGGACGGCGGGGCCACGGCTTCCTATGTATTTTGGGTCCTGGATCTGCTCGGCCATTCCCGCATGGCCCTGCTCGATCGCGGCATCGACGGCTGGATGGATGCCGGTTTTCCTGTGGCCGGCAAGCCATCCAGGCTTGCCCCCAAACAGTATACGATACCCTCCGGACAAGCTTGCCTGCGCAAGCTGACCGAGGAACGCTTCATCATGGAACGCCTCGGTGATCCCTACTACCAGTTCCTCGATTCACGCTCACGTGACGAGTACGTTGGCAAATCGCTCAACACCGCTCTGGACGGAAGTCCCCTTAAGCCAGGACATATGCCCGGAGCATTCAATGTGGACTATCGGCTCAACTGGACTGACCAGAAGAGCAAGGCGATCAAACCTTACGCGGAGTTGCGCCAGCTTTACTCCAGGCTTGATCCCGACAAGGCCGTGATCACCTATTGCCATTCGGGCAGGCGGAGTTCTTTCAGCTATTTCGTTCTTCGATTGATGGGCTTTGAGGATGTCATACTTTACGACCACTCCTGGCAGGAATGGGGCAAAGCCCACATGTACTACCCCGTGGATACGAGTGACAGTCAGCAGAAATCCAAGGCACCCTCTGGCGCGATCTCTCAAGGCATCCGCATCCCGAGCAAGGAGGACAAGCCTTCCTGCAATCCCCTTGATGGATTCCATACCCTCGCCCGTGGCAACCACTTCCAGCATTTCACTCGAATCGACCGGAGGCAATCATGACCGATATTCCCAAGTTTCTTGGCGCCGAAGCCGATTCCCTGCTCAATCATACATGCACGACTATTTCTAAGGATCTCCTGCATGCGCCAGGCCCTGATTTCGTGGATCGGATCATGGCCAGCGGCGACCGTCCTGTGCCCGTGTTGCGCAACATGCAGCAGATTTTCATTACCGGCCGCCTGGCAGGCACCGGCTACCTATCCATCTTGCCCGTGGATCAAGGCATCGAGCACACTGCCGGCGCGTCGTTTGCGGCCAATCCGGCCTATTTCGATCCCGAGAACATCGTCAGGCTGGCTATCGAGGGCGGTTGCAATGCAGTGGCTACGACACTGGGCGTGCTTGCTTCTATCGCTCGCAAGTATGCGCACAAGATTCCCTTCCTGCTTAAGCTCAACCACAATGAGCTTCTGACCTACCCCAACAAGTGGGATCAGCACATGTTCGCCTCGGTGAATCAGGCGTTCGAGTTAGGAGCGGTTGCCGTGGGTGCGACGATCTATTTCGGCTCCGAGGAATCCAACCGCCAGATAGAGGAGGTCTCGGCCGCCTTCGAGGCCGCACACGAACTGGGTATGGTTACCGTGCTGTGGTCTTACCTGCGGAATCCAGGCTTCAAAAAGGATGGCAAGGATTATCACACTTCGGCGGACATGACCGGTCAAGCCAATCATCTGGCTGCGACTATCAAGGCCGATATCGTCAAACAGAAGCTGCCCACCCTCAACGGAGGCTTCAAGGCCATCGGTTTTTCCAAGTCCGATCCGCGCATGTACTCGGATCTGGCCACGGACCATCCTATCGATCTTACCCGTTACCAATTGGCCAACTGCTATATGGGGCGGGCCGGGCTCATCAACTCCGGGGGCTCCTCCGGTGAAAGCGACTTGGCGCAGGCTGTGCGCACGGCGGTTATTAACAAGCGGGCCGGAGGCATGGGCCTCATCTCGGGCCGCAAGGCTTTCCAGAGATCCATGCGGGACGGCGTGGCCCTGCTGCAGGCCATCCAGGACGTGTATCTGGACAAGAGCATAAGCCTGGCCTAGGCGTCTTGTCGTAAGGCAACGGAATCCGGCAAGGGTTGCCCTTTTGGCGCGTAAAGTCGCAGAACCTTCCGCCAACGGGAGGTCTGGATTGTGTGGTGTTCTTCCAACTGCCGTTGCCACACCGTAATCGATGAGGGCGGATGATTCATGTTTGATGCAACCAGCGAATCCGTGTGGTTCGCCTTCGGACTAACCCTTTTCGCCGGTTTGGCGACGGGTATTGGCAGCGCCCTGGCCTTCTTCACACGCCAGACAAGCACGCGCTTTCTATCCACCGCTCTGGGCTTTTCGGCCGGAGTCATGCTGTACGTCTCCTTCATGGAGATCATGCGTAAGGCCCAAGTATCGCTGACTGAAGATCTTGGCGAAGTTTATGGAACCTGGACCACGGTCGCCGCGTTCTTTGGTGGCATTCTGCTCATAGGGCTCATCGACAGGCTGGTGCCATGTGAAGAAAATCCCCACGAAGTACACAAGGTCGAGGAACTCTGTGGATCGGCATCATGTATCGCCAATGACGCCCTGATGCGCACGGGCCTTTTCACGGCCTTGGCCATCGGCATTCATAACTTTCCAGAAGGATTGGCCACTTTCGCTGCGGCCCTGCACGACCCTAATCTGGGCATACCTGTGGCCGTTGCCGTGGCCATTCACAATATTCCCGAGGGCATCGCCGTGTCCGTGCCCATATACTATGCCACGGGCAGCAGGAAAAAAGCCTTTGCGTGGTCCTTCCTTTCCGGCCTTTCCGAGCCTTTGGGCGCGATTATAGGCTATGTCCTGCTTCTGCCCTTCTTCAATGGTTTCACCTTCGGCCTCCTCTTCGCCTCCGTGGCGGGCATAATGGTATACATCTCTCTGGACGAGCTGCTGCCCACGGCTCAGGAGTACGGCCACCATCATTTGTCCATCTACGGACTTGTTGCCGGCATGCTCGTCATGGCCGTAAGCCTGCTCCTGTTCATCTGAAGCTTTCAATGGCGAGGAAACCACGCTTTGTTTTTTCGCCTTGCCTGACCGCCAGTTGCTCTGTCTCCAGTCGAACCGGAAAAACCTACTATACCGCTCCTTTGACGCCACCAGCGTGGCGAATACGGCGTATCAAAACAAAAAGGGCGCGATCTTTCGATCGCGCCCCCTAGGGAAACCAGGCACCCAGGAACGACTGTTACCGTTGCTCCCTTTCGGGCCTGGCGGAGTTGGCAGCGCCCCTGCCGCCTGGCTCCCCCGGCCGGACTGCAAGTCCGGAATACTCAGGATTTGCTGAAATCGAACATTTCAAGACATTCAGGTCCGAAGTTCAGCCGATCACGAATCCCATTTTGCACCGGGAGAACATGTATGTCCTGTGCAACCTCGTGTCAAGGCAGAAAAGGTTGCCCCGAACCGCGTTGGTCCGTCTGATCGATCAGCCTGGCATGCTGTTCAGAAAATCGCGCAATTCAGCCATGGTCAGACCTCCCGTCCAGAATCTCAACTCACTTGGCCCTGCCACCCTGCGGACAAAGACCTCCACTGGCCTCGCCCATTTCCTCTACGGCTTGAAACTAGACGTATGGCCGGCGAATCCCGGCCGAGTTCAATCAAAGAAACCGATGGATTATCCGCAATTGAATAGCAACTATGAATTAGACAGCGCATTCGGCATTGGCGTACTCATCGCCAGCTTATTCCATAATTTCTCGGCTTAATCGAAATGCAGCTTCTTTTTCATTGTCGCTTTTGCAGTGCGCTGTTCAAAACGTCTCTTTGGCATTTGGAAGGCTGTACAAGCGTTATCCAGGATGTCGAAGGAAACAAGACGCTCGATGGAACAGTGTCGGCGATCTGCACGCAATGCGGTCGACAGAGTGCCTTCCGGCCGGACGAACTGGCCTGTCCACTCTGCAGCCGCGGGTCATGTGATGAAGAGTGAGGTTCGGCAATCGAGACATTGTGAGGGTGCGTTGCACTGGCAGGCTTGTTCTTGATGCACATATGAGTCGGAGGTTTGCTCATGTCCCAAGCTATTAGCGGCGCTCGAAAAAATTTCTTCGCCAGTCTTCCAGGCATTGTATTCGTGGGCGCAGTCATCGGCGTGCTCGCTCCCCTCCTGCAGCACTTCGGCAACCCGGCCAATATGGGTGTATGCGTCGCCTGCATGGAGCGCGACATCGCCGGCGCCATCGGGCTGCATCGGGCAGCGGTTGTCCAGTACATGCGCCCGGAGATCATGGCGTTCGTGCTCGGCTCGTTTGCCGCGGCACTGTTCTCCCGTGAATTCAAGTCACGTGGTGGCTCCGCGCCCATGACCCGGTTCATTTTGGGCATGGCGGCCATGATCGGCGCTCTCGTCTTTCTGGGTTGCCCCTGGCGCGCCATCCTGCGCCTTGCAGGCGGCGACGGCAACGCCCTGCTCGGCATTGCCGGACTGGTAGTCGGCGTAGGAGCAGGCACCTTGTTCTTCAAGCAAGGCTATTCCCTGGGCCGCAGCAATCGACAGAGCACTGCCACCGGACTCATGCTGCCCCTGATCATGCTTGGCTTGCTTGGATTACGTCTGCTCTATCCGCCTATCGCCGACGCGGACCAGAGCGGTGTGCTCTTCTACTCCACCAAGGGACCAGGCGCGGCTTATGCCCCAGTGGTGATATCCTTGGGAGCCGGTTTGCTTATCGGTTACCTTGCTCAGCGCAGCCGTTTCTGCACCATGGGCGCTATACGCGACACCCTGTTGTTCCGGCATACCCATCTGCTGGCTGGCGTTCTGGCTCTCCTGGTCGTGGCCTTTGGCGCCAATCTGCTGCTGGGCCAATTCAATCCTGGATTTAAAGGCCAGCCCATCGCGCATACTCAAGGCTTGTGGAACTTCGCCGGAATGCTCGTGGCGGGCCTAGCCTTTGCCCTTGCCGGTGGCTGCCCCGGCCGACAGTTGTTCATGGCGGGCGAAGGCGACAGCGATGCTGGTGTCTTCGTGCTCGGAATGTTCGCCGGCGCGGCCGTGGCCCACAACTTCGGCTTGGCGAGCGGTCCCGCTGGCATCGGCCCGCACGGCATCGCCGCCGTGGCCGTATCCCTGGCCGTGTGCCTGTATATCGGATTTGCCAACCGCCAGCGCATGGCATAAGGAGGTTCGACCATGGCCGCAACTATCGATGCCCGTGGATTGTCTTGCCCGCAGCCGGTGCTGTTGACCATCAGCAGAATCAAGGAATTGAGCTCAGGCGAGCTGGACATCCTGGTGGACAATGAAGCCAGCCGGGAAAACGTTATTCGTGCCGCATCGAGCCAAGGCTGGCGCGTGCTTAAATCGGAAATGCAAGGCGAAGATTTCATCGTCAGCATCAAGAAATAATGAAGTCGGGACTCATTGGTCGCTTTCTTGGAAGATTTGGCAAGCATCCCCGCGCGGGAAATGGTGTTTCCGCGCGGGGCATTCTCGTTTTCCATGACACGAGCGAAGTGATCCGCGCCGAAGCCGCGCTCAAGTCCGCGGGGCTGGATGCGCAGGTCAAAGGTCCGCCGCCTGCATTGCGCACCGGATGCGATCTCGTCATCGAGTTTCCGCTCATCCTGGAGCCCGCGGCACGGCAAGCCCTTGCGGCTGCACGTCTCAAGCCCATTCAGACCGTGCCGGTGCAGGATGTGCTGCTCGAACCCGTCTCTCTTTTCCATATCAAGGACTTCGGGGACTGGCTCATGGTCCGGGCGGCGAACATGAAAATAACCGTGGAAAAAAGCACGCGCATCATCGTCAACATCTCCGGCGGTGGCTGCCCCGACGTGCCCTACCTGGCCGAGTGCCTCGTGGGACGCAGCCTGAGCGAGGCGCCGGAGCCGCTCTCGTTGGGACACACCCTCTGTGGCTATGCCTTGCAACTCGCGTTTGACGAAGCGCGCTCGCGATGTCCTGGCTAATCGTCGGCACTGTTCCGCGCGAGGAATTCCCCCTGGCGTTTGGGCCTTGTGTTTACGACGGGAAAGGCCTCCAGGTGGACGGGCATTCCATTCCGGTTGCCCGTGGCACGCCAGCGCTGCTGGCGACGGCGTGCATCGCGTCCAGGGTGCTGGGCATTGAGGCGCCCCTGGCCTTGCTGGCCGGAGACACCGGCCGCGGGCAGGGCAGCCGCCAGGTTTACGCCAAGCTGGTGGAGTCCATCCCTGAGATGGATATCAAGGGAGTGACATTCCATTACCTGCAGCCGGATGTCGAATGGCACAACAAGATCCTTTGGAAGCTGGAAGAGCGGACACCTCGGCCCTTGCTCGTCGCCGACGCGGGGTTCATGTACGTGGCGAAGATGAGCGGATTTGCCTCAAGCTATGATCTGTTCACCCCAGATGCCGGGGAAATGGCCTTCCTTGCCGATGAAAAGGCACCACACCCGTTTTATACGCGCGGTTTTCTTCTGCAAGAGGAAGAGCGCATCCCCGAGCTTGTTGAGCGGGCCTATGCAGCGGAAAATGCCGCGAGACATCTCCTGATCAAAGGCTGCGTGGATCATGTAGTCGAGGGAGGAAGGCTGCTGGCAGTTGTTTCCGAGCCCAGCGTACCAGCCATGGAGCCTATCGGAGGCACTGGTGATACGGTGACCGGCTTGGTGAGCGCTCTGCTTTCCGCTGATTACTCCATTGCCAAGGCATGCGCCATCGCCGCGAAGGCAAACAGGCTACTGGGTTCCCTCGCCTCGCCCACGCCCGCCTTTTCCATTGCTGACCTGATGCCTTACCTGCCTCAAGCCCTTGCAGCTTCGTTGGAATAGCAAACAGTTTCTGCCGTCGAACCATTCTGGATGATTCGGCTGGTGCGCAGGTCTGGCAATTAGAACCATTGCACGGCCTGCCAGCCACGCACCATGCTGTCCTGTAAAGCGATTTCCATCAGGCTCCACGTCCTGCATCCAAATGTCGAGTCGCGAGCGCCGTGTGATTGTGCATCGCGGGGGAGACGGCTATAGTGCGCAACGCAGTTGCGGAATAGCCGTTTTTACAACCACAGGTACTCCATGCTCGATAAATCACTGGCCATTCGGCTGTTCGACGCCTTTTCCATCCAGCGCTGGAATGAAAAAATTCGGCCTGTGGAACTGGTGGAGATGGACAAGACCGCCCACAAGATGATTATCGCCTGGTGTCTTGGTCGTTGCGAAGAGGATGCCGGACGCGTGATGAACTGGGAGCGGCTGATTAACGGCGGCATCTTCGAACTCATGCGCCGCATCGTCATATCGGACATCAAATCTCCGATCTACAACCGGATTCGCGAGGAACACCCGGATGTATTTCGCGAACTCAACGAATGGGTTTGTCGTCAGATGGAGGCGCACCTGGAAGATCAGGCCATCCGCAAGGAGTTCCGGTCTTATCTGATGGATGCAGACTATCTCGATGCGCATACCCGGCTGGTGCTCGACGCGGCGCATTTGTACGCCACGTTCTGGGAGTTCCGCATAATCCGCCACGCCAATCCTCATGGATACCAGATCGAGGAGATCCACACTTCGCTCATGAACCGTCTGGAACCCTTTTTGGATCTCGCGGGCATGCGCAAGCTGGTCACCGATCATCCCCTGGCCGACTTCATCGATCTCTGCGGACAGCTCCGTTTCCAGATACGCTGGGGGCAAACTCAGCGCATCCCGCGCACTTCCGTGCTGGGACATATGATGCTCGTAGCCTGCCTATCCTGGTTCTTTTCCCGCGAGATCGGCGCATGCGCGCGGCGCAGCTACAACAACTTTTTCGGCGGTCTGCTGCACGACCTGCCCGAGGCGGTCACGCGCGATATCATCTCACCGGTAAAAAGCTCCGTGGATCGGTTGCCCGATGTCATAGCAACCATAGAGAAGCAGCTGGCCGAACGGGAAATCTTTGGCCTCCTTCCCCCGGCATGGAAACCTGAACTCACCTATCTCATTCAGGACGAGTTCGACAGCAAGATACGCCGAACCCAGGATGGAGGACGCACACTGCTCAAGGTCAGCAGCGCGGAGATTGGCAATTCTTTCAACTCTGACGAATTCGACCCCTATGACGGCGAACTGGTGCGTGTGGCCGACCACCTCTCGGCCTTCCTGGAGGCCTACATGTCCGCCCAGTACGGCATTCGTTCCGAATCCATCGACAAGGGCCTGCGCATCGGCGAGAAATATGCCGGCAAGACCATCGCGGGAATCAATGTAGGCAGGATCTACGCAGCCTTCTGATGCCGCCTAAACCGACCAGGATTTCCATGACACCGTCTTTTGAGCGAGTCGCCATCATCCACTATTGGCTTGTGGGCATGCGTGGAGGGGAAAAGGTTCTGGAAGCCCTTTGCGAAATGTTCCCCCAAGCCGACATCTACACGCATGTCTACGACCCGGAAGAGGTATCGGATACCATTCGGCGCCATACGGTCCGCACGACGTTCATCCAGCGGCTGCCTCGTTCCCGGCGCATGTACAAGCATTACCTGCCTCTGATGCCCCTGGCCCTGGAACAGCTCGACTTGCGTGAGTACGATCTGGTTGTCAGCAGCGAGTCCGGCCCGGCCAAGGGAGTTCTGACCGCTCCGGACACGCTGCATCTTTGCTACTGCCACACCCCCATGCGCTACTTGTGGGACATGTACCACGATTACCGGCGCTCTGCCGGTCGGCTGACCGCCGCGCTCATGGTGCCATTGGCCCATTATCTGCGATTGTGGGACATCGCTTCTGCCGCGCGCGTGGATGGCTTCGCGGCCAACTCCGAGCACGTAGCCCGCAGGGTGCGCAAGCATTACAGGCGCGAATGCACGGTGCTACATCCGCCTGTGGACCTTTCCTCCTGCTCTGCCAGCAAAAGACGGGATGACTACTACCTGTTCGTTGGCCAGCTCGTGGACTACAAGCGGGCCGATCTGGCCGTGGAGGCCTGCGTCCGTCTTGGCAGACGACTGGTTGTCATCGGTGATGGAGAATGCCGCAAGCTGCTCGAGAAAAAGGCCGACAAGAATATCCAATTCCTAGGGCGGCAACCCGACGAGGTGCTCCACGAGCACTATTCGAGCTGCAGAGCCCTGCTCTTCCCTGGAGAAGAAGACTTCGGCCTGGTGCCTGTAGAAGCCATGGCCAATGGTGCTCCAGTCCTGGCATACGCCCGCGGCGGCGCATTGGAAACCGTGACGGACGGCGTCAGCGGCCTCTTCTTTCAGCATCAGGACGCTGAAAGTCTGGCAACGTGCATCCAGGCTTTCGAGCAACAAGAGTCTCGCTTCGACCCGGATACCATAGCCAAGCACGCCAGCAGGTTTTCTCCGGAACAATTTCGCCAAGGTTTTCAGGCTTTCCTGACGCGGCATGCACAGGAAAGCTGGTGAGCCTAGCAGCCGACCGGGGTAGGAGAAAGACTCATCACACAGTCTATTCTGCTGTAATATAATCGGAAGCAGCATGCATTTACGACATCCTCTCAGGTCTGCACTAATGGCATAGTTGAAGACCTTCTCTTTTCCTGTTATGTTGAAATGATATGGAGGGATGGCCGAGTGGTTTAAGGCGGCGGTCTTGAAAACCGCTGACGGGGTAACCCGTCCGGGGGTTCAAATCCCTCTCCCTCCGCCACTTTCCAGCCTCTTGGCGGTGTCCGCCCTCGATTTCACCCTTTCCCCTCTGCTGGCGAGAAACCCGCGTTCGCCCATAATTTTGAAAAGTGTTCACTGGGTTTGAACACTGGCATCCTTGCCTTCCCGCACCCATTTGTGAACGATTTGATGATAAGCAGCTCCATTCCGCAGGCCATTTGGTCGAAATCGGATGACTGGAGGGGGGCCTAGCCGCGCGCTCCTCATGAGACGCCTTGAGCTCGCCAGTGACGGCTGAACAGCGACCGACCAGGACTGCCCAAGGTCTCCGACCTTTTTTGCACTTGGATTCCCCAACCAATAGACTGAACGTGGACACCGATCAAAGAGAGAGCGGGACCGCAAGGCAATACCAAGCGTGCCTTGCGCTTTGAATCGCAAAGGCCTCAGCAGGTTATCTGCGCAGGCTTATCCAGCCAGGACTTGGCATGGATTGTGTAAAGCTGCCGCCGATTCCATGATTGGCGGACGTTTCACAGCCTGGAGGGGCCATGGCTAGCCTTATGTTGCTCGACGACTTACTAAAATTCCTTGTCTTTTTTGATCTGCGACCCGTTCCGCAAAACACGGGTAATTCCACTACCGAGGAACGTTCCTTGCTCGTGTGCTGCCCGGCCTGCGGCCGCCAGTTCAACGTGGAGATCCTACAATTTCCCAGTGAAATCGTCTTTAACCATGAAGATCTGCTCTGCCCTAGCGAATGCAATGCGTCGAAGGTCAGGATAGCTGATTATCATGAGCAGAAGGAATTCGAAAGACTGGAGGAATTCTTCGCTTCCGAAGCCAGAGCGGCAGGTGCGGCACGCTGTGACGACCTCCTTCCTTTACGAAAGCGACTCATGGAAAACTGAATTGCCTCTCTGTACAACCACCGACTGGACAGCTTGGCAGCGTTTTGGTAGGGCTAAATTGAAACAGGTGCCAACTTTGGGCTCGCAAAGCGAGCACCAGCATGATGCACTTGCTGCCGGCCATGGTCGGCATGTCATACTCCGTTAGACATATCTACTGCCAGGCTCATCCATCTTGCAGCCAACCATGCAGACAAGATGATAGCTTATCCATGACGTATAAAGTTCTGGCAACCTCATATATGGGCCAAAGTACTATACGTTCGACAGATCTTGATCGAACTCTTCGTTCTGCACAAGCTCCCTGAATTCTGAAACAAGAGAATTCGACTCCAAAAACTCGTACATGCGATTAAATATCTTGCGATTAAAGAAGCGCTTGCCCTGACTATCGTAAGAGAAAAAGATGAAGGAAGCGACTTTCGGCCGCAAGAACGTGAATGTCGCAAACTTGGGGGTGCCGTTGACTTCCTTGAGCGTGAACTCCATTTCGAGTGATTTGCCGCTCAAGCGTTTGCGCAAACTGGAAATGATATGTTTCTGGTCCTTGGCCGCAAGCAGGGCTAGAGCCATGCTCCGCCGTTCGAATTCCTTGACCGCAGCGAGCAGTTCACTCCTTTCTTTCGAAGTCTCCATTATCCCCTCCCTGCTTTAGGCCAACTCGATTCACTAGGCCAATCGCCTGCAGCAAATCCGTGGCCTAACCAGACAGATCCGCCGCGGCAGCATTCAAATGACACGCCAGCCGGCCATCTTCTTACATTAAAAAACCCAGCTGGGCCAGCCGGGTTGTAGATGCACAAAAAGCCCGCCACGATAGCGCGGCGGGCTTGGCACTATCAAAAAAGGCAAAAAACTACGCGGAACGCAGCTTATTGACGGCCTGGGACAGACGGGAGACCTTCCGGCCGGCATTACGCCAGTGGATGACCTTCTTCTGTGCTGCCGTATCAAGAACGGATGTCGCCTGGGTCAGGGCCACAGAGGCCTGCTCGGCGTTGCCCTGGGAAACGGCCGTGCGAACAGCCTTGACGGCGTTCTTCACGCGAGTCTTCATAGCCTTGTTCCGGGCATTGGCCTTCAGGCTCTGGCGATGCCTCTTCTCGGCGGACTTGTGGTTTGCCACGTGCTTTCCTCCTCGGTTGGTTCCGCGCTGCTCAAATATGGCTACCGCAATCGGTTTTATTCGCGGCGATTAGCGAAAAAAGGCTCATACACACAACATTCGGCTCTGTCAAGCGCACCGCGCCGGACAGGGCCCATCATTACACTTGCAAAGCGTTGAAATCGGCCAACCTGCCAAGCATGGACACCAGGCGTTGGAGCAGATTGAGGCGATTAAGGCGCAGGGCCGGGGCCTCGGCCATGACCATGACATTGTCGAAGAATCGGTCCACGTAAGGCCGCAATTCGGCCAGCAAGCCCATGAGAGCGGCATAGTCGTCCTGCCCCCACAAAGCCTCGAAGCGAGGGCCGACAGCCTCAATGGCCTTGGCCAGTTCCCGCTCGTGCTCATTCTCAAGCAGCTTCTGTTGGTATTCTCCGCTCAAGGCGACACCGGCCTCGGAGCCCTGTTTGCGGATGATGTTCGCCGCGCGCTTGAAGGTCAGCACGGCCTGCTCGAAACCATCCCCGCGGCTGAATTCGCTCAGGGCTTCCAGACGGCGGGCAAAGGCCCATATGTCGTCGAATCCGGCACCCAGGCACGCTTCCACGACCAGTGTCTCATGCCCCTTGGCCGTAGAATAGGCCTTGATGCGCTGGGCGAAGAAATCGAGCAGCTTGCGCAGGGACTCCTCGGGAGCGAGTTTCCACTGCACGTCGCCGTAAATGCCTTGGGCCGTACGCAAAAGGTCGGCAAGGCTCAAACGCAGCCCCTGGTCAATGACGATACGGCAGATGCCCAGGGCCTGACGCCGTAAGGCATAGGGATCGGCGGCTCCCGTGGGCACCATGTCCAGGCCGAAGGTTCCGGCCAGGGTGTCGGCCTTGTCGGCCATGGCCAGCAGAGCACCGGCCAAGCTCTGCGGCGTCGGGCTGTCCGGCCCGGTGGGCAGATACTGCTCGGCAATGGCCTGAGCCACGGTTTCGCCCTTGCCCTTCTTGCGGGCGTAAATACCGCCCATGATGCCCTGAAGCGTGTCGAACTCGCCCACCATGTCCGTGACCAGGTCGCACTTAGCCAGCAGGCCGGCCGTAGACAAGTCCATCAGCAACTCGGGCTTGACCTGCTTGGCCAGATGGCCGCACAACCGTTCCAGGCGGCGGGATTTGTCGCCCATGCTGCCCAAGGGGCCAAGGAAGGTCACGCTGTCGAGCTTGCGACACCAGTGATCGAAGTCCCTGGACAGATCGCTTTTCCAGAAGAAACGCGCATCCTCCAAACGGGCCTTGAGCACGCGCTCCCAGCCCTTGCGCACCAAGGCTTCGTCTTTGGGCTCCAGGTTGATGACCGTAAGGAAGAACGGCAGCAGACAGCCATCCTTGCCCTGCACGCCAAAGCTCTTCTGATGGCTTTGCATGCTCGTCAGCAGCACTTCGCGCGGCAGTTCCAAATAGGCTTTGTCGAAGGAGGCAAGCACCGGAATGGGATACTCCACGAGGTTGACCACCTCCTCCAGCAAATCCTGCTTCCAGACCACGCTGCCGCCCTCGGCTTCGGCCGAGGCATTACCGAGCTTGCGGACGATATCCAGGCGTTTGGCCGGGTCCAGGACTACCTTGCCCTTTTCCCTTATGACCGCCAGATAGTCCTCGGCGCGGGCAATGGCAAAGGGCCCCTTGCCCATGACTCGGTGGCCCCAGGTCAGATTGCCCGCCTCCACGCCGACAATGGAGAATCGCACGACCTCCGAGCCAAGCATGGCCACGATCCAACGAATGGGCCTGCCAAAGGTGAATTCCCCGCTGCCCCAATGCATCTTCTTGGGAAAGCCGAGGGAGGACACGGCCGCCTGGCACAGCGCGGGCAGGATGTTGAGGCTGGGTGCCCCGCCGGTGGCTTTCTTGGTCGCCAGGTATGAACCCTTGGGCGTTTCCACCGTATACAGGGATTCGGGCGGCACTCCCTGGCTGCCGGCAAAGCCGAGGCCTGCCTTGGTCAGCCTGCCCTCGGCATCGAAGGCGATGCGCGCCGGAGGTCCGGTGACCTCCTCCACTTCGCTGCGCTGGCTTTCGGCCATATCCGTCACCAGGGCCACCAGGCGACGGGGCGTGCCATAGGTGTGGATCTCGCCGCAATCGATCTTGGCTTCGGCCAAGCGTGCGGACAAGGTCGCGGCAAGCTCGCTGGACAGCGCGGGAACAAAACGCGCCGGCATCTCCTCGAACCCGATTTCGAAAACGAACTGGGGCATGACGATCAATCCTTGGTCGGCGTCGTGTTCAACAGCGGATAACCCATTTCCTTGCGCTGAGTGGCGTACAACCTTGCGATGCGGGATGCCAGGTTACGCACCCTGCCTATGTAGCCCGTGCGCTCGGTAATGGAAATGGCGCCGCGGGCATCGAGCAGGTTGAAGGCATGGGAGCACTTGAGGCAGTAGTCGTAAGCCGGCCAGGGCAGGCCGACTTCGCACAGGCGCAGACATTCGCCTTCATAGGAATTGAACAGATCGAACAGCATGCCGGCATTCGAAAACTCGAAATTGTATTTGGACTGCTCCACCTCGTTTTGGTGGTGGACATGGCCGTATTTCACGCGCTTATTCCAGTCCAAGTCGTAGACCGATTCCTTGCCCTGGAGATACATGCTGAGGCGCTCCAGGCCATAGGTGATCTCAACACTTACGGGATGCAGATCAATGCCGCCGGTCTGCTGGAAATAGGTGAACTGGGTCACCTCCATGCCGTTGAGCCAGACTTCCCAGCCCAGACCCCAGGCACCCAGAGTCGGCGACTCCCAGTTGTCCTCCACGAAACGGATGTCATGCGCGGCCGTGTCGATGCCGAGCGCGGCCAGGCTGGCCAGATAGACATCCTGCACATCGTCTGGCGATGGCTTCAGGATGACCTGAAACTGATAGTAGTGTTGCAAGCGGTTGGGATTCTCGCCGTAACGGCCGTCGGTGGGCCGCCGGGAGGGCTCGACATAGGCCACGTTCCACGGTTCCGGACCGATGACCCGGAAGAACGTGTGCGGGTTGAAGGTACCGGCCCCGACC
Organism: Pseudomonadota bacterium; assembly: GCA_023411815.1. GTDB lineage: Bacteria > Desulfobacterota > Desulfovibrionia > Desulfovibrionales > Desulfovibrionaceae > Desulfocurvibacter. The sequence goes on along the minus strand of JAEYOJ010000141.1, from coordinate 14,992 downwards.
TCGATATCGAACGGCTGCCCGATAACACAGCCGTAGTCCGACCAGAACTGCTGCAGACGCAGGATGACTTCCTGAAAGGTCATGCTTCTACCCCGATGCTGCCGTGCTTAGGGCCGCGGAGCGTCACTCCAGATGGAATCCACGCTCGTTCTGATGCAAGCCCAGATGGTACTGCACATATTTGTCCACTATCTCGTAGCATTCTGAGCGGACTTCGGAAACCACCCGCAGGCTTTTCCATTCCCGCGGACCCGTGGCTTGGAGACGGGAGAGGAGGCGCAAGGTGCCCCTGCTCGCCGACAGGACCAGGCCCGTGGAGGGCCTGCACGCCTGGCAGGATACGCTCCCCTTCTCCACGCAGAAGACGGGCGAGGAGATTTGCTCTATATCCTTGCCGCAAAGATGGCAAGTCTTGAAATCAGGAGCGAATCCGCTCTCGAAGGCCACTGCGGCGCGGAAGAACAGGGGCCAGAAATCCTGGTCTTCTCCGCCGTCATCAAGTGCCTCGAGTGTCGCCAGGGTAAGGTCGTAGACAGCCCTGCTGGTGTCAGCCCCAAGCTGAAACACCCGCAGGAACTTGATGCAGTTTGCGGCCATGCCGAGTTGCGGCAAGTTTGCCTTGAGCCGGGGATAACCGCTCAGGAGAGTGCTTTCCTCGAGTTGGAGGTATGCCATGTTGCGGCTTGAGCGGGCCCTGAAGGAAACGAGGTTGAGCGTATCCAGGCACCCGCAGAAACGGCGCCTGCTGCGGCTGCCGCCAAAAGCAAAAGCCGTCAGTATGCCCCTGGTGGGCGTCAGCAGACGCACCCACTGGTCGTACTCCCGGAAGCGGCCGACCTTGAGGATGAGACCATGCTCATTGAATTCCATTTCTGACTGGCGCCACCTCCTGGCGCGATGCTGAAGCTAAGAGCGTCTAACAAAACCCGCTCCGGCCTGAGGGCAAGTGAACCAGGGCACGGCCCCAGGGGATGCCTGAAGGGGTTTTGTTACTGGCTCTAAGGCAGCGTCAGCCGCCGCACCTGGCCCGGCTGGGCATTGAGTGAATAGGGCTGACCATTGAGAACGAGGTCCACGCCCCCGGCATTGCCGAGCATCAGGTTGAGCGCTCCGCTGAAGCTGATCCGCGCGCGTCCGCCAGGCTGCAGCATGTACTCGCGTACGGTGCCGTCCTCGTGCGTAGCCTTCATCCAGCTTACTTCGCGGGCCTGCACCACAAGGATGCTGCTTGCGGCAGACTGCTCCGCGGACGCCTGGGCCTGCTGGGACGGAGTGACAGCGGTGGGCTGAGCCGGCTGGGCCGGAGTCGCTGGTTTCGGTGACGCGGCCGAGGCAGGCTGAACCGGCTCGGGCTTAACGGCAGCTGCGACTGTTGGCTCCACGGCTGCGGCCGGAGCGGCGTCCTGGGCCGGTTCGAATTCAGGCTCAACGTTTGCCACGGCTTCGGATTCGAGCACGGATTCGGCGGCCTCCGCTGGCTCTTCCGGGGCCAGCCGGGCATCCAATTCTTGAGAGCCAGCCGATTGGGTCGCCGGCGCGCTTCCCGCAGTGTGCGAAAAGTACCAATATGTGGCACCGGCGGCGGCCACAAGCAGGGCCACCGCGGCTATTCCCAGGCGGTTGCCCGAGCGCAGCGCACGCACCTCGGAATGGTCCGCCTCCCTTTCAGGAACAGCCTGGCGATACACGGGGCGATAGTGGCCGCCGGGGGTGCCGATAGCGAAATCACTCAAGGCTTCGGTCAGGTCCATTCCCAAAAATTGGGCATAAACTTTAATGAATCCCTTGGTGTAAACCGGATGCGGGAGCAGTTCGCTCAAGCCGCTCTCAATACCTTGCAGACTGGAGAGGCTGATCCGCGTCTGTTGAGCGATATCATCCAGCACCAAGCCGCGTCTTTCGCGCTCCTCGCGCAACATGGCTCCAATCTCGCGCAGCTCCATTGAATAATCCCCCGACGTGAAAAACCGGTTACTATATTGAATCAAAGACGGATATCGACGATGGCCTTTGCCTTGAGGTCCTGCATATACTCGGCGTATTGCCTGGCATACTTCGGGTCATAAAGCTTCTGACGGATCTCTTCCCTGACCTCATCCAAGGATCGCTCCTTGCCCGGAACAACCGCCTTGAGCTTGAGGATGGCCTGATTGCCGTCAATACGAAACGACTCGCTTATTTCACCCGGCTGGGTCAGGGCCAACGCCTCGCGCCACTGGGACGCCAGATCCGACCACTTCAGCCTGCCGATATTTCCGCCGTTCTGGGCGCCTGGCCCTTTGGAGTATTTCCGAGCAGCCTCCTCGAAAGTCAGTTCCGCCTTGCGGAGACGCTGCACGAGTTCATTCGAATCCTCGCCTGGCGGCAGCAGGATCAGACCGAGTTCGACCTCCTTGGCCTGAGCGTACTCGCTTTTGTTCTCATTATAAAAGCGGGATATCTCTTCGTCCGTCACAAGAACCTTGCGGCGAACCATAAGCGAGAGGACCCTATGACGCAGCATGCTCTCCCGAATGTTGCGCTTATAGTCCTCGCGCGTCATATTCTCGCGCTGCAGTTGCCAGTTTAAATCCTCTTCCGTCATGTTGTTGGATTGCCTGAACTGGCGGATGTGGTTTTCCACCTCCGTTTCGCTGACTTCCATCTTCAGCCGTTCCGCTTCCTTGAGCAGAAGGATGTCATCAACGAGCCTGTCCAGAAGCTTTTTACGCATTCCGGCAAGCTGCTGCTCTTCTTGCGCATTGAGCTTACGGCCACCCAACTGCATGAGGTAGGGCGCAAGCTCCCGGTCGAGATCATAAGAGGTGATGACCCGACCGTTAACCACGGCGACAATCCTGTCCACGATCTCGCTCGCCCGTGCGGGAAGGCAGGCCAGCATAATGGCGCAAGCGGTAAGCAGGATCCTGGCGGGAACCCCTCCCAAATGAGGTGATGAGTTCACGTCAGCTGCCGCTTTTTGCTGGTACTGGTATGGATTCAAGATCATCATCCTCGTCCGCTGGTATCTGGTCCGGCACTCTCTGATCTGGATAATCCTGCTCCTCGCCCTCGGTAAGCGCATCCGCAGGCACCCTGCTATCAGCCTCAAGGATTTCATCCATGACTTCTTCCCCGGCCAGGGCAGGCTGAGGCTCCTGCTCGTCATGTTCCTCCTCGGGTTTCTCCAGCAAATGCTTGCTGACGTTGATGGACGCAGTCTCAAGCTTGCGCGTCAGCCAGCTATTGAAAGCCTCCCGCATCTTCTGGTCCAGCAGCACCTGCTCCACCAAAGGATAAGCCTGGGTGGGATCCAAGACCTTGGCCGGGCTGCGCTCGACAAGAACAAGCCGATGGAACTTGGATTCCTCGGTAAGCACGCTGGAAGCTTCGCCGGGCTCCAGATTGGCCAGGGCGTTGAGCCAGCTGGCGGGAAGCCTGTCTTCGCGCATCCGCAACTGACGGACCTCGACCTCCTTGAGCTTGGCGGCGATATCGGCCACGTCTTCGCCCTTGGAGAAGAGTTGCGTGGCCTTGATCACGAGTTCCCTGCTGGGCCCTGTGATAATCAGGAACTTGAGCCTAGGAGGCAGGTAAAAATCCGACAGGTGGCTCCTGTAGTAGGCATCCGCTTCGATATAATCAATTTTAATGGCGGGGCGCAGCACCTGCTGCAAGAATTTCTCGATGGAGATGCGCGCCTTGAATTCCTTACGCCAGAAGGAGATGTCGATATACTCCTCAACCAGAATCTCCTCGAAAGCGCCCTCGGGATAATCCTTGCGCACCGAATCTTCGGCCTTGTTCAGCTCTTCATCGGTCACTTCAAGGCCGCGGCCGTCCAGTTCCTGCATTATCAGCTCTTGGATGATCAGGTCACTCAATATGGTGCCGTAATCCTGCCGCAGCTGATTGACTGTCGGATTCAGGTCGTCGGTGGAGTCCAAGTACATGATGTCGTACTTGTACTCCAACTGATTGAGGTAGATGGGCCGCCCGTTGACAGTGGCGATGACGCCCGGCTCGCTACGGTCCGAGGAACATGCCGTGACGACGACCATAGCCAGAAGGGCCATCAAAAGGCGCTTGGCTCTAAACATGGCGGTTGGTTACCTGCTTGACTGCTAGTCTGCTTGATGCCGGCTGATGTGGCTTGTTCATGCATTCGCAGCGGCCGGCGCGCGAAGCCGCAACTGTTCCAACTCCATCTTCAGGTACTCCAGACTCCTGGCAATGGAGTCCTGCTCTCCGAAACGCGCCTCCAGCTTGTTGGGCGGCAAGAGTTTCGCCCAGGACTGCCGGCTTTGCAACCAAAACAAAAGCTGCTCCGGGGCCACGACTTGGTTGTCCTTAAGAAAGGTCAACACGGCGCGTCCCGGATAGAGATCAGCGCGCACCACCTGCATGTGCGTGAGGGCGCGCTTGAGGGACAGCACAGCCAGAAAGCTCTCCAGCTCCTGAGGAATATGGCCGAAGCGATCGCGCATCTCGCCCGCGATCTCGGCCATTGCCTCATCCGAGCGTGCCGAGGACAAGGCACGGTAATACCGCAGCCGCTCGCCGGGGTCGAGGATGAACTTTTCTGGGATATGCGCCGGGAAGACGAAATTGATCTCAGGTTCCACCATTTCATGGCGAACCTCGCCTTTGAGGCGCTGCACTTCTTCTTCGAGCATCTCCAGATAAAGATCCAGTCCCACCTTGGCGATCTGACCCGACTGAGCTTCGCCTAGGATGTTGCCGGCGCCGCGCAGGCGCAGGTCCTCCATGGCTATCTGAAAACCGGCGCCGAGATAGTCCATGTCCAGAATGACCTGCAATCTCTTCTTGGCGAGATCGCTCAATGAGTTCAGGGACGGCACCACGAAGTAGGCGTAAGCCTGCCGGTCCGAACGGCCCACCCTGCCCCGCAGCTGATAGAGCTGCCCCAGGCCGAACATGTGCGCCTGGTCCACAACCATGGTGTTTGCGTTGGGAAAGTCCAGGCCGGATTCGATGATGGCTGTGCAGACCAGGATGTCCAGCTCGCCATGCCAGAACTTGTGGATGGTTTCCTCAAGCTGGCGTTCAGGCATTTGGCCGTGGGCCTGACCGATACGGGCATCGGGCGCTAGCTTGCGCACGTAGTCCTCGGCCTCGGCCAGGGAATGCACCCGGTTGTGCACCCAGAAAATCTGTCCCCCGCGCTCCATCTCCCGGGCCAAAATGCTTTTCAACATCCCCGCGTCGCGCTCCACCAGGGCCGTCTCAACCGGCTTGCGGTCCACTGGCGGAGTTTCGATGACACTCAATCCGCGGATGCCGGACAAAGAGAGCTGCAAAGTTCGCGGGATGGGTGTGGCCGTGAGCGTCAGGCAGTCGATGTTCTTCTTGAGTTCCTTCAGCTTCTCCTTGTGCTTGACCCCGAAACGCTGCTCCTCGTCCAGAATGAGCAGACCGAGGTTCGGCATGGAGACGTCGCTGGACAGCATGCGGTGCGTGCCGATGAGGATGTCCACCTGCCCACGCTCGGCGGCCTGGAGTACGGCCTTCTGTTTGGGCTTGGGCACAAAGCGGCTGAGCATGGCCACGGAAATGGGAAAGCCCTGCATGCGGTTCTTGAAATTCAGGTAGTGCTGTTCGGCCAGCACCGTGGTCGGACACAAGAGCGCCACCTGCTTGCCGTCGAGAACGGCACGGAAGGCGGCGCGCATGGCCACCTCGGTCTTGCCGAAGCCCACGTCGCCGCACACGAGCCGGTCCATGGGTTCCGCGCGCTCCATATCCTCGATGACGTCGCGGATGGCCCTGGCCTGGTCGGGCGTCTCCTCGAAGCCGAAGCTGGCCTCGAACTCCGGATAGAGCTCATTGACCGGGCCGTACGCGTACCCTTTGGCCACCTTGCGGTAAGCGTACATCTCCACCAATTCCTGAGCGATCTTCTCGATGGCCTTCTTGGCCCTTTCGGTGGTGTGTTTCCAGCGCGTACCGCGCAGGCTGTCCAGGGACGGGTCCACGCCTTCAGGCCCTTGGTAACGCTGCACCAGACGAATCCGGTCAACCGGCAGAAAGAGCTTGTCCTCGCCGTCAAAGTGGATGAGCAGGTAGTCGTTGGCCACTTCGCCGATGGTCAAGCGCTCCAGCCCCCCGAACCTTCCCAGGCCGTAATCGCGGTGCACGAGCAGATCGCCGGGCCGCAGCTCCGCATAGGTGGCCATCCCTTTGAAGGATCTGTCCGTGGCCACCACGGCCTTGTCCTTGGAGGGTTGGAGAATATCCTCGGGCAGGATGCGCACGCCGGCCCAGGACAATTCCATGCCCTTCTTGAGCGGCGAAACCAGGGCGAAAAGGCCCGTGGAATCCAAGGAATGCTCGCAGGAAAAAGACAAGCCCTCCTGCTCGGCCAAGGCGAGAAACTTTTTGCGGGTACGCTCGGTATGAAAGCTAAGGATCGTCTGCCGCGAGGACGTACGCCAGTCTTGCAGGGCTTTGACCAGGGCGCTCCATGGACGGTTGCGCTGCTCGGGCTGCCAGAAGATATCCGTGAACTGCTCCAGCTTTTTTTCCGCCAGATCCAGCCCATCCCTGGTTTGGCCCAGCACCAAGTCCTCGAACAGGACCTGACGGCCCTCGGTCCAGACCTTGCGCGCTTCGGCCTCCGGCCAGACCAGGGTCGAGCCGGTGATGACCTGCCGTTTGTCGCGCTTGCGGCCATCCAGGAATTCCTGCCAAGACCAGTGCGCCTCTTCGACGCGCGAGCGCAGATCCGAGGCGCCGGACAGCAGGTAGATACTGTCCTCGGCAAAAAAGGACTTGAGGTTTACGGCCTTGGGGTAATAGAGGCCGGGGAAAATGAAGCCGTTGTGCTCCTCGAGCTTATGGCGCAGCTCATCGCGGACTTGCTCGTTGATCTGCCCCGTGGTCTTGAGGTGGTCCCAGTAGCTCATGGCCTCGGCGGGATGCGTCCCGGCCAGCACAGCCGGGGCCACGGGCAGGACCGTGGCTTCCTTGAGGTCGACGCGCGATCGCTGGGAGGATGGATCGAAGAGCCTTATCTGCTCAAGGGTGTCGCCAAAAAACTCCAAACGCAACGGCTGATCGTAGCCAGGGGCGAATATGTCCAGGATGTCGCCGCGCATGGCCATCTCGCCGGGCGCGGTAACCATGCCTTCCCTGCGATAGCCCCAGGCCGTGGCCTGCTCCAGGATCATCTCCGGAGAAATATCCTCCCCCTGACGCAGGGACATGGCGGCCAAATCCGCCACCTTGGGGGCCGGCCATTTGGCAAGCAGGTTGTCCACCGTGAGAATGACGCCTCTGCCCCTGCCGCCCAAGGCCAGGGCGTAAAGCGTCGGCCATATCGCGGCCCAGGCGGCGGCCTCGGGCTCCTTGGGTTCCAGAGGCGGCAGCCAGCTCCAGGTGCGTTCCCATACAGGCCCTCCGAACTGACCGGGGCGCAGCCCGGCCTGGGAGAGCAGGTGCAGAAGAGCGCGAACCTCGTGCAGTTCCCGTGGACCGGGAACGAGCAAAACCACGTTCTCGCCTTTGGACACGAGGGAATGGGCCAAGAGGGCCTGCGTTCCGTGGCCGCTTTTGAACACGCGCAAATGGTCGGTCTTGCGCGCTAGAAAGTTATTTATCTCTTTTGGCAGCAATCTCGCAGGGCTCCTGGCAGATTCGTGATCGGCACCGGATTAAGTATGTCCCGCGTCCGAAGTGGCAAGGCGTTGGAACACAAAAAGCCGCCCGCGGCAAGCACCGCGGGCGGTCAGAGAGCGTTCTCCGCGAATGCGTCCGGCTACACCTGCGCCAGGACGCTACGCTCCTCGCGACTCAAAAGGCGGTTCAAGTCGAGGAGAATAAGCAGCCTGTCCTCGAGCTTGCCCACTCCGCTGATGTACTCGGACTCGAGCCCGGCGACCATGGGCGGAGGCGGTTCCACCGTGCTTGCGGGTATGCGCAGGACCTCGGAGACTGAATCCACAACGAAACCCACGATCATGTTGTTGATCTCGATAACAATGATGCGGGTATTCTTGTCGTGTCCCCTGGCCTGCAGTCCGAAGCGCTTGCGTAGATCAATAATGGGAATGACCTTGCCGCGCAGATTAATGACCCCTTCCACAAAGGTTGGAGCACGGGGCACCCTGGTGATCTCCATGGTGCGGATGATTTCCTGCACCTTGAGGATATCCACCCCGAATTCCTCGTCTCCAATACTGAAGGTCACAAGCTGCAGCAGCTCGACATCTTGCCTTTTCTGCGTTGCTTCCATGGCGGGCCCCATAGTAATCTACCTGGCATGTCCAGGCGATATGCCTAAATCATATGCAGTCAGGTGAAAAGCACCATAGCTGGTTGCAATTGTGAATGCAACTCCAGCTCGCCTAGCTTATTTCTTTCATGTCTCAAGCGCGTCGCTCCGCCCCCTCCGCGGGATATCTTCCTCGAAGGAAAACGCTGATCATGTCTGCTGGCGGGCAAGGTCGCGGAGACAGTTGCCAACAACCATGTCTTCCAGCATAATCGCGCCACCGCAACAGGGAAGCAGCCGCTTGACCACCCAAGGAGGACGTCGCGCATGGGGCAATTCATGGCGGGACATGACAACTACCCGCTGGAAGAGCAGATCAAGACACTCGGAGACGAGGAACTGCTCGATTTCTGGGAAGAAACGCAGCATCTGGACAGGTTTCTGGAGGAGGAAGCCGGCATCCAGGACGAATCGAATCTCGAATACGAACGCCTCATCCTCCAAGAGCTTCGGCTTCGATCCTGCCTCAAGTCCTTGACCCGGAGTTGAACTCCGGCTTTCCGCTCACTTTCCTCATCCAGCCGGCGGGCTTCAGCCCAGACTGCTCCTGCAAAACCGCAAGCCCTTTCCCGGACGCTCTCTTTGCGATGCTCCGGCAGTCTGGAAGAACCCAGACCATGGCACATGATCAGCGGCGTCCGTGCCGACGAGGCCGCATTCGTGCAGCCGACCGGCGGAGGTCCGTCCATGCTGAAGCCGGGACGAACCTCCGGTCCTGTCCTTATGACGCCACGGGCTTCCGGCCAATGCCGAAGTACGCAAAACCGTTGGTGGCCATGATCTCGGGCTGATAAAGGTTACGGCCATCGAAAATGATGGGAGCCTTGAGCAGTTTCCTCATGCGTTCGAAGTCCGGATTGCGGAACTGGTTCCACTCCGTGACCACGGCCAGAGCGTCGGCTCCTTCCAGGATCGCGTACTGATCCTTGCCGTTGATCTCCAAGAGATTGTTTTCTCCGAGCACCTTCTGGGCAGTACCGTTGGCCACGGGGTCGAAAGCGCGCACGCGCATGCCCGCAGCGGTCAGATCACGAATCATGGCCAGGGCGGGAGCCTCGCGCACGTCATCGGTGTTGGCTTTGAAGGCCAGGCCCCAAAGAGCCAGCGTCTTGCCCTTCACTCCGCCCTGCTCGGCGAAATAGGCCTTGATCTTGCCCGGCAACACGAGCTTCTGCCGGTCGTTGACCTCGTCGACGCTCTCCAAGAGCTGCGGCGTGAAATCGTGCTGCCGGGCCGTACGGATGAGCGCCTTCACGTCCTTGGGGAAACACGATCCGCCGTAACCGACGCCGGGGTAAATGAAATGGTAGCCGATGCGACTGTCCGAACCAATGCCCATGCGCACGTCGCGCACGTCGGCTCCGACTCGCTCGCAGATGTTGGCGATCTCGTTGATGAACGAAATCTTGGTTGCCAGCATGCAGTTGGCCGCATATTTGGTCATCTCGGCGCTGCGCACGCCCATGACAACAAGCTTGTCGCGGCTTCTGGCAAAGGGCGCATAAAGAGCCTCAAGGAGCTTGGCCGTGCGCACGTTCTCAGTGCCCACCACCACACGGTCGGGCTTCATGAAGTCGTTGACCGCGTCGCCCTCCTTGAGGAACTCGGGATTGGAAACCACGTCGAACTCCAAATCCAGGCCGCGCTTGGCGAGTTCCTCGCTGATTAGGGCCTTGACTTCGTCGGCCGTGCCCACGGGCACCGTGGATTTATCGACGACGATCTTGTAGTCCTTCATGGTCTGGCCGACCTGTCTGGCGACCTGGTGCACGTAGCTCAGGTCGCAGGAACCGTCAGGCCTGGAGGGTGTCCCGACGCAGACGAAAACAAACAGGGCGTTCTCCAGCCCTTTTGCGAGATCGGTGGTGAAGGTCAACCGCCCCTCGGACGTGTTGCGCTGCACGAGTTGCTCAAGCCCCGGCTCATAGATGTGCACCTTGCCCTGGCGGAGCATGTCCACGATCTGGGGGTTTACGTCCACACAGCAGACTGTATTGCCCATCTCGGCGAAGCAGGCGGCCGAAACCAAGCCCACGTAGCCGGTTCCCACTATACAAAGGTTCATGATTTTCTGTCTCCTCACGTTTCGGGTCACCGAGGCGGCTTGACCCAAAAGAGTTTAGATACGTTGGGGCGCTTGTGCACGTCAACTGCCTGCGTTTCTAACTGATGGCCTTGCGGGAGCGCCTGACCCTTCAGTTTACATCCTGAAGGATCGAGACTATTAAATAAAGTTTGCCGGAACGGGGGCTATCACATTGAGGCCGTCTCGCCTCCCCCAGTTACGCGCAAGCCCAAGCACCAAGGAGCCCCTATGCCCATCCTCGCAGTCAATATCGACCATGTGGCCACCCTGCGTCAGGCACGCAAAGGCATCGAGCCCGAACCGGTCACAGCAGCGGCTCTGGCGGAGCTGGCCGGGGCCCAAGGCATAATCGTCCACTTGCGCGAGGATCGGCGACACATCCAGGACAGGGACGTGCACTTGCTACGGCAGACGGTGCAGACCAGGTTAAACCTGGAGATGGCCGCGACCGAGGAGATGCAGCGCATCGCCCTCGCCGTCCGGCCCGATTCGGTCTGCCTGGTCCCAGAAAAGCGCGAGGAGCTGACCACCGAAGGCGGGCTGAATCTCCTGGGACGCGAAAAGGAGCTTGCGGAGTACATGGCCCCCTTGCGTGACGCCGGCATCCTCATCAGCCTATTCATCGATGCCGACCCTGCCCAGATAGACGCAGCCGGAACCATTGCTCCGGAATTCATCGAGATCCATACCGGTCACTATGCCGACGCCAAGGGCCGCAAGCAGGCCCTGGAGCTCGATCGCATACTCGCGGGCATCGCCCAGGCCCAACGTCTGGGGCTCAAGGTCAACCTGGGCCATGGGCTGAACTACACCAACGTGCAGGCCTTCCGCGGCGTGTCCGGAGTAAGCGAATACTCCATCGGCCACAGCATCATGTCCAGGGCGGTGCTCGTGGGCCTGGATCGGGCTGTGCGCGAGATGGCCGCCATAGTGGAGGGGTTCGCCGAATAGGCGAATCGAGACGCATGATTCTAGGCTTGGGTCTGGACGTGGTGGAGCTGGATCGCATCCGCCAGGGCATGGAACGCCATGGCGAGAGATTCCTGCGGCGCATCCTGACCGATGCCGAGATCGAGGCCATGCCGTCTAATGCTGTGCCCTATGTGGCTGCCCGCTTCGCGGCCAAGGAAGCCGCGTCCAAGGCCTTGGGCACCGGCTTTCGGCAAGGCGTGACCCTGCACTGCTTCGAGGTTTCCGCGCAGCCGAGCGGCAAACCCGAGATCCGCTTCACGGGGCCGGCCCTGGAGCTTGCCACCACTCTGGGCGTAAGTGCTTATCACATAAGTCTGACTCACGGCCGGGACATCGCCTCGGCTGTGGTCATCCTCGAAGGCTAGCAAGAGGGGAAATCATGTTCGCTCCCCTGCCCACACCGTACGAGATGGCCGAATGGGACCGTCTGAGCGCACGCGACTTCGGCATCCTGCCCGAGATGCTCATGGAGAACGCCAGCCGGGCGGCCCTCCAGGCTCTTTCCGACGCTCTGCTAGCCGGGGGGCGAACTCTGGCCACCCAGCGCGTGCTGCTTCTGGCTGGCCCCGGTAATAACGGCGGTGACGCCATCGCCTTATCCAGGCACCTGCACGATCAGGGCTGCGAAGTTCTGCTGCTGCACACCAAATCGCGTCAAGACTCCAAGGGCGAGGCCGCGTTTCATTTTGAGCTGGCCCTGAAAGCCGGCGTGCCGATCCGGCCGGCTGACGACGCAGACGTCCGTGATCTGCGCGGCTATGATATGGTGGTGGACGGATTGCTGGGCACGGGCCTGAGCGGCGAACTGCGGCCGGATATGCTGGCCCTGGTACGCTTGGTCAATGAACTCGGTCGCAAGGCCTACGTGCTGGCCCTGGACATCCCTTCGGGATTGTCCGGGCTCACCGGCCGCCCTCTGCCCGAGTCGGTCCGCGCCGACCTGACCGTGACTTTCGAGACCGCCAAAGTCGGACTTGTGCAGCCCGAGGCGGCTCCGTACATAGGCCGTCTCGATGTGCGCCCCATCGGGATTCCTCGCGCTTTGCGCGAAACCCACGCACCAGCCCATGCACTCATGACCGCCGGCTTGGTCAATCTTGTCGACAAACCGGGGCCGAGCCTGCACAAAGGCACCGCCGGACACGTGCTCATCATCGGCGGTTCCGCCGGCCTGACCGGCGCGCCCATGCTCGCTGCGGTGGCGGCCATGCGCGCCGGCGCGGGACTCGCCACCATCGCCTGTCCGTCTGGAATTGCCGAAGCGGTCAAGGCCTCCCGTCCCGAGATCATGATCCTGCCCTTGGGCAGCGGCGAGCGGTGGACGCCGGACATGCTGGAGGCCCTGGAACCGGAGCTGTCACGCTTCGATGCCGCCGTTGTCGGACCTGGAATGGGACGGGCCGTTGGAACCGCGGATTTTCTGCAGGCGTGGCTGTCCAGATCAAAGCTTCCCGCTGTTTACGATGCCGACGCGCTGAATATCTTGGCATCCCGAAAGGAACTCTTGAAAAAAATTGGAGAGTCGGCAATTGTCACTCCCCATCCCGGCGAAATGGCGCGTCTGCTCGATATGGATATCGCCGAGGTGCAGGCCGGACGAAGCGCTTGCTGCCGGCGACTTGTGGAAGCCACCGGCGCCGTGAGCGTGCTCAAGGGCGCGGCAAGCCTGGTGGCCGGGGCCGAGAGGCCGGTCGCCGTGTCGCCATACTGCGAGCCGACGCTGGCCGTGGCCGGCTCCGGCGACGTGCTCTCCGGGATTTTGGGTTGCCTGCTCGGCAGGGGACTCGGTGCATATCGTGCCGCCTGCCTCGGCGTGCTGTGGCACGGGCAGGCCGGGCGCATCCTGGCCAGAGATTTCCCTTACCGGGGCAACATGCCGCTGGAAATCGCGCATGTCTTGCCGCAAGCCATCAAGGAGCTCAAAGACCATGCTCAACGCTAAAGACATCATGAGCACCCAGGTCATCACCTTCACGCCTGACACGGAAATCGTCGCCGCGGCCAGGGTGCTTCTGGAAAAGCGGATCAACGGCGCGCCCGTGGTCGAAGGCGACCGGCTGGTGGGCATCCTGAGCCAGACGGACCTGGTGGCGCAACAGAAGTCCTTGACCATGCCCACCCTGTTCACCCTTCTGGACGGCTTCATTCCCTTGCGTTCCTACGACAAGCTGGATGAAGAGATGCGCAAGATTTCCGCCATGACCGTCGGCGAAGCCATGACGGCCAAGCCCGTCACCGTGCGGCCCGAAACGTCCATAACCGACATCGCGCAGATCATGGTGGAAAAGAAGATCCATACCCTGCCCGTGGTCGAGGGCGACAAGCTCGTGGGCGTCATCGGCAAGGAGGACGTTCTGCGCACCCTGCTTGACAGCGGAGGGCGCTAGGGATCATGTCCCAGCTTCTGCGCCTGGCCGATACCGAGGCGACTCTGGAATTCGGGCGCATCCTGGCCGAAGGCCTGTCCGCGGAGCCGGGCTTCGCCATTTTGATGGAAGGGGATCTCGGCTCTGGCAAGACCACACTGGTGCGGGGTCTGGTTTCCGCTCTGCCGGGCGGTGCAGAGGCCGAGGTATCCAGTCCGAGCTTTACAATCTGCAACCTGTACCCGACGTGCCCCGAAGTGGCCCACTTCGACCTGTACAGGCAAATGGGCTCGGCGCCTGATGACCAGTATTGCGAAAGCCTGGAGTCGCCTTCCACCCTGGTCGTGGTGGAATGGGCGCAATACCTGGCTCCCCGCGACTGGCCCGAAAGCGTGCTGCGCCTTACCTGGCAACCGGCCGAAACCGGCCGTCTGGTCAAGCTGGAAGCCTTGGGACGAGCCGCCGAAGGCTATTTGCACGGGATCAGCGGGAAGCTGCGTCGGTTCGCGGCGTCCTGATCATCCGAATATAACAATCAAGGTTCTGATTCTCACTCTTGTGGGAGGCGTGACAGCTTCATGAAAATCGTCGTACAAAAATTCGGCGGAACCTCGGTGGCTGGCCTGGAGCGCATGCAGCAGGTCATGAAGAAGGTCCTGGCCGCACGTGCCCAAGGCAACAAGCTCGTGGTGGTGCTCTCGGCCATGTCCGGAGAGACCAACAGGCTCCTCGCCCTGGCCAACCAGTTCTCCGAGGAGCCCGACCCTGCGGAGTTGGACGTGCTCGTCACCACGGGCGAGCAGGTTTCAGTGGCCCTTTTCGCCATGCTGCTCAAGGATGCCGGGGTCAAGGCCCGCTCGCTGCTCGGCCATCAGGTTCCCATCGTGACGGACAGCGATTTCTGCCGCGCACGCATCGTGAACATCGACACGGACCGCATCCGCGCCATGCTGGAGGAGTACGACGTGCTCGTCATGGCCGGCTTCCAGGGCTGCGACTGTCACGGCCGCATCACCACCCTGGGCCGAGGCGGATCGGATACCTCGGGCGTGGCCATCGCCGCGGCGCTCAAGGCCGATACGTGCGAGATCTACACGGATGTGGACGGCGTCTATACCACGGACCCGAACATCTGCTCCCAGGCGCGCAAGCTGTCCAGAATCACCTATGATGAGATGCTGGAGATGGCCAGCATGGGCGCCAAGGTGCTCCAGATCCGCTCCGTGGAGTTCGCCAAGAAGTACAATGTGCCGGTGCACGTGCGCTCGACCTTCTCCGACGAGCCGGGCACCATGG